>CAMZBI010000005.1 GCA_947304585.1 uncultured Clostridia bacterium | reverse complement strand
CGTCTCTAGTGGTGCGGCGCACGCGCCGAGTGGTGCGAGCCTGCGGCTCGAGTGAGGCGCTCTACAGCGCGACTTCGTCGCTAGTGGTGCGGCGCTGCAACGCGACTTCGTCTCTAGTGGTGCGGCGCACGCGCCGAGTGGTGCGAGCCTGCGGCTCGAGTGATCGCGGCAAAGCCGCTACTGATTACTTTTCACTGCGGCGTCAGCCGCATCACTGCGGAGCTCCGCTCCGCCTCACTTGCGGCGCTTTCGCCGCACTATCTCCCCGCTTCTTTGGCAATTAGATACTCCAGCATATTATCGATCTCGCCGCCCAGTACGTTCATTCCTATCCCGTGAAGATATGCCACCACAAATACCGTACCCGTTATGTTGCTCCGCACTGCGACCGCAAGATTTGACCCTGCAGCTTTTGTGTAGCCTGTCTTTCCGCCGATAATGGTGTAGGACGCCCCGTCCTTCGGCTGGCTGAGAAATGCGCTTGTGTTATTGAGGACAGAGCCTGTCGAGATCTTTATATCCTTGCCGCAGCAGGCCTTCATGACCGTCTCGTTTTTCAGCGCCTCAGCCATGAGTTTTGCGGCGTCGGATGCGGTGGAGTAGTTGTTGAAAAAGTTATCGCCGATGTCCAGGCCTATCTCATTGTCGAAGTGGCTGCCGTCCATGCCGAAGAGCAGCGCCTTTTCGTTCATCAGGTCAATGAAATTGCGGCCGGACCGCTCCTCTGTTGCCTTGCCCAGGACCACTGCCGCATCTCCGAAGGACCTTACAAGGGCCATCACCACAAGGTCATTTACGTTGTAGGCCTTTCCCTCCAGCAGCCCAAAGGAGTCGATGCCGCCGGAACTTCTGATAAAATCAAGCCAGCCGGGCTGAACAGTCACGTTTTCCGACGTGGAGAGCCAGTCAAGAGCCGTCAGTACGGTAAGGAGCTTGCTTATGCTGGCGATATAGTTCCTCGTATGAACGTTTTCGCCAATGAGGATCTCCCCTGTGCTTCCGTTTATAACGCAGTAGGCGTATCCGGTGAACTTGAAGGGAAGACTTGGCGTCTCCTCTTCGGTCACGATGGGCGTCGGAGAGGCAGGTTCCTCAGTGGCAGTCACGTCCCAGGACCTCTCCTCATATGGCGCGGGGGTGTCCAGGTAGACAGGTGATTTTCTTTCGTATATCGTATTGCGGTCCCTGCATGCGGATATTGTAAATAACAGCAGAAGAGCCGTCAAAACAACTGCAATTCTTTTCATTGGATGATACCGTTTATAACTCCCATCGAGCTGAGGAATTTGATTATAAATGATTTATGGGCAATATCCGCCAAAATGCCTGAAGTTGCCGCAAGTCCCAGACTGCTGGCAAAAATACAGATCAGGAACACGATGACAAGAGCCGCCAGAACGCCAACAATAATACCGCCCACCGAGTTCACGGCCCCAACGACAGGGATCTTCTGGACAAGTTTTGTGAGCAGGGATATCACCACCAGAATTATTATTACGATCAGCGCCACAATTATATAGCTGGCAAGTTTTACCGTGGCGTCGGCAACATAGGTTGAGATTTTGTCGGCCAGCTGCGCTCCGGTCTCGTCTTTTATGCCTTCAATGGCTTTTTCGGCAGCACCGGCGATCTCCTTCGGCAGGCCCATTTTTTCCACGACCCCGTCGAAGCTGATATTGGCGTCCTCATCGATCCACCCGTTAATAGTATCGGAAACAGACGTCTTCACCGATTCACCCACTTTAAGGGACGTCAGAGCGGAGTTCACGAGAGGCATCGAAAATCTTGCGATAAGAGACGCTATAAAAACTATGCTGAGAATAAAGACCATTCTCAGGAGTCCCATCTTTTTGCCAATGAAGACCGCAGCGACAACGAGTCCTACCATCAAAAGGTCGAAAATAATAGAAGCAACTGTTGGCATATCATCACCTCATAAAAAATGATACCAAGACCTTCCGGGGATATTTGTCTCTCCTGAAGGTCCCTTAACTGTTTATTCCGCCGTCTTGACTTCGACGATCACTGTTCCGTAAATCCCGTTCAGCACGAAATGTCCGTTTTCGTCTCCGTTGACAGTCTCAATGTCAAGCTTTTCTTCGCAAACGCTCAGCTTGTTTCCTTCAAAATCATAGACCATGAAATCGGCCTGTGTGCAGCACACGAACACGTCGCTGCCGCACTTCAGAAATTCCTTTACGTTTCTCGGAACGGTAAACGACCTTTCGCTGCCGTTGCCAAGGTCAAAGATCCTAATGTCGGATCTGCCGTCTCCTCCGTAGGATACCGCAATTTTTGTGTCCACCGCAAGAAGGCACAGCACGTCGCTGCCCGTATCCCCGAGAGACATCAGGCTTGAAAACCTGGCTGAACGGGCGTTGTTCTTATCTATTTTGTCCACAAGGTACACGTTCTTGCGCCCCGCGCAGACCAGACGGGTCTCTCCGGCAAACGTGCAGTAGGGGCAAACCTCTTCTTCAACTACTTTCGAAAAAAAGCTTCTCCCGGAAGAGACGTCAATGACCGACACCCTGGTGGCAGCGGCTTCCCCTCCGTCCGATATCTCCGTAACGGCAATGCTCTTCCCTCCCGGAGAAATAGCGGCTCCTATCACATGGTTTGACGAATAGTTCTTTTCGAGGAGCGTCTCGGAAGCGGCTTTGGCGTTTTTCGTGGAAAAATAGACGATCCGTGAAGAGGATCCCTCAGGCTCCGTACACAGGAGAGCGTTCGACGACTCCGGGTTGAGCACAGCAAAAGAGATTGGTTCTTCCTCGATTCTTTCCCAGGCAAGACCGGCCTCTGTAAAGCACCTCAAGTATTTACCGCCTACGGCATAAACAGCTATGCCGTTCTTGTACGGCAACATTCTGATCCCGCTCTCGCCAAGGGTCTCGTTCCAAAGGGTCGCCCCTGTATTCTTTACACAGGAAAGCACTCCGTCCCGCAGAACAAAAATGTCCTCTCCGGTGCTTACCACCTCGCCGTTGCCAACGTTTTCAAGCTGGTAGGCGGAGCAGTAATATCTGTCCGAATCCGCGCTTTTAACGCGGTTTTTAATGACATTCACGAGGGTAACAGTCAGAAAAACGATTCCTGCGATCACCGCAGCGCACGCCAACAAAAACGCGGCGCGAAGAAAGAACTTCTTCCGGTTTGCGGCCCGAAGTCTTCGCTCCATTTCTTTGGCAGTTACGATTCTGCGATTGTCCGCTTTCCCGGATCCTTCGTCTGGCACTTTTTTCCGCTCCTTTTCCCCCGGAAATGACAAGGTTTATTTTACCACCGCAAAGCTTGAAATACAATGGAGGGGCCTGTAATGACCCCTGATAAAAACGGGCTTGACCCGTCATTCTTCGCCGAACCGTTTCACGATCCGGTTTCCGACTGTTCTGTCAATAACTGCGCATTCAGATATTGCTCAATTTCCAAATACCGAAAGTGAATGCAGTGAGAGCTGCGCCCGGCATTACCATCGTCGCTCCGACCGGAAACCCCTCCCGGAAGTTCTTCGCGCCGCATGCCTGCGCACTCCAATATTGCAAAGTCTCCAGATACCGTAAGCAGCTGCGGTCAGAGCAGCGCCGAGCAATATCGCCCCGACAGGATGACCGCTGTTCCAATTGTAGAGAACTAATGCGGGGACTACGAGTTGATGCAAAGAAATCAGGAACATGATCAGGGCAGATAAGCAGAGACGGATGAACACCTTCAGCGTGACGGTTTCATAATATGCAAGCAGTTTTACGAACCTCCATATGTATGTAAACAGTGCAACCACCACAGCCAGCCCGATACTGATCAGGCTTACGGCGAGCGGTACGCTCTCGTCCGCATATTCAACCATAAAAAAGGCAATTTCAAACGCCGTAAAATTCAGGCAGAACACAGCGGCAAAAATAACAAACAAAACGTTGAACAGTTTTCCGCTTCTGGACTCCGGCGAGAAAAAGTTGAGCTTCTTTTCTATATTCTTTATTCTCTGCTCAACGGAGATCACAGGATCTTTATACGTGGTTATCGAAGACGGTTTTTCGCAGAATCTGTTGTACGTGTCGTCGAATTTCGTCTTGACGTCCTGGAAAATGTTGTCCACTGAATGAATACTGCTTTGTATCCCGTTCAGTTTCGATCCTTTAATAATATACAGCAAGCACTGAATGAAGGACAAAAAGGCAAAACACTGCAGGGCGAACAACATTACGACGACGATTATTCCGAGAATCCCGCCAACATCGATTTTGAACATCCTCTTGGCTGCAGTTAAAGCACTATTTATCGTTGCATTATTCATGTCCAGTATGAGCAACTCAGCCAGCTTGTCCAGCCCGCTTTGTATCGCCTCCGGCAGCACCAGACCCGAAGGGCCGATTATCCCTTGGGAAGAGAAAAGATTGTAGAGGGCAACCAAAGGATAAGCGCCGAACAAAAGCGAGAAAAGGAAATACATGATCATTCCTATGACCTTTCGGAACACCTTGAACCTTGGGTCTGCTTTGAGTCCTTTCAGACGTGTATCGATTTTGGCGCATTCGGAGGATCTTTTGTCAAGTATTCCTTCAACTTCTTTTTTTGCTTCGAGAAATGTAATCTTGGTTCCAATGACTGCCATTGCTTATATCCTCCCGTACATCATTTCCAGATACCCGATCATCTGTTGCTCGCCAAACAGACCGTCAGCATAGTAGACTCGGTAATTGTTGGCGGTGACGTCTTCGCGGCCGTCGAATATCTTTTTATCTGCGAGGAAGGGATTTCCCTGGAAATACCGCAGATAGTTCTGTTCCGCTTTGGCAAGATCGTCAAGTTTAACTTTTATTACTCCAATGTGATCATTCGGGCTCACAAGCGCCAATTTTTGTTCCACCAAATGGGCGGCACGGCTCGCGTTTATCGTCAAATTGTTGAAATATTTCATGTTTCTGGCAACCCAGACTTCATGGGAGTGAGGCCCGAAGTTTATGTAGCATTCGTGGAGGTTCTTTTTCTCGGTCATGCAATCCTCCGCCAACAGGAAAAACGCTGTGAGCATTTCCCTCAGTCCCGGACCTTTTCCCATAATACCGTTCCGGTAAATCTGCGGGAGATTTAAAACACTGTCCTTCTTTCCGTTTACTGCGATAAATGCCAGAAATTCCGTGTCGCTGAAAGCGTCGCCGATCGCATAATACAAATGTTTGTCGTTCAGCACCGTTTCAAACAGCTCATTGATCGTCTTTGCACCGCGCACCATACGCCCCTCTTCCGTGGGAGAAAAAGCTATCCGGAGCATCCTCATTCCAAGGGTAATTTCACCTCTTTGTGCAATTTCCTCAATTTCGGTGATTTTGGAAACAACCTCTTTGTCAAAGCTGTTCAGACTGAGTTTCTTTGACATATAGCCCTTGCAGAGCATGTCCGCAATGTTCTCGTCGTCGCTGTTTTGGCAAAGCTTCTCGGAAATCTCCCCGGCGCTTTCATACCGTTCTCCTCTCCAGCAGAGGGGACCTTCCGGGTAGAGAGCATTAAGCGCAAGCGCAACGCCAAGATCCTGGTCCTCCGTCGCCCTGTACATCTCGCTTATGTCGGCAATTCTAAGGCTCAGGCCGGCATCGTCAATGTCAAGGCTGTTTTTCAGAATTCCTCTGAACAGAACGCTCCGCGCAAAGCCCCAGTTGATCGAAAGGTATTCCGCCAGTTCTTTAAAACTGAAAAACTCCGTCTCGCCGTTTCTAAAATGAAGGGGCTGTTTTCCTCTGATGGAATATCTGCATTTGAAGGATTCAGGAGCGTTGAGCCATTCTTGGACACGTTCTTTTCCTGCCCGCCGTTCCTCTTCCCAGGCAGTAAGTTCATTGACCAGTTCCTGAAGCGGTTTGTCTTTTTTCGGGCAATTAAGCGGAAAGCCCTTATTTTTCATCGCATCACTGAGCCTGCCGGGCTCGTCTTGTTCTATTTCAAGCCGGTAAACGTGCTCTCCGTGGTAAAGAGTGGCGATCGTACAGCCAAATGAAAAGAAATCGCTGAGAGGTGTAGCACGAGCAGTAAAGACCTCAGGCGCGGTGTATCCGGGAGTGCCGGTGCGTGTCTGAGTGAAGTTAACTCCGCCTGTTGTGCGGCGCATCGTGCCGAAATCACTCAGTATGTAATACGTCCCGTTTCCTTCAACGACCCGGAAAACGTTGTCGGGTTTTATATCCCTGTGGATCATGTCTTCTCCGTGAAGGATGTTCATCGCCTTGAATATCTGCGGAATCAGTCCATCTCTCAGTTCTTCATACGTAAGTTTTGTGATCTTCCCGTCGCTGAGGAACGGCATGACGTCGGCAAAATATCTGGTCTCCTCTCCGTCCGCCCTGATCGTGATATCGCCGTAATCAAGGATAGGCATCAGGTGGAAGGTTTTGTAGTCCTGAAATTCTCGGGAAAACCGCACACTCATTTCCTTGTGCCTTCTCCTCTCCTGATTGTTGAAGGTGTCGTAAATCTTAACTGCGACGGGCGCTCCGGTGACACGGTTGATTCCTTTGTACACGACCGCCTCGCCGCCCATACCCAGAAAACTGTCCGGATCCTCCCCGTTGATAACATAGGCGCCGTTCGTCAGGGTAAATTCGATATTGTCATATAAATAAAGACGTTCCAAACCCTCGTCATCTTCAAACATGGGGGTCATTTTCTCGGTATCAGCCATTTCTGTGCTCCTTTAATTTATCTTTCTTTGTTATTTCTAAAGATTTTTTGACATTTTGGCGTGTGAAATCCGGCAGCGTTTCACTTGTCTTCATAAAAAGGATCAACGATCATTACCGTGCAGTTGTCGGGAGATCCGTTTTCTATAGCTTTTTTAACAAGCGCCCGCAGCGCAGTTTCCGTCTGTATTTCCCTGTTTACGTAACCGCTCAGTATGTTTTCCCACTCCTCGAAGGAAAGGGTATCGCTGACGCCGTCGCTGCATACTACGAAAAGATCGCCCCTGCCGAACTGTTTTCTCTGCACGTTTACGTCAAGGCCCTGCATCCCGAGCCATTTTGAAATAACGTGTCCGCCCATAGAATCATCAACGGTCATCTGCTGCAAAAAACCTCCGGAGTAACGGAAAACTTTTGAGTCGCCAACGTTATAGATAAGGCAGCTGTCATTTTCAAGATATATTCCGCTTGCTGTGGAAGCCATGCCGCGAAAGCGGCTGTCTCTCTGCTGTTTGTCAATGATCAGGCGGTTGACGTCGAGAATCAGTTCTCTCAATGATTCCTCATTCTGGCGCAGTCCGTCACTTCCGGCAAAACACCTGGCTGCTGTTTCGGCGGCGACGTTGCCAAAGGCTTCTCCTCCCACACCGTCAAATACAGCTGCAATAACGCCGTTCTCCCTGGAACACGTAAAATATCCTTCCTTGAGCACAGTGCCGCAGACGGCAGCCCGGTCATCGTTTCTCTTGCCGCTGACCCCGGCATCGACATAGCAACCAATCTTGATCATTTTCACTCCTCCTGACAGGCATATTTATACTTTTTATCGCTAAATGACCTTAATATCCGGCCTGTTTTTTTCTGTGTTATACCGCTCCGGCTTTGTGAAACACGATCGTTCCCTGTTCGAGAGAAGCGTTCACGGTATCGCCCTTCTCGACCCGTTCGTTGTATACACAATCCGACAATGGGTTCAGGTATTCGGTCTCAATAATATTGCCGATTCCTCTTCCTCCGTTCAGACGGACGTCCTCCCGCATGCATCTTTCGCAAAGGAAGGACAAAACTTCCTCGGTGACGGATACGTTATAGTTCTTTATCTTTGCAATATTGTCGTTGATCCTCGCAATGCTTGCCCGGCAGATACTGTCGGAGGCTTCCCGGTCGATGTAGCTGAAAACAACTATATTCTCGCCAATACGGTTTATCACTTCCGGCTTGAAAGCTGTCTTCATCGCTTTTTCAACTTTTTCCTCGATTTCATCATAGGTCTCCTCCGGCGTGACGAGGTTTCTCCTGCCTACCACCCTGCCGTTTTGCACTATTTCTTCCGATATTCCGATATTGCTGGTGAAAAAGATCAGTGTCTCGCTGAAATTCACTGTATTTCCCTGGCCGTCAGTCATCCTTCCGTCTTCAAGGATCTGAAGGAACTTGTCCATTATGGTTGGATGGGCCTTCTCTATTTCATCGAAAAGGAGCACGCAGCAGGGATTGTTCCGCACCGCATTCGTAAGCTGTCCGCCGTTGTCGTAACCAACGTATCCGGGAGGCGCTCCGAAGAGTTTCTGGTCCGACTGTTCCGCAGTGTATTCGCTCATATCAAATCTCAGCATGGCCCTCTCGTCGCCAAATACCAGTTCCGTCACAGCTTTTACCGTCTGTGTTTTACCGGTACCGGTGGGCCCTGCCAGGAACAGAATTCCCCTGGGTTTCCTGCTCTCGGCTGAGTGCTGCATACCCGAAAGACCTGTTACGGAGCGCTGAAGAACATTGGCAATTTTTCTGAGAGCATTGTCCTGACCCTTGATGGTTTTTGAAAGCTCTTTGACAATGTCCTCGCCTGTATCGCCAAGTTTGTCCCTCATCATCTCCCAGGGGCTGTCCCTGAATCCGTATTTGTAGACGGAAACCGCTTCTTTCGTCCGGCTCTCGTCAAGGCCGAGATTCCCCATCAGCCGTCTGACGGCGTCGATCTCTCTCAGTTTCATGCCGTCGGTGATGTCGACGAACTTGTTCATGCCCTTTTCATCCTTGGCCAATTCCGGGAAAAACAGCTCGGCACAGGCCTTTCTCGATTCGCGGTCAGGCTCCGGTATGGTCACCACCCGGGCGCTGGGATTTTTAAGATAAAACCAGGCGGGAATATCGTTGTATTTATCCACGATCAAGACAAGAGTGTTGATATAGGTGTTCTCCCGGATGGCATTCTGCACTCCGTAGTAGAGGTTCAGAAAAACCGTCTCGTCGTCGACAGACATTGAATCCGGAGACATGAGCAGCCTCGAAGCATAATCAAAAATGACCACGGTCGATTTTTTCTCCGCTTTGGGATCGCTGTAAAGCCTGTGAGTGAGTATTTCTCTTACCAGAGCTGAGTTTTTAACGGGTTTGCTGTCGCTGTGGCCTTCGTTTTTCTTGTCGCCGTTGGTGCGTTCAGTGATCTCCTGCCTCGTTTTCAACAGTGTTTCTGCGGCTTTTACTTCACACGCAGTGTTGCCCGAGTTGAATATGTCTTCAAATCCGAACACCGGATTTATATACAGGAAGCGATAGTACCCTTTTGTGGCCCCGCTTTCGAACATTTCTCTTATGGTTTCCTTGAGATCCCGGATGTATTCGTCACCTGCTTCAGACGGCTCCTTATTTTCTTCCGAGTCTTCCGCACGATAAATGTACTGGTCATTAATATTGCCCTCAAGAACAAAAAGACTTTTTATCCCTTTAAAAGTTTCTATTTCTCTCTGCCACTTTGCCAATTCCATAGCAATGATTCCTTTCTTGTCAGTTGTTGTGTATTCCGACGGATATCAGCTTGCCCCTGCAGTAGAAATTCTGTATTTTTCGGGGCTGTTTTAAATAATCCCGGTATCGTTCTTCCAGTGATCTGTCGTAAAAGATTATGTTCTGATTGGTTGACCCCCGCAGTGCACACTTGCCGTCGTTCAATTCGGCAACGTACCTGCCGTCGATCAGCACACCAATCTTTGAAACCAGTTTTTCCAGCAGTTCTTTTTCTATATGATCTTTTAATTCTGATTCCGCGTACCCGGTATATACCAGAATATCATCGGTTATTTCCGACAATCCCTCCAAAAGTTCCAGCAGTTCTTCAGGCTGTTCCAGAGGGTCGCCGCCCGTAATTGTGATCCCATCGGGCCTTCTGCCGCCAAGGGCCTCCTTTATCATGCGGAGCAGTTCCTTCACGGGCAGGTCCCGGCCGGATCCCTTATCCCACAGTTCCGGATTTGCACACTTTGGGCAATGTTTTGAACACCCCACAGTCCATATAGTCAGCCTGTTGCCCGGGCCGAGGGTGTGAACAGGATACAAAAAACGGTCGACCAGCATAAAATCACCTTCTGAGGATCGGCGCTATCCTGGCAATCTGACGGCGGTCAAACATATCCGTACAATCCGGACAGTTTTGGATCTTGTCATCCGGTCCGTCCACTACAAATTCGCTTCCGCAGACCGGGCATATGATCACGTATTCCTGAGCCTTTTCCGGAGTGGTCTCGGCGGTCGCCGGGGTACTGTCCGTATCCGGGGACGATCTCTCCGGTTTCCTTTCGATCTGTACTTCAAAGCAGAGATCTGCAATATATACCTCAGCACCGTCGAACAGCGGTATGGGTGTGCTTCGCACCTGTATTTTGCGTTCATTTGCGCGGCGTCTAATCGAGGTTCCGTTTTTTGAAGGCTCTTCCTTAAACTCCGAGATCACCCACCTTTTGTTCTCGTAAAAAATTCTGCAATGAGTAGAACTTACCTTCCTGTCGGAAGAGAAAAACTCATGTTCAAAAGGTTCATCCCGACCTATCGTCACGTCGGGAGAATCAATAACTATCTCTTTCCCGGTATTCTTCTCTTTGAGGAACAGGCGAGACATGTCCGGCGGAGCCTTAATTTCGGTTTGAACAGACGGCAGTTTGGCGCCGCAATCCCGGCAAAATTCAGTTCCGGCAGGGTTGGTGACACCGCACTCATCACATATGATCCATTTTGAACTTGCCATATCAGAAACCTTCCTTTCCTTTCCTATAGGCAATTATAACCAACCGGCCTCAGTGGCGATTCATGATCAGATCTTTTTTGCCGCTGCTTTGGCCTTCTTTGCGGCGTTCCTTCGCCTTATGCTGGTGCCGCTTATCTTTGTTTGCTCTGCTTCCAATTCAGAACTCGTAAGGCCCGATGCGTCATAAACGATGATCTTTTTACTGTATTTGCGGTCGGGACGGCAATGGGCTATCTCGTTTTTGAACAATATACCCCGTTTTGCCAGTTCTTCCACTATCCTCGGATGCATTTTGCAAAACTGCACCTGAGCTTCGTACCCTTCTTCGATTTCTTCTTCGCTAAGCCGGGTGTGGCGGACTGCGGTCGCAGTTGTTTTTCTGTCGTCAGTCTTTTCGCCGCTTTCGATCTTAACGGTTTCCATCATTATCGTCTGCTCGCCGCCCTCTTCTCTGCTGATTCTGACGTGAACCGCACCGGTTCCGTCGCCTGAAGAAAAGACCTTGTCCTCAATGTTCTCGTCCTCGATCAGCACGATGTCCCGCTCTGTATCATAGCCGAAATCCCGCATGACCTCAGTGATCGTCTTCGCCGTGTAGCTGGCGCACACCCTGCGGATAGTTATCTTCTTAAGGTCATCGATCTCTTCCTCTATTGCTTCTGCATTGGGGAAAAAGCCGCGGTCTTTAGGAACGAAGTCGTATTTTACGTCTTCGGGAGCAATGTCATTGTTCAGGGCCTCTATAAACGCCACATAGTACAGGAGATACTCTCCATACAATCTCTCATACTCCTGCGTATGCTGATCGATCTCCTCGCGAATACTGCGATAATATTTAATGGTTCTTTGTGCGCCTGCCTCATCGCTCTGCATGGCTTTTAGGAACTCGTCTTTCAGGCCGTATAACCGCTTAATATCGTTTACTGTAAGTCCGAAAGTTCCGAGCAGATCCGACGCTTCTTCCATCACCGCAACCAACTCGTTTTTAGTCTCCTCAGAGACCGAAATATCACCCTCTATCTCTTCAACAGCAAGGGTGAAAGACGTATATAACTCCTGCCCTTTGGCAGTGCGAAAACTCCTGTACTGTTTATTCTCTTTTTCTGTTGCCTGAGCCCTTTTTCGGTACTCTGCAACAGCCTCTTCCTGCTCTTTTTCGAGCTTTTGGTATTCTTCCAGCAGCGATTTTGTGATCTCTTCTATTCTGTTTGCAGCCTGTCCGATCATTGTCGCGTCAGAACTGATGTCGGTATCTCTCAATTCCTCCAGCTGTTTAATGATACTGTCACATGCGGAGGTGTAGTGAGAAAGGTCCAATCCATCACAGCTCTTCGACATTGCCTTGATCGCCGGCATTTTTCTGCGTATTAAATTCAGGGCATTTTCCGCTTCCAGAATACTCTTGCGGTATGATTCAATCATCTCTTGGTACAGCTCTGCCTGTTTGGCATTTATGGAAGCAATACCCGAGCCGATATCGCCCGCCATGCCGGCAATCTCCTTAAACAGGCCGCCGACAAGATAAGCTGTGCCGACAGCTGCTCCGACAACTGCGCCTGCCGCAAGAATTGCCGCTCCAACTGCAACGCCTGTTAAGTCTATTGAATCTGATTTCGGGCCACTCATAATAACCTCACATATAATAATTATGTACTGACAATGATAACAAAATATACTGTAAACGGTCAATTGGAATCTGTCTTTTTCTTTTTTTAGAAAAGAATCTCTCTTTTTTCAGGACCGTTTCAGATATTCCGACGCACACTTGCTCGACCGCATTCGAACGTTTTCTTTCTCTCTTTGAGATGATATAATTGACCGCAGGAGAAACTTTTAACGAAGGGAGAACAAATCTATGACTCCAAAAGACGTTATTTCTTATATAAACAGTCACTGGGATGAGACCGTCCGCACTCCGGACGACATTATTCACGGAAGCATCCGCATCCCGTTTAATTTTACCGTCCCCTGCGCCAGGGAACTCTTCACGGATTTTTACTATTGGGACACGTATTTTACCAACATCGGTCTGATGCTCTGCGGCAGGATCGACCAGGCGGTCAGCAATCTTGACGTGATGAAGTTTTTTGTAGAACTCCTGGGCTTTGTTCCCAACGCCAATCACATCACGGACCGAAGTCAGCCGCCCCTTTTTTCCCGGGGTGTTCGTGATATTTATAAATATACCAGCGACAAGGCGGTTATTCTACGGTACATTGACGTTTTGATCCGTGAACATGAATTTTTTGTTAAAAACCGTACGGCTTTCAACGGGCTGTGCGCCTGGGGAACTGCAATGACCGACGAAGAACTGATCGCAGCGGCGGGTATTGCCGGGAGAGTAGGCGAACCTTTGCCGGAAGACCGCGAGGAAGTGATCAGACTTTCAAAAAATCTGTATTCTATCGCCGAGAGCGGCTGGGACTTCAACCCCCGCTATAACACCCCGGAGGGCAGGTTCCGGGCGGACCAATTCGTCTCCGTCGACCTCAACTGCCTGCTCTGCGATCAAGAACGGAATATCGCTTTTCTTTTGCGTGAGATCGGCAGGGACGAGGACGCAGACGTTTTTGACACTTTTGCCAACGACCGCGCTGCGCGGATCAACAGATACATGAAGGACCCGGAAACAGGCCTCTTCCTCGACTACAACTATGTTACCGACACTTTTTCAAAGGTGCCCTCCTGCGCCTCGTTCTACCCCTATTTCTGCGGCGTTTCAGACGACAGAGAAGGGGCTCTTAAGCTTCTTTCCATGCTGGAATACCCCTTTGGTATTGCAGCTTGTATAAAACGTCCCGGAGACCATTATCTCCAATGGGATTTTCCCGCCATGTGGCCCTCCAACGTGTATTTCACCGTAAACGCTTTGGAATCTCTGGGACTTTCCGAGGAGGCCCGGCGCATCTCCGGGAAATACGTTGCCAACGTGACGGACGTTTTTGAAAAGACCGGTTCCCTCTGGGAAAAATACGACTCCGATAAAGGCGGCGTGTCGGTCTCCGACGAGTACGAAACGCCAAGGATGCTGGGCTGGACCGCCGGTGTATTTCTCTACCTTTGCGAAAAATATTTGTTCTGACAAAAGTCTTCGGGCGAAGGCATTGGCGGCAACAAAAAACGGGGAAGCTTAAGTTTTTGGGCTTCTCCGTTTTGTTTTCAGACAGTTTGCTGCAGTTCTTTATAGTTTATTGCCGGCGGTCTTTTTGGCCACGAGGTTTGCCGAAAGCCCCAACGCAAAGGATATCCCGGAAGTAAAGGCGGTCATGATGACGACCGTAAGGCCGAACATTCCCCCGGTGTTGAAGGCGTAAAAGTCGGGCCACTTTCCTGTAAAGACCACCATCACAAGATACACCGCTCCGTAGACCAGCATTGGCGTGATACCGATGATCATGTAGCGCTTTTTCATTCTTTCCGCGCCGACGCTCTCAAGCCAGACGAATGAGATCACTTCAATGAGGGGCGTGATCAGGTGCATGAAAAGAGAAACTCCTACGAACATCAGCGGATAGCCGTAAACGAAGGGCCCCAGGAAAAGCATTACGGTGAGGAAAGTCAGGGCAACGGATGTTACCGAGAGGAGCCTGAAAATACGGATCCAGGGCGGGTTGGCGAGTCCCTGAAGCTCTCTCGCTGCGCAGAAGATCGCGACCAGGGATGATATGGCCGCAAGGATGTTGGAATCCACGGTAAAATAGCGGAAAGCCACGGCCCCGGCGACGCTCATGTTGCCGTCTCCGCCAACGGTAAAAAAACTCTGCACCGAATAAACCGTCAGGACGACGGCGATCAGGTGCAGAATAATTATTGCGATAAGTCTCGCATTACGGGTTTTTGAACTGTTTTTCATTGGCAATGATTACTTGTCGGTGATGATCTTCTTCAGCTCTTCCATGAACGTGTCCACGTCCTTGAACTCACGGTAGACCGAGGCAAAACGGACGTAGGCCACCTTGTCGACGGCTTTCAGCTTTTCCATGATCATCTCGCCAATGACCTCCGACGGGATCTCTTTCTGCATCGAGGAGACCAGGTTCTGCTCAATGCTCTTGACCATCGAGTCGATCTGGTCGCTGGTGACTTTTCTCTTTTCGCAGGCTTTCATGATGCCAAGCCTGATTTTCTGCCTGTCGAAGAGTTCTCTGGTTCCGTCCTTCTTTATGACCATGAGTTCAATGCTCTCCACGGTCTCAAAGGTGGTGTAGCGCTCGCCGCAGGAGGAGCAGAGCCTTCTCCTTCTGATGTAGGAGCCGTCCTCGGAGCTTCTTGAGTCAACCACTTTGTCGTCAATGTTGCCGCAATACGGACACTTCATATTGTCTTTTCCTTTCTGAATCGTTACCGGACAACCGGTCCGGCTTTTCGCCAATGCAAGCGGTCTTGCCGGCAATTAAAACTATGTGTCTTTTTTCCTTAGAAAAGCATCTTGTTTCAAGGCAAGTCGAATTGCGTAAAGAGCCAAGCCGGATGTTTTGAGGAATTTTTGCGTGCGCGGACCCGAAGCTGTACAAGGGTACTGCGAGCGGTCCGCTCGCGCAAAGTATTTTGCCCTCAGATGTTCTTCCTTACTACTCGTCGAAGAGCCTTGGATCATCGAAGTATCTTCAAAACCCACGTTACACTTGTCTCAGGGGCAAAATACGTAAAGATCCGGGTTATACTCCGGCTTGAGGTATTTTTTCGAGTGCAAACCCGAAGATGTACAAAGGTACTTCGAGCGGTTTGCCCTCGAAAAGCAATTTGTCTTGCCTGCAATTAAAACCGTGCAGCTTTCTTCCTCAGAAAAGCCTTTGTTTTTCAAGGCAAGGCAAATTGCGTAAAGAGCCAAGCCAGTCAAACAAGCAGGCCTGTAAGCCGGGTTCTGTCGTTTAAGACGGTCATCTATCTAGTTCATACATTACTGCATGAATCAAGCCACCTCAGGCCGGCCGGGCAAGCCATATGGCCCATAACGGTGTTGCTCCGGGTGGGGTTTACACGGCCATTACGTTACCGCAATGCCGGTGAGCTCTTACCTCGCCTTTTCATCCTTACCCGCAATGCGGGCGGTTGTTTTCTGTTGCACTTTCCTGGAAGTCGCCTTCACCGGGTATTACCCGGCACCCTTGCCCTGTGGAGCCCGGACTTTCCTCAGACGGGTCCTTTCGTTGCCGCCCGCGACCGTCAAGCCTGCTTGTGGGCTCAAGTATACCAAAATTTGCCTTTATTTGCAAGGAAAGCTTTTTTGAAACAAAAGGAGACCGCAACACCTGTCTCTTGCGGCCACTGTTATTTTTTAAAACAGGTTCAGATCCTCGGGAGTGGTTATCTTGACGTTGGCGGGACTGCCCCTTACGATTGCCACCCTGCCGCCAAGCCTCAGAACAAGAGCTGCGTCGTCGGTCACCTTGCCGTCTCTGGCCGGGTCGTACTCGTCAAAAGCTTTTTTTATAATATCCAGTCTGAAGCTCTGGGGCGTCTGGACGCGGTAAAGGCCTTCCCGGTTCACGATCTCCTTGGCAAAGCCGTTTTTCCCCCGCAGCACCGTGTCAACGATCTCGACCGCAGTCTCGCAGGCGCCGTATTCTCTTGCCGCTTTCACGTTGTCCTCGATGATCCTGCTGTCGACAAAAGGCCTTGCGGCGTCGTGGATGAGCACCACAGTGTCTGCATCTGATCCAAACTTCAAAGCCTCCGCAACGCCGATCCGGGAGGAATCATACCTTTCGTTGCCGCCGGCAACCACCGACAAACATTTTCCGATCTGCCATTTTTCGACCAGCTCTTTGCATTGGCCAATGCGGTCCCCGGGGCACACCAGCACGATCCCGTCCACAACGTCTACGTTCTGAAACTTTTCAAGAGTGTGGATGAGGATCGGTTTCCCGTTTACTTCTATAAACTGTTTGGGCAGCTCCGACTTCATCCTTTTGCCGGCGCCTGCAGCCATAATTATTGCAATGTTCACGACAGTTCCTCCCGCAAAAAGTTTGTGTCAAAGGCGTGTTTTGCCAAGAAGCCCATAAAATCGTCGGGCAGCGGAGCTTTGAACACCATTGGCGCCAATGTGCCGGGATGTTTCAAAGACAATTGACCCGCATGGAGGAGCTGGCCCTTCATTCCCCGGAGGTTTTTGATCCCGTAGACCGGATCCCCAACCACAGGGCAACCAAGAGACGCCAAGTGGACCCTGATCTGGTGGGTGCGGCCGGTCTCAAGTTTTACACGAACGAGAGCAAATCCGTCCTTTTTTTCAATTGTTTTGTAATGGGTCACCGCTTCTCTGCCGTTTTTCACCCCTGCAGCCATCTTTTTCCTGTCCACCGGGTGCCTGCCGATTGGCGAGTTGACCGTGCCGTCGCCGCCTTTCGGTGCGCCTTCCGTAACCGCATAGTAGACCCTTGCCATGGAGTGGTCCTTCAGCTGCTCCGCAAGCGAAATGTGGGCTGCATTGTTTTTGGCAACGCAGATAAGGCCTGTGGTGTCCTTGTCGATGCGGTGGACGATGCCAGGTCTGACCGTGCCGTTGATGTCCGAAAGGTCTTTGCAATGAAAGAGGATGGCGTTGACCAGGGTCCCTGAGGTGTTGCCCGGCGCCGGGTGGACCACCATTCCCCGGGGTTTGTTGATGACGATAATGTCCCGGTCCTCGTAAACGATGTCGAGGGGTATGTCCTCCGGCTTTGCGTCGACGATCTCCGGCTCGGGAAGGATCACGCTGATCTCGTCCCCCGCTTCCGTTTTATAGCTGGCCTTGCAGGGATTTCCGTTCACGAAAACGAGGCCTTTTTCGATCAGTTTTTTCACGCCGCTGCGGCTGATTACGGGCGCAGCAACGCCAAAATCCTCCTGCTCATCGTCGATTGAAGGAATATCGTCTGCCGGAGACCCGCCAAGGGCTTCCGCCAGAAACACGTCGATCCTCTGATCACCTGCGTTGCATATCAGTTTAACGGTACGGTCTGTCTCTGTCATCTCTCACGGATCCTGTCCTGCGGGGGCTTCGCCCTCTCCCTGTGTCTCCGGATCATTGGTTTTTTCGCCTTCATCTGCTGTCTCAGCCGGACTCTCATCTTCGCCGGCCTCTGCCTCCCCGTCATTCTTTTTCTTGCTTTTCGTATAAAAGAATTTGTGGAGGATCGTGCCCTCCCGGAAGGCCTCTTTCTTCGGCGACACAAAAAGCAGGTATATGATCA
The DNA here is from genome assembly GCA_947304585.1 of uncultured Clostridia bacterium. Lineage (GTDB taxonomy): Bacteria > Bacillota > Clostridia > UBA1212 > UBA1212 > UBA1212. Next base: position 65,775 of record CAMZBI010000005.1, on the reverse strand, counting down.
TCCCGATCACACCGCTTGTCACGCAGATGTCCGCAATATTGAAAACAGGAAAATCATAGAACCCGAAAAGGTTGAAAAAATGAAGGAAATCCACAACGTAAAGCAGTCTCAGGCGGTCGATCACATTGCCAATGGCTCCTGCGATCACAAGTCCCGTCGCCAGTTTCAGCAGGGCCGGTTTTTCCTGTATAAAGGCAAAAAAGAGCAGCCCCGCCATCAGTATCGACACAACGGCAAGAGCTATGGTGGCGTTGCTGAAGGAGCCCCAGGCCGCACCGGTGTTGTGGACGTTGGTTATTGAAAAAAAGTTTTCGATCACAACGATCTCGTCGCCAACTTTGAAGTTCGTGTCGATCAGGACTTTCACTATCTGGTCTGCGGCAAGCAGCAGCACGCACACCGCGCTTATGACAATATACGAAACCATTAAAATCCTTTCTGACCCGTCTTCCGGGCCACCTGTTCAGCCTTTTCAGCCGACCGTCTCTCTATTCTTTCCGGACGTGAACTCTGACGAGGCTTGCGGCTCTTCTTTTATTCTTCGATCCACCACTCGCCGATGGATGCAAGCGGATTCCAGGGCCTTAAAACTTCCTCCCGGACTCCTTTTATCCGATCGCTCACAATAAGAGCGTTGTCCGCAATAAACAGACCGACGATGGGGCAGTCCTCGATCACTATCTCCTCGATCCGCGCAAAGGCCGCCGCAGCCACTCCCGGGTCGCTGTGAAGGGAGAGCTGTTCAAGATAGCCGTCCACCTTGGCGTCGCTGTAAAAAGAATAGTTGAGTTTTCCGGAGGTGCCGAAAATCGCCGAGCAGTCCTGCCACACGCCAAGTTCCGACTCCACCGCCGCAATCATGTACTCCCTGTTGTTCAGTCTCTCCAGGTAGTCCGCGTCGGACAGCTCCGCAAGCTCAACGGTGACACCAATGCCCCGCAGCCCCTCCGCTGCCTCCCGCATGACGGTCAGCATCCGGAAATTTCTCTTGGGGCAAATGGCTCTCACCACAAGTTCCTCGCCGTCCTTGAACCAGCCTGCGTCCGTATTGGCGTAGCCGATTTCTTTAAGCAGCGCCACAGCCCTTTCCGGACTGTAGGGGTAATCCGGATTTTGCTGCTTTCTGTAGGCAGTGCCGGAATAAAGGGGCAGCAGCGAGATACTGCCGTGGCCCGATGCCGCAGACCTCACAACGTTTTCCCTCGACACCACCAGATTCAATGCCTGGCGAAGGCGCTTTTCGCTGAAGGGATTGGCAAGTGTGATATAGTTCTTGCCCTCACCCTCTCCCTGGGAACCGCTCCCCAGAACGTAGGAAGTTGCGCAGTTTACGGCAATATAATCGTACCCCGTACCCCCGTAATAGTACACCGACGTGCCTTCCCTGAGGATCGAAGCGCCAACAGAGGCCCCCTGAATAAGGCAGAAATCAAAATCCGAGTTAACTTTTTCGTTTTCGCTCCCGCAGACCCCGATGTCCACCGTGTTGTAGTAGGTCAGCTTCGACCGGTCTCTGTACAGAGTGTTCTTTTCAAGAAGAATCCTTTCGTCGCCAAACTCCGTCGTCTTAAAAATGCCCGTACCGTCCATTACAACGGGCTCATCCGACGCAAAGGTCTGCCATCCCACCAGCGGTATCGCAAGCTTATTGACGAACATTGCATCCGGTTCCTTGAGCATCACCTGAACGATGTACTTGTCCTTGACGAAGCAGCCCGCCACGTTCCTGACGTTTTCCGCGTAATTGCCGCCAAACCCGACTATATTGTCGATCATGTTCTTGACGTCGGACGCCACAGCTTCCCCGCCGCTGTGGAATGTCACGTTCCGGGCCATCTCAAATTCCCAGATTCTGGAAGTGTCGTCACAGCTCCAGGAAGTAAAAACGTGGGGAGAAGGCATCATGTCGGCGTCAATGTCCACCAGATTTTCACAAACAAAAGCGCACATGTAGAGGCGCACGTCCTCGTTCGATGTCCGCAGGGGATTAACTGTATCATAGGGGCCAACGGAGAGCTTAAGCGTACCGCCGTTTTTCGGAACCGCAGGGGTCGGGGAAGCCGGTGCGGGCCCGGTGGAGCCGTCAGGCATCGAAGTGTCGTCGGGGTTTTCGCCAATCTCTCCCCCGCAGCCGCAAAGAAACAAAATTGCAAGCGCCAACAGCACCGCAACCAGTCTCACTCCTTTGCACGAACTTTTCTTCATAAAAACCACAGATCCCTCTTTGGTACAGCGGGCAGTCCCGCAATTCTCAGAAGGGATTTTACTATATTTCAGCGTTTATTGCAAAAGAAAGTGATGCGGCGCGACTTCGTCGATTATGCGCGTCACTCCGTTCCGCGAGTGATCGGGCCTTCGGCCCTAGTGGTGCGGCTCAAGCGCCGAGTGATGCGAGCCTGCGGCTGAGGGAGGCGAGACGAAACGCGCCTTCGGCGCTAGTGGTGCGGCTCAAGCGCCTAGTGATGCGGGCCTGCGCCTGAGGGAGGCGAGACGAAACGCGCCTTCGGCGCTAGTGGTGCGGCTCAAGCGCCTAGTGATGCGGGCCTGCGCCTCGAGTGTGATCGGTGAACAGTTGTGGTAAACCGTACCCCCTGAAAATGGACGCAGTAATTTAGTAGTATTCCTCAAATTTCGGGCTTGAAATAAGTGTAGAAGAGTTGAGTAAGAAGATGCGCGATACCGTGAAATTGGCAGTTAACGAAGACAATTTTTATTTTTTTGCAAAATTGTCTTCGTTAACTTGACTTTTCGCATAGTAAGCACTATAATAATGCCAACCTAAAAACAGGAGCGTTTTATGAAACTGTACGCAAGAGAAAACTATCTGAAAAAGATCCGCGGATTTTACAATGCGGATGATATCATCAAAGTCATTACCGGTGTCAGGCGCTGCGGTAAATCCAGTCTTATGACGACAATTGCAGGTGAGATCAGGGAGTCCGGCGTTCCGGAAGAGAACATCATATACATCGACCTTGATCTCCGCCCAAATAAAGGCATAAAAACAGCCGATCAACTTGAATCCCTAATCCTGGAAAAAGGTACTGTGCAAGGAAGAAAATACCTGTTTATTGATGAAATTCAGAACGTCAGCGGTTTTGAAACAGTCATCAACGGATTCAGAACAGAGGGTGATTGGTCAATATTCATCACAGGTTCCAATTCATATCTTCTAAGCGGAGAATTGGTTACAAAGCTTACCGGACGTTATATCGAGTTCGAGATGTTTCCGCTTTCCTTTGAGGAGTACGAGGAGATGAAACGCTTCTACGGCAAAGAAATAAACACCAATCCGTTGCTGGAATTGAATGCCTATATTACCGAGGGCGGTTTTCCCCGGGCAATGTTCTTCGACACCCTCGCCGACAAGCGCAGATACGTTATGGGCGTCATTGACGAGATATTCGAAAAAGATATCCGCAAGCACTTTAAGATCCGCAGCAGAGAGACTTTTGAAACCGTTATGCGCTTTGTCATCAACAATTTCGGAGCGACTACCAGCATTCGTAATATCTGCAATGGGCTGAACAAGTCCGGAACGGCAGTGACAATGAATACTGTTGTCCGATATATAGAAGCGCTTGTCGATGCCAAGATCCTTTACAAATGCCCTCGTTTTGATTTGAAATCAAGACGATCTCTTCAGGGAGAAAAGAAATACTACCTTTCAGATCTCAGCTTCTTTTTCGCAGAGAACACTGACAACCGTATCAACTACGGTCCGGTGCTTGAAAATATAGTCTTTGTCTATGCACGGAGCCGAGATTACGCAGTAAGTGTCGGACGAATAGGAAATCTTGAATGCGACTTCATCCTCCGCGATACAGATCTGTCATATTCATATGTTCAGGTTGCCTACACTATCAGCAGCAGAGAGACTGAAGACCGTGAGTACAGATCTTTGGAAAACATCAAAGATAATTACCCGAAGTATGTCATGACAACCGACTATCTGCTTCAGAAACGAAGCGGTATAGTCCACGTAAATCTAATAGACTTTATTAACACCGGAAAAATGTTCTAGGCTTTGTTCCGGGTATCTTGACAAAGGCCTGACCCGATGGTAGAATCGAATATGCGACTGGGTCGCATATTTATCATCTAACGGAGGTTTGAGCAGTGGGCTATATGACTTCTCAGAGAAAGGCGTTGTTTTCATTTCTGGAACAGCACCGCGATGAAGCTGTCTGTGCCGATCAGATCATCTCGTTTATGGGTGAAAACGTGAGCCGCAGCGCGGTTTACCGCAATTTATGTTCTCTTGAAAAGCAGGGCCTGGTGAAAAAAGCGGCTGCCAGCGGCTCCAATAAGGCGCTGTACCGGTATACCGGATCAAAGGAGTGCCGGGATATTCTGCATCTCGAATGCTCAAAATGCGGGAAGACATATCATCTGGGATTGTCCGCCACGAATGCTTTGGTCGGCAACGTATTGCAGAACGCAAATTTCACGGTTGATACAAAAGACACTGTATTGCACGGTGTCTGTGAAAAATGCCGGAATAACTGATGTTCCGGAAAACTCTGTCGAAAGGCGGTGATCATCATGACAATCAGAAAACGTTTGGCGGCAGTTATCCTTGCTGCTCTTGTTCTTTTTGCACTGATGACCTCGCTTTTTGTCATCATACACGAAGCGGATCATGACTGCATCGGCGAAAACTGTCCCGTATGCGCCGTCATTTCGATCTGTCAGAGTACGCTTAAAACGCTGGGCAGCGTTTCCCTTGCTGTTGCTGCAGTTTTCGCGTGCTTACGTTTTACCGCTTCCGCTGTTACGGTTTTCAGAATAACACCAATCATCAAAACGCCTGTATCGCTTAAGGTCAGGCTTCTGAATTGACCCGGGAACATCAAGAGATCGGTCTGACTTTTTCCGGCAGTTTTTTCTGCCCTCTCCGCATCTCTTGTATTTTTATTTCTGTCTTTCAATATTCCCGGTTTATTTACGGAAGCTTTTATTACGGAGGCTTTGATCATGAAAAAAACAATTACTGTTACAATTGCACTTTGCCTTTTGACTCTTATTGGCGTCATGGCGGGCTGCGTCGGTCCGGCTTCAAGCGGAGGCAAACTCAGCATAATCACCACTATTTTCCCTGAATACGATTGGGTAAATCAGATACTCGGCGACAAAGCAGATCAGGCAGAAGTCACCATGCTTCTCGACAACGGCGTCGATCTTCACAGCTATAAGCCAACAGTGGACGACATCATCAAAATATCTTCCTGCGATATGTTTATTTACGTCGGAGGAGAGTCCGATGAATGGGTTGAAGACGTCCTTAAGGAAGGCCGGAACAACGGCAAGGTGATTATAAACCTTCTCGAAGTTCTTGGCGGTGACGCGAAAGAGGAAGAAGTCAAGGAAGGCATGCAGGAAGAAGGTCACGAACACGACGGTGATCACGAAGAAGAAAAGGAATACGACGAACACGTATGGCTGTCACTGAGGAATACCGCCAAGTTCTGCCGGTATATTGCGGAAAAACTCGGAGAGATCGACCCGGACAACAAGGACGTCTACGAAGCCAATGCGAACACATATATCGATAAACTGAATGTGCTTGACATCCAATACACGGAAGCAGTAGAAGGCGGCAAGACAAAGACGCTTCTCTTCGGAGACCGTTTCCCGTTCCGCTATCTGGCAGACGATTACGGGCTCAATTATTACGCGGCTTTCTCCGGCTGCTCCGCCGAAAGCGAGGCAAGTTTCAACACCATTATGTTCCTTGCAAATAAAGTCGATGAACTCGGTCTTAAAGCAGTATTACATATCGAGAGTGCGGACGGAAAGATTGCAAAAACGATAAAAAATGCCACAAAAACGAAAGATCAGTCGATTCTTACCCTGGATTCCATGCAGTCCATGACGGCTGCCGACATAATGAAGGGAAGATCTTATTTGTCGGTCATGGAACAGAACCTTGAAGTTCTGAAGGAAGCCATGAAATAGGGAGGACCAAAAAATGGCACTGCTCACCTGTCAGGATCTTTCGCTCGGATACGACGGGCATAAAATAATATCCGGATTGAATTTTCAGGTAGAATCCTGCGATTATCTGTGTATCGTCGGAGAGAACGGTTCCGGGAAAAGCACTCTTATGAAAACGATACTCGGTCTGCAGACGCCTGTCGAGGGAAAAGTCCTGACAGGTGACGGGCTGAAGCCCAATGAGATCGGCTACCTTCCGCAGCAGACCGTTATTCAAAAAGATTTCCCTGCATCGGTATGGGAGATCGTCCTGTCAGGCTGCGGAAACAGAACGGGACTTCGCCCTTTTTATAACAAATCCGAAAAGCAGATTGCGAAAGACAACATTGAAAAGATGGGGCTGACTCCGCTTACAAAACGATGTTACCGCGAGCTTTCGGGAGGTCAGCAGCAGCGCGTTCTTCTGGCGCGTGCGCTATGCGCCACAAGAAAAATGCTTCTTCTCGACGAACCTGTCTCCGGCCTTGATCCGAAGGTAACGTCGGAAATGTACGGTCTTATTGAATCACTAAACAAAAATGACGGAATAACCGTTATCATGATCTCGCACGACATCGAGGCCGCCGTAAAATACGCAGATCACATCCTTCATATCGGTCAGGACGTGTTTTTCGGCACGAAAGACGAATACATAAAAAGCACGTCCTCAAAAGCGTTTCTGAAAGGCGGTGGGTCGAATGGCTGAACTTGCGGAAAAACTGTCGCTTTATCTGCAATATCCTTTTGTCCGTTACGCTCTGATCGTCGGCACGCTGATCGCTCTCTGTTCGTCACTTCTTGGCGTTACCCTTGTTCTGAAAAGGTTCTCCTTCATCGGAGACGGTCTTTCGCACGTAGCCTTCGGAGCAATGGCTATTGCTGCGGTAGTTGGACTTACCAATGAAATGCCCCTTGTTCTGGCCGTTACGATCATCAGTGCGATATTGCTTCTCCGTGCCGGGCAGAATGCAAAGATAAAAGGGGACGCCGCCGTCGCCATGATCTCTGTCGGGGCATTGGCGATAGGATATCTTCTGATGAACATCTTTTCAAAATCGAGCAATCTTTCCGGCGACGTATGCTCCACCCTGTTTGGGTCGACGTCCATTCTAACGTTGACGAAAACAGAGGTTTGGATCTGTGCAATACTATCCCTGCTCGTCGTCGCAGTATTCGTTTTCTTCTACAATAAGATCTTTTCCGTAACGTTCGACGAAAATTTTGCCCGGGCCACCGGCATGAAAGCGGGTCTGTACAATCTGGTAATTGCCGTTGTGGTCGCAGTCATCATCGTGCTTTCCATGAATCTTGTCGGATCGCTTCTGATCTCCGCATTGGTCATTTTTCCTGCGCTGTCGGCAATGCGCGTGTTCAAAAACTTCAAAGCCGTTACGATCTGTTCCGCTGTATTCTCGGTAAGCTGCGCACTGCTGGGCATACTGATCTCAATACTTGCAGGCACACCGGTCGGGTCAACGATCGTAGCGGTGGATATCGCAGGTTTCGTCCTGTTCTTTATCGCCGGTTCCGTAATGGGGGGTGTAAAAAAATGAAAAAAGTAATTTGTATAATTCTTGCCGCGCTTATCTGCATGGCGATCGCCGGGTGCGGGGCTCCTTCCGGGAGCAGACAGTCTCCGGGAAATCAGGGAAGCTCCGTCGATGACGTGCTGAACGAAAGAATGAACGAAGGGAAGCAGACCGGGGATGATTCGTCCGGTCAGGCCGCCAAAGAGACGTCCGGAGACACCCAGCAGGCAAATGCGGTTCCCGTCGACATTGACCTGACGAAACTGAGTTCTACAATGGTTTACTCCGAGGTCTACAACATGGTGAATGAGCCCGGAACTTATCTGGGAAAACGTGTCCGGATGAAAGGAAGCTTTGCATACGGCGAAGGTAACGGAAGGTATTATTTTGCCTGTATCATATCGGACGCAACTGCCTGTTGTGCGCAGGGCATCGAGTTCATTTTGAAGGATGAGCGAAGTTTTCCGGAAGAATACCCCGCCAAGGGAACGGAGATCACCGTTGTCGGTATTTTCGACACATATATGGAAGGCAAGTATCGGTACTGTCAGCTAATAGACGCGGTCATGGAATAGTTTGTTTTGTAAAATAAGACACCTTTTGGTCTTTGCAAGTAGTCATACACACAAATATATAATCGTGTGTATGATTACTTAAAACGCGGAACCGGCCCCACTCGCATCAAACTCGCCAGATCGCAGCCCCCATAAGGCCTTCATTGGCGCCTTTTTCGCCTCTGTAGGAGAAAAACGTCCCCCGGTTTTCGGCGCAGCAGGTACAGGGGGCGGCATTGCTTATGTTGCAGGACCTGACTCCCGCAGACTTCAGCGACAATACGACCATGCCCTGAAGATCTGCAAAATACTTGTTCCTTTGCGGGTCGTAGGAGTACAGTTCTTCATTTGGAAACTCTTTTTTCAAAATCTCGTAGACAGGCGCATCTATTTCAAAACACTTCCGGCAGATCGACGGGCCAATGGCGCACAGCAGGTCCTCCGGCAATGCACCAAACTCGCGGCACATGGCCTCTGCGGTTTTGCCCCCGATGTTTTGCGCACAGCCCCTCCAGCCCGAGTGGACCATACCCACCGCTTTGTCCTTGTAACAGATATAGACCGGCAGGCAGTCGCCGTGGGTGGTGATGAGTGGAGTCAGCGGAAGGTCGGTGATCATTGCATCGGCGTCGATCACAAGGTCCGGCTTCCCGAATCTCGCTCCGGCGATCTCTTCAGTCACTCTGACGATCCTTTCCCCGTGGACCTGGCGCACAGCGGTAAAACGCTTCCAGTCGAGTCCGAAGTAATTGGCGGCAATGCGGACGTTCTCAGCCACCTTGAAGCTTTCCTCCTCGGTTTCTCTGCTGAAGGAGAAGTTGAGCAGGTTCCCCTCCCTGCCTGATACGCCGCCAAAGCGGGTGGTGAAAAAATGGCCAACGCCTTGCCGCGCCGCCAGCAGTTCGTCTTTATAAAATTTCAGCGTGCCTTGACTTTCAAACATGTCTTAAAAACCGTTTCCGAAAAAACAGGAACAGGCGTTACTCACGCGGTCTTCGCCTCTTCCAAAAGGACTTCAAAGATGTGGAGATTGATAACTGTTTTCATTTCTCCGTCGACCTTGACGTCTGCCATGAAGGGCTCCATGGCAATGTCGTGCTTTTCCTGCAGCATCATCTTTTTGGCGATGGCCACGGCCCTGACGGCCTTGTTCAGTGGCACCGGGCCCATACTGACGATATCCACTTCAACACCGTTCCTGATTTGAGAACAGATGGCACCGGCAAGCGCTCCCGTGTCCGTTGCCGAAGAAACTTTTAAAATTGTCATTATTCGATCCTCCTCGCGGCCGCCCTTTATTTGCCCCGGAACGGGCATTCACGACGGTCCGGAAGAGAATTGTAAATCATTTTTTTCGATTGGTAAAGTGTTTTAGTATTTCCGGAAAATACCTATATTTCCGGAAAATAGTCGGGTATTGGCCAATGCTTTCTTCCGCTTCATACCGAAGGGTTTACCGTCTCCGCGATCCGCCTGATGGATCTGGCAAGACCTGTTTTTTCGTCCGCGTCTATCACAACGCCCCTGATCTCGAGAGTGCCCTTTTTGACGGGTTCAAAGGTCGCTTTTCTGCCAAGGGCGTACTTGTCGTAGACTCCCTTGTAGGCCATTCCGATTATGCTCTCTCGCATGATTCCCGTCATTCCCGCATCTGTAATAAATGCGGTGCCGCCGTCCAGCACCGTCTCATCGGCAGTCTGCACGTGGGTGTGGGTGCCGACAACAGCAGTGACCTTGCCGTCAAGGTACATGGCAAGCAGTTTTTTCTCCGCAGTCGCCTCCGCATGGATGTCGATCAGGGTGACTGCAGCCCCCTGCTCTTTAATAGCCGCCGTCATATCGTCCGCCGCTGCAAAAGGATCGTCGCCGACAATATCGATAAACGCCCTGCCTTCTATATTGCCAATGCCCACAGATACTCCTGCAACTTCCTTCACTATAAAGCCCTTGCCCGGCCTTCCCCGGCCGATATTGGCGGGTCTCACCACCGGAAGCCTGTCTGCAAACTCTTCAAACTCTCTGCAGGACCAGACGTGATTGCCCATGGTGATGACGTCAACGCCGGACTCAATAATATCGCAGGCATCCCTGCCCGAGAGGCCTCTGCCGTTGGACGCGGCGTTTTCTCCATTGGCAATGCAGATATCGACCCGCTCCCGTTTTTTAATGTTATAAAGCCCGTGGAAAAGGGCATCCCGCCCCGCAACTCCGAAAACATCTCCGATAAACAGAATGATCATAATATCTCCTCCGGACGGCCCATTGTCAATTGATATAAATGTCCTGCGGGGTCTCGTCCTTTTTCTCCTTCTTTTCCGCCAAAAAATCGCCGATAACAATTATTCCCGCGGTGCAGGCAGCAAAAACTACCGCACAAGCGATATTAACAAGCAGTTCCATATTGGCGCGGTTGGGATTGTTCAAAAACGCGTAAAAGATCAGGTTCGCGGCATTGAAGCCAATATGTGCAAACACGGAAGGTATCACAGAGCCGCAGCGAATTGTCAGCAGAGCAAAGATCAGGCCGCAGACAAATGCGTAGAGGGCCTGGATGAAATTGCCGTGAAACAGGGCAAAAAGAAGTGATGTGGCCAATGCGGCAACGACCGTGCCGGCCCTGCCCCCTGCCGCCTTTTTGAAGTAGTAAAAGGCCTTGCCGCGAAAAGCCAGTTCTTCAATCAGCGGTGCGGCGACACATACCGCAAGGACCGCCACAAAAGGATTCCCTTGGACTGTGCCCGAGATGGCTTCGTCGTAAGCCTTGGTCCAAGCGTCCGGGAAAGGTATCAGTGAAAAACCGACGGTGATGAGCCGGTTAAGCGCCACGCCGCCGACAAAAGCAGCTGCCGAGCAAACGGGAATGATCCAGGCCTGCTTTTTGCTTTTGTTTTCAAGGATACGGAAGGAAACCGATGGATCCTCGCCTTTTGTCAGGCGAAGAACGATTGCCGCTACAGCCGCCAACACCAGCCATATCCCGCTAAATATAAGCCGCCTTGTGGTGCTGTCAAGATCCGAAATGCCTGGGATCAGAGCAAAAAGAAAAGAAACGAGAGAGTAGGAAAGTGCAACGAACACACCGCAAAGAGCGTATGCGATCCGTGAAAGTATTCCTGTGCTTTCGTTTCTTTGTTCCATTGTAGTTTATTCAAAATCAGCGGGAATAGCAATCTGCCGCAAGGCACCTTATCCAGACGATATGTCGAACAAAGGCAGTAGCTAAAAAGATACCACATCCCACAGAATCCCCGATCAAAGGTGAACGGGGAGTTAAGAGCTATTTTTTTTCGAACGACCCCGACGCTGTACGCAGGTACTGCGAGCGGGGAGTTCGGGAAAAGCCGGGGACAGCAAGTCGCCGTAAGGTACCTTATTTTTCATTTTTCCGCAAACCCGGTTGGTAGAAGGATGTCAAATTATGAACGTTTTTTGAATCCCCGTGTCCCCGACGTAAAGAGCCTTAAATCCCCGATCAAAGGTGAACGGGGAGTTAAGAGCTATTTTTTTTCGAACGACCCCGACGCTGTACGCAGGTACTGCGAGCGGGGAGTTCGGGAAAAGCCGGGGACAGCAAGTCGCCGTAAGGTACCTTATTTTTCATTTTTCCGCAAACCCGGTTGGTAGAAGGATGTCAAATTATGAACGTTTTTTGAATCCCCGTGTCCCCGGCGTAAAGAGCCTTAAATCCCCGTTCTCCCGCGCCGCATCGCGTTCCGTCACTAAAGCCGCACTTTGTGCGGAACCGTTACCGCGCGCCACATCGCGTTCCGTCACTAAAGCCGCACTTTGTGCGGAACCGTTCCGGCAACGAGATGTGGACACGCGGATGACCCGTTTGGGCAACGAGATGTGGACACGCGGATGACCCGTTTGGGCAACGAGATGTGGACACGCGGATGACCCGTTTGGGCAACGAGATGCGGACGTGCGGATGGTCCTGCTTAAAAGCCTTAACTTCACCAACCTTTGCCGTATTTCTTGTTGGCGGAACGTATTGCCAGGAAGATCGCGATGACAAGCACGATCACCGAGCCGCCGATGATAAACCAGTGAAAAGGTATGCCGGCGGAAGTTGCGGTGGCCTGACCGGGAGTTGGCGATTCAGCGATCTCTTCCGCCAGCACCGCTATTTTTTCGATGGCGGAGAGCCCTGTCATCTTATGATCTCCTCCCAGAGTTTCTCGTAGTAGGCGCGGATCTCGGGATCGAGATCGTGGTAGTACTGGGTCCTGGGTTTGTGGGCCTCGTCGGGATAGAGTATCTGGCTGTCCTTGAGAGAGTAGTCCTCGTGATTTCTGACGCCTGTGTGGGGCGATGCGTAGCTGATATATTCTGCATTGGCGAGGGCGACCTCAACTTCCAGCATGAAGTTGATGAACATCAAAGCGCCTTCGTAATTGGAGGCAGACTTGGGAATGCACATCGAGTCGACAAAAATGTTGGTTCCTTCCTTCGGATAGAAGAAGTCCAGGTCCTCATTAACGTCTTTCATGAGGAAAAAGTCACCTGCGTAATAAGGAGCAACTGCCGCATTGCCGCCTTCCATCTTGTTAAACACTTCGTCCATAACCCTGCCCTGGAGAATAGGTGTCTGTTCTTTCAGTTTGTCCGCAGCAGCGTCCCAAAGAGCTTTGTCGGTATTGTTTATGTCCTGACCCAGAAGGAACTGAGCTGTGGCAAAGCCGTCTCTGGGATTGTTGAACGAAAGAATATTGTTCCTGTATGCCTCATTCCAGAGAATGTCCCAGCTGTCCGGAGTACCTTCGACCAGAGTCGTGTTGTAAATAATTCCGACCATGCCGATCGTATAAGGTACGGAATACTGGTTTTGAGGATCGAAGTACAGGTTTTTGTAATCATCCAGTATGTATTTGTAATTGGGTATTTTTGAGGTATCCACCGTCTGCAGCATATCCTCGTTGATCATTCTCTGGATCATATAATCAGAGGGGATGACCACGTCAACGGCAACTGCACCGCTCTTGAGTTTGGCGTACATCGCCTCGTTGCTGGGCGTACTGTCGTCATAGATAACTCTTATGCCCGATACTTTCTCAAAAGCCTTTACAACGTCAAGCGAGCCCTCCGAACCGTCAGAGATATATTCTCCCCAGTTCATAACGTAAAGCGTTGTTCCTTCAAGCCCTGTATAATCGCCTTCAAGGTTTTCAACGGTGTCCAGTCTGCTGCAGGAAACCGGAAACGCGGCAAGGGTGAAAATCAGCGCAACAGCAATTACCATACACACGATTTTTTTCATTTCTTTTTCTCCGTAATTTATAATATCCCGGGCAAACAGGTTTGCCTTTTTATTTTCTGAAATGCCGGATTCCGGCAGTATTGGCGTGAAATTCCAAAGGTTTCGTTTCAGGACACGCCGGCCTGTTTCTTTTCCGTTCTCATCTGGAAAATATTGGAGATGAGAAGAAGCGCAAGAACCGTTACGAATATGATCGTCGAGAGAGCATACATGTCAGGTTTGACGATCTTCTTCGTCATGGAATAGATCTTGAGCGGAAGCGTCTGAAAGCCCGACGACGTATAGTAACTAATAACAAAATCGTCAAGGGACAGGGTGAAAGCCATTATCGCTCCGGAAATAATGCCCGGCACTATTTGGGGCATTACCACCGTAAAAAAGGCTTTCGAAGGCGTGGCGCCAAGGTCCTGAGCCGCCTCAAAAAGACTTCTGTCGGTCTGGTTGAGCTTTGGCAGCACGTTCAGTATGACGTACGGCAGGTTGAAGGTTATATGGGCAATGAGCAGCGTCCAGAAATTCAGATATTCCGTCAGACCGATGAGTCTTCCCACAAAAACGAACAGGAGCATCAACGAAACACCTGTAACTATGTCCGGATTCATCATCGGTATATTGGTGACTGCCAGCACTGTCTGTTTGAAGAACTTGCTGCGCACACGGAAGATGCCTATCGCTGCAAGAGTCCCCAGAATCGTGGAGATCAGCGCCGATGCGACGGCTAAAATCAAAGTATTCCTCAACGCCTCCAGCGTATCGCTGCTTGAGAAAAGCTCCCCGTACCATTTGAGCGAAAAACCTTCGAAGACCGACGTGGATTTTGCGGAATTAAAGGAAAAAAACACCATCAGCAGAAGCGGTGAGTAGAGGAAAGCGTAAACCACCACCATGACGATCCGGTTGAATGTTTTCATACTACGACACCTCCCTCTCCCGTGCTGTCGGCAAAGCGGTTCATGATAAACATGCTGACAAGTATGAGGATCATGAGCACCAAGGAAAGAGCCGCGCCAAGGTTATAATTATTGAGGGCCTGCATCTGCCTTTCGATGGTATCGCCAATGAGCATGATCTTGCCGTTGCCCAGCTTCTGCGAGATGTAGAACGTACTGACAGAAGGTACAAACACCATGGTGATCCCCGAGATCACGCCCGGCATGCTGAGGGGCAGGATGAGCTTCCTCCAGACATTGAAGCCGTTGCATCCCAGGTCTCTGGCAGCCTCCACAAGAGAATTGTCCATCTTGGCCATTACAGTATAAATAGGCAAGATCATGTACGGCAAATAGTTGTACACCATACCGAAAATGACAGCTCCGGGCGTTCCGAGGAACGTGACCGGCTTCAGTTTCATCGACAGAAGGATCTGGTTAATGATTCCGTTCTGATCAAGGATATTCATCCAGGAATAGGTCCTTATGAGAAGATTCATCCACATGGGGAGCATGACAAGCATCATCTGGATCTTCTGGGTCTTTGCGGGAGTCTTGCTCAGGGCGTAGGCAAAAGGATATGCAATAATAAGCGTAACGACCGTGGCCACAAGGGAGTACAGCAGGGACAGGAGAAAATTGTTCCAGTAGTCCTTGAGAGCTATTATGCTGTCAAAGCTGAAATTGCCGTTGGCGTCCGTAAAGGCATAGACAAGAACAATGAACAGAGGAACGACCACAAATATTCCCGCCCAGACAACGTACGGAGCGTTGAGAAAGACATTAGTCGACTTCTTCATCTTCCGTCTCCTCATTGCCGTAGTCGGGGTTGCTGATCTCCTCCATTTCATCGCTGAAATAGCTGTAATCTCCCATAGTACCTGAGTACTCTGACTTCTTCATAATGTGAATGGCATCCGGGTCTATCGAGAGGCCGACAAAGTCATCGACTTTGCTCTCGTCGGTGGTCTGGACCATCCACTTGAAGCCATCGACGTCAATTATGATCTCGTAATGCACGCCTTTGAACGTAACGGAAGTGACCGTTCCGCAGATCAATCCCTTCTCCGGATGCACGATATCCACGTCCTCCGGCCTGATTACCACGTCCACGGGCTCGTTCGGCTCAAACCCGAAATCAACACACTCGAGAGTTCTGTTGTGGAACCTCACCAGTCTGTCCTTAAGCATTACGCCGTCGATTATGTTTGACTCGCCGATAAAATCCGCCACGAAGGCATTCTGAGGCTCGTTGTAAATATCTGTAGGGCTGCCTATCTGCTGGATCTTTCCGTTGTCCATTACGACAATGGTATCGGACATCGACAGGGCTTCCTCCTGGTCGTGGGTGACGAACACAAAGGTAATGCCAAGCCTTCTCTGCATCGACTTCAGCTCGTTCTGCATGTCTTTTCTGAGCTTTGCATCCAGCGCCGCCAAAGGCTCGTCAAGAAGAAGGACCTTCGGATTGTTTATCGCGGCTCTTGCGATAGCAACTCTCTGCTGCTGGCCGCCGGAAAGAGTGTTGACCGCTCTCTTCTCAAAACCTTTTAGGTTTACGAGTTCAAGCATCTCGGAAACCCGCTGCGCAATGACACTCTTCGGAACCTTCGCGACCTTGAGTCCGAAGGCGATATTGTCGTATACGTTAAGGTGTGGAAAAAGCGCATAGCGCTGAAAGATAGTATTGACAGGCCTCTTATGGGCCGGAACACCGTTTACGTCGACTCCGTCGAACAGGATCTCGCCCTCGTTGGGCTCCAGAAATCCTGCTATGAGTCTTAGAGTCGTCGTCTTGCCGCAGCCCGACGGACCCAGCAGCGTGACAAACTCTTTATCCCTGATCGCA
Organism: uncultured Clostridia bacterium; assembly: GCA_947304585.1. Taxonomy (GTDB): domain Bacteria; phylum Bacillota; class Clostridia; order UBA1212; family UBA1212; genus UBA1212. The sequence continues at coordinate 49,678 of CAMZBI010000005.1, read as the reverse complement.
AGACTGAGGTTGTCAAGGATAACGTCGTTCTCGAACTTCACAGTAACGTTGCGCAATTCGACAACATTAGAAGAATTAATTCCATCCATTTTTTGCATCCCCCTTTGCGGTAAAGACCGCGCACAGCCGAAATTACAGCCAATTTTGCGCGAACCCACAGCCCGGCTGATCTTCTGCCCCCGCAAAGAGTTTTTGCAGCAACGCATTCGGCTTTACCGGTGCGCCGTTCGTCTGCAGCAGAAGATTTCTATGACGGAGCATTCACTCCGCCGCGGTTTCTTCGGGTATTTACGGGAAGACCGGTTCCTGAGGGGATCCTTCTCCCGCCCGAAAAACTGCAAGGCCATGTTATCTCCGACCATATCGCGCTGCCCGTATCTTCTAATTCTTTGTTAATAGCTGACGGACCCACACGCAACAAGCCTGGCCGGATTTTTCGGATCGCCGGTACCTTTGCCTCCCGGAGATCTTGTCGGCACAAATGCAAAAATCGTGCTATTTACGCAGTGTCACGGCTTAATTCGCGAGGCTGCGGAACCGTTTTTGTCTCATTTGCCCCGCTTTTCGCCAATGTAACTGCGTATTGTTATTCAATTTGCCCCATTTGTTAAAATGCAGGCGTGCAATGAATCATTATATATTATTCCCAATGCGCCCGCAACTGTTTTATAACCCCGGGAATCGGCCGCCCCGCGGTTCCCTACAGATCGTTTGCAATCATTTTCCGGAGATCTTTCAGCTCAACGTTTTTCTTTTCCGACAGTTCTTTTTTCATCGCCCTGTACTCTTCGTTGGCTTCGGGATCGTCTATGCTCATCGCGTATCTCATATAATCTGCAATAATGGAAAGAATGAGATCTGAAGAGACCTCTTTTTCCGTCGTCAGCATTGGCGATATAGTAAGCCACAAGCCTTCAACAGGCTTTTTGCCGGCAGACAGGGAAGGCTGCAGATACTTGAAATCAATGTATTTGAAGTTGTTCTTGTTCCAGAAATAGATATACTTTCTCGTGCTGTCTTGGCTGATCTCGGGCGAATCCAGTTCGCAGCACACGTATTCGAGAGTCTTTTTGTTCATACGGTGTGCGTCTCTCGAGAGGATCGACAGAACGTGTGTGTAGAGTTTGGTTCCCATGCCGCAGGACTGCATGTCTTTGCCGATGGCGATAAACTCGATCATGCCCGTGTTGCTCTTTTTGAAATAGTCGAACACGCAGCCTCCGATAATCTCTCCGGACTCATCCTTTGCCAGCACGATGTGATATTTGTAACCGTCGCCGGTCTGTTTTAAGTAATGCAAAAAGTTGTCGAAAGTCTCCCTTTCGTTTTCGTCTTTGAACGCATCAATGTAAATGCTTGTGTAAAACCTTCCCAAATCGGTTATCGAGTCGGGATCGTCAAGAGACACTTCAATGAACTCCATAAATTTGCCGGGTGAAAAGTACTCGTCATAGGCCGCAAAAACCTCTGTTGGAGAATGTTTCGGTTCGAGAATGATTCTGTCTTTCAGCATATTGCCAAGTTCACTGCCGGAGCCGATAACTTCGGTATACTTGTCCACACACTCAGCGAAGATCTTGTCATTCATCGCGCAGACAAGACGGTAGCGTCTTCCCACATTTTCGGGGTCTTTGTAAATGCCTTCAAAGTGCTTAAGACTTTTGTCGATCAGCGTCGATATCAGGAACTCGTAAGTGGTATTGTCGGCAAGATTGGCGTGTTCGAAAAAGGCCACGCTGGTCTCCGGCTTAAACGCATAATCCTCGCCCTCAAGTTCAAACAGCAGCCATACGTAGGCCGTGCTGTAGTATTTCTTTGACTTGTAATTGACGCAGGGGGTAAAGCTGGTGATCTTGACGCCAAAGGACAGGTCACCGTTCTCGATCTTGTCGTAGAAATATTTGTTCACCGGATTGATATTTGACCGCAGCCCCTCGAAGAAGGACTTCTTTTCGTAGAGAAGGATGTCTGCAGAGATCAGGGCGCCGTATCGCCTTTCTTCATTCTCCAGGAATTTGTTCCTGAGACCGTCTGCCACGTTTGTCTCAACGTCCGCAATCGCCGGTATGGAATTGCTCTCGTCGCCGTAAGACAATTGGCAAAGGCCGGCCCAATATTTCCGGTACTCGAGCTCATAGCTGGGTCCCCACAGCAGCCAGGCAAAAGTAAAATACAGTTCGTTGGCAAGGATATTGTTGGTTTTGTTCGAACTGTCCTCTGTTTTGTACGCAGTGGACACGTATCTCTTTATAAATTCCTCCCAGCTTTCCTCATACTGAGAGAGCAGACCCGTCAGAAGGCACGTGGGCATGGCATATGCCTCTTCTATACGGATATTGATTACCCAGTGAAAACCGGACTGCTGGATGCCGAAAACGCTCTTTACGTTTTTTCTTGTTATAAAGTTGAAATATCTGGCGGAGGCTTCCGAAAATTCCTTGTAGATCAGAGGCGTGCAGTTGGGAATTGAATAATGGAGATCGTCCTGGTTTGAGTCGGAATAAAACACTTTGAAGCTGTTGATAATGTCTTTCCATTCCGAATTGATCACAGGGAAACCGCCTGTTTTGAGAATAGCGAACTCCAGGAAAGCCCTCTTTTTGACCGGAGATTTTCTACAGATGAACATCACCCTGAGCCTTGACCAAAGACCCATGCCGAGAGGCGAAAGAATCTCTTTTAACGCCTTCAGGTACTTGTTCATCATAATGACGAAGAACGTGATGATCGAAACGATCAGCGCGATCAACTCTATGATATTCAGAAAGAAATCGAGGAGATTTGAAATATCATTAAACAGTTCTGGCATGGCATTCTCCGGTGTTGTTTATTTCGAATTTGATTATATCATTTCGTGATTTTGTTGTCGATTATATGGTTATCCTTTATCTCTTTTGACAGCTTCAATAAACGCCTCCGTGGCCGGCACGGGACCTCTTATGAACTTTATACCCAGTTCCCGGAGTCTCGCCATGGAATATCTGCCCTCCGGATAACGCTCCAGAAGTTTTATCTTCATCACGCTCTTCATGGAAACGTTTTCGTCGGTGTAAACGTACGGTATATCCGTCTCAGTAACCAGGCACCTGTACCGGACCTCTGACGCCGGCGCGGCAAGGTACACGAAAGCTGTGTCTCCCTCCTTTATTCCCCGGCCCTGTTTCCAGAAGATCTCTTCGTTTTCCGCAAAAGCCCCGTCAATATCGTAATAAGCGGGGTTTGCCGGCACTATCCAGGCGCCGACGTTCTTCCCTTTGCCGCCGGACGAGAGGGCAAACTCCCGGCTTTTGTCAATGAGTTCCATCAGATAGTCGTCAGGCACAGTGCCGTCCAGGATCACGCTTGCCCAGTTTTTCTTTTTCATATGGTAGGCGTCGTAGATGCCGGGCCTTGCGGTCACATCGCTGTAAGCCTCTTCGCCGATCTTTATGTTGATGACTTCAACGATGTCATTGGCGTCTTTTTCCCCTGTCACAAGCTTTTTCGGGATATCCATGACGAGACCGTACCACTTGCGGTTTTTGGCGCAGCGGAACACACCGTAAGTCGGTGCCGTTGAAAAGGGGTGATCCGGTTTTTCCCCGTATTTTGCGAGAATTTCAGAAGCGATCCGGTTTGTCTGCGGAAAAATGAACAGTTCGTCCTCGCAGCAGGCGTCTGCGATCTTCGTCAGAATGTCAGTGTACGCCAACCGGACTGTGCCCACAAAAGCGCCAATGCGTTCCTCGTAATGAACAGGCAGGTATTCCTCGCCGGCCTGAAGGTCGATGACCCTGCCGCTGACGCCGCCCTTGTCCACCGTGATCTCCGCCCGGAAATCCCCATCAAGGAAATCCTCTTCATACCGCCAATGATCTCCGTCCCTGACAAAGCCAAAGGGCTCCAGCCTGTCCGGAACTATTCTTTTTCGGAAAAAAAACGTGTCTTCAATTCGCATGGCAGTGACCCTTTCGCTGGCCAAGGTATATCTTCCGCACCTTCCCGAGATAGGCCTTTATTCTCGGGCTTTTTACGTCGCAGTAGGTCCAGTAGAAATCGATCCACTGTTTCCTCGCATAGGACAGGGTGAGCTCCGCATAAATGCCTTTTTCAAGGGCGATGCGCCAGCTGGCGTTTTTGGTGGTTGCCATCACGTATTTCCCATGGCCAATGAGTCCCGGATCGATGTTGATCATGCGGCCGGTTTCTCCGCAATGGGTATCCTCGATGTCGTTGGTTTTGAGCTTGATCTCGGCAAGCCTTGAAGGATCCACCGGCTCCCTGAAGCTGACGAACTGCCGGAAGACCGTTCCCCCGATTTCGCCGTCGTAATACTCCGAGAACTCCGAGAAAGAATATTTTTCGGACTCGGAATCGATCTCCCCGTAGAGCACGGTCAGTTCCTTTTTCACGGTCTCCAACAGGTCTTCATCGGCGTAAAGCAGTCCGATCACAAGCTTTTCGTATTCAAATTTTTGAGGTGTTGCCATCGGTCTCCTCCCGATTTTCCGGAAACAATCCGTTCTCTATAAATCTTTCTCCGGAAACGCCGCGCTTCACGGAGATTCTGTTTTCTTATCGTCCGTCTACGGTCTCCCGTACATATCCCCCTGCCTAAGCCCTGCCTTCCGAAGTTTGTCTGATATCCTCCCCAGGACCTCGTCTTTTGATCTGTTCCAGTCAGGCGCCACAAGAAGATCCGGCGGGCAGTCACCTTTGAGCCTGTGGACCACCAGGTCCGGTCTTATATGCAGCAGCGCATAAACCACCGAATCAACGTATTCCTCCATGTTTTGGGGTTTGAACGATCCTTCCCTGAACATTCTCTCAAGCTTCGTCCCCTTCATCACGTAAAGGGAATGTATCTTGACGCCAAAGAGAGGAAAACGGTTGATATATGATATCGTATCCCTGAAATCATCAAATGTCTCCCCCGGCAGTCCCACTATCAGGTGAACAACGATCTTGACTCCGTGTTTCAGAAGAATGTCCACGGCCCTCTCGAACACGTCCCGGGAATAGCCTCTGTTTATAACTTCTGCCGTCCTGTCGTTTGCAGTCTGAAGACCCAGTTCCACCCACACGTCATATTTTTTGTCATACTCCGCCAGCAGCTCCGCCACCGCCCCGTCAATGCAGTCCGGCCTTGTCCCTATCTCCAATACTTTTATCCTCGGATCGATCAGCGCCTCGTCGTACCTCTGCCTCAGGGTCTCCACCGGCGCGTAGGTATTGGTGAAATTCTGAAAATATGCAATAAACTGCACGTCCCCGGGAAACCTGTCTATATACGTTTTGACCTGGGTTCCAATCGGAATCTTCTCCGCAATATGATCCCCGGCGCCCCGCTCTCCGCAAAAAATACAGCCGCCAATGCCGCACCTGCCGTCCCTGTTCGGGCAGGTAAAGCCGCCGTCGATGCAGATCTTGTTGAGCCTTGCCCCGTATGTCTTTCTGAGATATCCGTTGAGGTTGTTGTAGGGTATCATCAGGGTCCTCCCGTTTTTGACGCCAATGCCTTTGACCCGTTTGCATCGGGCATTTTACACTTGCGTTTGCATGCTTAAAGTATATCACCTCAGGAACCCGGGTCAAAGTTCTTTCTGACAAGCCCCGGTAAGCATCAAGCCGGGCAGCCGCCCTTTATAATATTGCCCGCCGGATAACAGAAAAGGCGGCAGGCCTTTATGTTTCGGTCTGCCGCCCCGTTTTCCCGGGATCTGCTCATCAGTCAGATGCCGGATGAAAGGAATGGAGTATTAGAGGTTTTTGAAACCGTTTTTAATCATCCTTCGATGGCGATGGTCCTCTTTACAGGAATCTTTGCCTTTGCTTTCGGAATCGAGAGCGTGAGCACGCCGTCCTCAAACTTGCCTTTTATGTCTTCTTCGGTAAGCCCGTCGCCGACGTAGAACGTTCTGGACATCGACCCGGTGTAGCGCTCCTGGCGGATGCACTTGCCTTTTTGGGTCTTGTCTTTTTCAAGGGACTTGGCGGCCTTGATTGTCAGGTAACCCTCTTCAAGCTGAACGTCTATCTCATCCTTCTTGAATCCCGGGAGATCGATCTCCACGTCGTAGCCGTCCTCGTGCTCGTGCACGTCTGTCTTCATAACACGGTTTGCGTTCTTTCCGTAAAGCTGTCTTTCGGCGTCAGTCCGCGGAAATCCGTAATCCATCCAATCGTCAAAAAATGTGTCTGAAAAAATGCTCGGTAAATACATTGTCTGTTCCTCCGTTTTAGTTTATTTTTGAACAGGGCCTTGCGCTTCCGGAATCCCTTCCCGGGATCTCTCTCCGGCGCTCCTTTCCTTGTTCGCCAACATTATACCACGATTGTTAGCACTGTCAAGAGGTGAGTGCTAATTTTAAGGTTTTTTTATTCTTTCTCTTAACTTTTCTCGACTTGGCAGTCTTCTCGTGGTATAATTACCTCAAAAATCACGGATATTGGTGTTTAAAAGACCCGTTCCGGACGTTAAAAGGATTGATATGTCATGAAAAAAACATTAACCAAACTTTGCGGACTGCTGCTGGCGGCCGTTTTATTCCTGGTTTCTGCAGGACTTCCGGCGTCTGTTTCAGCGGAAGAGCCGGTCAAACTGACGGAGCCCATCAATATCACTTATGACGAGTCGGTGCTTTTCCTGACAACGAGATTGCAGGCGAATTCAATCACCGAGCTGATGGCATTGGCAAATATCACGAACTGGGGGTACAACGAAGAGTCGCCCGATCCGTGGTACGTGGACAACGGCACGCAATACTCCTGCTTTGTAAGAAGAAATGAATATGACGACCCTGGCAGATGGGACAAATATTTTTCGGACGGCGACTACCCCGCGGAAGGAGAACGGTATTATCTCCGCTTTGAGATCGAGGATTACGACGGCCGTTCCTGCTGGGATCCCGAAAAGGCGCCATTGGTCACGGTGAACGGCAGAGCTCCGGACTACATTGTCGGTCCCTCAAGCGAAGGAGGCGTGTTGGACGTTTACGTGGAGCTGGAGTTCAACGAAACCGCTCAGACCGCAGTTTCAGTATCTGTTGACCATTGGCAATATCTGGTTCAGGAAGGACATGAAAAGCAGCTTTCCGCCACCGTGCACGCCACCGACACCTCCGTCATATGGGAGATCGTGGACTTCGACGGGAGCAACGGTACTTATATCTCTTCGGACGGAGTTTTTCACGCCGGTACCGGTTCGTCAGGAATGTATACCGTCCGCTGCACTTCAAAGATAAACGAAAACATCTACGGAGAAACCACCGTGACTGTGTGCGAGGATCCGGTCTACGTCACCTCTGTCAAGATCGACGAGCCGGAGTATCACGCTTTATACACCGATACGAACAATTACTTCAGCTGCACCGTTGAGGGAACGGACTTCGAGGACGTTGGCTGGGAGATCATTTCATCCGTAAGCAATAAAGAAGAGACAACCATAAGTGAATACGGGACCCTGTACATAGCGCCGGATGAGACCGCCAAATCCATCACGATAAGAGCGACGTCCTCCTTCGACAACACAAAGTCCGACGAGATCACCCTTCCCATCAGCGTCCCGAATAAGATACAGGGGCCCATCGATATCAAATACGACCCGGACAAACTCGGTGCAGATCTCTCGACAAATCCCATGACCGTGACGCAGAGGCTTATTGAAGACGCCAATATCTCCCAACTCGGGTATAATAACGCGGAAAAAGGATGGTACGTTGACGACAGCCAGATGTATACCTGTGTTGTTCTGCGGGACTACGGAACGGACGAACCGAACAGCTGGGACAAGCAGACTTATAACGAAGAGCCCTTTGACAAATATGCGAGTTACTATATCCGCTTTGAAATTGAGGACCACAGAAACTCGGGTTATGAGTGGGACGAAAATAATCCGCCGGAGGTGACCGTCAACGGCGCCAAGCCGGACTTCGTCGTTCCCCCGAGCAGCAAGGAAGGCGCTCTGGACGTCTACGTGAAGCTGACCGTAACCGGATCCGTAGGAAACAAACCTGTGTCTCTGAAGCTTAAGTCGCAGCCTGCGAAGGTGTCCTACGTTGCCGGCGAAACGTTTGATCCCTCCGGAATGACCGTAAAAGCCGTCTATCTGAACGGGGCCGAATCCGACGTCACCGAAAAAATCGAAATATCTCCTGAAGGCGCTCTCAAAGCAGGCGACAACGCCATCACCCTGAAATACACAGAGGGCGATACCACCGTCGAGCTCGTTCTTGAGATCACGGTTGCCGCATCCGCAGCGGACCTCACCTACACGGTAACTTTTGACACCGGCGACGCCGACCCGATCCCCTCCCAAAAGGTCAAGCCCGGCGAGACCGCCAAGGAGCCCGCGAACCCCGTTTTGAAAAATCTGGTATTCGACGGCTGGCGCATCGAAGGCTCATCGTCAACATACGATTTTTCAACGTCCGTGAACTCCGACATAGTTCTGAAAGCCGAATTCTCGGTAAAAATTCGGTCCTTCGCCTACCCTGCGGATGCCGGCGTGATATACTCCTCAAATATCGACTACGCCAAGTCCGACCTCACCGATTCTTGGGACTATGAGCCCACAGGCATTGCAAGCGTCACAGCAAAAGCAAAAGAGGGATACATATTCAAGGAGTGGCGCTACGGCAGTCAGGACGGTCCCGTCATCAACGCCAAGACAAACGAAGACGATCTCTACTATCTGGACGACTATAATAATCTTACAGTCGAGTTTAAACTTTCGGACGGAGGATATGAATTCTGCGCAGTCTTCGAGGAGGACGCATCGTATACAGGCATCAAGTCGATAGAACTCCAGGGCAAGCCGAAGAAGACATCCTTTAGCGAAGGCGAAATATTCGACGCTTCCGGCATAACTGTCATCGCCAGGTTTGCCGACGGCACGACCAAGGACGTCACTGCCGATACAACTTATTTCCCGGAGGGCGAACTTCTCCCCAAGGACAAATCGATCACGTTCGTGTACGTTGCCGACGGAAAGACGTTTACCGCAGAGGTGGAAATAACCGTTTCGGGAAAAGACGGTAACACACCCGCGGGTGACCCCTCCACTTCAAACGCCTCGGTTATACTTCTTACTGTGCTGATCTGTCTTGTGGTGACCGTCGTCGCCCCGGGCATCGCGGTGCTTATCGTCATCTTGATAAAAAGAAAAAAGAGCTGAGCAGGTAAAGACCGCCTGCCGGCTGTAAAGAAACAGGCCTGAACGCGACGCGTACGTCCGTTCAGGCCTGTTTCATTTTATACAGTTTTTACTTATATAATTACTTTAACTCGGCGAAATATTTAATAGTCCTAACCATCTGGCTGGTGTAGGAGTTCTCATTGTCGTACCAGGAAACGACCTGTACCTGATAGGTGTCGTCGTCGATCTTCGTTACCATGGTCTGGTTGGCGTCGAACAGTGAGCCGTAGGTCATACCGATAACGTCGCTGGAAACCAGCTTCTCGGTGGTGTAGCCGAAGGATTCGGAGGACTGAGCCTTCATAGCGGCGTTAATAGCCTCTTTGGTAACGTCCTTGCCTTTAACAACTGCTACGAGGATCGTGGTGGAACCTGTAACGACCGGAACTCTCTGAGCGGAGCCGATGAGCTTGCCGTTCAGTTCGGGGATAACGAGGCCAATAGCCTTGGCGGCACCGGTGGAGTTCGGAACGATGTTGGCGGCGCCGGCGCGTGCTCTCTGGAGATCGCCTTTTCTGTGGGGACCGTCAAGAATCATCTGGTCGCCTGTGTAAGCGTGAACGGTGGTCATGATACCGGAAACGATCGGGAATGTGTCGTTCAGAGCTTTGGCCATGGGAGCCAGGCAGTTGGTGGTGCAGGATGCGGCGGAGATAATGGTATCTTCGGGCGTGAGCACTTCGTTGTTTACGTTGTAAACGATGGTGGGCAGATCGTTGCCGGCGGGAGCGGAAATAACGACTTTCTTAGCGCCTGCATCGATGTGAGCCTGAGCTTTAGCCTTGCTGGTGTAGAAACCTGTGCACTCGAGAACTACGTCGACTTTGAGCTTCTTCCAGGGGAGATTGGCTGCCTTGGGCTCTGCATAGATCGTGATCTCTTTGCCGTCAACCGTGATGGAGCCGGGCTTTACAATGGTCTTGCCGTCTTCTGCGTACTCGGGTTCCTTGGACGAAACAGTGTGCTTGTTCTCGCCGATAACGCCGCAGTAGCCTTTCTGCGCGGTATCATATTTGAGAAGCTGAGCGAGCATTGCGGGGCTCGTCAAGTCGTTGATAGCTACGACCTGGTAGCCCTTTGCGCCGAACATCTGTCTGAAAGCGAGACGTCCGATGCGGCCAAATCCGTTAATAGCAACTTTTACTGCCATGATAAAATCCTCCGTTATTTGAATGAAATTGTAAACTGTTTATCTGATTGGCGGCATGATCGAGGCTCTTGCGGGCCCTCTTTTTCCGCACAATCCAAGTAATTATATTCTCCCCGGCTTTTCTTTTCAAGAATTATTTGCCGTTTTCGGCAAAATGGGGCGAAACGTGCCCTGTTTTACGCCGGTTTCGTTAAATTTTCAATAGGAATTCAAGCTTTCCCGGGGTTTTCTGTTTGCGCAAAAAGCGTTTCTTTAAGCGGGGCTCTTTACCCTCAAGCCGGTTAACGCCAATGCCTCCGGGCTCATTTTCTCCTGAACGTCAACGGGATCGACGGAGCATCGCACACAAGAATACTGCTGACAAGAGTGTCTCCTTCGATGCGGATCGCCGAGAGTCCGTACGGGAGTTCCTTTGAAGGATCCGCGTCCCGGATAATGTATTCTCTGTTTGCCGACCAGCAGGGCTTTAACACCACGAAACGGATCTTCTTGCCGTTTACGGTCATGGTGTCGTCTTTGAACACCAGTTCGTTGTAGCCGCTGCCGTCCGTCCAGGTCCCTTCGAGACCCTTTATCAAATCGTTTCTGATCTCGTAATTGCCGTAACGGTTGTTCTCCGTCTTTGACAGAACCGTAACCGATGGACCCGTGATAGGAAAATGCTCTTCAAAAGTCAGTTTCTCGTCCCTGTAAGTTATCCCTGTGACGGTAGCGTAGTCATTGGCGGCTCCTTTGTAGCGAAGACCGTTTTTGTCGAGTTTCAGCGAAAGAGCGCCATCTTCACCCTCTTCGGCTTTGAACCTCGTCTCAAGAACCGGGCCCCCTCTCCAGAGGACTGTCAGAGAATCGCCAATGATCTCCACCCGGATGCCGATAACACCCCGTTCCTCCCAGTTGCCCTGTATCTCGGGATGATCTTTTCCACCGCTGTTTTTCCTTAAAATGCTCATGTTTTTATCCTTTCTGTTTTTTACCCTCTGAGAAGGCCTTGGCGACCGGCCCGCCAATGATATTATAGGTGTTGTTGAAGGGGTCAAAGCACACCGGCGCAACTTTTGCCACATCCACTTTGCCATCTGTAAGAGCTGACTCGTCAACACTCACGTTGACGATCTCCCCTTTCAGTATGCAGGTCTCCTTGTTGTACTCCTTCACCCGGCACTCGATGCAAACGGCAAGCTCGTTGATCACAGGTGCGTTGACGAAACTGCTCTTCGTTGCGGTGAAGCCCGCCCTTTCGAACTTGTCCTCCGTGTTGTTGGCGCTGACGATGCCAACGTAATCGCAGGCGGCAATGTGTTCCGCGTCCGCCATACTGATAGTGAAAGCGCCCGTCTTTTCAAAGTTTTTGCAGGTCTTGTGGCCCGCCGAGAGACACACCGAAACCTCGTTGATCTCGCTGATGCCTCCCCAGGCAGCGTTCATTGCGTCCGGCTTTCCGTTCTCATCGTAGGTCCCGATGATCCAGACGGGCTGGGGGTAACTAAATGGCTTTGATCCGAAATTCTTTCTTCCCATGACTTCCTCCTGTGCTTGTATTATTTCGATTTTTTCTTCCTGATAATAATGATCACTGCAACTGCGGCACTCGCCAATACGACGAGTATGACCGCAATAACTGCAATAACAACGGGCCAATTGACCCCAGGGTATACCCACTTGTTCTGCACAAGATCGTTCACTTTAAACTCTCTTCCGCACACGTCGCATTTGAGCAGCTCGTTTTCATCCGCTTCACTCATTCCCTTCGCTGTGTGGAGGTAGAGTTCGCTAACCCTTGCCCCGCAGACCGTGCACTCTTTCCAGTGACAAAACTCATTGTGGAACCATTTTTCGGACACTTTGTGGCCGGTTGCGGGTATCACCAGTTCACTGTATTTAACAGGTGTGAGTTCTTCGTCAAGAAGTCTTCCGCAGTCGGTGCATACGTAATGGGCCTTGAGGCCGGTTTTGAGGCAGGTGGGTTCCGTGCCCGGGATCAGTTCTCCCGGCAGATGCTCGTGGGGAGCCGCCTCTTTAACAGTGACCTCGAATTCCGCAGATTTTCCGCCGTAGGAGATAACCACATTCCTGGTTCCCGGTGCATCCGTTTCGGGGATCTCCGCGTCAACGCCCTTGCCGTCGAAGAAATACAGCTTGCCCGCATTGGTGTCGACCGAGACCGCAAGCCCTTCAAGGCTGATCTTCTCACCCACAATGAAAGCGGTCCTTGCGGGAAGCCTGTCGATCGTCAACGAAAGGACCTTGACCAGCATGTCCGGATTCACCGTCACCGTGAAGCCTGCTTTAAAGCCTTTGTAATTCACAACGATCTCCTGAGCTCCCTCAGTGCTGAGAAGAGCCGGGGAAATAAACATCTCCTTCGTGTTGGAAATCTCCTCCTCGCCGGATGTCCGCAGCACTTTGATCCTGAGACCCTTGGTGTCGAGGATGTCGCCAACGATATAGTTTGTCTTTGAAGGAGCCGAGACGATATCGATTCCAAGGATCGTATCCTCCGTCACAACCTCCGGGGTTACTTTTACCGTGAAGGAATCCTTGTTGGCGCCTCTTGAGACGGTGATCTTGACCTCGTCCCCCTCCTCCATGAGGTAGTAGGGACTCACGGTAACGCCCTCGCCGTTCTTGTAGATGTTCCACTTGCCGTTTTCGAAAGTCTCCACCACAAGGCCGCCGAGATCCAAATGGTCGCCAACTTTATACTCTCTGACAGTGGGGAAAGCCTTGATGGCAAACTCGTAGGTCTCGTCGCCGCCGGCGGCTTCCGTGAAGAACACCTTCTCGAGAACCGCCTCGCCGGATTTCACGGACACGCCAATGTTTCCTGTGCCGTTCACCGCAAACCGGGTGAAGTCCGTAAAGCACCGGCCCTCATTGGCGGAGAGGTGGATGATTATCTTGTAGTATGCGTTCTCTTTGAACGTATCGCCAAATGGCTTGTAGGTCTTTCCGTCCTCCGACTCGTACCACTCAAAGCTCACGATCCGGAAGGACTTGAGCTCGCCGGTGACGCTGCAAATAGCGGTATAGTTGCCCGCCTGAGGTGCGCTCACCAATACGTTGACGGTGGATATCGGCGTGATCTGATCTTCCAGAACGCCAAAGTATTTTTCCACGGTCAGGTATTCTTTGCCGTCCTTTGTTTCCACCCTGACTGTGTCCGCAGGAGCGCCCTGCAGGAAAGCCTTTGCGTCTGCCGGAACGGTATAGCCCTCAAGTATCTCGAACACAAATCTTATGCCGTAGCAGGTCCCCGCCACGAACTTTTTGTCTTTTGACTCGTCGATGAGCCCGTAATTCTGGCCGTCAAGGGACTTCAGGATGTAGACGCACTCTTTTGTCCTCTCGAAACCGCTGCAGTTGTACTTAAGGCCGCTCTCAAGAATTGATTTTTTGTGGGTCTTTATTGTCTCACGAGGGGCGGGCATCTCGAAGCCGAGGATGTTGACGTTGTCGATCGACGTGACCGCCGTGGAGGCGTCAAAAACTGCCGTAAGCGTAGCTTCGGAACCTGTGTAGCTTACCTCGTGGCACTCCATACCGTTTATTGCAAACCTTGTGCCGGAAAACTCATAGCCCGGCTTTGCGGCGACCCGGATCTTCACCCTGTAGGGAAGCGCGTGGTAGAACTCGTATGTGCTGCAGAGTTCGTAGCCCTCCTGTTCCTCCCGCTCCCAGGTGAAGCCGATGATCTCAACGTTTTCGGAGGCTTTGAGCCCCGAAAGCTGGAGGGGCTCTCCCTCTTCGGGCCTTATTAGTCCTGTGATATTGCAGTCGCTGATCCTCTCAGCCGTGCCGATATAGCCCATCGGCAATTCCAGGTAGATGTAGTTACACCTGCCCCTGGAGTCCCAGCCCAGTTTTGCGCCGCCGTTTGCAACGCTGACTTCCTTGCCGTTTACGTATGCGACGGTGTTCTCCGAGAATTCGTGATCGCCGATGCTTCTAAGAGTTATGCTGAGGGTGTAGGAGTAGCCCTTCTCGAACTTTCCGGCGGTCTCGTAGTAGCCGTAGCCCGTCTTGTCCCTTCTTATATAGCCAAGCCTTGCGATCTCGTACTTGTCCTTGTCCTCATCCGGGACTTTCACGTCGCCTGCCTTCATCATGGCTTCGCCCTCTTTTATGGGCCTGATGCCGTCGATGGTGATATTGGCAATGTTCTTTTCCGGATCGTCTATGTAGCAGAGGATGACTTCCACCACGTATTTTCCGTTGTCGAGCCCGGAGATCTTCACGTCGCCCTCGTCGGCAAGGTGTCCGTTGACGTAGACAGCGGTCTTGTCGCCGAATTTGAAGCCCTCCGCAACGTCAAATATCATGTAGATCGCCCAGTATCTGCCGCCGAAAAACTCACCCTGTTTCCAGAGCATGCCGCCGGTGAAATCCTTGTAAAGGTAGGCGCTCCAGAGTGCGCTGTGGAGACTGTAGCTGCCGCTCTTTGAAACAGTAACCCCTGTCGAGATGGAAGCGCCAAGTTCCGGATATACGTCAGGCTCCACCCGGAGTTCGGGAATGTCCTTGTCCCCGGGAATGTATCCCGCATAAACGGTCAGCGTGATCTTTTTGCCCTCTTCGGAAACGTAGCCGGTACAGAGGGACCCCTCTCCGTTGTTCAGGGAGACCTCAACTCTGCTGCCGAAAATGTATCCTTTTTTAGCCGCCAAGGTGATCTTGAGGGCGTAGGCATAGCCTTTTTGGAATTTCGGGTCCTTGTAACCCGTGAATAAAGACTGATCTTCTTCTTTTGCGACCCACTTGACGGAAACCAGGCTGTAAACGCCTCCGTCAGAAGGATCAACAGTTATGCCATCCGTAGTTTTGAGGGTTCCCTCCTCCGGCAGTCTCACGCCAATAATAGACGCATGGCTCACGGTGAGGCCGCATACGTGGCCTTTGTAGGCGGGATCGTTTATGCACATGCCGCAGATGCAGCCGTCCGCCGCCGAGTTGTCAAGGCAGCAGTCTGTACAGAGCCAGCAGTACTGGCACATCTCCGTGGGATATTTTTCTTGTCCGCACTGTTCGCAGACGTACAGGTCCTCGTGGCCCTCTGCGGTCTGGTCGTATACGCAGCGGCCGTCCGGAATGCCCGCCGCCTCTGAATTGGCAAGGCAGCACTGGGAGCAAAGCCCGCAGAGGTCGCAAAGCTCGTTGCCGGTGGCTTCGGTGCACTCCTCGCAGCCCGGGCAGATCCAGCCGTTCTCCTCACAGCACTCCTCGCAGTGGTCGCCGCCCTCGTGACAATAGCCAACTGTCTCGTAGCACCTGCCGCACTCGGCGCAATGTTTTTCATTGTCAAGAGCGCAGTCGATGCAAAGGCCGCAATCCTCGCACTCGATATGGGCGATCAGACACTCTTTGCAGTGGAGCTCGTTTTCCACGGCGCAGTCAATGCACATCCCGCAGTCCTCACAGAAGGAGTCCTGATCCTCAAAGAAACAGTTGCCGCAGCTCTCGCAGACGTAGCCGAAGGCGTCGCAGCACTCCGAGCAGTGTGGCGCACCGCTCTCGCAGCGTTCCACCTCGTCGTAGCAGCTTCCGCACACCGGGCAGTGGTACTCCTCGTCCTCGCAGCACTCGGGGCATCTGCCGCAGGTCTCGCAAAGCTCATAGCCGCCTCTGCTGTGCCAGCACTCGCCGCAGCCTTCGCAGATCACGCAGCAGTCTGTGCAGTGGGGTATCGCATTCTCGTCCAAATTAGGGCAGGCGTTCTCGCAGAGGTGGTTGGTTCCGCAGCTGAAGCACACATAGTCAATGATCTCCGCACAGGTGTTGCAGAGACCGCAGACCTGGCACACGTCCTCGCCGCAGGAAAAACAGTTTATGCAGTGTATGTCCTCATCCCAGCAGTCGGAGCACAGGCAGCACTCTTCGCAATATGAACTGGGGTCTCCCGACACTAGGCAGGAGAAACAGCCGCCGCAGTGATGGGCCTCGTAGCAGTCTGCGTTGCACTCATAGTTGCACCCGCCGCAGTTGCCGCAAAGTCCCCACTCGGCCACCAGTTCTCCGCAGTATTCGCACTCGACAAATCCTTCCCAGTCGTCAGACTGCACCGTCATCGGTCCCCCGAAAAACAGTGCCGCCAATGCCGCAGAAAACGCCAAAACCAAAACCAACAGACTGATTCTTTTCATCGATCCCTCTTCCGGCCTCAAAGCCGCTGTTTACTTCGTTCTTCTCTTCTTCGATCTCTTCATCATTGCAGCCGCGGCGAACAATACCGGAGCCGCAAGCACAGCCGCCGCGCCAACGGAACCTCCGCAGCCCTTCTCGTTCTTCTCAACTTTTTTCTCGTACTGTACCGCATTTCCCACAAACCTGAAATTGAACCTGTCGTTCGGTGCGGTATCACCAAGATCCATAAACGACATCACGTTTCCTGTCTCCGTGGAGTTGTCCGCCCACTTGAAGTCGAAATTGACGCCGTTCTTTTCGGACACGCCAATGATCGATTTGGCTATTTTAAGGGTAAGTCTGTTGCCGTTCACAGCGATCTGCGCTTCTCCCGCCCTGATTCCGACAAATGAATCCTTCTCAAGTTTTTCAATGTATGCAGTGTTTCCGTCCCGGTATCTGTTGACCACGTAGTCGTAGCCCTCCCAGCCGGTGTTGTGATCAAAATCGGTGTCGATGAAAAGGTTCATCCAGGCGCTGTCCTCCGCCGTCTCGACGTCGTGGACGGTCTTGACGGTGAAATACAGGTAGTCTTCGTCACGGCTCACCTTGGCGCTTTCCAGGTCGTTTCTGCCGGTGCCGTTCAGGTATCTGAAGCCTGCGTCGTATGAGATGGTGTTGCGGAATTCCACGTCGCCAATGGTATCCCGGTACTCGGGTCCCACAGCATTCCAGACGCTTTCGAAGGATGAGGAACTGCTGTCCATGGCGCCTGCGCCGTCGAAACCCTCCTGGCCCGAGGCTTTTTTCAGTTCGCCCATGCCCTTGTAGCGGCGGACGAAGTCGATGATCTGGTAGTAGTAATTGTCGCCGAAGCCAACGCCGTCCCTTATCTTCATGGGCTCGCCGTCACGGCTAAACTCCGGGTTGAACTGGTCAACGTAATTCACGTCGTTCACCGGGGTGTTGGCCATAAAATATGAACCTCTGCTGTTTCCCGCGATCCACTCGTTCCAGCCTGTGATAAGGACGCACCTTGGCGACTGTTCCAGCACGTATTCCGCCTGGGAGGCAAAGCCGGTGCCCTTTGGCGTGGTGTCGAGGTAGAATTCGAAATTGCTCTGACCGTTGGTGTTCTGGGATCCCAGTACGAAGCTTCTTCCCTTGCTGCTGGCGGGGTGATGGCCAAGAGCCACCGCAAGCTGCTCAAACGTGCCGTTTATGTTGCGGCCTTTATACATGTAGAGATTGCCGTCCTCGTCCCTGTCCAGCTCCTCGATCCAGTTCCAGTAGCCGTCCCTGTTCTGCCAGGCCCAGCAGCCCCTGACCTCGAAGTTTTCAAGGAATTCGCGGTTCGACTTTGAAAGAGTCTCGGTGTTGCCGAAGATCAGAGGCTTTCCGTCCCACTTGAAGAAAAGCTCATCGTATTTCTGAAGGTTTTCCTCGGTGAAGGCCCCCGACTTCCTAAGGTCGTTGAGATCCTTTTCAAAAATTTCCGGAGTGTCGCCGCAGAGGAAGCAGATCTGGGGCGTGGTACCGCCCTCCTGCCTTATCTTCAGCCATGTATCAAAAAGCTTGAGATGACCGCTGGTAAAGACCTCGCCGTTGGAAATGTCCAGGAATATGAAGTCGATCCCCGCAGCGTCAAGCATATACGCGTGTTTTCTGTACACCCAGGTGTCCGTGTTTCTGTAATATCCGAAGAAGGGCTCCGCCCAGTAGGCCTCTCCGCCGCTCTTGGTGAGATATCTCTGGAGCCCGCCAATGCCCAACTCAAGGAAAAGCTTGGTGTTGTCCTGGACGTGGACCCCTGCTCCGACCCAGCAGAGGAAGTAGAATATACCTACGCATTTGTCCTGTTTTACCGCTCCCGTCTCGTTGTTAAGAGCAGTAACCCTGCCGAGGTCATCCGTGGCCACCCAGTTTGAATAATCTATCACCCTGGTCTCGGCGTCCGGAAGGGACTGGTCGATCACAGTCCTGTCGAAGGAGAGGTCGTCCATATATCCGTCAAGGTCGTCGAAAGAGAGCACGAATCTGCCCGCCCTTTGAAGCTGAGAGTTTTCCTGGGTGCCGATAACGTTGCCGTTCCCATCCTTGAAAACAAGCCTGCACTCGTAGTTTGCCACGGAATATTCGCTGTTTTCGGAAGCCGTCTCGATGTAGTCAATGGAGAGAACCAGCTTTCCGTCCACAAGGAGATTGATGTAGGTCACATGGTCCTCAAAAGTGATGAGAGGGGCGCCGGAGGCGAAAACGCCGGTAACTGCTCCCTTTATCTTCTGCTTTGCCATGTAGTCGCCAACGTCGATGGTGCCGTCCTTGTTGAAGTCAAAATTCAGATAGGAGTCCTTTCTGGTGGGGCTCTGACTGGTGTCCCTGAGGATCACGCTGAACTTGCCGCCCTTCATGGACAGTCTGAAGGAGAGATCTCCGCCGCCGATGCCGTAGTCGTCGCCAAGGAACCCGTCGCTGATCAGTGCAAAGGATTTCTTGAAGGCGCATGTGAGCACCCCGTCCTTGACCGCAAAACCCGCAGAACTGTATATGTGGATGCCTCCGTCGTCGTTGTAGAAGGATGGTTTCTCCTCGCTGAAGTCGTAGCTGTACCGTCTGCTCTCCTTTATCGCCCAGGAGGGGACGTTGGCGTCGTATTTGCTGCTCACAAACTCCCCGGAGGCTCCGGTGGTAAGAACTCCGCCCTCTTCCGCTCCGGCAAACCCTATCCCAAGGGTCAGAACAGCCGCAAGCATCACGGCAAGAACAGTTTTCAGCAATCTTTTTATCGGTGACATTTCATTTTCTCCTGTTTGTTTTTCCGCCCAAAGGCGCGGATTTTTAGACAAAGAAGGTCCGGTTTTTCCGCCGGGCCGTTCTTTTTTATAATTACGCGTTCAGTTTGGCCTTGAGCTCTTCCACAAGCTCTTTGACTTTAACAGCCGCCTCTCCCGCCTCGAATTCGGTCTTGAGGCTCTTGTCCCTGAGAGACACCTCAACGACTCCTCTGTCGCAGGTCTTGGGGCTCACCACCACCCTCACGGGCACTCCCAAAAGATCCGCATCCGCAAACATGAAGCCCGGACGCACGTCTCTGTCGTCGTAAATGACCTCCACGCCCGCCTTCTTAAGGTCTTCGTAAATGCCCTCAGCGGTCTCTTTCACTCTGGGGTCGTCGGTTCTCAGGTTGCAGACCTCAACTTCCCAGGGTGCGATTGATATCGGCCAGATTGGTCCGTAGTCGTCGTGGCTCTCCTGGCAGATGGAGGCTGCAAGCCTTCCCACGCCAATGCCGTAGCAGCCCATTATCGGGTAGTGGGCCTCGCCGTTGGCGTCAAGGTAGGTCATCTCCATGGCCTTGGTGTATTTGGTGCCCAGCTGGAATATGTTTCCGATCTCGATGCCCTTGCTTATGGTAAGAGATTTTTTTCCGCAGCAGGGGCAGGTGCCGCCGGCGAAAGCCTTGGCAACGTCCGCGTACTGCACCTTGCCGATATCCCTTGCGATATTCAGGCCTTTCAGGTGGAAGTCGGGCTCATTGGCGCCGCACACCAGGCTCTCGATGCCCTCAAGGGAGCGGTCAAACACCACGGTTGCGTTCTTTGTCAGTCCCTTGGGGCCAATAAAACCTGCAACGATGCCGC
This sequence comes from uncultured Clostridia bacterium, assembly GCA_947304585.1. Classification (GTDB taxonomy): domain Bacteria; phylum Bacillota; class Clostridia; order UBA1212; family UBA1212; genus UBA1212. The sequence continues at coordinate 29,595 of CAMZBI010000005.1, read as the reverse complement.
AGTCCTCGGTGACAACACCGGGGTGGATCTCCTCTTTCAGGAAGTTCCTGAGTTTTGTCTCGTTTACGTCAAGGTCGCCTCTTATAAACACCACCACGTAGGCATCGTCTTTGTTCTTCTGGTACACAACGGCCTTGCAGAAGGCTTCCGCGGGGATCTTGAGGAACTTCTGAAGGTCCTCAATGGTCTTGACACCGGGGGTTGAAACCTTCTCAAGGGGCTCAGCCACACCTTTTGCGTTCTCGGTGATGCACTCCGCAGCTTCCATATTGGCGCTGTATCCGCACTCAGGGCAGATCACCAGGGTGTCCTCGCCGATCTCGGTGAGAAGCATAAACTCATGGGAGACGTTTCCGCCCATCATGCCGGAATCGGATTTCACGGCAATGAAATTCTTCACGCCCGCCCTCTTGAAGATCCGCTCGTAGGCCTTGAAGCACTTTTCGTAGTACTGCTCAAGGTCCTCCTGGGAGGTGTGGAAGGAGTAGCCGTCCTTCATCGTGAATTCACGGACCCTGATGAGACCGCCCCTTGCTCTGGGCTCGTCCCTGAACTTGGTCTGTATCTGGTAGATCATGAAGGGGTACTGCTGGTAGGACTCGGCAATATTCCTGGCCATGTGAACGGCTGCCTCCTCGTGGGTCATGCCAAGGACCATGCCGTTGTTGCTGCGGTCGGTCCAGCGGGCCATCTCACTGCCAATGCTTGTATATCTTCCGGACTCCTCCCAAAGGGACGCGGGCATCACCACCGGGAAAAGAACTTCCTGTCCGCCGATGGCGTCCATCTCCTCCCGCATAATGTTTTCGATCTTCCGCGTGATCCTCTTCATTGGAGGCAGCAGGGAATAGATGCCGTTGGCCATGTATTTTATGTAGCCGCCTCTTACCGTCAGCTTGTGGCTGTCGATGATGCAGGACGAGGGGGCTTCCTTAAATCTTCTTCCGAGAAGTTCCGAAACTTTCATGTTTTTTCTCCTGATTGCAGTAGTCGTTTTATGTTTTTCCGGGGCAGTTTCCCTTAAAAGAACAGCTGCCGCCTTGCGTGTTTAAATTATACTCTCTCCGGGCGTTTCTGTCAAAAAAAACAGGGCCCGTCACGGTGTGTGGTATGCTCGCTGATATTCCGGAATAATAAATACAGTATCGTCTTCAAGCTTTAAGTATTCGCCAATTTTATTCAATTTAGGTTCGATGTTTTTTGCCATACCATACTCCTTATTGCTTCTATAATTGATGAAAAGTTTTTTATGATTCTAAGATATAAAACGTTGCCGGACCGTTGCCGTGTTTGGATATATATCCAGCGGCAATCAAGTCGCGTAATGCTTTTTCTACGGTAGAACGGCTGAGAGAGGGGCACAGTTCCATAATGTCACTTTTGGTGACTTTGCCAAGTTTAACATTGAATGCTTCTTTGACCATATCTATCGCCGATTTCTTGTCGGAAACGATTTCCAATCGTTCTTCAAAATCTCTGTACGCAGACAGAATTACGCCAAGTAAATACTTAGTAAAAGCTGTGTCGTCGTTTTTCCCTTCGTGCCAATTTTCGGAAGACAATTGCAAGGCATCATAATAATCGTCTTTGTTATCGTGAATCTTTTTCTCAAGAGAAATATATTTTCCTACAACGTAGCCGTTTTTATACAGAAGAAGCGTCGTCAAAAGGCGGCTCATTCTACCGTTGCCGTCGTTGAACGGATGGATACACAAAAAGTCATGAATAAACGTTGGGATCACAACGAGCGGATCGACTTCCCCTGATGAAATGATCCTATTGTATTCTTCGCACAGTCTTTGGACGGCTTCCGGCGTTTCAAAAGGTTCAAGCGGTTTAAAACGAACAATAACCGAACCGTCAGCACGAATCTCGTCAATCTCGTTTGAGGTTGATTTAAAAGTACCACCAAAGGAGGTTGGGAACAGCGAATAGAGTTTTTTGTGCAATTGAAGAATGACATTCGCACTGATAGGCATATACTCAAAACTCTCGTGGATCATATCGAGTACCGCGCGATAACCCATTATCTCTTGCTCGTTCCTGTTTCTCGGTGCGGTTTTCTCTTGCATTAATTGCTTTAAGCGTTGATTCGTCGTAACGATACCTTCTATGGCATTGGATGATTCCGTACTCTGTATTTTGGCGATTTCGACAAGACGAGAAAGTTCCATCGACTTTTGTTTTAAAAACAGCTGTTGCTTTCCTTTGTATTCGTGGATAAGTCCAATATAGCCCAAGACGTCCTTATCCCAACGTTTTTCTTTTAAAAATTCATAGTGAAAATCTCTCATAATCGCTTGCTCCTTTCTGCTATCGCTTAAATTATAGCCAATAATAAGCGATATATCAATGGGTAAAGCGATATTTCGCTTAATTTTCTTTTAAAATAAGCGATTTGTTTGTCGTTGTTTTAGGCATCTTTAGCTTTTTTCTTTCTATGTCGTTCTACAAACGTTCTCTTCCTGCAAAAAAAACGCAGACCTGATGCTTTCTCCAGCCCTTCAGAAAGCTAAGCTCAGGTCTGCGACTGTATTTTCCTCCGGCACAGCTACTTTGCCGGGAATAAGCTCTTTAACGATTCAGAAAAACAGTCCCTTGATCAGTATCTCTGCGCCTATCACGATGAGAATAACGCCTCCTGCGATCTGGGAAGCCTTTGAAAACCTCATGCCGAATCTCTTACCCGCGGCAACGCCGAGGACACAAAGGCCAAAGGTGACGGACGCGATGATCAGAGAACAGACCAGCGCCGGCAGAAACTCATATGATTCTATCGTAAATCCCACGGACAGGGCGTCTATTGACGTGGCGATCCCCTGGACCAGTAAAAGGCCCATACCTGTTCCTGTCTTCTCCTCTTCGCCGGTCTCTTTGTTCTTCACCGCTTCCACGATCATCTTGACGCCGATGAAAAGCAGAAGAACAAAGCCCACCACCGGAGTCCACTTTTCAAAAGCTTTAAAAAAGCTCACCACGGTGCGGACGCAGAGCCAGCCCAGGAGGGGCATTGCCCCCTGAAAACCGCCAAAAACGCCTGCTATGGCAAGGACTTTATTCTTTCCCATAGCAGGCTCTCTGAGACCGTTGGCGACGGACACCGAAAACGCATCCATCGCCAATCCCACTCCTAGCATTATACTGTTTAATATGAACAGCACCAGGCCCATGTATCTTTATTTCTTTTTCCCGGCTGTTTTGCGCTGGATCAGTTTTACGATCTCCACACAGGGGATGATCAGCACCGCAAGACCCATGGCGATGAGATATTCGGGGATCGAAAGCTGTGCAAATCCGAACCAGCCGCTGACCACCGGCAGGAACACAACGGACGTGGTGAGAACGAAGCTGAGCGCAGCGGCTCCGAGGAGCATCTTGTTCACGGTCTTCAGTCTGAAAATACTGCCCCGCTGGCTCCGCATATTGATGCTGTGGAAAATCTCCGCCATGCTCATGGTAACGAAAGCCATTGTCATGCCGTCAACGCAGTCCGCTATGTTAAAGAAGCTGAAACTTGCGCCGTCCGCCAGCCACTCGCCGATGTAGAAAGAGACCAGGGTGAGTATCGTGGTAAGTATCCCCTGATAGGCAATGTCAAAGCCCACGCCGTCCGAGAAAATACCGCTTTTGGAGGACCTGGGCTTTTTCTCCATGATCCTGGGTTCAGCAGGCTCCACGCCAAGGGCCAGAGCCGGGAAGCAGTCGGTTATGAGGTTGATCCAGAGCAGGTGGACCGGCTTCAGGATCGTAAATCCGAACATGGTGGCCAGGAATACCGTGAGCACCTCCGCCATGTTGGAGGAGAGAAGGAACTGGATCGCCTTGCGGATGTTGTCGTAGATCCTTCTGCCCTCGGAGACCGCTCCGACGATGGTGGCGAAATTGTCGTCCGCCAGCACCATATCGGCAACGTTCTTCGTAACGTCGGTGCCCGTGATGCCCATGCCCACGCCAATGTCAGCGTTCTTAATGCTTGGCGCATCGTTGACACCGTCGCCGGTCATTGCGGTGATGAATCCTCTGCCTCTCCAGGCATTCACTATCCTGACCTTGTGCTCAGGCTGGACCCTTGCATATACTCTGTACTGCTCGATGGTCTCGGAAAGCTCCTCATCCGGGATACGGTCAAGGTCCGAGCCGGTTATTGCCTTTTCGTTTTCCCCTAAAATACCCAGTTCTTTTGCGATGGCAACCGCCGTGTCCAGATGGTCTCCGGTTATCATAACGGTCCTGATGCCTGCGCTTCTGCACTCTTTCACCGCGTCAAGCACTTCGGGTCTTATGGGGTCGATCATTCCGGTGAGTCCCAGGAAGATCAGGTCTTTCTCAAGATTCTCGGCTGCGTAGTCCTCGGGAGCTTTGTCGTAAAACTTCTCGGCTGCGGCAAGGACTCTCAGCGCTTTATCGGCCATCTCCTTGTTGCCTCTGATGATCTCTGCCTTCTTTTCCTCCGTCATTGGCAATATCTCTCCGCCGTCGAGGTAAAAGGCGCATCTCGAAAGGATAATATCCGGGGCTCCCTTGGTGAACTGGATGAACTTGCCGTCCTTCTCGTGAACGGTGCTCATCATCTTCCGCATGCTGTCAAAAGGCGCCTCGCCGATCCTGACGTATTCCTTTGCAAGATCGTACTTGGGCATGCCCAGTTTGAGCGCGAAATTCACAAGGGCGTTTTCGGTGGGCTCTCCCACTGCGTTGTCGTTTTCGTCAAGAGTCGAGTCGCTGCAGCAGGCCATTGCTATCGCGGTCAGTTTCTCGTCGTCTCCCCGGTGCTCCACCACAGTCATTTTGTTCTGGGTCAGGGTTCCGGTTTTGTCGCTGCAGATTATCTGGGCGCAGCCCAGGGTCTCCACCGCTGTGAGCTTTCTAATGATCGCATTGCGCTTGGACATATTGGTGACGCCAATTGAAAGCACCACCGTGACCACCGCCGCAAGGCCTTCAGGAATCGCCGCAACGGCAAGGCTGATGGCCGTCATAAACGTAGCCAGAACCGTGTCAAGCTTAATGGCGCCGGTGCCGATCCAGGCCCTTGCAACGCCAAAACCGAATATCACAACGCAGATCGCAAGCACGAGTATACTGAGGATCTTGCTGAGCTGCCCCAGCTTTTTCTGGAGAGGCGTCTCACCCTCCGTGGTCTTTGCCAATACGTCGGCGATCTTGCCCATCTCGGTGTCCATACCGGTCTTTACGATCACCGCTTTGCCCCTTCCGTAGGAAACGGAGCAGCCCATGTAGACCATGTTCTTTCTGTCGCCAAGGGGAACCGGCCTTCCGTTTTCGGCCTCTATTGCATCTGTTTTTTTGGATACAGGCACGCTCTCGCCTGTGAGTGGCGCCTCGTCGACTTTAAGGCTGTAAGCCTCGATCAGTCTGCCGTCCGCGGGCACCTGATCTCCCGCCTCCAGCTCCACCACGTCTCCTGCAACCAGTTCTTCGCTGTGGATGATCTTCATCACACCGTCCCGGATGACCTTGCTGGTGGCGGCGGACATCTCCTGGAGAGCCTCTATGGCCTTCTCGGCCTTGTTCTCCTGGTAGACGCCAAGGATCGCGTTGATCACCACCACCGTCATGATAATGATGACGTCCGCAAAGCCCTCGCCGTTGATTATAGCCGTGACAAGAGATATGGCTGCCGCGGCGATCAGTACAAGGATCATGGGGTCCGCCATCTGTTTGAAAAACCGGATTATCAAAGGAGTCTTCTTTTTCTCCGCCAGTTTATTCTTTCCGTATTTTAAGAGCCTTTCTTCAGCCTCCTCTTTGGTCAGTCCCGCAGGAGAACTTTTGACCTCCGCCAGAACTTCGTCAACAGATTCGGAATAGTAGTTCATCTTTCTTTTTCCTTTTCAGTAGAAATTCATTAAAACAAATACTGCCGGCAAGCCGGCGGTATACGTTTGACACTTGAATTGTGCTTTATTTCGGAAATTTTTGCAAACGGTTTTCCGCATTTAAGCAAAATTCAATTTTAAGGAATTTTCGAGGTTTTCCCGGGGAAAAAGCAGGCTTTGGAGCCCCCAAAAACCCTTTTCGGCCCTGAAAATCCCTGTTTTAAGAGGCTTTTTGTACAAAAAAAGGGCTTTTTCGCCGGTTTTTTGCCCCTGCAGAAAGCCTTTTTCGTCATTGCTGATAAATCACCGCATTTTTAGGCAAAAATCCATTGTGAAAAACCAATACGCAAAATTTAAAAACCGGCGTTTTTTTATGGTTGTTTCAAGCTTCGGAAAGGCTTTGCAGTTTGCGTTTTCCTGCGTCGGTAGGCAAAAAGCCCCTCACGATCCGAAGTCAAACACCGCCTTGCCGTCCTCAAGCTTCATGCAGGCGTCGAAGGTGTTGCCGTTCTTGCTCCTGAAGCCTTTGATCTTTGACGTGCGGCCCGTCTCAAGAAGCATCCTTACATTGGCAATGGATATGGGCCGTGCGCAGATGATCAGTTTCACTGAAAACTTGCAGCCCGTCTCCCGATAGCCGGAGCAGCCGTAGCCGAAGAAAGTCCGCACCACGTCCTTGCCGCAGAGGGGGCACTTGCCGGCAACGTCTCCTATAAACCCGAAATTGGTGTCCTCCTCGGGAGCGCCGGTCTCGTTTTTCCTGCCGAAGACCTCCGCCACTTCCGCCTTTGCCTCCGTAAGACCCTCCTCGATCTTTTCGGTGCCCCTGTATATCCTTTTCAGAGTTCTTCCAAGGTTTGAGGTCCGCTGCTTGTCCATGGAGATGTGCATGCCGCCAATGGCCTCGATCAGAAACTCGCCGTCGGGCAGTATCGTGTACACGTCCTTTTTCAGCTGGATGTATTTGCTCCTGAGGGCGTTGTCGATGATGCCGGTTCGGGTGGCCTCGGTGCCAAGCTCAAGGCCCTCCAGGATCATTCTGTACTCCTCGGCGTCGTCCTCTCCGTCTCCTCCGCCTTCGGTCTCCTCCCCCTCGTCTTCGGAAGCTGTGCGGTCGTCCTTTTTCTTTGCGGCCTTCGCTTTTTCCTCCCGGAAGGGGTTCTTCAAGTAGTTGTTAAGAGTCTCGATGGTGTAGTGCTTCGGCGGTGTCGTCTCCTTCTCCACCGGCTTAAAATCGATGTTCACCACGTCTCCGATCTCAAGAGGCGGCAGGAGCTTGTCGGACACCCCGCCGTCGTCGTACTGCATGAAACCCTTCTGCACCACAACGGTCCCTTTGAGGACGAACTCCTCCAGATCGCCTACTTTTACGGTGATCTCCGTTTTGTCCGCAAGACAGGGGGCTTCGCAGAACACCGCCGCAAACCTCCTCATGACCGCGGAATAAACAGTCATCTCCTCCTCCGTAAGTTTTGACTTGTCGGGAATGATGTACGTTGGCGTGATGGCCGAGTGGGACTCGATCTTGGAATCGTCAAAAACGGTCTTGTCGTCCCTGAACTTGACTTTGTAACCGAGCTTTGCGACAACGCCAAGCACCTTTTTGACCTTGTCCTTTTCAGCCGTCGCCAGGTACTCGGAATTGGTCCTGGGATAGGTGAGATAGCCCGCCTCGTAAAGCTTCTGCACCACCGCAAGGCTCTTGTCCATGGGCATCTTGTATTTCTTGCCAAGATAATTCTGAAGTTTCGACAGGGAATAGAGCTTTCCGGGCTTGACCGTCTCCCGCTTTGTCTTTTTGTCGGTCACCACCGCTTTTTCCGCATTGTATCGTTCGCAGGTCTTGACCGCGTTGTAGTAGCCGGCCCCGTTTCTGTCGTTTTCAAACCGCAGCTTGCTCACCAGCTGCACCTTGCAGCCCTTCGTCTCCTCCTCAGAGGCGATGGTGTAGTACTTTTCGGGCCTGAAATATCTTATGGCCATGTCCCGGTCGTAGATCGCCTTGACAATGGGCACGATGACCCGCCCCACCCGGAGAAGCTTTCCGGTCCTGATGGTGGCGTACCTTGTGAGGTTTACCCCGTAGAGCCAGTCGATGTAGGTCCTGGCAAAGCCCTCACTGGCCAGGTTGTCGTATTCCGTCTCGTCTTTCAGATCCGCCAATGCGCTTCTCACCGTCTCCGGAGTCTGGTCCGGAAGCCAGAGCCGCTTCATGGCTTTCCCGCATTTTTCCGCGTTTTCCTTGCCTCCGAAGGCGTTGATCACACAAAGCCTGACGATGATCTCACCCTCCCGGTCCGCGTCTCCCGCGTTCACTATGACGTTGACGTCATCCCTCAGGCAAAGATCTTTTATCGTGTTGAACTGGTTCCTGACCCCGTCGTCCGGCTTTCCGGTCTTCTCGTCCCGCCTCAGCTTGAACTTGAACTTTTCCGGGAAGCAGGGAAGTCCCTCCATGGTCCACCGGGCCTTTCCCTCACCCGGGGCGGTCCCGCCGTAATCCTCAATGTCGCACAACGAAAAAAGATGGCCGAAAGCCCACGTCACGATGTAGTTTCCGCCCTCAAAATATCCGTTCTTTTTCGTCATATTGCCAATGCCTGCGTTTATGTTCCTCGCAAGGCTGGGCTTCTCCGCGATAATGAGTATCATGTTTGTCAGTTCATTCGCAGAGCGGGCGCCTGCGCGCCCGCCCGTTTTAACTAAACCCTAATGATTGGGTCCAAGTTTAATCCTCTTTTTTGGCGATATTGTCCGTCTTCACAGACTGGACCACACCCTCGGCAAGGCCCGCTATCGAAGCGATCTCCGAAGGGATGATGATCTTGGTGGCGTTGCCATTGGCGGCTGCCTCAAAAGCTCTCAGTTTCTGGATGAGCAGGTAACCGTCGCCCGGATCCGCCTCGTTGATGTATCTGATGGCGTCCGCCTGGGCCTGCTGTACCGTACGCAGCGCCAGAGCTTCACCCTCGGCCTCTTTGATTTTGGCCTCTTTGATGGCTTCTGCCTTGAGAATTGCAGCTTCCTTCTCGGCCTGAGCCGCCAGGATCTGGCTCTCCTTGAGACCCTCAGCCACAAGGATGCGGCTGGCCTTTTCTCCCTCTGCCTTGAGTATGGCCTCACGCCTCTGACGCTCCGCCTTCATCTGCTTCTCCATCGCATCCTGGATCTCGTGGGGCGGGATAATGTTCTTCAGCTCAACTCTGGTGACCTTTATGCCCCAGGGGTCCGTGGCCTCGTCGAGGATCGCCCGGATCTTCGAGTTGATAGTGTCTCTGGAAGTCAGTGTGTGGTCAAGTTCCAGTTCTCCTATGATGTTACGGAGAGTGGTGGCGGACAGGTTCTCAATAGCCGTGATCGGCCTGTCCACGCCGTAGGTGTAAAGCTTCGGATCCGTGATCTGGAAGAACACCACCGTGTCGATCTGCATCGTAACGTTGTCCTTTGTGATAACGGGCTGAGGCGGGAAATCCACCACCTGCTCCTTTAGCGTAACGATCTTGGCAATGGAATCGATGATCGGTACTTTGAAATGGAGCCCGGTCTGCCAGGTCGTGTAGTAGGACCCGAGCCTCTGGATAACGTAGGCCTTCGACTGGGGCACGATCTTAATGCTTGTAATAATAACCAAGAGAATCAGAGCCGCAACGCCTCCGATAACTCCGAAAATAACGCCTTCGCCGGCAAGTAACATTCCAGCCATCTTAAACCTCCTTGTATTTCCTTCAGGCACCCGGCCTGACAATTATAACCATCTAAACTCTTTTGTTTTTATTCCCCGGTCTCGACCGAACCTTCTTCGCCGGTCTCTTCCGCCTGCTCTTCACAGGGCTTTACCACCGCTTTAACGCCTTCGATCCTCTCAACGGTGACGTAGGTTCCCTCCGGGATCACGCTCTCGTCAACGCTTCTGGCGCTCCACACGAGCCCCTCAACTTTGATGCTTCCGGAGCCCTTCAGATTGTCGATGACCTCGCAGACAAGCCCTCTGCTGCCGATGATCCTGTCACTGTTCGTAGGTGTGGTCTTTTTCTTCAGCAATTTTTTCGCCAAGGGCCTCGTGAGAGCCAAGGTGACAAGGGAAACGCCAATGAAGGCCACCCACTGCCAGACCACGCCGACATTGCACACCGCAAGGATCAGAGCCACAAGGCTTCCCGCACAGAACCAGACTGAAACGAGACCCGAGGTGGCAAGTTCAACGACAAGCATCACCGCAAATACCGCAGCCCATACAATTATCCACCACATACCGATGCACCTCTTTTCAACCGCCAATGCAATACATTTTGCAAAAACATCCCGCTTGACCGGGACCTGCCTGACAGCGCCGAAAGGCTTCTTAACTGTCGGTATATTATACAAAATCCGGGAGCAACTTGCAAGCGCGGCTGACGCCGCGAGTGGTGCGAACCTCCGGCTCGAGTGGTGCGGCGCAAGCGCCGAGAGAGGCGCGTCACTTCGTTCCGCGAGTGGTGCGAGCCTGCGGCTCGAGTGGTGCGGCGCAAGCGTGCGCGGCTGACGCCGCGAGTGGTGCGAGCCTCCGGCTCGAGTGGTGCGGCTCAAGCGTGCGCAGCTGACGATGCGAGTGGTGCGAGCCTGCGGCTCGAGTGGTGCGGCTTCGCCGAGAGAGGCGCGTCACTTCGTTCCGCGAGTGATGCGAGGCTGTCGCGCGCGTTAACAGTAATCTCTTTATCGTGCGGGGCGGTTCTCCCGGCTTTAGGAATTATTTTTCAAAGCCGTTTTTCGCTGTCAATATGAAAAATCAAACCTCAGATCCTGCCACGCGGTGAGGTAATACCTGCCGTTTTCGTCCTTGCCGAGAACGCCTTCCTCAAAGAGCTCGTCCATGATTCTTTGGGTAAATTCCGGTCCTGCAAGCCCGCCTTCGTAAAACATCGGATCGACGGACAGTCTGTCCTTAAAGGCTCTCTGGGCAACTTCCAGCCGGTCGACGATTCTCCTTTTGAATTTAAACTTAACTGAGGGGCTTCTCTCCGGCGCCTTGAGACCGTTTTCTTTGCAGAACCGTTCGCATCTTTGATAAGCCTCTCTCGCCTCCGGCTGGCCCCAGAGTCCGGTCACGCAGTTGTACTCGGGAATCTCGCAGTCCAGTTCGTCAACGAGCTTCTGGAGGGTATTGGCGTCTGCGCCAAGGGCCTTCTGCTCTTCTATATTGGCAAGGTCGCGGCAAAACTCGCTGTACTGCCTGATTTGGTGGAGATGGGGCAGCATGAGCCTGTAGAGCTGATTTCGTTTCAGCGGGAAGGGAATGCCGCCGGAGGGCTCAGGTAGTTGTATCAGAGTTTCCAGCCTTGTGATGGCCTCATTGGCCCGGGGCAGGATGTCGTTCGGGTTTTGGGTTTTGAGAACGTAACCCGGAGATGTCCACCAGTAGGTGTCCCAGGTGTTGCCGGATCTGGCGTCCCGTATGACCTCGAGGACGTATGTCAAGGCTTTCGCGTCATTGGCGTTGCCGGTGATTGCGAGGGCGCTGTCGAAAAGCAGCCTGTCCGGATCGTCGTCGGGGTTGGCCAGAAGGTGTCCCGCGGCGTAAAGCGAAAAGAAATTCAGTATGTGGTACGAGTCGGTCTCGCTCCAGTATTCCGGGGTCATGACGGAGTCGCCCTGGTCCCGGACGGTGTTCAGCACGTGCTTCAAGACCCTGTTGTTGACGGTCATCGTGGCCAGCTGGTCGATCTCCATGTCCGCAGTGTACCAGCCCCACACGCCAAGGCCGCAGCCAATGTCTTTGACCCCTTGCCGGAAACGTGCCCGTTTGCCCTCCTCCCGCCAGGCGGGGAGAAAAGGCAGTTCCATCAGCATAACGTCTTTAAGCCCTGCCGCCACAAGCTTTTCCGGGTAGTCTCCGGGGCAGCCCCAGGTGTCAACGCCGATCTTTACGAGAGGGTTTGCGGCCCGGAATTTTTCGGTAAAAAGCTTGAGAAAGAAAATGATGCTCTCCGTGTCCGACAGGTTTCCGGGGTCGAAAAAGTGGGCAATGACCCGGTCGCAGTAAGGCGCCATTTCCGCGTAAATACCGTAATATTTTTCAAAAACCGCCAATACCTCCGGGTCCTCAAAGGCTGGCCGGCCCGGTTCTTTGTTCCGGTATACCGCAAAAGGCTCGGTCCAGCCGTGGCCGGAGAACTCTGCGGCCCAGCACCAAAGGGTAAAGTTCAGGCCGTTGGCGTGGCAGGCATCGGCAAGCATTTTCAACTTGTCGTGGACGTTTTCCGGAGAGCCGGAAGCCCGCCAGGCGGCGCAGATATCCATGGCCTGGATGCCGGTGAATCCGCAGGCTTTTATCATGCGGGCATAGTCGACGATCTGCCTTTCGGACAGGCACATGAAGTCATTGAGAAGCGACACGGAAGTGTTGCCAACGTAACCGCGGTTATAATCAAATTTCCAGGTGCAAAGCGTAGCTTCCCGCTCTTTTATCCAAGGGTTTTCTATCGAGTACAAGGCAGTTTTCCTTTCGTCATCCTTTTCCCAAGTCAGTCATTTACCTGGGTCAGTCGTTTTCCCGGGTCAATCATTTGCTTAGGTCAGTGGTTTTCCCAAGTCAGGACGGCTGCACCGTAGGGCGGCAAAACTATTTCGCCTTTTTCCGCCGTTTCAGGGGCTCCGCCCCAGAGAGGGGCTGCCTTGGGCGGCAGTTTGTCCGCCCTGAGAGGCCTTATCCGCACCTCTTCCGAGGCGCTGTTTACTATCAGGGCGGTCCTTGCACCGCCCGGGCCGCGGCCGTAGGCCGCGACCGCGCCGGAGGCACAGGCAGTCAGGCCTCCGGCGGGCAGCCCCTCTCTGAGCTTTGCGAAAGCGGCACTTTCGCAAAGCTCAGCCGGGGCCTCTTCGCCGCAGAGTATCGTTGCTCCGAGGGCCCCGGCCTCCGGGTACTCGCTCTCAAAGGCACACTCAGGATCGAAGAACACCACTGTGGAAATGCGTGAAAGTTCCTTAATAAAGGCCTTTGTCCGTTCCGTAAGGAGGCAGCCGGGCACCACCGCAAGGGCCGGTTTTCTTGCCACGGTCTCCTTCAGTCCGTCAGGATCCGCGAAAATAAAGGGTACAAGAGAATCTATGAAAAGATTCATTGCCTTTTCTAAGCCTTCCTGGCACTTGTCGATGAGGGTTTGCTCGGAGGGGGCGTTGTCGAAATCCGTTCCCGGCTTCTGGAGGCACATGACCGTGTCCACCGGGTAGTAGATCACCGCATTGCCAAAGTCCCGCTCGCCCAAAGTCTCTGATGCCCGGGAGATCGTACCGTTGATCTTTCGCCAGAACTCAGGGGTGTACTGGCAGTCGTTGTAGTATGAAGTGAATATGTCGGCGCCGAGGGCCAGCTGGAGCAACAGTGAGCAGGCCACCTGATCTTCTGTTACGTTGCCACCCTGGGCGTGGGCGGAAACCTCGTCCATTACGTGCTTTCTGCCGTAGAGTTCCGCAGCGGAGCGGACAAGTATTGGCGTGAAGGCAAAGCGCCTCACCACCTCCGGAAGGGAGTGGAGCATATCAAGGCCTGGTATGTGCATGTGGGAGAGAAACCGCATGATGTTGCCCTCAAAGCGGACGTGGAGTTTCAGTTCGTCCTCAAGAAGCACGTGGCCGGAGAACATGAGACCTTTTGAACTGCAAAAATCCCCTATTTGCGCGAAGAAACTTGTCTCGAAGAGATAGCTTGCCAGGTCGTTGTAATCCTGCCGCACCCTTCTCGCGTTCGGGGAACCGCCGGCAAAAAGGTAAACCAGGTTTTCGGTCAGATCGTAGCCGTACCGCTTTTTGAACTCCGGGATCATATGCATGCCCCAGTTGATGACGGGGTAAAACGGGATGTCCGGATCCGGCTTGTGGTCGATCGCAGGGGTCTTGATTCCCTGATTAATATAGTGGCCCATGTAGGAGGGCTCGTCGGTGAAGATGGCCTCCACTGTCGCGTTTTCCCGCTCGTCCCCAACCTCTTCTGCGAAACACCCTTCAAGGCAGTCCGTGTATCTTTTGTAGGTATTGGCAATGAACTCGCCAACCGCCTCGGGGCTGCTGACGTCAATGTACCGCCTCGAGGCACACACGTTGTTCTGGCAGTGAGCCCCTTCAAAAGCCCTCTTCACGTAGAAGCCAAGGACAAGCATATTGGCGTCGGTGTCGTTCACGACCTCGGTCACGTCGTCCCTGCCCGTAAACGCAGGACCTCTGTCAAGCTCCGCATCCGTGGTCTTCTCCCCCGGCATTGTATAGCCTGCAACGCAGACCGTGCTCTCGTGTCCGTAGGGCAGAGTGAAAACCTTTTTCTCGCCAGGCCCCAGGACCTCCGCCACCGCTACAAGGGACCTTGCCTCGTATTCGGGATGTGCGGTGAGGGTCTCTTTCCAGGCGCCGCCGCTGGGGTAGCCCTTTTCGTCGTAGAGCCACATCCGCATGCCGTTTTCCCGGCAGATCCTCTCCTTTTCGCGCATCAGCCGCCACTCTTCCTCGTTGTGGAGGTAATTTTTGTCCCCAACGTTGGTGACGATGCCGCCAAAGCCCTTCTCTTTCAGCGCCTTGATGCGGCTCTCGGTCTTCCTGACCTTGTCCTCAAAGGGTTCGTCGTCGCTGAAGCCGAAATAACCGTGAGTGATTCTAAGGGGCCTGTAAAAATCTTTCATATAACCTCCGTCTGCATTCCGTTGCCGGTTTCCCGGTGAAGTGAACTGTCAGTTTTCAATTTCTTTCCAACGAAATTTTAGTCTTTTGGCGCCTCTAAAGCAAACCTTTTCTGCTCTGCGGTCCTGCCTCAGTCATGCTTCGGGAGCCGCCGTTTCCGCCTTTACCGCCGTTGGTCTCCGCCGGGCGCGGGCTAAAAAGGAATGACAAAGCCGCCGATTTTTCCTATAATTACCGTTGACCGCAGGCCCGGATCCTGCGCCGACCGGAGGTAAAACATGGTCATACTGATCACCGGCGCAAGCCACACCGGCAAGACCCTTCTTGCAAAAAAACTCATCGAGAAACACCTGTTTCCCTGCCTGTCCATCGATCACCTGAAGATGGGCCTGATACGCAGCGGCAACACCACCCTCACCCCGGAGGACGACGAAGAACTGACCGCCTACCTTTGGCCAATAGTGCGTGAAATGATCAAGACCGCCATCGAAAACAACCAGGACATGATCGTCGAAGGCTGCTACGTGCCCTTCGACTGGGCAACCGGTTTTGACGACTTCTATCTGTCCCGGATCAGGTTCGTCTGCCTTTGCATGACTGACAGTTTTATTGACGCCAATATCACCGCCATCCGCCTCCACGAAAGCGACGTTGAATCAAGAGGCGAGGTCTGCCCTGACGCCGAGACCCTTAAGCGGGACAACGCAGTGTACAGAGAGGGCTTTGGTGAGACTCCCGGCGCGGTGACGCTCATTGGCGATGATTACGAAGGGACGATCGAAAGGCTTGTTTCGGAAATATAAACACTCCCGCCGGCAAGAGGAGCACACACTGCTCATGAGAGAACATCCGGTGACTCACGGAACTTTATCCTGCTTCACCGGATTTTCTTAGGCTTAGCAGAAATGTAAAAAAATTTTTTACAAGTCATTGAATAATACTTGTCGTTGGCGTATAATAACAGTGCCTGAAGGAAGGAGGTCACCAACATGATGATGTTTGATGAATTGTTTGACCAAAGAGGCCTGGTGGCATCAAAATTGAAAGACTGCATTCGCGACAAAGGCTATACTAAGGTGTCTTTTGCAAAAAAAACCGAGATATCGCGGCCTACACTTGATAAACTGTTGAACGGCAGTATAGACAGTAAAACTACGTTTGACCGGCATCTTCAAAAAATTTTGAAGACGATGAATATGTCTGTTGATGAACTTCTGCTCTATTCTTCTTCGCGTAGCACGCCTGCAACAGCTGTTTACTCACAAAACGCCCCCGAAGACCATGAGATGAGTGACGTTGCAAAAAAACAATATGATCTGTTGCTTGATATCATAGATCTGTGCGAAGTTTACTATTGAGGAGGTATCGACATGAGCGAGATCATTACTGCGTCAAATATTGATACAGTCATACAACAGAACAAACTAATAGCCGATAAAGTTTCTGCACAGGCGTTGGAGCTGCAGAGGAACACCTCTGTAATACGGGTTGCCTCTGTTCCCCAGCTTGCATTGTTGATACTTCGCGAATTCGGTCTGGTTCAAATGCCAATAGAAGACAAGTACTGGAGCGGCGCCATATACGTCAAAGAAGGCAAGATCATTCCGGTCATTAATACCGCACTCCCCCGTGCAAACCAGTATTTTGCCGCATGGCATGAAATATACCATTTGTTGTTTGACAAGGTATCATTCGACCATATTATCGAGAACGACAATATGATGGAAGAAAGAAAAGCCGAGTACTTTGCTTCATGTATGCTTCTCCGGGGAGTTGACAGATACTTCGCCGATCTTCCTGCAATTGACATTATTTCGAAAACGCTTTACTGCATGTCGGCTTTTCAGGCCTCTTACAAAGCAGTACTTATTTCGCTTTATGAAGATGCTGTACAAAGTGGCAATGATAGTCTTAAGAGGCAAATAAAGGAAATAATAGACTTAAAAATCAATGACATGCCGGACAGGTTCCGCAGACTTGGCCTTGATGACAGTTTGGTCACACCTTCATACGTGGTCAATACATCCTACCTGCATGACCGGATAAAAAAGAGCAAAGAAGCCGATCCTGAATTAAAGTATCATGCGGATAATGAGATTTTCCTTGAAAATATAGTTAAAGAGATTCAACTGATAACGAGGGCAAGCGGATGATAAGGATAGAAGAAGTAACAAAAATAGATAAAAAGCGCATCGCCATCATGGATACTTCTTCCGTTTCTTTCATGCAGAGCTTGCAAAACAACGGCATTAAACCCGATAGCATCTTAAAAGATTACGAACTAATACTGATTCCCAAATGGGTGCTGACTGAAATTGAGGATGCGCCAGGAAGAGCAGAATTTGTTCAGAAACTGATCGATGACGGGTATCCGGTATTTTCAATTGCCGAGGAATCTTATTCAGGCCTTACCGGATACGAAGAAGGCAATCTTTACCAAATGGTATTGGCGTCAGTTTCTTTGGTGGTGAGCGTGAAGTCATATTTGCGGAGACATGTTGGCAACAAGGATTCTCTGGATATAGAAGCCTATGCGGAGTGGATCAAAAGGCTCTATAATGAATGGCCCGTGCCTGGCGAAGTATTGGCAAGCGGCAGAACAAAAAAGAAAAATGCCGGAGAGATTTCCGTCACAATCTTGGCAGAGATCGTTTCATGGTATTACCCTGAAACAGAATCGCTTACAGTTTATTCACAAGATAGAGATACCTATAAGTTTCATCTTGAAGCCGCAGCACAAATCAGGAATCTCTTTTCTGCACGGACACCGGTCCCCGTTTCATACAAAAGTAATGACTGTATTCTATGCCAGTTGTTTCGCGACGGAGAGATTGACGAAAGGGATATTTCGTTATGGAGAAAGGATGAACGCAAAATTACATACATCAAAGAACAGCCGGATCATTCTGTGTTTTTTGTTACAGAAATGGTAGATAACGTTTCATTTGTAGAGTTGATTAAAAATAAATCGGTACTTATCATATTTTAAGCCGGTCCGATTAATGACGAATCCGCTTCAAGTGATGTACTTAGGCAAAGTTGGAAGAAACGGTACTTTTTGCGAAAAAACTTTGAAGAAACAGAAAATAACGTGCTGAAAATACTCTTAGTCTGCTACAGCAGGATCCGAACTGTCGTTACATCTTTCAGCCTAAAT
The DNA here is from genome assembly GCA_947304585.1 of uncultured Clostridia bacterium. GTDB lineage: Bacteria > Bacillota > Clostridia > UBA1212 > UBA1212 > UBA1212. Next base: position 11,955 of record CAMZBI010000005.1, on the reverse strand, counting down.
AGAACAGCGAAAGGTGCGCATAATCAAAAAAACAGGGGTTTATTATATTGCGCATAATCAAAATGGTAAAACAAGGAAAATGAAATGATTAAAATACTCTTCGTCTGTCACGGCAACATCTGCCGCAGCCCAATGGCTGAATTTTGCCTCAGGAAAATGCTCCTGGACGTCCCCGCAGCCGCCAACGTCTCCGTAAGTTCCGGGGCAACGAGTTCTGAGGAGCTCGGGAACCCGGTCTACCCGCCTGCCCGCAGAAAGCTCAGAGAGCACGGTATTGACTGCGCCGGCAAGACCGCACACCGGATAACCCGCAGCGATTATTCAAAATATGATATAATCATCGGCATGGACCGGGCCAACATCCGCAACATGCTGAGGATCTTTGGCGGCGACCCGGAAAACAAGCTGAGGCTTCTGATGGACTACACGGACACTCCGGGGGACGTGGCGGACCCTTGGTACACGGATGATTTTGACGCTGCCTGGAACGACATTGAAAAAGGCTGCGCTGCCTTGGCGTCACTCATTGCCGCCGGAAAGAAACTTTGAAGGCCCGAAAGCAGGTGTAACGATGCCGGGAAAAAGATTTTTTGACTATTTCAGAAAAAACACTGTCAGGAAAGTATTGGCGGCGGTCTTTTGCGCTTCTCTGATAAGGCTCTTGGCGGGTTTTCTGGTCTATATTCTGGCCGCAGGTCACGGAAGCACGGTGCGCAAGGTGTACAGTGAAGGCATCTTCCCGGTGATCACGGCGCCAATGAAATTCCTCGCCTCCCTTGTCCCCTTCTCCGTCGGAGAGACGCTGGTCCTGATCGCGGCTTTTGCAGTCCTTGGCGGGCTGCTGTTCTGCACCGTCAGATCTGTGGTCCTTGCAGTGAGAAAGAAAAAAGCCGTCAAGGGCTTTCTCAGGCTTCTCGTCCTCGTCCTCATCACCGCGATGCTTGTTGGCGGCAACTTTTTCGTCTACGGCGGTCTAAACTACCGCTCCCTGACCTTCAAAGAGGTCTCAGGCCTCGAAACCCGGGAGTCAAGCCTTGACGAACTGGAGGCGCTTTGCCTATATTTAGGGCGAAAAGCTACTGAGGCCCGGAGTGCGTTGGCAACAGACGAAAACGGTGTGGTTTCCGACAGCCGGTCGGAGAGCGAGCTGTTCAGCCTATCCCCAGACGGTTTTGCCGCCGCTTCAAGCGAGTTTTCCTGCCTCTCCGGCTACCTGGTGCAGCCAAAGCCCGCCCTCTTTTCCGAGATCATGAGCTACGAGCAGATCGCCGGCATTTTCCCAATCGTCTACACCGAATCCATCGTCAACACCAACTCTCCCTCCTACGACACGCCCTTTACCGCCTGTCACGAGCTTGCCCACCAGCTGGGTTTTGCCCAGGAGGACGAGGCCAATTTCATCGGCTACCTTGCGTCGATCTCAAACCCCGATCCGCTCTACGTCTACAGCGGATATTACAACGGCTACTCATACGCAATGAACATGCTCTACTCCTACGACAAGGACAAATGGGCCGCAGTATGGAGCGACCCCGACATCGACGCGGATGGGATCTCCCGGGACATGCGCAACGCCAATGCCATCTGGGACGCCTACAAAAAGAAAGCCCCCGTGGTCAGCCAAGTCTCGGAAGCCGTCAACGACACCTACCTCAAAGCCAACGACATCCCCGACGGCACCCACAGCTACGGAAGAATGGTGGATTTGATGATAGTGTATTATTCAAAAGTGATTGCGGGAGAATAGACCAATGCTGTGCAGCGTGTAATTTTCAACCTCTCAATTCAATCGATTATCCGGATAACTGTTTCCTGAATTATAGATTGAATCTTTACGGAAACGCTTAGCCTAACGCCACGTCGAGCGCCATCATCAGTGTAAATCCCACTGCAAACATAACGACCCCCACGTTGGAGTGCTCGCCTGCGGACATCTCAGGTATGAGTTCCTCCACCACGGCGTAAAACATTGCCCCGGCTGCAAAAGCGAGAAGGTAAGGCATTGCCGGTACCGCAATGCTTGCAAAAAGCGCAGTGAGAAGAGCCGCCACCGGTTCCACCGCTCCCGAGAGAACACCGTCGAGAAACGCTCTGCCCTTTGATTTTCCCTCTGCGTGAAGGGGCATCGATATGATGGCGCCCTCCGGGAAGTTCTGAAGTGCCATTCCTATCGAAAGCGCCAGTGCCGCACCTGCCGTGATCTCCGTCGAGCCGGAGAGCAGTCCTGCGTAAACAACGCCGATGGTCATGCCCTCAGGAATGTTGTGGAGCGTTACCGCCAGCAGAAGCATAGTGTCTCTTCTGGCCCTGCTTTTGGGTCCCTCCGCCTTTTCCGCAAACATGTGAAGATGGGGAATGATCCGGTCGAGGAGCAGCAGGAACAGAACGCCTACCCAGAAGCCTATGAAGGCAGGGATGAAAGCAAGCTTGCCCATTGGCTCGCTGAGGTTCATTGCCGGGATGAGAAGGCTCCAGATGGATGCGGCAACCATGACGCCTGCAGCAAATCCGGTGAGAGCCCGCTGAACGCCGCGGCTCAGATCCTTTTTCATGAAGAAAACGCAGGCCGACCCGAGAGTCGTTCCCACAAGAGGTATCATCAGTCCTATAAAAACTTCAAACCACATAAACCGTCAACCGTTTCTTAAAAATCACTGCCGCCCAAACCGGTGTGACATCCGATCCGTCAAAATCAAGGCAGACCCCTTGTCCGAAAGCCTGCCTCAACAAAATCTGTATCAATTATTCCACGTGGATCCTGAAGGTCACCTGATCGTCAGGCGTTTCGGCCTCGTAAACGAAGGAGTATGAATAGGTGCCGTCCCTGCCCATATGGACCGCGTAACCGTCATATTCCTTGACGTTGGTGACGTAGGGCGTGGCGTTGCCGGCTGCGTCGATTATTTCGATGACCGGACGGGTGAGCTTGGTGAATCCGTCGACCCGGACCACGTTTCTGTTGCGGCCGCCGCCAACCGTGAATTCGGCCTCATTGGCGTCGCAGATGATCCTTGCAAGATAAGGCTCGTCAACGGCTGTGCCCTTCTTTACGTTCACGACCGTGAGCGGTTTTTCCACTGAATCCTCAAACACCATGGTGATGTTGGAGTCGGAGGCAAGGTCCCGGTTTGCCCAGGGCAGCATCAGGAACTCGAAGTTGATGTGGTCGCCCTTCTTGAAGGTGGTCTTGCCAAGGTCAAGGGAGAGGGCCGAGTAGTTCAGATTGCCGCCAAAGCTGTCGCGAAGGATAAAGTTGCCGTTCCAGGCCTTTCCGCCAATGACTATGTCCGCGTCCTTGATGATCACCGCATAGTTCATCGGGTCGGTCTCGCCGTTAACGTGCTCCGGAACCGTTCTGGTGCAGCTGTGGTAGTACGCATACCAGCCCTGCTTGCCGTTGAGGGTGTAGTAGGTCTCGCCTCTCGGGCTGGTGACGAGATCAACATGGACTCTGTTGCCGTCGGGATCCCTGTAGCTCATTTCCCGGAAATAGTCGCTGCGGCTGTCCTGGGAAAGAAGGGTGAGCTGCTTTCTGACGTCGTTGAGGGTGAGGTCCTTGAGGAAGGTCAGGCTGATCACAGAATAGGTCCTGTTCTCGTCCGTCTGGGGGAATTCCGTGTGGCGGATCGTGTATTTGAAGGCGCCGCTGTCGGAAATATAGGAATACTCAATGTCCGCGTACGAGGGTCCTGAGCTGTTGATCTTGGACCCGGTGTACTCGTTCATGATGAGCTTGCCGCTGTTGTCGTAATAGGACGTGGCCTTAGAAGTCGCCACCGAGGTAAACTGGGGATCGGTATCCCACCTGATTCCGCTGTGTCCTCTGAAGTCCGGGAGCAGGAAGCCGTCTTTTCCGAAAACTCCGTAAATACTGATGCAGTTCGACTCGCTGCAGCCCGTGGACAGGTGATAGTAGGATACGAAGAACTGGATCGACGAAAGCTGCTTGATCTGGTAAATGCCCCAGTTGACGTAGAGGTGGATGTCGGAGAAGGTAACGGTGCTGCCCGATTTCATCACCAGCGGGAATATGGAGTTGCTGTAGGAATAGTCAACAGGATCGTAGACCATCTCCTCTTTTTCGCAGTCGAAGTTTTTGCATACCTGCATCGGCACCGGCACCTGGACGTTGTCCTCGTCAAGCAGCACTGCGCACTCGATGGTTCCCGGGTAGGACCAAACGCAGAGGTAGATGTTTCTGTCGGTGTAATCCGCCTTTACGGTTATATCCGAAATGAAGTAGTCGTTTCTGTGGCCCTCTTTGAATACGTTTGGCCAATGGGTACCGTTCACTGTGGTGATGTAATAGCCCTTAAGCTTGTTGTAGCCCGTGATCTTGGCGTTGCTGGAGCCCGCATTGACCGTGAAATTCTCCGCAGGAATAGGGTTCCTCTCCTCCCAGGCCACGTTGTCAACGGCGCCGAGATTCCCTGTGGGATCGGTGTATATCCTGTGTCCGAAGTAGCAGTCCTTGCCCTCTTTCAGCTTGAGCTGACCGCCCGCCAGCTGCCTCACCACGTATTTGCCGTTTTCGATCGTGACGGAGGTCTTAAGTGTCGAAGCGTCGTCCGGAATGATGATCGCCACAACGCCAGCGTCCTTGACCTTAAAGGCCACGTACTGGACCGTATTCTCGTCAACGTTGGTGTCCTCGTGGGCGCCGTCGTTGTCCCGGATGCGCACCGCTTCAACTTTGTCCGTTGGCATCTCCCAGATCATGCCAAATTCGCTGACCTCTTCGTAGCCCTTTGTGGCCAGCAGTCTGAAGCTCTGGTGGACCTTGTCGGGGTAAACGTCAAGGGTCTTCTCGCCAAGTGCATGTACGCAGTCGCCAACGGTGACCGCCCTCACGTCGCTTACGGTGTATCTCTCCCCGGGGATCTTGCCCGCATCGAGACGGACTCCCTGCAGGTCGTCCTTCAATATCCCGCTGATGTCAAAAACGTACGTGTGGGGCTTGCCGTCGCAGGAGAGCTCGAAATTGATCATCTGCTCCGCGTTGAAGTTTTTGGTCTGTTTGTCGTAGATAAACAGCTGTGTTCTGCCTGCGGAACCCTCCGCCGCAATGGTGATGGCAAGGTGGGTCGCCTTTTCCTTGGGCACCGGCTTGGTCAGCGCCTTGCAGATATAGGGATCCAGTCCTTCCGTAAGAACCATGGTCACCGACTTGCCCTTGTCGTATTCCATTCTGCAGTGGCTCGAGGCATACCAGTCGTCGTTGAAATCGCTGAGCACGGTCTCGTCGGCATACTTGTAACTGCCGTTTTCCGCAGTTCCGAAGCCCTGATCTCTCAGGAACACTTCGTAGTAGTAATAGCCCAGCCTGGTGGTGTTGATCCTGCCCACCGTGGTGGAATAGTTGTCCTGCCATACCGTACCATTTTTATCCACAACGTAGGAGTACATGGAATTGGTGAGATACGTGCCACCGTTTCTTTCGCTTATGCTCTCAATGCCAAGCTTGCCGTCGGTGTCAAGGGTCTCCACTATCCTGATCTGCTTGTTCAGGATCTCATATTTCGATCTGTCCGTGCCTTCGATGTACCTTGCCTGGACACCGTTGGCCATCTGATTTGCGTAAAGGATCGAATCCGCAAGAGGCGAATCATTCGTAATGTCTCTCATTTCAACAGGTTCCTCCGTAGGGTCAATGAGGGGATCCGGGTCGTCGGGGGTATTCACGCATCCTGAAAACATAAACAGCAGGGCGATCACCAATGCAAGCACCAACGATGTGCCTCCTGCAATTTTATTGACCATTTTTTTCATACCAATCCGCCTCCCGGTCCGCAACTTTATCTGGATCTGCGCTCCGCGGCAAAACCGTCCTGAAGCGCCCTCAATGCAGTAACGGGCAGAACAAGGCCCTCACCAAGGTCTCCGCTCTGCCCGTACTTTTATATTATTTCTTTTCCTCTGCCTTTTCGGTCTTGGAATACTCTCTGATCGCCCAGTTCTTCACTTCCACAAGGGAATTGTCAATAGAAGTCTGAATGGTGATATTGTCGTCTTTGATATTGACAATTGTTCCCACGATGCCGCCAATGGTAACCACTTCCTGGCCCAGGGTGATGGAGTTCTTCATCTCCTCCTCTTCCTTCCTGCGTTTCCGCTGAGGGCGGATGATGAGGAAGTAGAACATGGCGCCAAGGATCACCACGTAAACGACTATGAGCACCCACGCCGGAATCTTCTGGAACCAGCTGAGAGCATTTGCCGGATCTTCTGTGGGTGTTGCCGGAGCTGCAGTGGGTTCTCCGTCGGCAAACGAAAGAACCGTTCCCAATATGTTTGACGCGGCAATTCCCAGAGCGGCAATTCCCGCCGATAACGTTGTTTTTCTGCTTATCATACAAACCTCCGTAATGTTTCTGCTGCGGCGCATCGCACCGCGTATATTTTTATTGATTTCGGATCTGCGGCTCTTCAAGCACCGCCTCCGGCAACTTTCAAGTATCTCAAATGAACATTGAATTATCTTGTAATACCCTTTTGCTCATACTGTTTTAAGGCCTGTTTCCGTCAAGTTTTGCATAAAACTCGTCTCTGAAGTCCAGCAGCCTGTCGTCCATGATCGCCTGCCTGATGTCCGCCATCAGCTTCTGCAGATATCTCAGATTGTGCAGCGTCATGAGCCTCAGCCCGTACATCTCGCCTGCCTTAAGAAGATGCCTGATGTAAGCCTTCGTATGTTTTCTGCAGGCTGGGCAGTCGCACTCGGGGTCTATTGGCGAATAGTCGTGGGCATATTTCGCATCCCTCACGATCACCCGGCCCCTCGACGTCAAAGCCGTTCCGTTCCGTCCGATTCTCGTGGGCAGCACGCAGTCGAACATATCGATTCCGCGAATAACGCCTTCCACCAGGTTGTCCGGTCGCCCCACGCCCATCAGGTATCTTGCCTTGTCCGCAGGCAACTCCGGCACCGTCTCCTCCAGCATGTCGTACATGATCTGAGTATCTTCGCCGACGCTGAGCCCGCCAATGGCATACCCCGGAAAGTCCAGCGACACTATCTCCCGGGCCGACTGCTTCCGAAGGTCCGCAAAAGTTCCCCCCTGCACTATCCCGAAAAGAGCCTGTTTTTCAGTGTTCGTATGGGCCTTCAGGCACCGCTCCGCCCACCTGGTGGTCCGCTCAAGGGACTTTTTTGTGTAATCGTAGGACGACGGGTAAGGTGCACACTCGTCAAAGGCCATGATTATGTCCGCGCCAAGGGCATTTTCGATTTCCATCACGCTCTCAGGGCTGAGAAAAAGCTTCGCCCCGTCGAGATGGGACCTGAAATGCACGCCCTCCTCCGTTATCTTGCGGAGATCGCTGAGGGAAAAAACCTGGAAACCGCCGCTGTCGGTAAGGATGCTGCCGTCCCAGTTCATAAACTTGTGCAGTCCGCCCGCTTCTCTCACCAGTTCGTGCCCCGGTCTCAGAAACAGATGGTACGTATTGCCAAGAATGATCTGCGCACCGACTTCCTTCAGTTCTTCCGGCGAAATGCCTTTCACAGAAGCCTGGGTGCCCACCGGCATAAACACAGGTGTGTCTATCTCCCCGTGAGGGGTTATCAGCTTACCAAGCCTTGCCCCGGACTGTTTGCACTGCTTTATTAGTTTATACGTCACTGCGGGCATAAGCTGAATGACCTTTCGTGTTTGTGGTACCCCGTTATTTTAACACTTTTTGTCGCCAAGTTCAATGCGCGAAGCTGGAACGCGGCTCCTCCGCTCGGCGAAGCCGCACCACTCGGCGAAGCCGCATCACTCGGCGCTTGCGCCGCACCACTCGCGGCGTCAGCCGCGCCCCATTCGCCAAAGGCTCGCACCACTCGGCAAAGCCGCATCACTCGGCGCTTGCGCCGCACCACTCGCGGCGTCAGCCGCGCCCCATTCGCCGCAGGCTTGCTCCACTCGGCGAAGCCGCACCACTCGAGCCGCAGAAGCCTTAATTGCGCGCAGCGCACCGCATCACTCGCACCGGAGGTGCGCATCACTCGAGCCGAAGGCTCGCATCACTCGGCGCTTGCGCCGCACCACTCGCGGCGTCAGCCCCGCCCCATTCGCCAAAGGCTCGCTCCACTAGCGACGCTTGCGTCGCGCATTATCTCCATCCTCCCGGAAATCCGCCAGGCCCAAATCCGCCGCCCGAGCTGCCCTCGGACTGTTTCGACTGGGTCCATTCCAGCACGGTTGTCGAATCCTTTGAGATCGCGTAGGATTTGTTAAGGGAAATGCTTTCGGAAGCGACCCACACGGATGAGTAGGACGAATCCAGTTTAAAAGTCAGTATTGTGTCGCCGTTCTTTTGAGCCAGGGTGTAGTTTCCAGCCTGGAAGGAGGTTCCGCTTGATGCGTAGACGTTCACGGAGCCGCTGCCCGGAGTCTCGCAGATGCCGCCGAATGCAATGATGGTGCCGCCGGTGACGGAGATGGAGCCGTCCACGTCAACGGACCCTGCCATGCCGCCGTTGGAGGCGCCGCCCTTTATGATCGCAACGCCGCCGGTCATAGAGATGCTGCCGTTGGAGTCGATGGCGTCCGTGTCGCCGGAGGGAGTTGTGACGTCAAGGTAGCCGCCCGAGATGTTGATCATAGGCTGTTTTGCGCTGCCTTTGCAGGCGTTCATGCCGTCATCCCGGCCGTAAACGTAGGTCTCGCCGCCTAAGATGTTGATGACGTTGGCTTCGAGGCCTTCGTAGGCGGTCTTCACGTTAACGTATCCGCCGCCAATGGTCAGAGTCCCGTCGGCGTGCATACCGTCATCCGCAGCGGTTATCGTTAGGGTTCCGCCGGTCACGGTGATGTTGCCGGCTGCTTTTGAGCCGTTTTCGAGGGTGCCGTCCGCATTGGCGTGGATGCCGTCGTCCATGCAGCTGATCGTTACGGTGCCTCCAGAGATGATGACTTCGTTATAAGCCTTTATTCCTTTTGATGAATAGGTGGTCTTGCCGGAGCCGTTCTTTCCGCCGGGACCGCCTCCGCTGTTGGTGGTAAGCTGGACCCACTCGCCGTTGAGGGAGCCCGATTCCGTCACGAGGTAGGCGTTCATCGAGGTGTTAATGGCCTGGCCGTCTGACTCAAGGGTGTGGTCGTTGCCGTCAGGTTTGGTGCCTGAAGGAACGGAGCAAAAGGCCACATTGGCGTAGGTCGAGGGCGCCTTGTAGACAAGACCGTAGTAGCTGGTCCTGCCGCTTCTCACCATGGTCTCGTAGGTGCAGAGTGCGAAGACGCCGTCGCCGGGCTCGTTGTAAAGATATGCGTAAAAATCGCTTGATTTAGAGTAAACCGAAGACGGAAGAATCAGGTACTTTTCCGTGGTGGAAGAGCTTGAGGGGCTGTTCTCGCCGGCGTAACTCGCAGTGAAGACGTTCAGAACCGGTGACCCGTTTTCGCCCTCTTTAATTACAACGTTGTATGCAGCGCTGATGCCGTCCTGAGCCGAATAAACGTCAACGCATCCGCCCTCGATCGTTATCGTGCCCTTCTGGTTGCCCTTGGCGGAGATACCGGAATTGCTGGTTTTGATCCCGTCCGAGCCTGTGGAGACAAGCATGAGGGAGCCTGATTTTATCGTTACCGAGTCGTTGCCTTTGAGGGCGTTGCCGGGGGCTGTGACTTTAAGCGTAAGATTTTTGACGGAGAGATCGTCCTTCGTCTTGATGCCGTTGTCGCAGGATGAGGTGACTATGAGTGTACCTGTGCCCGCAAGATTTAGGTCACACAGAGCATATATTGCGGCGTCCGGATCGTCTTCAGCGGCGGCAGTCCTTTCGTCGTTGATCACGTTGTAGGAGCCTTTGGCGGCGTTAATAATGACTTTGCCCGCAGATCTTGCCAATACCGGCGCACTGAAAGAGCAGCTCACGGAGCATCCCGCAAGCACAAGCCTGACTTCGTCCTCCTCGCCTGCCTCAATTACCACCTGTCCGTCCGAAAGCTTGCCCGTCAGGGTGTACTCCCCCGCACCGCCAATCGTATAGACCGAGCCGTTTTGAGAAGGCGTTGCCGCACCATCCGAGGGAGTGATTGAAAACTGTCCTTCGGCTTCTTTCCCGCTGTCCGCAGGATCGTCGATCACCTTTACGTCAACGTTGTCCGTCTTACCCACAGGAGTAACGCTGCTGCCGCCGTTAACGCTCGAACCGCTTCCGTTCGTTCCCCCGGGGACGTTCTTAATCAACCCGCAGGCGGAAAATACCGCTGCCAGAACAACCGCCAAAACTATCAGACTCAAACTTTTGATCTTTCTGCCCATTGCTTTCACAACCTTGCTGTTTTTTTTCAGGTCTGTATTTTAGCTTTTGCCTCTTAAAAAAACACTAAAATCTGATGTCGCCGAAAAACTCCGGTCTGTGGAAGTCCGGTTTTTCTGTTTCGATCCTGCTCCAGCACATAAAATGCATCCTCTCCGGAATGCGTTCCTGGCACTTGTAAAAGTTGCCCTTCGGCCGGTAAATCTCACCGAAATAGTCCTTCGGTATTCTGTAGACCACTGACCAATGATCATCGCCATTCTCCGTGTTTATAGAGAAAAACGATCTGCTCCCATCCCTTGGCGTGACCCGCTCTCTGGGCTTTCTTCCGTTCCCCTTGCCAACCAGCATGAAGCCATTGGCGTTGCACTCGAAGTTGTAATACACGCCTGTTCTCGAATCCGGCATGAAGAAAAACTCCAGGCAGCTGTCCGTCCAGATCTCTCCCCAATCGTCAAAAACCTGCCTCACCGGATCTTTTTCAAAAGAGGTCAGCTTGACGATTATCCCGCCCGGGGTAGCAAGAAGTTTTGCGGTCGAAAGACATTTTTCCGGATAGTCCTTCTCCCAGGGGGCAACGTCGATCAGGGCAGTTTCCGCCAGATCCCAATCCGCTTCGCATGGTACACTACTTTCGATTTTTCTGACAATGTATTCAGGCATTTTTGTCTCCTTTCAGGACCCCTTTCCGGTTTACACCGGCGGCCTTTTTATTGTATAATCCGCTTAGAAAGTTTTGCGCTGTTTTCAGTCGCATTTCAAAATACATTTTTACGGGAGGTCTTATGGTACAGGATCTTCATTCCCATACCTACTACTCTTTTTGCGGAAAAGACGCTCCGGAAACCGTTGCCGAGGCAGCCATTGCGGGCGGCATCCAGCTTCTGGGCTTCACAGACCACAACCACGGCATAGGCTTCCAGCGCATCGAAATGCTGCAGATGCCCCCTGAAAACTTTGCGGGCCGGGACTACGGCCGCTGCCTCAGGCGTTATTTTGACCACATAAACCTCATCAAGGAGAAATACGCAGACAAGATCAACATCCTTCGGGGCATCGAGATCTGCACCATTGGCGGCGGCAACCTCTTCCTTCCGGACAACTGCGACATCTCCTACTACGACTACTGCATCATCGAGCACCTTGACGCCAAGGAATCGGTCACCGGCGGCGATCTTTTCACCTACGCCAAGAAGCTCCGCTGCTACAGCGGCGTTGCCCACACCGACCTTTTTGCACACGCCCGGAATCTGGGCATCGACCCTCTCGACTACTTCAAGCGCATGGCCGACGAGAACATCTTCTGGGAAATGAACGTGAGCTACGACTCGATCCACGGCTACCGCCAACACCCGTACGTGCTCGATTTCTTCAGCGACCCTGCCAAGCAGGACATCGTGAGAAGGTCAGGCGTCAAGGTCAGCGTCGGCTTTGACGGCCACCGTATCGAGGACTACCTGCCCCAGCGCGTCGCATCCTATTGCCAATCCCTCACTGAGTTCGGCATCCCCATGCCTTTCGAGGATGATTTTAATTGATTGGAGTAAGGTTTGCAAGACGCGGCAATAACGCGTCACTGCGTTCCGCGAGTGGTGCGGCTTCGCCGAGGGAGGCGCGCTTCGCGCGAGTGGGCGCTTCACTTCGTTTCGCTAGTGGTGCGAGCCTGCGGCTCGAGTGAACTGCGCGTCACTCCGTTCCGCGAGTGG
>CAMZBI010000004.1 GCA_947304585.1 uncultured Clostridia bacterium | reverse complement strand
GTAACTACCTGTGGCGGGACTTTCACCCGCAAGAACTGTGCCGTGCCCGGCACACAAAAAACGGAGAAAGCTGAACGAAACAGTTTTCTCCGTATCTTTTTTTATCAAAACAATTTCTGGCGGAAGAGTTTCCGCGCCTGTTACTTAACCGCCCCGGTCAGTAACGCAATGATCTCAACAAGCATAAAGGTTCCCGAAGCAGATGCGAGAACTATGGAAAGCGGGAAGGCGATCTTCGTTATGATCGCTGTGGCTTTGCCAAGCCCCGAAGAAGGCTTCTCTCCCATGGCTGCCAGCTGTTTTCTTGCAAGTGCTGCAAATACGACGGCTCCGGCTGCTGCACACATCATGATGAAGCACATGAGGGCAATGGTTCCTGCCTGTCCGGCTGACGACTGTTTGCCAAGGTCTTTGATGTTGTCGATGAACACCTTGCCGCTGAGATAGATCATTCCCGCGGAAACCAAGGCAAATATAAAAATCCTTTTCGGGAAAGGCTCTGCTGTTTCAGGTCCGGCTTTGGTTGCGGGTTCCGGTTCCGTATTAATCGGATCAACCGAAGCTGACTCGGGCTCGGGAACCGGTTCCTCTTTCGGGGCTTCTTCGGCAACAACCGGCTGCACCGGAATCACACCGACATATTTTCCGCAAACGGGGCAGAAATTGGCGTCTTCACCCACGTCTGTTCCGCAATTTGGACAAAACGACATTTTCTTAATCTCCTTTATTCATTGCGAAAAACAGCCGGATCAGCGATTGTTTTTCCGCATTTTTGCCTGCTCCTCCGGCTGTCCGACAACTGTCAGATAACAGCGCTGAAAAGAGAAGAAACAAAGGTCATTACCTGGCCAAAGTTTAATATAACTATTACCGCGCACAGCGCCATGACCAGCACCGACAGAACGATTCCCAGTATCGACAGAACCTTTGCGGCTATATTGCCGCCGTTCAGCCGAACTTTGAGCTTTTTCAGTGCACTCAGTGTCGCGGCGGAAACGATAAGGCCCACCAGCGGGATCAGGATCGCAAACGCTATTCCGATAATGGCTCCGGCGATGTAACTTCTTTGTTCAGGGGCTTTCGGAGGCTCAGCGGCTGAGGGTCCGGCTTCGACCGTATTTTCTATCTGCTGTTCACCGGAATTCTGATCCTGCTCCGGCAAACTGTCAACAACCTCTTCCTGTTCCCTTTCGGCATTTTTCGGAGCCTCTTCGGCATCACCTTCAACGGCAGATGTCTCCTCTGTCTCAGAGGGCTCTTCCGCAGGACCGTTATCAACAGGCGGTTCGGTGTCCTGAGCAGACTCCGGTTCCTCAAAAGCTTCCGGCTCCTGCACGCCTTCAGGCTGTTCTTCCACCGGGACCTCTGATGTCTGCTCCCCGGCAGGTGCAATTCCGGACAAGCCCGCTATTCTTGTTCCGCAGTACTCGCAGAAAGAGTCACCGGGGTTCACCGGTGCTCCGCAATTGGTGCAAAATGGCATTGGTTTGTTCTCCCGTCGATCTGTCGCTTGATCAATAAATCGAATTTGCTACCTGATCGGCAACGCCCGACAGACCTGCAACAATACCTGCAAGGAACGAAATTCCGTAGGCAACCGTGCAGAAGATGGAGGAGACGAGTCCTACGATGGCAAGGATCTTTGCGACCTTGTTTTTAACTGTCAGTTTCCCGTTAATTCCCTTTATCTTCTTCAGGGCGATTGCCGATACGATGATGCCCGCTATAGACGTTACAGGCCAGCAGGAAAGGGCCAGGCCGATTATCGCCGTTATAAGGCAGTTGGGCTGGGACTCAGCAGAAACTTCCTCGGCAGGTGTGAATACAGGCTGGGGCGTTCCGCCGTTGTCAGCCTCGCACACTGCTCCGCAATTCTCACAAAATACCGATTCGTCCGGAATCGATGCGCCGCAATTTTTGCAATATTTCATAACGATACCTCCAAAATAATCTGTCAGTTTTCAACTCCGCCGAGGGAATCAAGGGCTTCTCTTACCACCGTTCTCTCGTCGAAAGGAACTGTCCTGTCTTTGAAGATCTGGGTGGTCTCATGGCCTTTACCCGCCAATATGATCACGTCCCCGGATCTTGCATTTTTAATAGCATACCATATAGCTTCTCTTCTGTCAATTATACAAACATAGGGCTTACCTGTCCTGCGGGCCCCCTCCTCTATGTCGGCAACTATCTTTGCCGGGTCCTCGGTGCGGGGGTTGTCGGATGTGATTATCGTGAAATCTGCATACTTTGCCGCTGTCTCGCCCATTAGAGCTCTGGGCCTGTTGCGGTCGCCGCCGGCTCCGAAAAGGAACACGACCCGCTTGGCGAAGGCCTTGACGGTGGTAATTATGTTTATAAAACTGTCCGGATTGTGGGCGTAGTCGATCATGACCGTAAAATCCCTGCCCGTGGGCACAACTTCCGCCTTCCCCTTCACCACTATGTCCGACAAGGCTTCCGCCGAGACGCTTACCGGAACCCCCTCCAGATATGCGCAGGCGGCTGCGGCCATGGAATTGTAGACGCTGAATTTGCCGGGGATATTCACCCGGATCTTTGTTCTGGGGCAAAGGCCGCACAGCTCGTATTCCACAAAATCGCTTCCGTAGCAAATGTTCTCCGCCCTGAAATCCGCCGGATTGTCGATCCCGTAGGTATAGACCTTGCAGGTTGCATCCCTTGACAGTCTCTCGAACCAGTCGCTGTCCCTGTTGAACAGGCCGTTTTGGCACATTCCGAACAGTTTGGCCTTGCTGGCTGCATAGTCCTCCATATCCGGGTGCTCTGTATCGCCAATGTGATCCCTGGAAAGGTTTGTAAACACGCAGGTGCTGTATTCGCAGCCGCCGACCCTTTCAAGTTTCAGTCCCTGTGAGGACACCTCCATTATGCAGTCGGACACGCCGCAGTCGGCCATCCTTTTGAGCAAAGGCTGAAGGACCAAGGCCTCGGGGGTGGTCCTGTCGGTCTCGATCTTTTCGTCGCCTATCATGTTGTACATGGTGCCCACAAGACCTGTTTTTCGTCCTGCGGTGTCCATGATCTTCTTTATCATCAAAGTTGTGGTGGTTTTGCCCTTTGTGCCGGTGACTCCCGTCAGCCTGAGCTTGCCCGAGGGGTGTCCGTAGAAAGTGTCGGCAAGCATTGCCGCCGCATGCCTTGACGAGGAAGTCAGAACAAGAGTTAGATTTCCTGCGGATATCTGCTCCTTTGAGGCATTGGCGAAGTTTTCAAAAGAATTTCTATCGTCCATCACAATGGCGGCGGCGCCAAGTTCCCTTGCTTTTTCTGCAAATGTATGACCGTCGGTTTTGAACCCTCTGATGCAGATAAAGCAGTTGCCGGGTTCCACAAGAGAGGTCGATGAGGAGACGCCGGTGATTTCGATATCCGGATCTCCTTTCACCTCGGCGGTAATACTTTCGATGAGATCTCTGAGTTTCATGTTTTTCCTCTCTTCAGAAGCCTTTTCAGTCCTCCGACCGTTTCTCGGCTTTCATCACTATCACGGTACCCTTTTCCACAAGGGTGCCCGGTTCTATGCTTTGGGAGATAATAACGTCGCCGGCGCGGCAGTCCATGTTGAGTTCAAGGGCGGTCACCGTGTTGTGGGCCTCGCCAATGTCCATGCCAACGCAGTCGGGCACTTTGACAAAGGCCGCCTTTGCCTCGGGATCGTCGGTGAAATAGAGGACCTGAGTACATTCCCTTGCGGTGTAAACGCCGGCTTCGGGGTATTGGCGGGCAACCTGCGGATGGGTCTCCGGGTCCCCTACGACTATCACGTTGTAGGCTCTGGAACTGGTCTTTATCCAGTTCATTGCGTCGATGAAGGTCCGCCCCGTCAGGTCGTCGGCGAAATAAACGTTGCGGATCCTGGCGAAGTCGTCCTCGGTATATATCTTTTTGACCTGCTTGTATTCAAGAACTCTCTTAATGATCTTCCCGGCGGCCCAGGCGCCCATTCTTGAACCGGACACGTCGCCAACCGTCGGGTGGTCCATCATTACCAGTACCACTATTTCGGGCCTGTCGGAGGGGGCAACAGCAGTGAAGGATACCACGTAGCGGCCCCTTGTCTCTGTGTCCACGGTCTGGGATGTTCCGGTCTTTCCCGCGACCTTGTAGCCGCAGATGTATGCTCTTCCGCCGGTACCTGTGGTGACAACGCCTTCAAGAAGTTCCAGCACAGTGGCTGATGTGTTCTTCGAGATCACCTGCCGCACCTGCTTCGGCGCATATTCTTTCACGACTCTTCCGTTTTCGTCCGTCAAGGAGGAGACGATGCGGGGCTCGTAGAGAGTGCCTCCGTTGGCGACTGCGCAATAGGCGCTGGCCAGCTGGATCGGAGTGATGGTAAAACGCTGACCGAAAGCCATAACGGCAAGGTCTATCTCCGCCGGGCTCTGGTGCATCACGCCAACCTCCTCGCCGGAGAGCAGGATGTTGGTTTTGTTGTAGAAACCAAAGGCTTTGACGTAGCTGTAGAACGTCTTGACTCCCGCCCTGAGGGCGACCCTTGCCATGACCGGGTTGCAGGAATTGGCAACGGCAAGACGGAACTGTTCCTGACCGTGGCCCTGCTCCGTTGATGCAGTGGAACAGTGGATCGTCCAGCCCGCGAGGGACAGAGGGTCGTCGCTGACCTCGTCGTCGGGGGTCACCACGCCCTCCTCAAGAGCGATGGCGGACGTAATAGTTTTGAAAGTGGATCCCGGTTCATAGGAGGTGGCGATGGCCCGGTTCTTCCAGACAAAGCCGTCAAGGAAACCGCTCTCCTCAGTCTCTTCAAAGTAAGACCTTTCCTGCAGTCCCTCCGGAACCGTGAAAGGATCGTTGAGGTCAAAGGTGGGATATGAGGCCATGGCCAAAACACTCCCCGTGTGGGGATCCATTACCACTGCAGCGCCCCCTTCTGTGACGCCAAAATCCCTCACCGCCTCGGCAAGCACGTCTTCAGCGATCTGCTGGATGTTTTTGTCGATGGTCAGGCAGACATTAAGTCCGTTTTCCAGTTCCTGGATGACCTCCCGGGGCTCTCCGGTGATGGCGTTGCCGTTCTTTTCAACTGTGGCAAGGACCTTGCCGTTGGTGCCCTTCAGCTCGTCGTTGAACATGACCTCCATGCCGCAGACGAGACCTGTGTTGTCGGTTCCCGTAAAGCCAACCACGTGGGCGGCAAGAGATCCGCAGGGGTAATATCTGGAGGTGGAGGCGGTCACAGTCACGCCCTTTATCTTCTCATCCGAGATCCATTTCTTGAGAGCTTCCCCTGCCGAAGCTTCAATGTTTACCGCAACGTTTTTGTAGTTTCCGACGGTCTTCTGAAGTTCCTCAAATATCCAGTCGGCGTCAACTCCGGTCCTGTCGGAAATGCCCTTGGCCACAAGCCGCCGGTAGTCGTTGACGTCTCCGTCCTTATAAGTTTCCTCTCCGTATGTAGTTATCTCGGTTCTGGACACGCTGACGGTAAACGTGTCCACGGTTATCGCCAACGGATTGCCGAGGGAATCGTAAATGTTGCCCCGGCGTGCGGCGGTCTCAAAGACTCTGTTCTGGGATTCGTAGGCCTCTTTTCTGTACTTTTCCCCTCTTAAGATCATGAGGAATCCGTAGTAAAGAACAATGATCGCCAGAAGCACTACAGATACCACGGCAACGCCCCTGATTATTCCGACGGTCTTGCCGGAAGCGCTTCCGTAAACTTTGGCGGGTCTCAAAAACAGGTCCCTGAGGGCCTCCCAGGTGAGTTTGAGGAGGGCCAGACTTTTCTCTTTGAAGTTGAATTTCTTTTTCTTCGGGGTTTCCGCATTCTCCGCTCCGAAACTTTCAGAAGCACCGTGAGCGGTAGCGCTTTCTTCCTCCGGTTCGACGGGATCTCCGAAATCGATGTTTTCGGAAGACGCGCCAAAGCCGGCGTCCTCAGGGCCGCCGGCACCGCTCTCAGTTGTCTCGTTTTCGATGTCGTCCCAGTTAAAATCCTCCGGGTCCATTTCGTCCTCCGGCAAGGCGGTCTTTGCTGTCCGGGGATCCGCCCCTGCAACAATGATCCGCCCCTGTAATCAAAAAAGCGGAAGCAGCGTAACGGCTCTTCCGCGATATTTTCTGTCAGTCGTTTTTTATCCGCCCGAGGAATCTCCAAAGGCTCTCGTAAAATCCGTCCCCGTCACCCTCCTGCGGTGTCTCCTCCGATCCGAGGAATACCCTTGTGACATCGCCCCCCGAAAGAGGTATCCTGATGGAGGTCTCATCCGACGGTCTCACCATACCGAGTTTTGCGGCAATGCTGTCCACGCTTGCGGTCTCCCCCGTTTCAACGTTGCTGAGTTCGTAGGCAAGCTTGTTTCTGTCCTTGGCGTTCTGGTTTTCCAGTATCCGGGTATGTCTTGTGAGGTCGAATATAGATGCGTATCTGATGACGCAAACAAGACCCAGGACAACGCAGGCAATAACAATAAGCACCGTAAAAACTGAGCCCACCCTGAAACGGCTTACGTTTTTAAAAAGCTTGTAGGTGGCGGTGTCGCTGACGGACACGAATTTCCTTTCGGGAAGTTCCGGTAAAGAAACGGCCCCCTCTGCGGTCCTTTCGGTGTCGGCGCTCTCGCCAAAGACCACCCTGGTGTCGTTGTCGGCGTCGTTTTCAAGATAAGGCAGATCAAAGCCCCGGTCGAAGCTCTTTTCAGCCGCCTCTCCCGGACCGAATCCCACCATCTTCCAGCCGCCTGCGGAAGTCGAATATTCCATTGTATCCGCAAAATACTCAGTCACGTCGTTGCTCCGATCCGGTCCCGCCGGTTTTTAAAATTTCTTGAACACCCGGAGCTTTGCACTGGCGGCTCTGGGGTTCGCTTCAAGCTCTTCAGATGTTGCCGATATCCCGTGTCTTGTGGTCATCCTGCCCAGGGGTTTCTTCCCGCATACGCAGACGGGAAATTCCGGAGGACACTCACAGGGGTTCTCGGCCTTTTTAAACAGTTTTTTAACAATACCCTCTTCAAGGCTGTGGAAGGTGATTATCTCCAGCACGCCTGATGGCTTCAACAGTTCCACCGCATCTTCGATGGCATTGGCAAGGTCGTCCAGTTCCCCGTTGACCTCTATTCTTATGGCCTGGAAAGTTCTCTTGGCGGGGTGTCCGCCCTCCTGCCTGGCAGCCTTGGGGATGGCCGCTTTGATGATATCCACCAGCTGGAAGGTCGTCCTCACCGGCTCTTTTTTTCTTCTTTCGACAATGAAGGCGGCAATTCGCTTTGCCCAGCGCTCCTCGCCGAACCTGAAAATAATATCCGCAAGTTCTCTCTCGGAGTAATTGTTCACCACGTCCGCCGCGGTGATTTTGTCCTCCCGGTTCATCCTCATGTCAAGAGGCGCGTCGAACCTGTAGGAAAAGCCCCGCTCCGGTGTGTCGAACTGGTGGGAGGAGACGCCAAGGTCCAGCAGTATCCCGTCCACGGCGTCAATGCCCCGGTCCTTGCAGATCCTTGCGATATTGGCGAAATTGTCGTGGACAAGCTCAAACCTTGCCCCGGAGCCTGTCTCCCTTAAAACGGATTCAAGCCCGGTTCCCGCAGCCTCTATCGCCTCCGCATCCCTGTCGATGCCGATCAAAAGACCGCCCTCACCGAGCTTTCTCAGAATAGCGCCTGAATGCCCGCCGCCGCCAACGGTTCCGTCAACGTAGATACCGTCGGGCTTTATTTCCAGATTGTCAACGCACTCGCCAAGAAGTACGGGGATGTGCGAGAATTCTCCCATCGCCATCAACCCTCCCGGGACTCTCCCACGGATCAGGTCAATCCGATGGACCTGAGTTCTTCAAAGCCCTGTTCTTCGGTTATCTCGCCGATCTTAATATCCAGCTGGGCCTTCAGCCATATTTCAAGGTGGTCTATGCTGCCCACCACTGCAGTCTCAACTTTGCTGTCGGTGTCTTCCGCAAGACCCATACGCTTGCGCATCTCGCCGGCCAAAAAAACACGCCCGCCACCGTCAAGTGCAACCTTACGGGCGGACTTAATGAAAAGGAACTGCAAAGCTCTGGTCTCCTTGCCTTCCGCCTGCTGTTTGGCGATCATTGCAACCAGGTTCTCATGAGCTTCGTCAGAATATATTCTTACACAGGCATCAGGGCTGTAGGTGAGCCAGACCTCTCCGTTTTCATTGGCAACCTGAGATCTCAGTTCCTGGGGAATAACTATGCGGTTTTTCGCGTCAAGCGTGTTCTCGTAAATACCGCTGAGCATCCTGATGTCCTCTTTAGTCCCTTATCCGGCGGTGCTCGGGGTGCTTTTTCGGCACCGGGAACTTTAATCCGCCGGAAGTAATCATTGGTAGGTTATGTGAATCTTTTGTATCCTGCCCTTTCGGGCTTTGTCTTTTGTAGTCCGCAATGCGGAAGTTTATTACAGGCGCCCTCGGGACGCCTTTTGAACATTACGGACCCTTTCAGGCGGGTCCCGGCCCTGTCACGATCATCCGGACATTCATCTTTAGTAAGAAAAATCTTTTGTATTTTGCCTTCCGGCTTTATCTTTTGTATGTGACTCCGAAGAGTTTGTCACCTGTATTATCCCGCTTCCGGGTATTTCCTTTTTTTCGGCCGGGAGACTTTTTTTGAAGCCTCCCTGAGGCCAAATGCAATTTCTTTTGTTCTTTGCTCCGGTTTTGCCCGGATTTTATCTTTTGGAAAGGAAATATTGCCTCATTTAATGGGTTGTAATGGAAATTACTGGTCGAAAATGGGGCACACGCGTATTGTAGCAAATAAAATTAACCCCTGTCAACACTTTTTTCGATTTTTTCAAAGAAAAATGAAAAAATTTTAAAAAAGTCGGCAGGGGTCTTTTCCCGGTATGCGGTTATTAACGTTTAAGTGTCATTGGCCAATGGCTTTCGCCCTCTTTTTCCGGAGGATTTCCCATTGGCGTATGCTCAGGCTTTCTTCTCCAGCATGCCCATTTTATCCAGCCAGTAGATCACGTGGGATGCAAAGCCGTGGCTGCAGCTTGCCGCAGGGCTGTCCAGTTCCCAGAGGGTGCCGGTCCGCTCCGCCATGTAGTAGAAATAGCCTTCAATGTTCTCCAAAATCTCGCCGTACCTTCCGTACCTGTGGAGCACGTCCAGCCTGAGGTAGTTGCCGATGAAGGCATTGGCAAAGGCGATCTCCGGGTAGGGGTCGTTCTGCCTGCGCTTGGGCCCGAAATCCCGAAGCAGGGTCTCCCAGAGCTTAGGATAGGTCTCGGGGGTGGCGATGCCGGTGTGGAATGCGTAATACTGGCAGCTCTCGGTGCACTCGCCAAAAGGAACAAGCTTGCCGTTTACTCTTATCATGTTGTCGCAGAAGAACTTGCCGTTGAAGGAGCACCCCCGGATGACATTTTCCAAATTTTCAGCCTCTTCAACCAGCTTTGAGTCGCCGTAGAGCTTGGCAACGGTGCGCTTGACTTTGGCGTAGAGCATATTGCTGGGGAAACTGACGTCCTGCACAAGTTCGTTGGACCTTGACCATTCGATGAACACCCAGGATTCAAGCTTTTCAAGAAGTCCCAACTCGTTCTCAAACTTTTTGAGATAGGCAAGAAGGCCGTATACCTTGCCCTTCGCCCTGTCAACAAGCTCACGGTCGCCGGACCTTTCCAGGTACTCGTCAAGCTCCACCACAAACCACATTGCCCAGTTGGGAATGAAGACACCGTCGTAGTGATCCGCAGGGTAGCACATGGGAAGCATGCCCTCCGGCAGACACTTGAAGGAATCGGGCAGCAGGAAATTCTCAAGGAAATTACGCTCCACCTTTGATTTTCCCGTGAGAGAAAATTCCACCCGGGAGGTGAAGAAGCTGTCGCAGAGCCAGCCCGCCCTCTCCCTTGAAGGGCAGTCCGTGAATATGTCGTAGGTGTTCTCCCGGAAGGTCTCGACGGCGGCCTCAAACACCGCCTGCATCTTGGGGTCCTCAGACTTGAGGGTCACGGCAGGCTTCGGGAAGCCCACCCGTCTTATGTGCACGTTCGATACGGTCGCAGAGGATCCGATGACCGCGATCTTAAGATATTTAAACAAATAGGGCTCGAAGGTGAGCAGCCGGTGGGTGCCGGCGGGGAGATCCCAGATAACGATTGCCGAGGTGCCGAGCCTCAGGAAATCCACGAAGGGCTCCTCTCCCAGTAGCTCGTCAAACATTGCATAGACCCTGCACTTGTCGCAGGTGACGGTGAGACCAATGACGCCGCACAGATTTCGCTCCATCTCGTAAACGGCAAAGCCGTCCTTCGGAAGCTCCACAGGCCCTGCAGGAATCTCTTCACGCTTTGTGACTGTGAAGGTCAGCTTCTGGCCCTCCCAGGGGCTCACAACTTCAAGTTCCTCAGGCTTGAAACCTTTAAGCTTGTCGCTTATCTGGGTGACGGACCTGTCGGCAAAAGGCGTGAAGTCCTCTGTTTTTCCGCAGACACCCTCGGCCAATATACATTTCGGATCTTCACGGTCGTTCGGGTAGAGGTCGATGCCCCGCTCGATGAACACGTCATGGTCCTTAAGGGCAACAAGTTTCGGTATTTCTTTCTCGTCGGCTCTTGAAAGGTCATAGACCTCGGTAAAGTTTCTCTGGAAGGAGTACCTTGGGGTCTTCTGCAGCCTCTCCTTATACACTCTAACTGAAAATCCGCAGCCTTCCTCAGACGTCGCCGCGAGAACCTCAGCCCCGTCAAGTATCTCCGCGCAAACGAATGGTTTCTCGTCGATGTACTGGAAGGAGTTGTTGTTGTACCCTGCGACAATGATCTTTATCGCATTTTTCCCCGCCGGCAGAGGCACCTCGTCAACCCTCGCAAAACCGTGGCCCGTCCTGGCAGGCCCCATGTTAAACAGATCGCCGTTCACGAACAGCTGGTAGCAGCTGGCGCAGGCGATCCGCAGGAGTCCGTTCTTAAGAAAGCACTCTTTCTCAAGCACGAGACTTATGTTCATCTCGTCGGCGTATTTCTCCGCCCAGACGGGCACTGCCTTTTTGAATTCAACTTTTTTGCTCAGCATAATCTTCCTCCCGGAGCTTTATTGGCCATTACTTTAGTGGCCATTGCCGGTCTTTCTGTGACCGCCTAAATCAAAATTTTTGAGTTTTTCTCTCTCCTTCTCAACCATCTCCCGCATATATTCAGGCAAAGTCCTGACTTTCTCGGAGAAAGGCCTGAAGAAGCTCGTCTTTTGATGTATTTTATCCTCCGCATCCCTGATATGGGCCTTGAGCTGCTCATAAACCACGACCACCTGTTCTCTCTTTGCAAACTCTCTTATTTTGACCACAACCTGAGCGGAATTGGCAGCATCGATAATGAACACGCCAAAGAAAAGCCCTATGACGAAGGAAAAGGCAAGATTGTTTGACAGCCACTCAAGGGCTTTCAGGACGTTGGGGTGTATTCCGTAGAGATAGATCGCGCACACAAGGGCCCAGGCCAGTGAAAACTTCGGGCATATCAGTCCCATTACGTTTCCCCACTGTTTTGTGTAGTCCCAGTACCTGACGTGCATCACCTTGAGGCCAATGAGACCCGCGACAAATTCAACGGCGGTCATGCTGACGGCCATCAGGAGGAGCAGTATCAGCTTCTTCCACCAGACATCCGTAAGTCCTGCGTCCGTTCCCACCTTCGCCAATGCATAGAGCACGCAAAGACCCGTGCCGTAAAGGGGCAGGTAGGGGCCCGTGCAGAAGCCGGGGTTTATCCACTTCCGTTCCGGATTGGCGCTTGAGAAAAATCTTCTGAAAAACAGTTCCAGCACCCAGCCCAGAACGGACCCGATGAAAAACAGATATGCAAATGTGAGAAAAATATTCATTTTGCTTTATTTTATTCTGCTTTGGCGGCAATGAGATCGCCCACCGCAGTCCTCAGTCTGTTCATGAGTTCCGTATCCGTCTTGTAGCTTCCAAGTGACACCGTGAGCTGCTTTATTACCAGGTCTGAAGTGCCCTCCCCGTAGAGTTCGTCAAGGATGGTGAAATAGTCGTAATCGTCAACTCCGTCCCTTATCGACTCAAGACGCAGAGACCCTATCGGTCCCGGATAGCCGTCGCTGCCGTACTTTTCAATGTATTCCGGAAGAGCGCCGCCGGGGTAGATCAGGACGCCGTTGCCGTAGGTGTCAACTATCTGACCGGCTGCAGCATGTTCGTATTTTTTCGTCCAGACCTTGGCGTTCTCCCAATCGTTGCACATGTAGTACAGGAATCCGTCCACGTCGTAGAGTTTCTGCTGCCAGAAGAGAAGCCTGTGCTGGATGGACTTGTCGCTGATGGAAAGGGTTATCTCCGGGTTGTGGGGAAATCTGGTGACGTACCACCACACCTCGTCTCCCTCCGCCTTGGCGGCTGCCATTCTGTCCTTGAACGTGCCGAATTTTTCCTCCATGCTCTTGCCGTAAAGACTGGTGTAGAGCTTGCTGTTGTAGGCCTTGTCCGCCTGGGTGTTGAAGAAGTACGTCTTTCCGCACCAGACGTTGACGTCGTTTTCAAGATATTTGAAGTAGTCGGCATTGGTGTTTACAATGGCGTTGTAGTGGATCGGGATTATCAGCTTGTGCTGCCCGAATATCTCCGTGTATATCCGGTTATAGTGCTTTATTTTGTTAAGAGCAACCGTCGACGTGGGCTCGTCTCCCTCGTTCGGATAAAAATATGCCTTGTCCAGCCACTCCTGCTTCTTTGAGACCCTGTCGTAGGCCGCCTGGATATACGCCCGGAGATTGTAATCGCTTTGAGTCGCCTCAGCATGTATCTTCCAGGCCAGGGTAAAAGCATTCATGCGGGGATCGTCAAGGTACTCTTCCACTTTCGGATCCCAGAACTGTCCCCGCTTCGCATAGGGCAGCGTGTAGCAGTTCATTCTGTTCTCAAGAAGATACTCATAATAGACCGAATAAATATCATCCTCAAGACCGTCATTGTCGCCTTCGCGATTGGCGCCGACAATAACACCCCACTCGCCAAGATCCGTCAGCGTCTTGCAGTTTGACGCCACCGGCAACGTGAAGTTCCACACGTAGGCGTAGACGTTGGCTTTTTTGATCTCCCGGCCCTCTTTGTCCTTAACGATGACCGTTGCGGAGTACTGCCCCGAGGGTGTGTCGGCAGTGGATTTTGCCTTGATTATGAACATCCGGCTCTTGTTGGCCTTAAGGGTGAATTCATGTTCCAGCACCGGAATCGGGTCTGCGACAGTTTTCCCTTCGACGCCGTCAAAATACCAGCCGTAGCAGATCTCTTTTGGGAGGACGTTGCCGTTTTTGTCCTTAAAATCCGAAACTTCAAGGGTCAGATCCTCCATCTCGGTTTGGGAGGCCAGCAAGAGATGGCAGCCCTCGATCTCGTTTTTGGCCAACAGTATCTGGTATGAATTCCTGCCGTTTGACTCAGTTTCCTCGGCGGGGGTGTTGTAGTATGAATGGTCAAACCAGAGAACCAGGTTCGGATCTTCATTGGGAGCAACTACCGGATCGTTTGAGATCGCCGGAGCGTGACTCACGGCAGAATCAAGAAGGGTCGCAGCCCTCAGCGAATCCTCATAGGACAGTCTGTTTGGATCTTTGCCCCAGTCGGTTATCCCCTCGGGAAGCGGAGGCGTGGGGGTCGGGGTCGGCACAGGTGTGGGAGTCGGTGTCGGGGTTGGCGTCGGCGGCGGTGTGGGAGTCGGTGACGGCGTGGGTGTGGGCGAAGGAGTCGGAGCAGGAGTTGCGGTGGGCGTCGGCGTCGGTGCGGGTGTCGGAGTAGGCGTTGCCGCGGGTGTTCCGGTGGGCACGGCTGTCGGCGTGTCGGTCTCAGGCTCCGCAGTTTCCGGTTCAGGGGTGTCCGTCGCAGGATCTGCAGGAGTTTCGGTTGGCGCAGTTTCTTCCGTATTGCCTTCCGTGGGTGTTTCAGTCGCCTCTTCGGTCGGTATCTCAGCCATCGCCATCGGTTCAGCCGTCGGAGTTTCGGAAGGCGCAGTCTCCCCGGGCTGGGAAGGGGTCTCTGAAACAGGGACTTCCGCAGTGGGAACCGGGTCCACAGGTCCCGTGCAGGCCCCGGCGCAAACCACAAGAGCCGCCAATATCAAAAACGCAACTATTCTTTTCATCACACTCATTTTGTTTGATCCTTTAACTCCGAAGCAGGCTGTCAGGCCTTGCAAATCGTAAAATACTTACGAGCACAGCACCGCGAAGAGTTCGCGCATCAAACTGTCTCTGTGTATAAACGTCGCCCTCCTCATGGGATGTCTTCTGACGTCGTAACTGTAGTGGAAATCATATTGGGGTATCGGCGCAGGAACTATCTCGGAGAACATGAAGCGGTCGTTGTCGTTGAGGAGCCAGGCCACCGCCGTAACGTCCCATATGATTCTACTCCAGACAAGGCCCTTGGCGTATTCGTCCGCCGCCTCGCAGGTGTGCTTCACAAGATAATCGCAGAGAGGGTTCTTCCCCTCAAGCCAATATTTCAGTTCCGGCCCGCTGGTGTAGAAGGTCGAAGCCACGCCCATGCAGGGAATCTGGATAAGAGGACAGCCGCAGCCCATTACGACCCTTGCCGCCGCCACGTCCTGCATCATGTTGAACTCATTGGTGTCGAACCACGTCTCGCTGTGGCCCCCGAGCCAGACCACCACTATATTTTCCTTAATTTCCGGCTTTTTGATAAGTGCCGAGGCTACGTTGGTTATTGCGCCGATGGCAACAACGTAAAGAGGTTTCTCCGGGGAATAGGTCTCCGCAAGCCTTACAAGTTCATCCGCAGCCGGGCTCTCCACAGGGGTCTTCTCGTCCTTGAGATAGGTCCTCGAACCCTTGAACACCGATTTTTTCAGGTCTTCCCTGCCGATCAGCGTAAGAAGCTTCCGTATCTCGTCGTAGGACCGCTCCATGCCGTCCTCGGGAGAAGTTGAATTGGCGTTGAAAAAAGGCGCCGCAAGAAGAGCTTTGACGTTGCATTTCGGGCTCTTCACCATGAGCGAAAGAGCGAACTGGTCGTCGATCTCGTTGTAGGTGTCGGTGTCAAGGACACAGTCGACAACGCCCTGAGGCACACTGAGGTTCTTCATAAACTGTTCGTGGTTCATAATCTGCTCCTGTTTATTATTGTTAAAGGCTTTCAGCCGTTGTTTTAATGGTACTCTCAGCGTGACCGGATTTCAAGGGCCACCCCGCCGATTTTTCCCCGAATTTTTCACCCGTCAATGGTCTCATGCAGGTCATCAGGGCTCAAAGGAAGGATCCAATGTTTTGAGGGCGATAAGATTTCCAACCGCATTTCTAAGAGAAACAAACAGCTCCGCGTCAGTGCTGTAGCTTCCGAGGGACACTGTCATCTGCTTTATAATGAGATCCGAGGTGCCCTCCCCGTAGAGGCTGTCGAGAATGGTGAAGTAGTCGTAATCTTCAACGCCGTCCCTCACCGACTCAAGTCTCAGGGATCCTATCGGCCCCGGGTAGCCGTCGCTGCCGTACTTTTCGATATATTCCGGAAGAGCGCCGCCGGGATAGATCAGGACGCCGTTGCCGTAGGTGTTGACCGCCTGCCCGGATGCAGTTGGCTCGTGCTTTTTCGTCCAGTTTTTGGAGTCCTCCCAGTCGTTCACCATGTAGTAAAGGAAACCGTCCACGTTGTAAAGTTTCTGCTGCCAGAAAAGAAGCCTGTGCTTAATGGACAGGTCGTTAATGGACAACGTGATCTCCGGGTCGTGGGGGAATCTGGTCACGTACCACCAGACCTCGTCGCCGCCCTCCTGCTCCTTGGCCATTCTCTCCGGGAAGGTGCCGAAGCGGTCCTCCATGTCCTTGGTGTAAAAATCGGTGTAAAGAGCGCTGTTTTTCGCCTTGTCCGCGGCGGTATTGAAGAAGTAGGTCTTGGGGCACCAGGCGGTAACGTCGTTTTCAAGGTATTTGAAGAAATCCGTGTCGCCGTCGATCAGGGTGTTGTAGTGTACCGGGATCAGCAGCCTGTGCTCTCCGAAGACTTTGGTGAATTCCCTGTTGTAGCTTTTCACCAGATTCAAGGCATCCATCGACAGGGGCTCGTCGCACTTGTCCGGGTAAAAATAGGCCTTTTCAAGGCGTCCCTCTTTTGCCGACAACCGGTCGTAGGCAACCTGCACGTAGTCAGGCACCTCGCTTGTGTTTTTGCAGGCGATCTTCCAGAAAAGCGTAAAGCAGGTAACCCTCGGATCGTCCAGATACTTGTCCACCCTGTCGTCCCAGAACTGTCCCCGCTTCGCATAAGGCAGGGTGTAGCAGTTCACCTTGTTCTCAAGAAGGTACTCGTAGTAGAGGGCGTAGAGGTCGTCCTCCAGCCCGTCCGTTGTGGTGTTCTCACGGTTGGCGCCGACGATCACCGCCCACTCATTAAGATCCATGAGGGTCTTGCAGCTCGAGGCCTCCGGCAGTGCAAAATCCCAAACGTAGGCAAAAACGTTGGCTTTTTTGATCTCCCTGCCCTCTTCGTCCCTGAGAGTCACCTGGGCGCTGTACTGCCCGGCGGGCTGATCCTTACCCGACTTGCACTTGATCACGAACATCTTGCTCCTGCCGGCCGTGAGATCAAATCCGTGTTCCAGCACCGGTATCGGATCGGCAACGGTCTTGCCGTCAACGTCCTCAAAATACCAGCCGTAGCACACCTCGCAGGGCAGCACGTTGCCCTTTCCGTCCGTAAAATCAGATACCTTCAGCGTGACGTTCTTTTTATCCTTCACCGACGCCGCAAGAAAATGGCAGCCTTCGATCTCGTTTTTCGCCAATGAGATCATGTACGACGAATACCCAGCGGGCTCCGTGTCCTCCGCCGGGGTGTTAACGGTGGAATGGTCAAACCAGACAGTTATGTCGCCGTCCTCAAATTCCGCTAATGTCTTTAACTTGTCATAGTCAGGCAGAAGCGAGTTGTCGCCGGCAGTTTTTATCAGAGCGTCCGCCCTTCTCTTTTCTTCCGCCGACATACCGTCTGTCCCGGAGCAGCAGGAAAGAAGCACCGCCGCCAGGACGATGAAAAGCATGATTGTCAGAATTCTTACGGTCTTCATAATTCTACCTCAATTGTTCAATGATCACTGCGGCGCGCAGCGCCGCTCACGCCGAAGGCGCGCTCCCTAGCGCAGCGCAAACTCCTTCACATAGATAATATCCCCTTCTGCGCAGGAATCAAAATAGTCAAACCTTATCAGGTTAATTTGGCCCTGCCAGAAGCCAAGTGAATCCAAGTTCACCACCGCTGTATGCCACTCCCCGTCTGCCGTCAGGGTTATCCTCGTTCTCTCCGAGCCGTCCGGCGCAGTCTTCTGACCTGTGCAGAGGAAGAGATCGCAGGCGTAGGACGACATGCTTGCGGATCCCGGTATCTTGTAAGTTATTTCGATTCTGTGATAATTCTCGGCGTAGAGAGTCTCCTCCGAATCGGAATACCTGATGGCCACCTGGGGATCGAAAGCGGTGTCCACCTTCAGCTGAGCGGCCTTCTGGGAGGAGTTGTACGTTACCGATGTGTTGTTTGGAGCCACGAAAGCCGCAATACTGCCCTGTTTTGTGAAATCCAGGTTCTCATAATCCACCTCAGCGACCCTCATGGACTGATAGTTGTTGTGGAGGGAATCATTGGCGGCAAAATCTTTATTGGCGGCAAACACTTCCCGGATCCCGCTCACGGACCCTGTGGTGACCAGATAGCTGTACTCTATTGGCACGAAAGAAGTCATTTTGATCAGCATAAGCGGGGCAATGTAATTGGTGGCGCCGTCCATGTCGGACTTGGAACCGTTGTAGGAGAATCTGCCTGCGTAAAGCACGTCCACGTTGGGCACGTAGATGCCAATGCCAAAATCGTCCTTCGAAGACACAAAGGCGGCCCAGGTCTCGTCGTTGCCCTCCTTGACGGGGAAAGTGCAGTCACCGGAATAGTTCGGATCGCCCCAGAAGTTCAGATCACCCCGGGAGGAAAGAGGCGCCCCGCTCCAGCCATTGGAGCCGTTGTACCAGTAGAAGGTGTCGAGATAGCTCACTGTGTAGAAAGCCGGCAGCTCCTGATGGGCATACCTGTGCTCCCAGCCGGAAAAATCCACGAACCTGTTGTCCACCCTTATATAATCATCCGTCAGCGTGTAAGTGTTTTCCATGTAACTCGGGGTGAGGCAGTTGTTGAGGGACCAATCCTGAGGCTGGGACTTCACGTATACCGAGTTATCCGAAACCGCAATGTCAATGAGCCTGCTGGCGTTCCCGTACTGATCGCCGCCCTGAACCGGGTTGTAGGCCCAGGCTGTGCCGTTATAGTTTCCGGGGGTGTATTCCGAATTGCCGCCGGTGCCGTAATAGGACTGCTGGATGAGCCGCCCCGTGTCGTGCCGGTTGATCAGATTGGTCAATCCCCTGATGCTAACCGTCTTGTCCTGAATATAGTTTATTCCTCCGCCCCATGAGAGCTGAATGCCCACCTTGAAACGGCTGTTTTCGATAAAATAGAGCTTGTCATTGTAGACCGGTAATAAACTCCCGCCAATGTCCTTCAGCGAAAAAACGGTTTTAACGTTTTTGACGGAAGACACGGTGACAGATACCACCTCTGTCGCCTTTCCGCCGGAAAGATAGGTGGAAACAAGGCCGCCAAAGGTTTTGTCCGTTCCCGCCTCGAGGAAAAAACTGTCCTCGGTCACAGCGCCTGACTTTTTGTACTTGACGGTCACAGTCACCGGTTTTGTGGAGGAATAGGCAATTTCAAACCTGTTGAAGCTGCCCCGGAGGGAGCCGCTGTCAAGGGTCAGCACCAGGCCTTTTTTGAAGGTGAATTCGTCTCCCGCATCCGAAAGCTGGCCCTCGGCGGTGTATTTTTTACCGCTGGAGGTGGCGTGTTTACCGTCTCCCGGAATCGGTGTCGGAGTCGCCGTGGGTGCAGGAGTCGGCGTTGGTGTATGAGTCGGTGTAGGTGTGGGTGTTGGAGTCGCCGTGGGGGTCGGAGCTTCAGTGGGGAGCTGCGTCGGAGTTGCCGTGGGAGTCGGAGCCTCTGTGGGGGTTGGTGCCTCTGTGGGGGTTGGTGCCTCTGTGGGCTCCGGAGTTGGTTCCTCGGTAGGTGTTGGCACTTCCATTGGGGTTTCCGTCTCAGGGTTGAGTTCAGGCGTCACAGTTGGCTCCCCGCCCGGCACTTCTGTTTCATTGTATTCAGTCTCGGCGGGTGAACCGGCTTCCGTCTCAGGAGCAGCAGTTTCTTCAGCCTTCCCGGTCTCATGTATACCCGTTCCCGTGTCCTCCGGAGCGGGTGTTGATGGGTCTGAAATTATGCAGCCGCAGACAAAAAAGAGTGCAAGCAAAAGAATCGCCGCAGGCAGTAATTGTTTCAATATCAAGCCCGTTCTCATAAGTTCATCCCCCTTTTTGCCAAGGCAATATTACTATAAAACGGGGCTCAAAGTCAATGTGCGGCTGGCGCCGCAAGCAAAGCGCACCTGCGGTACGAGTGGTGCGTCTACGCCGAGTGGTGCGAGCCTTCGGCTCGAGTGGGTGTGGCGTTGCCACGAGTGGGTGCGGCTGGCGCGCCTTCGGCGCAAGTGGGTGCGGCTGGCGCCGCAAGTGAGCGACGCGTTGCGTCGCTAGTGGGTGCGCTGACGCGCAAGTGGGTGCTCCGCTGCGCGTCGCAAGCAAAGCGCACCTGCGGTGCGAGTGGTGCGTCTACGCCGAGTGGTGCGAGCCTTCGGCTCGAGTGGGTGCGCCGTTGGCACAAGTGAGTGCGGCTGGCGCCGCAAGTGAGCGACGCGTTGCGTCGCTAGTGGGTGCGCTGACGCACAAGCGGGTGCTCCGCTGCGCATCGCAAGTTCGGGCGTCCGCGACCCAGCAATCCGCGGCAAAGCCGCACCGCAACTGTTCACTGCAGCGCTTGCGCTGCATCACTGCGCCGTCAGGCGCATCACTTTGTCAATGAAGCCTTGTGCCACTAAACCTTGAAAAGCACAAGGCTTCATTGACAATTTCCCTCTCTTGTATTATCATTTATGCATGACTTGGCGTCAAAAATTTCTAAAGGAGTACCGTCATGAAACGATTAAAAGTCCTTTTACCGATAATTATCGTCATACTGTTTGAACTTGCAGTCGGCATTCTGCTTCTTGTAAAACCTTTGGAGTTTACCGAGTGGGTACTCCGGATCTTCGGAGCCGTGCTGCTGGTCGTTTCGATCTTCTACATAGTCAGATTCATTATTGCAAAGGTCAAGCGGGAGGAGGCCAGCATTATTCCGGTGATCATTTCCGTGATAACCCTTGGCGTCGGCATCTTCTGCACGTTCTTCCCCCAGGCCCTCATCGCGGCGGTGGGTACGGCTATCGCAGTGATCTACGGCCTCATCATGATCATCAGCGGAATCTTCAAGATCAACATGTTCATCGATTCAAAACGAGCGGGGCTTGGCGTCTCGGCGATCTCGCTGATCAGCGCAATCTTTTCCCTTGTTATAGGCGTTCTGATAATCGTTATCACCTTTATCAACCCCTTCACGCTCGTCAACATCTACCTGATCCTTGCCGGAATCGGTTTGATCGTCGAGGCGGTGTTCGACACGGTGGCGGTGATCGTTGCCGAGGTCGAGAAAAAGAAACTCGGAATTTGATTTATTCAGCGGCGTATTAACGCCAATGGTTTTCCCCGGCGCCCGGAACACATCTGCGGGCGCCGGTTTAAAGTATTTTTAGCAAAAAAGCATTTAATTGCCGGAGATTTGTTATGGAAATGGGTAAAGTTCAGTTTAACAAGCGGACCGGAGTCATAGTTCTGATCGCGGTCCTCATTGGCGTCATCGTCGCCCTCTCCGCCACCTGCGTGTGGCTGGTGAATTACATCACTTCTCGCAACAATCCTTCAACGGGCACCAACAAAGAGTCGGGCTACTACACGGACATTGGCAAGGTCATTGCGGAGATCGAAAAGATATACGACTCGAAGTATGTGAGGGAGCGGGGAGACGACTATAAATCGAGAGTGATCAACGGGTACCTCTCGGGCATCGGCGACGCCTACGCCTACTACTACACCGCCGAAGAGATGCAGAAAAACATGGCGGAGGACAACGGCAACAGCTACGGTATTGGCGTCATGGTGGCCTGGACCGGAAACAGTCTGAAGCTCTCACGGGTGATGAAGGACTCTCCCGCTGCGGAAGCCGGGCTGATGGTCGGCGACGATCTCAAAGCTGTCAACGGCGAGTCCTTTGACGGACTCACCTACTCGGAGGCGCTCTCGAAATGCCGTGGCGAAAAAGGCGATGAGAAGAATTTCGTTGTGGAGCGCGGCGGGGAGACCCTTGAGGTCAAGATCATCTGCGGCGACTACACCATTGAAAGCGTTTTTCTGGACATTAAAGAGTACAACGGGGTCAAGATCGGCGTCATCGAATGCACCCAGTTCATCTACCCGACGCCAACCGAAATAAAAACTGCCGTCGAAACCATCAAGGCTGAGGGCTGCGAAGGCATCATTTTCGACATGCGTGACAACCCCGGAGGCCTTCTGGATTCCGTTGTAGGCACCCTTGACTACCTGCTCCCTGAGGGGACCGTGGTGAGGCTGACTTTCAAAGACACCAAGCTCAACGAATCCTACAGTTCCGATGCCAACTATGCCACGGATCTTCCCTTCGCAGTCCTGGTCAACGGCAACACAGCCAGCGCAGGAGAGCTTTTCACCTCCTGCATCAAGGACTTCGACCGCGCCAAGATCATTGGCACCACCACCTACGGCAAGGGCTGCGGTCAGACCCAGTACGCCCTCCCCGACGGGGGATATATAAAACTGACAACTTTCTTCTACGATCCGCCAACGTCCGAGAACTATGACGGTGTGGGGATCGTTCCGGATATCGTTGTGGAGCTTCCCGAGGAGTACAAGAACACCAACATTTCTCTGATTCCCGAGGGGTCTGACACTCAGATGATCGCCGCGCTGGATTATCTGACCGGGAAATAACGTCCTGTTCTCTTGCTTCAAAATATGCTTATCAGGTCCGGACCTCCGGGCCTGTTTTTTTACACGTTTTTTTTGCACCCACAAAAAAAGCAAAAAACTATTTCCGGCCGTTGACGGGTTTCGGAAAATATTGTTCAATAGTCATTGGCAATATCGGCAATTTCAAGCCTCGGGGGTGGATAGTGAAAATACGTTTTTTCGGCAGAATAATAATCATTCCGGTGTGGCTGAAATACGCTTTTATCGCGCTTATCGTCGCGGGGCTGTCTGCCGCAGGCTTTTTCATAAGTAAAGAGGCAAACTCAGGCGTTGTAAACGTTGTTGAGGGGAACACCGGGCAGGAACTCTTACCCACTGAAAGCTCCGGTGCAGAGGAGATGACTCTTCGTCCCTCTCCGACTCCGGAGATAAAGATCATCACCGTATATATCGTCGGTGCTGTAGCAGTTTCGGACGTCTATGATCTGCCTGAAGGAAGCATACTTAACGACCTTGTTTTGATGGCCGGAGGGCTGGCGGAGGGTGCCGACAGGGAGGCGGTAAATCTTGCGGCGGAGCTGAAAAACGGGATGATGGTGAGGATCCCTTATCTGACCGACAGCGACAAGCGCTGGATGGTGGACGGCGGAAATACCGGGAGCTCAAAAATAACGGAGAACGGAGGCCTTGTGAACATTAACACCGCCGACGTCTCGGAACTCTGCACTCTTCCGGGAGTCGGCGAAAGCACGGCGCTGAAGATCATAAGCTACCGCACTGAAAACGGACCTTTTGAAAAGATCACGGATATAATGAACGTCGGGGGTATAAAAACCGCCAAGTACAATGAAATAAAAAACTACATAACAGTCGGTTAAAATCACGCGCTGCGTTTCAAGGGGTCCGGAACAGCTACCTAAGGCTTTTGAATTCAAGCTTCATTACCACATCCCTGTGGTACCGGAACTTGTCCCTGCCTGCGGGTTCTTTAACTGTCAACACCCTGCAGGACGACACCCGGGCAAGCCTGTTTTTAAAGCTGTCCCCCGGCATATCAAAGGGTTCCGACTTTTCCGGCGTTCCGGCTCTTTTTGCGTAAACATCTGCAGCGCTAAGGTCCTCCTGCAGAACCGCCACGTTTTTAAAGCCAAACTTCTCTCTGAAAAACAACGCATTACTCCTGTTCTGCCCGAGAGCGTCGGAGAAATACCGGGTCTGAGTCAGCAAAGTAAGACTTCTGAAGCCGTTTTTTCCGTATTTTTCGCCAATAATATCCATGGCGGCTTCGACTGCGCAGCGCCCGTCATAAGACCTTACGAGCTGCCCGAAAGCCTCGTGATAGGGGCCTCCTTTCACCTCGCTGCCAGGCCCTTCCCTTGTAATTGAATCTGTGGACTGAAGACCTATCCTTGCCACGGCGATACCCTGTTCCGTATATATTTCACAAAGCTTTGAGCACAGCCTCACCGCCTCGTCAACGGTTGCCGGCTTGTAATTACCGTTTTCAAATTCCCGCTGTAGTCTTGTGTGCTCGACAACCACCGTGGGATAGATTCTGACAAAATCCGGCTTGAGCTCCGCCACCGCACGGGCAGTTGCGATATCACTGTCCTCGTCTGCGCCAGGAAGCCCCGTCATGGTTTGAAGGCCGAGTATAAAGCCTCCCTCTTTCAGAAGGTGGGATGCATTGACGGTATCCGTTGCGGTGTGCCCCCTGTCTGACAAAGCCAGCACCCGTTCATCCATTGACTGGGCCCCAAGCTCGACTATTCTCACCGAATACTGTTTCAGTCTTTTCAGAACCTCGCCGTCTATGGCATCCGGTCTTGTTGAAATGCGAATACAATCCGCAAAGCCCCCGTTTGATTTAAGGAACGGTGCAGCCGCTTTAAGGTAATGCTCCTGATCCTCAGGGTCAATGGCGGTGAAGCTCCCTCCGAAAAAAGCGATCTGAACTTCATCATATTTTTCGGTCTTTGCTTCGTAGGCAGCGATCTTTTCGGCGATCTTGGCCTCAGTGGGAAGCGTTATGCTCCCGCTTATCACTTTCTGGTTGCAGAAGCAGCAGTCATGGGGACAGCCTGCGTGGGGAACAAAAACAGGTATAACAAGGATCATATTTCAGCACCGCCTTGGATATAAACACGGGATCTTTTTTCGACAAGCAGGGCGCCCGGGCTCAGCCGGGCGCCCTGCGCCGTCATCTAATTCAAAAAAATCTGTCAATTTCAGTTCGATCTCAGCTTCTCCGGCGATTCGGTCCAGGGAGAATCGATCACATCTCTTGTATTGGTGGGCGCAGCCCAGCGCACTGCATTTTTGATGACCTGCTGCACGTTCGGGTTGTAATAAGTGGGATGTTCTTCATGACCGGGCTGGAAGTAGAATATCTTTCCGTAGCCTCTTCTGAACGTACAGCCGCTTCTGAAGACCTCGCCGCCCTTGAACCAGCCTATAAACACCAGTTCATCGGGGGCCGGAATGTCGAACAATTCCCCGTACATTTCCTCATGTTCCAGTTCAAAGTAAGGTCCGATGCCTTTGGCGATAGGATGGGAGGGATTGATCGTCCATATTCTCTCCCGGTCGTTGTCCCTCCACCTGAGTCCGCAGGACGTTCCCATGAGCATCGTAAAGGGTTTGCAGAGATGAGCAGAGTGAAGCGCAATAAATCCCATTCCCTTGAGCACACGGTCCTTTACCCTTGCTGCAACCTCATCGGGGATCTCGTGATGCCTGACATGGGCCCACCAGATCAGCACGTCAGTTGAATTC
The DNA here is from genome assembly GCA_947304585.1 of uncultured Clostridia bacterium. Classification (GTDB taxonomy): domain Bacteria; phylum Bacillota; class Clostridia; order UBA1212; family UBA1212; genus UBA1212. The sequence continues at coordinate 60,465 of CAMZBI010000004.1, read as the reverse complement.
AATATCTCCTCGGAAAGGCCGAATTCAGGATCCGTCATAGCAACCGCCCTGACCTCAAAATCCACTTCCTTTGAAAGGAACTCCGCAATAGCCCCGTGAATTCCTTCGGGATATATGTCTCTCACCGCCTGATTTATTGTTTCGTGATAAAACTCGTTCCAGACTGTAACTCTAATCATTTTTTCACACTCCGTTTCAAAATATGCCGGAATCTAAACCAGCCCTTTTGATTTGAGCAATTCAATAAATGCTCCTGCGGCAGCCTGCTCGGCATCTTTTTTGCTGCTCCCTTTTCCGGTTGCTCTAATACTGTCGCCGATGTTAACCGAAACGACTTCCGCTGTAAAGACCCTCATATGATCAGGACCCTCTTCACCGATGATAGAGTAAACCGGTCTGTCTCCTAAATGGGCAAGCATTTCCTGAAGGATCGACTTGTAGTCATGATCAATGACTTCCACACTTTTCTCGGCTATCAGCTTAACAAACAGCGGCAGCATGACTTCTTTTGCAGATTCATACCCGCCGTCAACAAAAACCGCCGCAGCAATGCTTTCCATTGCATCTGCCAGTATAGAAGGCTTAAGCTTTCCTCCGGTTCTGTACTCACCTACTCCAAGCTTAATCGCATTAGGCACGCCAAGGCTGTTTGCGAGTACCGACAGTGTATCTTCGCAAACAACGGATGCGCGGATCCTGGACATTTTACCCTCCGGAAGATCCGGGAAGCGCTCGTAAAGGTATGACGCCACTATCAGCCCTATCACTGCATCCCCTAAAAACTCCAGCCTTTCGTTGCTTTTCAGGTAGGCATTGCCGGTGTATTTCTCGTATGCGTAGGACCTGTGACGCAATGCGTTTTTGAGCAGTCCGATATCTTTAAATTTGTATCCGAGCCTTTCCTGCAGCTCTTCTGCTCCAAAAGACATTTCAGTAATCAGTCGCTGTGCTTATGAGACTCTACGTAACTAACGATATCGCCTACCGTGTTGATCTTTTCTGCGTCCTCGTCAGGGATCTCAACGCCGAATTTTTCCTCAAGAGCCATGACCAACTCTACAACATCAAGTGAATCTGCTCCAAGATCCTCTATGATAGATGTCTGAAGAGTGATCTTTTCAGGATCAGCTGAAAGCTGTTCTGCAATAATAGCTTTGATTTGTTCGAACATTTTTTGAATTCCTCCGTTCTGTTTGTAACATCCGGAAATCCGGATTAGTTTTAATTATTCGTGAAATGCTGTCATTTCCTTTTTCATTTGGTCGATCATTCCGGACTCTGCGATGGTATTTGCCTTTATCAGCACGTATTTGATGGTCCTTGCCTTCGAACTTCCGTGGCTCTTTATCAATAACCCGTCCACTCCGAGAAGCGGAGCGCCGCCAAGCACATCAGAGTCCAGTTTATGCTTCAGCGCCTTGACCCTGTTCATCATAAAAAGCGCGCCGAATTTCGAGAAAACCGTGCTTCCCATGACGCTCTTCATCTCTCCGAAGAAGAACTCCGAAGCGCCTTCCACCAGTTTCAGCATGACGTTGCCGGTAAATCCGTCGGTAACGATCACGTCTGCCTTGTCGTTGAAGAAATCTCTTGTTTCAATATTGCCAATGTAATTCAGCCCCGCCTTCTTGAGAAGTTCGTTGGCTTCTTTAACGTCGGGACTGCCTTTTTTATCCTCAACGCCTATATTGACAAGACCGACTCTCGGGTTTTCCGTTCCAAAAGCAGCTTTGACATAAGCGCTGCCCAGGTGTGCAAACTGAACGTAGTTCAATGGCTTTATATTTGTATTAAATCCCGAGTCAAGGAGCAGAACGTGGCCCTTCTTCGTGGGGACAGCGCTTGCAACGGCCGGACGGTCAACTCCCGGAAGCGTTTTCAGTATCATGACCGCTCCCGCAAGCAGTGCGCCGCTGTTTCCTGCGGACACAAAGCAATCCACCTTCCGGTCTCTCAGCAGCTCGAATCCAACCACCATAGAGGAATCTTTTTTCTGCTTTATCGCTCTGGTGGGAATATCTTCGTTTCCGATGACCTCAGTGGTCCCTTTGATCGATATCCGGTCGCCGCTGTACTGTTCGTTTTCCAGAATATGTTTGATCGCTTTTTCATCGCCGATAAGAAGCACGTCAAAGCCTTCCGCCTCACGCACCGCCTGGACAGCCCCTTTAACTATTTCGTTTGGAGCCTCGTCTCCACCCATGGCGTCAAGCGCAATTATCATAAACGACTCCCGATTATCACTTTGTTTCTTTTAAAACGCCGGAATTCTTCACAAAATATTCGATTCCGGATACAACAGTCATCACAACGGCAAGGGCCATAACAACGTCCCCGCAGATCGTGAAAATATGGTCAAGAGGTCCGTAAATCAGGCCGAGAACTTTGGCGGAAAGCAATGTCGTCAACGCCCCTGTCTGAAGACCGGTTTTTAGTTTTCCCAGTTTTCCTGCGGCTATCACCTGGCCCTTCGACGCCGCCACGAGTCTGAGGCCTGTTACAGCGAACTCGCGAATAAGAATTATCATAGTGGGCCAAACATAGATCGCTCTTTCGGCACATACGCAAAGGAGCGCAGCGGTAACAAGAAGCTTGTCCGCTATCGGATCGAGGAACTTGCCAAAATCCGTAACCTGGTTCAGCTTGCGGGCGATCTTTCCGTCCGCAATATCCGAAAGCTCAGCTATCACAAACAGCACTAGGGAGACTATGCATCTCACGCTGTAGGGTATCAGCGTGCCCAAAACACCCGGCAGCGGAAACGCAAAAACCATGAAGAACGGTATTATTATTATTCTTGAAAGGGTTATTTTATTGGAAATATTCAAGAATAAACCTCCTTAAACCGATACGTGCTTTTGCACGGATTCTAATATAAAACAAATACAGGAATAAGTCAATCGGAATCGCCCAGTTCCTCTCCTGTGAGGTCGTATTCCTCGGCAATCAGCACTTTAACATTGACCACGTCGCCTGCATTATGTTCTTCTTTTGCGGTAAAGTATACGTTTCCGTCTTCCTCTGGCGCCTCCATATAAGTTCTTCCCACGTAAAACAATCCGTCCTCCGACACCGAGTCAACAATGACCGGATATTCTTGCCCAACACGGGACCGGTTAAACTCAAGGGATATCTTCTGCTGAACGGTCATCAGTTCCCTGTACCGGCGCTTTTTTGTGGATGCGCTGATCTGATCCTTCAGCTTTGCAGCCGGTGTTCCCTCTTCTTTTGAATACTTGAACACACCGACGCGCTCGAGCTTTGCCTCCTTTAAGAATTCAACGAGTTCCCGGTGTTCCTCTTCCGTCTCGCCGGGGAATCCGGTGATCAGGGACGTCCTTATGACACAGCCGGGGATCCTCTCGCGAAGTTGCCTGATGACATCCCTGTACATGGCTCCGTTGCCCCTTCTGTTCATGCGTTTAAGCACCCCGTCGCTGATATGCTGAAGCGGAATATCAAAATAAGGAACCACTTTTTTGCTTCTTTTGATGGCGTCAAGGATCTCCTCCGTGATCTCATCCGGGTAAAGGTAGAGTATTCTGACGAATTTTATTCCCTCGATCCGGTCAAGGCCCTCGAGCAATTCTGGCAGAAGAGACTTTCCTGCTATATCGGTTCCGTACATAGTTGTGTCCTGGGCTACGACAACTATCTCTCTTACGCCTTCATTATCCGAAAGTCTCCGGGCTTCCGCCAACAGATTTTCAAGAGGTCTGCTTCTGTAGGGTCCCCTTATTCCCGGAATTGCGCAATAAGTGCAGCGGTTTGAGCAGCCCTCTGCAATTTTAAGATAAGCATAGCTTCCGGGGGTCGTAAGTATCCTGTCTCCGTCAAGGTAGCCAAGATCGGTGACCTCCCTGTCATCAAAATAACAAATGTGCTCCTTAGACTTTACCACCGCAGCAACAGCCGGGTCATCACTGAGCACTGTTTTCGTGCCGGACAAAACAGCTTTGATAGCCTCGCAGACGTTTGAATATCCGTAAGTTCCAACTATCGCATCCACCTCACGCATCAGTTGCGCGATCTGCTTTCCATACCTTTGAGCAAGGCAGCCGCAGACAATTATTCCCGACAAACTGCCGGCTATTTTATAATCCGCAACTTCCAGGATCGTGTCGATTGCTTCCTTCTTGCTGCTCTCAATAAAACCGCACGTGTTTATCACCACGATATCGGCATCCGCCAGGTCTCCCGTCAGTTCATAACCCTCGTTTTTGATCAGCCCCAGCATTATCTCGGAATCGACTCTGTTCTTTGCACAGCCAAGAGAGATCATTCCCACTTTCACCGCGGATCCCTTTTTAGTTTGTTTCTGCGTTTTTGAGGCACCGTTCTGTTTTTCCATAATAACCGTTCTTAGTCAAATACTGCGGCGCAAAAGCGCCGCAATTTCATTGTTCTCCGAAAACATCTGCCAATATATCCATCACCAGGCTCTGTTTGAACCCGCGGCTTAAAAGATATCTTGCGACCTTTTCGTAACTATCCCCGTTTTTTGCCTTTTTTTCGGCAATATCTCTTGCTATAGACCCATCGTCGCAAAAGAGTTCTTCGCAAACATCCGACGCTATATCCCTGCTGATGCCCAGGCTCGTCAGTTCTCTCACGACCAGACTTTTGGAGGACTTGCCTTTCTCTCGCTTCCGCACTGCATACCTCTCGGCAAACAGCCTGTCATTGATTTCGCCCTCTTCCATCAGAGTTTCAATTACTGCGTCTACAGTATCTTCGGAAAACCCTTTAGAGATCATCTTCATTCTGATCGATGCGGAAGGTTTCGGTGATGCCTTGGCGGCAGAAAGGGCCATGGATCTGCATCGGGATGCATTCACATCCCTGATAAGTTCTCCGAGGGTGCGCCTGTTCGCTTCTTCAATCGCAAACAAATCGTATTTGATATACTCATCTGCGCTGAATAAGCCTTCATAGCCGCAGGCAAACGTAACGGTATACAGGCCGTCATCATTTCTCTTATGTTTTGAGACAATGTATTTTTCATCTGCGCCGGAAGCCGGCTCGGCAAGAGGCTCTCTGATCATCGGGATCCTCCGGGAAAATGTCAGTCTTCGTCACCGTTTTCTTCGGTTTCCTCTATTGACATTGGCACATTGGCAGACGAGGAGAGCAGTACTGCCCGGAGCTTTCCTTCGATCTCAGCTGCAACTTCAGGATTGTCTTCAAGGAATGCTTTTGCGTTTTCTCTGCCCTGGCCGATCCTCTTTCCGTCGTAAGAGAACCATGATCCGCTCTTCACAATTATCTCGTTTACCACTGCAAAATCAAGAAGCGAACCTGACTTCGAAATACCTTTGCCGTAAATGATGTCAAACTCAACGTTTTTAAAAGGAGGAGCAACTTTGTTCTTCACTATCTTAGCTTTGGTCTTGTTTCCTATGACCTCTCCGCCCTCTTTTATTACGTCGGTTTTTCTGATATCGATCCTTACGGATGAGTAAAACTTAAGCGCTCTGCCGCCGGTAGTGGTCTCCGGATTTCCGAACATTACGCCAATCTTCTCTCTAAGCTGGTTTATAAATATCGCCACGGTGTTTGATTTATTGATCACGCCGGACAGCTTTCTGAGCGCCTGGGACATGAGTCTTGCCTGCATGCCCATGAAAGATTCTCCCATTTCGCCGTTGATCTCAGCCTTGGGCACAAGCGCTGCAACAGAATCGATTACTATGACGTCGATTGCGCCGCTCCTTACAAGGGCCTCTGTGATCTCAAGGGCCTGTTCGCCCGTATCCGGTTGCGAAACAAGGAGATTGTCTATATCAACGCCAAGATTCTGGGCATAGATCGGATCAAGTGCGTGTTCCGCATCAATGAACGCTGCGGCGCCGCCCGCTTTCTGAGCTTCCGCAATAACGTGAAGCGCAACTGTCGTTTTTCCTGAAGATTCCGGCCCGAAAATCTCCACGATCCTTCCACGGGGAAGTCCGCCTACGCCAAGAGCCGCATCCAGCCCTATACAACCCGTAGATATTGCCTCCACAGCCATGTGTTTATTCTCGCCAAGTTTCATCACTGCGCCTTGTCCGTACTGCTTCTCAATTCCTGCAATAGCTGCTTCAAGGGCTGCTTTTTTATCTGTCATTCTTTTGTCTTCCATAATATTTTCTACCTCCGCGGTGGTTTCACCATTCCGGTTAATGTTTCTTAATTATACCATTCTTGCGAGATTTCGTCAATCCGGCAAATTGCCGTGCAGCCAATTGTACTCGCACTGTTTTTCCCTATATTTAGCCTGTATCAATCAATCAGCAACATTCAGCGCCGCCTGTCTGTCATGCTTTTTCCCCTTCAGTCAACGGTGCCTGTTTCCTCTTTCGAGGAAGGTCATTACAACAGATGAAGGAAGGATTTTTGAAGCTGCATATGCCATTTTCATTTTAAACGTTGGAATGCATACAGCCCTTCCTTTTACTGCCGCAGTCACCGCCTTTTTAGCCACACAGTCAGGTGAAATCATGAACTTCTTTTTAAATTCGGGGATTCCCCTTCCCCTTCCTGCCCTCTCCAAAAACTCTGTGTCGCAGGGTCCCGGGCAAACTGCAGTCACAGTGATTCCCGTCTTTTTTAATTCCCGTCCAATCGCCTCTGAAAAGCTTAATGTAAAAGATTTAGTCGCTGCGTAAACTGCAAATCCGGGCTGGGGGGAAAAAGCGGAAGCGCTTGCAATGTTCACGATTTTTGTTCCTTCGCCGCAGAAAGGCAGGATCGCATGGATCATCGCCGCATTAACTCTGCAGTTAAGATCTATCATTTCTTCATAATGTTCGTGCGGGCTCCCTGAAAAATATTCATAATATCCCGTTCCGGCACTGAGGACAAGCCACTTCACTTTGTTTTCTTTGCCTATTTCCTGCCGGATTCTTTCTGCAGCCCCAGTATCTCTCAGATCGCATTCCACTGTTTTAACTCTTGTAAACTCCAAGGATTCTGCAGTTTCCTGTAGTTTTTGAATTCTTCTTGCCACAAGAATTATCTCATCAAATGATTTCGACCGGTTTTTGCACAACTCCTGTGCAACAGCCCGCCCAATACCTGACGAGGCCCCGAGAACTACCGCAACGTTCATATTTTGCTCCTCCGTTTCAGACTTTCACCCGAGGTCATCAGCGCATACTTCACAGTAACTCTTGCCATCGCTTTCCGCATCGGTTCAGCGAGCAGAAGCAGAAACACCACGTTTGAAATCGCATGAAGAATCGTAAAAGGAAGACTTGCAAGAGTAGTTGCCAGGTATGTTTTAAGCGAAAAAGTCCCGTATATCCAGACTGTTGACCACACGTCTATAATCAGCGAAAACAGCGGTCCTGCCAAAGCCCCTGCAATGCAAAGAGCGACCTTGCTTTTGCGGAGCAACGGTGCAAGAAGCCCTGCCGCAAGACCTATCAGACCCCAGCTGAACATCTGGAATATCGTCCATGCACCCTGACCAAAAACGAAATTCGATATCAGTGCCGTCAGTGCCCCGACCAAAAAGCCCGCTTCTCCTCCAAGATAGATACCCGCAAATATCGCAATGCTGAACACCGGTTTAAAACCGGGCGTTGCCGCAAAAACGACCCTCCCGGCAACGGAAAGAGCGGTAAATACTGCAACAAGCACCGCTTTTGACGCATTGTCGGCTTCTTTTTCAAATCCAAGCATAAACGCCAGCACTGCTGTCAGCGCAATTAGAACGGCAACCGGCATAAACAGAGACTTTGGAAGCACTGCCGCAAACACCACAATAATAGCCGGTATTAGCAGCACTATTGCTATATAGGCAAATATCCTTTTCAAAGACATTCCTGCAACCATTTGCAAATCTCCCGAATCGCTACGGATCATCAGTCTGTTCCGGTTTACGGATTTTCCGGATTCTTCTCATGTAATCTGACCGATTAGTCACGAAATAATACTACTCCAGTATACTGCCTGCGGACAGCACCCCGGCCCTGTCTGCAGTTGAAAGGGCAAATCCGACGTCATGGGTCACGAATATGATGGTAATCCCTCGTTCCGCCAGTTCTTTCATTATCCCAGTAAGTTTAGCCTTGGCAGCGCTGTCAAGTCCCTTTGTAGGTTCGTCAAAAAGCAACACGTCCGCACCTGCAAGCAACAGTTTAGCCATAGCCGCTCGCTCCGTTTCACCGCCGCTAAGATCGAGAACGTTTGTTTTGAGTATATCCTCAGTGAGTTCAAGCTTTTCGGCTACTTCACTTATTCTGGCGTCAGCCTCTTCTTTTTTAAAGCCTTTTTGCTTCAGAAAAAACCTGTAATCCTTTTCAGGCGTCTCTTCTATAAACATCGACAGCGGATTCTGGGTCATCGCCGCACACTGCGACCGGATCTTTACGTTTCCGCGCTGAGGTTTGAGCTCACACGTTAGGCACCTTAGAAAAGTTGTTTTTCCGCAACCGTTTGCTCCAAGAAGTGCGTAAATACTCCCCTTCGGTATGTCTACGTTTGCTCCATCCAAGACGTTCGGACCGTCTTTAGCGTACCTGAATTCAAGATTTTTGACTGAAACCGCAGGGTCCCCTGTGTTCACCGCTCCGTCGTTTAAAGCAAATACCCTTTCGTAAAACATGTCGGTTTCGTTGAAAGACGTTCTGACATCCATGTCTAATAAAACGCCCTCTTCGATTTTTACGACCCTGTCGAACCTTCCGGCAAAGCTTTCGACTCTGTGCTCCGCAACAATAACGGTCATTCCGAAATCTCTGTTTAAGTTATCCACCAGATCCAAAAATCTGACTGCCTGTATCGGGTCAAGGTACGTGGTGGGCTCGTCAAGAAGCAGTATCTCCGGCTTAAGCATAATCGCCGCAGCAAGGCTTACTATCTGTTTTTGTCCCCCCGACAGTTCCGATATCTTCCTCTTCAGAATGTCCTCGATTCCGAAATACGACGCAGTCCAAGCGACTCTTCTCCTTACCTCTTCCCTATTCATGCCGATGTTTTCACAGCAGAAAGCAAGTTCCCCGTACACGGTGTCGACAACTATCCCGTTTTCCGGATTCTGTGCCACATATGCAACTTTGGAGGTGATGTCGAGCCTTGGCATATCTCTTACGTCCGTTCCGTCGATCAGTACTGAGCCGCTTCGCCCACCCCTGGGGGATGTCATTGGCGATATCACCTTAAGAAGCGTCGACTTTCCGGACCCCGAAATTCCCGAAAGAAGTACTTTCTCTCCTGCATCCAGTTCAAGATCAATGCCGCGTAAAACGTACCGGTCACCCAGCGCATATTTAAAGTTCAGGTCCTTGATTTGAAGCTTTTTTGCCATCTTATCCTCCCGTCCAAAGCCGTCAACGCAGGCAGTGCGAAAAACAGTGCACAGACCATTGCCAATGCCGCCGCCGAAAGACTGACGCTTCCGAATTCCGCAGCAGGGTAGTATGTAAAACCCAGTAATCCCGATATCTCACCAAAAGCAAATGCTGCCGCTCCGGTTACAGTCAGCAAAGTCATCACAGTATCTTCTTCGCGCCATTTCTTATAGCTTGCGGACACTCTTCTTCTGAGTCCGTAACCTCTTGCCCGCATTATAAACGCAGTATCCATGGCGTTTTCTACAGATCTTTCTGTCACCGACATAAAGACTTTAGTCGCAACGACCGCTCTGACAAAGAATTTCTTTCCGTCAAAAATTCCCACCATTCTCTGGGCAGCAAGAGTTTCTCTGTATTTTTTTATGATCTCCGGAATATATCTCAACGTAACGGTTATTACCGCAGAAACGCCGGGCAGAACTCTTCCGAGGGTGAACACAAGATCCTCCGAATCAGTCTCATCTGTTAAGAATATACACCATACCGCAGTTCCGACGATCATCACACCGGCAGATAATCCGTAAAGAAAAGCTTCTGCAGTGACCGCAGCTCCGAAGACACGGAACAGTACCGTTCTTCCTTCGTGGAAAATGATGCAGTTGACCGGTCCCATGACAAGGACAGTTATCACCCCGCCTGCCGCAATTTTCAGCAAACGTTTGAATGAAGAACCGCCTGCAGCAAGCGCCGCCAATGCCCCGGCAAGAGACAAAACTCTGATCAGAGGGTTCTCGGAAAACATTGCAATTGCGAAAAGCACGGCAAAATATGCGATTTTCGTTATGGGATGATATCTTCGGAAACAGTGCATTTCTGATCTCCTGCAGGCATTTTACAAGTCTTTCGACAACGGTCATTTTACCACAAAAAAGCTTTTCTTATCAACAAAATGAACTCTCCGGTGGTCAACTACAGGCAGTTTTGGCAACAAAAAAGGACCGCCGGAGAAACCTTCAGCTGTCCTTTTCGTGGCGCGCCCAGCAGAGCTCGAATCCACAACCTTCTGGTCCGTAGCCAGACGCTCTATCCAATTGAGCTATGGGCGCATACCCTGGCGGAAAGAGTGGGATTCGAACCCACGGATGGCAAAACCATCGCCGGTTTTCAAGACCGGTGCCTTAAACCAACTCGACCATCTTTCCGTGTCCTCAAAAGAGGCACGGAGCGCATTTTAACACAACGGCGCAATCCTGTCAATGCTTTTTTAAAATCCCTGCCCGTTCTTGCTCAGTCTGCATTGTGAGTATCTTTTTTTCTGTTACAAGGACAACTGAATTATTTGATTAATAACAAAAGCGGTTTTTGTCGTTGCCTAACGCCTGTTTATGCCGCAGACAGAACGATCCCGCAACTGTCGGTTATGTTTATCACCACCTCCGTCCCCTTTACTGTTTGACTGATACAGTCTTTTGTTTTTTCTCCGTCGACAACGATTCCGTTTAAAGAAAGGTTTGCCACGGTCATCTGCCCGTTGCCGGATATCGTCAATTCGGCATGTCTCCTGCTTGCAAACATGTCCGGCACAGGTATGTCAGCCCATTCTTCGTCCCGTCCTATCCTGATTTCCAGCCTTTTTGAAGGTCGGACGCATCTTTCCAAACTCAACCCTTCAAGTCCGCCCAATCCCTTCAGAACATAGATCACCGGTGCAGGTGCTTCGTCTGCGTTCTGTCTGACTTTTCCAAATCCAATAATGCTTTTGAGTTTCTGCGTAAAAGATGTGTCTGTGAAAAGTTCGTCGATCTTCCCCGTAATTCTGTCAAGGTCTTCCAGTATGTCATCCGGAGATTCTTCCGTTCTGACCATAGTTACATAATTTCTGATCGCCTCATAATCCGATTGCGAAAGGTCTTCCGTCTCTGTGTTCAAAAAATAGATTTTAAGCAATTCGCTTACAGTCGTCCTCCCCTCCGCAAACCTCAAACCGGGCATGTAAACGAACCTATAATCCGCATCAATACGTCGAACTTCCACCCCGTTGTAGTCATAAACAAAATCCCTTGGATCAACGCCGTATTCCTTTGCAGCTACGATCAACTCTTTCAGACACGATGCCAACGCAGACAGACCCCTGACGTCAAGGACCTCGTCCCCGCACACGATTTCTTTAAGCGTGGCCCTGCTTCTTAAGCGGCAAACGTATCCATCCGGAGTCACGGTTGCCGGAAGAAGTTCTGCTCTGTCGCAGTAATTGGCAAAGATCCTGTTTCTTGCGGCCTGTTTGTATTCTGAATAGCTGTTTTCACCGGTCAATCTAATGGTAACAAGCGTTCTGTCGTTGCTTATATATACCCTCGAATTATTCTCTTCCGTCCGTTCCTGGTTTACCAATCGGAAAGCGCCTCCCCGGTTTTTGACTCTATTTTTTCAAACATTGAGCCCGCATATTTGGTTATAAACGTTTTAAATAACAGCGCAAGCGCAACCAAAATAGCGATCAGAAGGACCACCTCTATTGTGCCCAACGCATTTATATTGTTTTTGAAGTCCCGTATTTTGTTCCATGCAAGAACCGACTTTTCGTTGACAAACGATTTTATTCTCTCAACCATTTCCAAATTTCAACCCCTTTCTTCATACATCTCCCGGTCATCCGGCAAACAGCCTGATTATTGCCGGTGCCGCAACTATTGCCATCACTGCGGTCAGTATCATTACCGACGGTATCACCATCAGCGTTGACGCTTCTTCCGACATTTGTTTTGAGATAGACTTTCTTTCCTCCCGCTGGCTTACCGCATGCATCCTCAAAAGAGGTGCAAGCTCATCGGCGCCCTTTCTTGCGTTCTGAAGTACGAGCGAAACAAACGTGCTGACCTGTGCATCGTTGCAGCGTTTGGCCAAATCCTCCATCGCATTTTCATTGCCGTAATAATACCCTGAGGGCGTGACAAAATCATTTACCGTGCGCCACAGTTCTTCTCCCAGTGCTCCGTCATTTTTGTCCATGTATCCGCTTACAGTCACGATGGCACTCCAAAGAGGCACTCCGGCATCCACTAAAACAGCCAGCCGCTCAAGCAGATCTGCAAGACCCAGCCTGAGTTTTTTCGTCTTGGTTTTTGCCTTGTCATTAATACTGTGTTCCGTGGCAACGATCACGATCAGCGGCACTCCAAGGCCAAGGATCAGAGCCTCAACAACTGTCAGTTCAAACAGAATACCCGCGCCGAAAGAAAGCACCGCAAACAGCGGGCAGAGTTTAAGCAGAAGGTCCCTCTCTCTTTTCCGCCTTTCATAAGCTTCTCCGTAAATAAACCTGAGTTTCGCATTCATCGAATCGTTGTACCCTGACAGAAAACTATTTTTAGTTTCCAACGGAATCACCTCCTTTGAATTGATACAAAAAATCTATAGTTTAACATCGCAAAGTTTGCTTCCGAACAGCCACGCACCGGCGATCACAGTCATCGCACCAATTGACACCGCTAACCCGTAGTTCGTCTCATAAAGCGCATCCATATACCCCTCAGACATATTTTTTATCAGCAGAACAAGAGCAAAAGGCATGACCGTTATTATCCTCAGGTTGTATTTTGGCAATGACAGCGCCCGCATTATTTCATCATCCGTTTCAAATTTGACCCTGAGATTGGCAAGCGCATTTCTTATGACATAGGTCATATCCCCTCCCCGGACAGCAACTATTGACATTGCATTGACGCAGCTTATTATGTTTTCACTTTCCGTTTTTACCGCAAAAAGCATGAGTTCGTCGTAAAACCGGTAGAGCATGCCTGTTTTTCTGCATACGGAGTCAAGTTCCATGGCGATATCGCCAATAGACGATGAGTGTCCCTTTTCCTGATTCTCCAGTACGGAGACCATGGCCTGTTCCACTGAATTTCCCGCAGAAACAGCTGAAAGCACCAGTTGCATGGCTTCAAGAAACTGCTTTTCGATTCTTTTCTTTTTTCGTTCTTTGGCCGCTTTTTTATACGATCTCACAAAAAACGGGGTGACTGTCGCCGCCGCGATCAGTGAAAGCATCCAGTTGTCGGAAAGGATCAGTGCGCCGGCAAAAACCGCTGCAAAAAATGCGGATCCAAGAAGCACAAGCACAGCCGGATTCTGATGATAAAACCCTTTCCCGGCGCCTGACTTAAAGCGAAGTATTGTTTTTGTCTGCAGTTGTTTTTTCATAAATTCTTGATCCTTCTTCAATTTCACCTGTCCTCGAGCCGTTTTTAAAAAGCGTTTTCAGGGACACACGTCCGTCTTCGCATCCGTTAACACAGCATATCTCGGATATAAACCTTTTCATATCGCTGCTCCGCTGCATATGGACCACCAGATCCAGACCGGAAGCTATCTGTTGCCTTACCGCCTCTATATTGATATTTCCCTCCCAGAGTGCCATCGTTTCTATCCTGGTTATTACGTCCCTTGCACTGTTGGCGTGTGCAGTGGACATACTTCCGTCATGACCTGTGCACATGGCCTGCAGCATATCCACCGCCGCAGAATCCCGAACTTCTCCCACAATTATTCTGTCAGGTCTCATTCTCAGAGCAGTTTTGATAAGCATCCTCATAGTTATATCCTTCCCATTGCCGGAACCGTGTTCTTTTGTTTCAAGTCTCACGATATTCGGCGGAGAAAGCCTCAGTTCGGCAGAGTCCTCAACTGTAACTATTCTTTCCCGGTCGGATATGAATCCGCATAACACATTCAGGAAAGTGGTTTTTCCGCTGGAAGTGCCTCCGGAGACAAAGATATTGACCTTTGATTCAACGCATTTCTTTAAAAAGGCAGCCTCCTCTTCCGTCAGGCTCCCCTGCGCCACAAGCTCCGCCATTTCAAAATTTCTTTCAGGAAATTTTCTTATCGTCACGATAGGTCCATTCAAAGCCACCGGTTTCAGAACGATGTTTACCCTTGACCCGTCTGTGAGCCTTGCATCGACAATGGGCGAGCTTTCGTTTACGGTTCTATCGACCCAGGAGACCATGGACTGTATCACATTCAAAAGAACTGCGGAATCAGAAAATCTCTTATCGTATTTCTCTATTTTTCCATTTTTTTCGATGTAGATACTCTCAGTACCGTTGATCATGATCTCATTGACGTCCGGATCGTCAAGCATCGGCTGAAGTATTCCGAGTTTCCTGTGGGAAACAAACACAGTCTCTGTTATCTCTCTTTTTTCATCTTCGCTGACGCTGATCTTCTCCGCCAATTCTGAAACCGCCTCTTCCGCAAGCTTTTTGAACTCGCTGTCTGAATAAACAGTTCCCGGCGCCAATTTTCTTTTCAGCGTTTTTTCCACATAGTCAACATAAAACTGGTTTGACATAACAGGTCTTTTTGCACCCCCTTTCTCTTGTTCGCAGGAAAATGATACCATGGCGCAAACGCTTTGAAAAGTCCGCACCGTTCGACAAGTTTCGACCTTTTTCGACGAGTTTCGACTTATTTCGACCGGTTTCGACGACTTTCGACTTATTTCGACGAATTTCGAGAAGTTTCGACGACTTTCGATTTATTTCGACGAGTTTCGGCTTTTCTCAGGTCTTTCAATCCAAGTCTCTGAGCCGAAGGCGCCCTCTCGCAGCGAAGCTGCCCACACTTGCGGCGCAGCCGCACCCACTCGCCTCACTCACCGCAGGCGATTCAGGCGATCAGTCCATCTTGCAAAAAGCCTCCCCGGCGGGTATAATTGGCCAATAAATACCGCGCGAAGTTGCATTGGCGGCACCTAAATTAAAACGAAGCTGCATTGGCGGCACCTAAATTAAAACGAAGCTGCATTGGCGGCAGCCGAATCAAAATGAGGTCGCATTGGCGGCAATCGAATCAAAGGCAACCGAATCAACAGCGGCGAATCAATGCGACCGCATAAAAAGCAACTGAATCAAGAAGGAGTTTTCAGGAAATGACACAAAAAGAGATGTTCGGAAAAGCGATATGGATCGAGCCGGAGGAGCAGATCAGATTTCCCGTGCTCAGGTCGGTGTTCAACATTGGCAAGGCTGAAAAAGTCACTCTGAAGGTGGTTGGCCTTGGCTTTTTCCACGCATTTATCAACGGAAAAGAAGTCAACACAAGCGAGTTTTTGCCGCTGAACACAGATTTTGAGGCGAGGGAGAACTATCCCGTTGGCGAGAAGCTTTTCGGCCACAGGCTGATCGTTCCGGTCATTGACGTAACGGGCCTTGTTAACGAGGGAGACAATCTTCTTGCCGTTCATTTCGGCGGCGGATGGTACACCTTTGAGGGAGGGCCCTTCGGAACCGCCAAGGTCATCTACATGATCGAAGCGGAGGCAGACGGCAGAACGACAAGATTTTACTCCGGCACGTCAGACGTTTTTGCCGACAGTTTCGTGAAAGAATACGCTTTCACATGCCACGAGACCCAGAATTTCAAAGGTTTTGGCGAAGGAGTTTTCGGCGATACGGACTGGGCGGGCAAAACCGTGAAGGCGGTGGCAGCAAAGCCTCTGGAGACGGAATACGTGACTTCGGACTGCCCGGGGGACAGGATCACGGAGACAGTCAGACCCGCCCTCATCAATACCTATGAAGAAGAAGTTGACGGGGTGTTAAGACAATACAAAGTCTATGATGCGGGGAAAAACATTTCCGCCCTCCCGGTGGTCAAGATCAACGCACCGTTTGGGGTTGCGGTGACCGTGACTTTTTCTGAAGAAAAGACTGCGGACAACAGGATCGACAGGAGATATTCCCACAGGCAGAGTTTCGTTGTGATCTCGGACGGGAAAGAGCGTATAGTCTCGCCCAGGTTCACCTGGTTTGCATTCAGGTTTGCAGAGGTTGACGGCGATGCGGAGCTTTTGAATGTGGGGTTTGTGCACGCGGACGTTGACGTTTCCTCCGAGTTTGATTCGGATTGCGAAGCTCTGAACTGGCTCTACAAGGCCTACATCAACACCCAGCTCAGCAACATGCATGCGGGAATTCCCTCGGACTGCCCCCATATCGAGCGGCGGGGTTATACCGGTGACGGCCAGCTCACCTGCCAGGCGGCAATGACCGTGCTTGACGCAAGGAAGTTTTACCTTAAATGGATCGACGACATTTCGGACTGCCAGGACGTTCACACCGGTCACATCCAGTACACGGCGCCATATATAAGAAGCGGAGGCGGTCCCGGAGCCTGGGGCTGTGCGATAGTGGAGGTCCCCTACAGGTATTACAAGGAGTACGGCGACATTGGTCCCTGCAGGCGGCTCTACCCCCAGATGCTTAGGTATTTCGACTACCTTGAGGCCCACTCCTTCAACGATATCGTCGTCAGCGACAAGGAAGGCGAATGGTGCCTTGGCGACTGGTGCACGTTGACGCCCACTGCCCTTCCCGCAGGTTTCATCAACAACTATTACTACATCAAGTCCATGAAGCGGGCCGTTGAGATCGCAAAACTTATCGGCAAGGCCGGCGACGTTCCCGCCCTCGAAAAGCGGATAGAAGCCCGGAAAAAGGCCACCAGAGCTGCCTACTACAACACCTGGGATCACAATTACCTTGCCAATATCCAAGGCGCCAATGCCTTCGCCCTGGACCTGGGCCTCGGAGACGAAGCCACAAAGAGTTTTCTGGTTTCCTATTATAAAGACCTTGGCCAGTTCGACACGGGCATCTGCGGCACGGACGTGGTGACCAGAGTGCTTTTTGACATCGGCGCAGGGGATGTTGCCGTTGAACTGCTTCTGGGGGACAGGACCTTTGCGGGCTGGATGAAAGCCGGTTTCACCACCCTCAGCGAGTACTGGCTGAACTCCACAAGAGACCGGTCCCACAGCCACCCAATGTTCGGCTCCGTGGTGACATATTTCTTTGAGAGACTGCTGGGAATTACCCAGGAGGCCGATTCGGCGGGCTACGAAAAACTGGTGATCAGTCCTTTCATGCCGCCCCAGTCAAACAGGATCTCCGGTTCAAGATTGCTTCCCTGCGGACACGTTTCCGCAAGCTACTTAAGGGACAACGAAAACAGCGGCCTTGTTCGGGCAAAAGTCACACTTCCCGAAGGCAAGACCGCAGTATTTAAGCACAGGGATTTTGAAATGACTCTGATTTCAGGCGAGAACAGATTTGAATTTGAAGCCTGATAAAACCGGCAAACCGGCGGGGCCTTAACATCAAGCCCCGCCGGTTTGCACAAACTGCCTGCAGTTACAATTTTACCAATTGACGCTCCAGCGTTTGATATACGTTTCCTTGCCGCCGGCGCCTGTGGCGCCGGCGATAAATTCTTCTTCCGCCTTTTTCTTTTCAAGCAGACCGTCAAACTCCGCCATATCCTCTTCTGAGAGAGGGAGCGATACTGTTCTGCCCGTCCAGGAGGACAGGAAGGCGGCATTGGTTATTGAGAGCTCGTTTATGCCCTCTATGCCCGGTGCGATCATCGGTTTGTTTTCAAGCACCGCGGACACGAAATCTTCAAGAATCAGTTCATGGCCGTCCCTGACATTGTCGAATTTATAGACAAATTCTTCTGTTCCGGGAATTGCCGCCGAGCTTTTTTCGGCGAAGCAAAAATCCCGCTCGGCTGCGGCCAGTTTTGTATATCTCAGCTCGTTTTTTTCAAGAACAAGTCTTCCCCTGTCGCCGGATATCTCAAGGCGGTTGGTCCCGGGTGCCTCTCCCGTAGTTGTAATAAACACTGCGGAAGCTCCGTTTTCATACTCTGCGTATATCGTGGCGTCGTCCTCAACGGCAATATTGTGGTACATTCCTTCGTGGCAAAAAGCGGTCACTTTGGCGGGCATGCCGAAGAGCCATTGCCAAAGGTCGATGTTGTGGGGTGCCTGGTTTATGAGCACTCCGCCCCCTTCGCCGTTCCAGGTGGCCCTCCAGGAGCCCGAGTCATAGTAACTCTGAGTGCGGTACCAGTTGGTCACTATCCAGACAAGCCTTTTGGGCTCGCCAATACCGCCGGCCTCGATTATCTCCTTTGCCTTGCGGAAAAGTGGATCGGTGCGCTGGTTGAACATGATCCCGAATTTGGCATTGGAGGACGTTGCAGTCTCATTCAGTTTCAAAACCTCGCTGACGTTCACTCCTGCAGGTTTTTCGCTGAGCAGGTGGATCCCTTTTTCAAGAGCGGCAATTCCGTAGACCGGGTGGAAATAATGGGGCGTCGCCACTATCACCGCGTCAACAAGCCCGCTGTTTATAAGGTCCTCGACCTTTTCAAAAACCTTTACTCCCGGAAACTCCGAGACAAGTTTTTCCCGTTTTTTTTCGTCAATATCGCAAAGTGCGCCAAGCACGGCACCCCTGATCCCGCCTTTTGCGATGCAAGAGGCGTGGGCATGTCCGATATTTCCGACGCCGATTATTCCGAAACGAACCTTGTCCATTTTCCGCTGTTTTCCCGTTTTTCTGCTTTTGTCCTGTCGTATTGCTTCCCGGACCCGCTCCTGCGTGCAGCATTGGCGTGTCCGTTCAAAAGTTCATTTTCCGGTATTGAATGTGCCGGATACGTCAGCGACGGTACCGCCAACGTCTTCCTTCCGCCTTGAACCCGCGACCCTTTTCATCAGTTCATTGTAGTATAGATCCTCGTCAAAGGGGATCTCAACCGTCTTGCCAAGCCATGATGACAGGTGCATCGCATTGGAAATCGTAAGACCGTTTATGCCCTCTTCGCCGCCTGCCACCAGGGGCTCGTCTCTTAAGATCGAAGCCGCAAAAGCGTTGAGAACGCCAACGTGCTGGGGCGAAAGTCCGTCGGTCTCCACCTCAACGGTCTTGCACTTTGGCGAACCGAAGGGGCTGGTGTTGGTCCTGCTGAACTCAGGCTCAAACATTTCAAGTTCGGTCATGTAGAGTTTGCCGTTTTCCGCGAGAAGTTTGCCCCCCTCGAGGGTGATCTCGAAGCGGTTGGTGCCGGGAGCATCGCCGGTGGTGGTGATGAAGGTACCCGTGGCGCCGTTTTCATACTCCACAAAAGCGGTGACGTCGTCTTCAACCTCGATGTCGTGCCACTTGCCGTAGTAAAGGTGAGCCGTGACGGTCTTGGGCATGCCGCAGATCCACTGCCAGAGGTCCAGGTTGTGGGGGCATTGATTGAGAAGTACTCCTCCGCCCTCGCCGCTCCAGGTGGCTCTCCAGGCTCCCGAATCGTAATATGCCTGAGGCCTGTACCAGTTGGTTATGATCCAGTTGGTCCTTTTGATGGCGCCAAGTTTTCCGCTCTTCACGATCTCCCGCATTTTACGGTAAACGCAGTCGGTCCTTTGATTGAACATCATGCCGAATTTGGCCTTGCTGTGCTTTGCGGCCTCGTTCATCTCCTTCACCGCTTTTGTGTAAACGCCGGCGGGCTTCTCGCACATCACGTGGATGTCCCGTTTCAGGCACTCTATCACGTATTTCGGGTGTGAATAGTGGGGCACCGCAATGATGCAGGCGTCGATCAGCCCCGAATCCAGCATCTCTATGGCGTCCGTAAAGCAGGCGATTTCTTCTTTTGTCGCCTTTTGAGCCCAGTCAAGTCTGTCCTGTTTTAAGTCGCAGACCGCCGTCACCCGGATCTCCGGGCACTTTCCGTTTTCAATATTGGCAAGATGTCCGCTGCCCATGTTGCCGACACCGATTATTCCCATTCTAACAAAATCCATTGCACCCTCCTAATAGATTATTTTATTTCAGGCCCCATGAAACAAGCCTCTTGTAGCTCCTCTTAAGACACAGGAAGGGATCCTCCCCGTAGCAGTCGTCCTGTTCCACCAGCAGATACTCAGTCCCCGCGTTCTCGGCCTCGTAAAGCACTCTTGAAAAGTTGATGTTGCCCTCGCCGACCACCGCCATGCGCTGCTTGTTCTCAAAAACAGCCATGTCCTTCAGATGTATTGCAGGAACTCTTCCCGCCAGCTGCTTTATCCAGTAAGCCGGGTCTCCGCCGCCGAACTGCACCCAGAAGGTGTCCAGCGTAAAACCCATCTCTTCGGCGGGGAAAGCCTCCGCAAGCCTTTCGATGCCCGTCCGTCCCTTCTCGTCCTTCGCAAACTCGAACTGGTGGTTGTGATACATAAAGTAAAGGCCGCTCTCCGCGATCTTTTTTGCCGCCGGCCGGAACTGCTCCGCAAAAGAGTCGTAGTCCGCACCCTGAAAGCCCCCCGGCATTGCGCCAATGCCGATCAGTTTCGACCCGAAAGTCTTGTGATCTTGTATGACCTTTTCCGTGTCGTCCTTTATCGCCAACGGATTCGTATGGGTAAGAACACACCTGAGCCCGTTTGCATCAAGTTCTTTTTTCAGCCAATCCGCCTCGTAGGGGCAGGTCCCGCTCACCTGGACGAACTCATAGCCAATGTCCGCTATCTTTTTGAGAGTCTCGCCAAATCCTTCAAGGTCTTTGCAATATTCTCTTACAGTGTAAAGCTGCGCACCGATCCTCATAACATTCACACTCTTCTCTGCTTTGGGCAACGCCCGTTTTAATTCAAACCAATGAGTTTGGTCATATCAGTCCTTTTATGGCCGTCACAGCCGCATCGAAAGCCTCTTCCGCGCTCCCGTAGGCATTGCCGATACTGCTCTTTTCCCCTTCTTTTTCCAGTTTTTCCAGCCCTTTAAAGACCCTGAGGTGGGGCTCGACGGTGAGTACACCGTTCCTGTAACTCTTAAGAAGTTCCGGGATATTGGCGTCGCCCCGGCCTGCAGGAACGATCTCACCGCTTCCCAAAAGGGCGTCCTTTATGTGCATATAGTCGACAAAAGGCTTCAGGAGTTCCATGGCCCTCAGCGTGTCCTCGCCGGCCTGGACGAAATTGGCGGGATCGAAAACCGCCTTCAGCGAAGGAAGCGCCTTGTGGATCCTGAGACAATCCGCAGCCTTCTCGCCAAATATTCCCTTCTCGTTCTCATGGCAAAGTAGAATGCCGGCCTTTGAGGCCTCCTCCGAAAACCTGGAGAGTCTGTCGCAGACCTCGTCTAACACAGCGGTTCCTGTGTCCCCGTCAACGTAAAAACTGAAAAGTCTGATCCGCCCGCAGCCCAGCTTGTCACAAAGCTCGAGCCCGTGCCTGAACTTGTCAAAATGGGGTCCAAAAGGATCCCTGACGTTTATCTTTCCGTAGGGCGAGCCCAGCGACCACACTGCAATCGCTGCGTCCTCCAGCGTTTTTCTAACGCTTTTGGCCTTTTCCGTCGTAATATCCGCAATATTGACCCCGTCAACGCCCCGGATCTCAAGAAGCCCGATACCGTTCCTTTGAAGAGCTGCAATCTGCCCCTCGATCATCGGCGACGCCTCGTCGGCAAAAGCGCAAAGCCTGTAGTCAGCCATAAAACCTCCGCAATTTCTCCGTCACACGCCCGAATAAGCCGAAAAGCCTCCGTCAATGGGAAGGACCACACCCGTCACAAAGCCCGCCTTCTCGTCGTCAATTAGGTATTTCACGGCGCCAAGCAGCTCCTCCGGTTCCCCGAAGCGTTTCATTGGCGTCGCGTTCAGGATCTTGTTGGTCCTTGGGGTCGGCGTGCCGTCCTCGTTGAACAGAAGAGTCCTGTTCTGGTTGGTGACAAAAAAGCCCGGGGCAATGGCGTTGACCCTGATGCCCGTTCCCGCAAAGTGTACCGCCAGCCACTGGGTGAGGTTCGAAACGCCCGCTTTCGCGCTGCTGTAGGCAGGGATCTTCGTCAAGGGCCTGTATGCGTTCATGGACGATATGTTGAGAATGCATCCGCTCTTTTTCCCCACCATGTCCCGTGCAAAAACCTGGGTTGGAATCATCACGCCAACGATATTCAAGTCAAACACGAAGTTGAAGTCCTTTTTGTCAAGGTTGAAGAAGGTCTTGTAGTCCGAGGCGTCCTCGTCCCCCTCCTTGAAGGTCTCGTTCTTGGTTGTGCAGCGGGGGTTGTTGCCGCCGGCGCCGTTGATGAGTACGTCGCAGGGGCCAAAGTCCTTGAGGACCTCTTCCCTCACCGCCTCCAGCATTTCACGGTCAAGCACGTTGGCCTTGTAGGCTTTCGCCTTACCGCCGTTTGTGCGGATCTCCTCCGCCACCTTTTCAGCGCTGTCGTAGTTGAGATCAAGAAGAGCGACTTCGTAGCCGTCTTTTGCAAGTTCTTTTGCGAAGCAGGAGCAGAGCACTCCGCCTGCGCCGGTTATTACTGCGATTCTAGCCATGGTTTTCTCCGATTTTAGTTAGTTAATAATGATTAGTTAATAGTGAAGAGTTGTGGTGCAGCTACGCTGCGATCACTGTGCCTGCGGCGAGTTAACAGTGAGTAGCGATTAGTTGCGGTGCGGCAGGTGCGGCGCAAGCGCCGCAAGTGATGCGCCTTTGGCGCAGTGAATAGTGATCAGTGAATATTTTTGGTGCGGCAGAGCCGCGATCACTTGCGACGAAGTCGCACCCACTGCGGAGCTTTGCTCCGCCTCACTGCGATGCCCCGCATCGCTTCACTCCCTCAAACAACCCGTTCAAATAGGCCGCCCCGAGGGCTCTGTCGTAAAGGCCATAGCCCCCCTTTCCGGTCTCGCCCCAGATCATCCGTCCGTGGTCAGGTCTGACGTAGCCGTCAAAGCCGCCCTCCACCAGTCCTTTTACGATCGCGAACATATCGAGAGAGCCCTCTGCTGTGGGATGGGCGACCTCGTGGAACTCTCTGTAACCCGTGATCTTTATGTTGCGGAGGTGGGCAAAGTGGATCCTCTTGGCAAATTTTATGGCCATTTTCGGCAGATCGTTGTCCTCTGACGCTCCGAGAGAGCCTGTGCAGAAGGTAAGCCCGTTTTCCGGCATGTCGACGATCTTAAGGAACCTCTCGATGTTGGCCTCGTTGGTGATGATCCTCGGAAGTCCGAAAATGCCCCAGGGCGGATCGTCGGGGTGAATGGCCATGTTGACGCCTGCTTCGTGAGCCACGGGGATCACTTCTTTCAGGAACGTGCCTATATTTTCCCAAAGACCCTCTTCTCCGATGTCCGCATAGCGCTCCATCAGGGTTTTAAGCTCGCTTTTGGTGTAGCTCTCGTCCCAGCCCGGCAGCGTGAATTCGCCGTTCAGGGGGTCAAGCTTGGCCAGTTCTTTTTCGTCGTAGGAAAGACCGTTGGCGCCTTCAGGAAGCTCGTTTTTCAGATTGGTCCTGAACCAGTCGAACACCGGCATAAAATTGTAGCAGATGCAGTCGATGCCCGCAGCGCCAAGCCTTCTCACGTTCTCGCAATACACCTGAATGAGCCTCGCAGCATCCTTTCCGCCAAGCTTGATCTCCTCCGGGACGGGAACGCTCTCCACCACGGTGAAATCCAACCCTGCGGCATTGGCGGCATTTTTGATCTTGTTTATGCTCTCCACGCTCCAAAGGCCCCCAGGGGCAACGTCGTACACCGCCGAGACCACTCCGCATACTCCCGGTATCTGCCGGATCTGCTGAAGGGTGACCTTGTCGTTTTCGCCGTACCAGCGGAATGTCATTTTCATCGTCAATATCTCTCCTCCGTTCTTCAAATCAAGTCCTCTGACCGTTGCTTAATTATATAACCGGCGGCGCTTTCCGTCAATCGGAAAGCGCCGCTCCGCAGTCTTGCACCCGGTGTATTCAGCAGGCCATTAAGCGGCCCACGCAGGGTCCTGCTCCGGCACCTGACGGCCCGAAAGCGCCGTTAAAGACCTGTGTTCAGACGTCGAATTTGAAATAGTTGGCAATAAATCTTTCGATATCCTTTCGGGTGACGTCGCCCTCAGGGTAATCGTATTTCTTAAACTCATTTCCCGTTACCTGTTCTAATTGATCAAGGTAATCAGGTTTTTTCTTCTCCTTTCCGCCGGCTTTGCGACACTCGACTATGCAGGGCTGGATCTTCAAAGATGAAAACCTGTGCTTCCCGGGAATGTGTTCCGGCAACTCTTTGTCAAGATAGCTGATCACAGCCTGCGACTGGCTGTTTCCGTCTTCCGATGCCCGGCGCGGCGCCCTGTTGCCGGAGATTCGTTGGAATGCGCACCATCTCCGGTGTTCGGTCCACGCCAGCGTATTGCGCATGAATTCTTTTGTTTCGTCATCTGTGTGTCCGAAAATGATACGGGAAACATATCTGTCCGCAGGGTCCTTAACTGTTGTAAGATCAAGGGCTTCACGAATCTTCATTTCAGTAAAACGCGACTTCTTCGAAATGCGGTTCAACTTATTCTTCACGTTGTTTTCATAATTCTTTTCTTTTTTCCCGCCAATTCTTTCTTTTTTTTCAAAGAACCTTGTGTCGTTCAGGAAGACCTCGGAACAGTCATAAAAACCTGCGGAAAAGTACTTGTATTTTCTGTGTATTACTTTTGCCAAATTGTTTCTGTAATTATAGATTGTTTCCGAAGATGGTTTACTTTTTTTCTGTCCGTTTGTTTTTTTGCCGGCTTTTTTCAATAAGTCCGTTTCCTGCAAAGTGGTCTTCTCTTTAGAAGAATCATTCTCTTCCGGAGGGGACCCTTTAGATTTCTTTTTTTTCAAGAAGCCTGTCAGTTCCAGTATCTCTTCGACGGTTTTTTCCGCCATGTTATCACCGGAGCCTTTCTGCTTAAGGGTTTCGTAGATATCGTACACCCCTTCTACAGCAGCATTGGTCTCGTCATCGAAGGAAACATTCCTTAGACTGTAGACTTCTTCAAGGCTGCCGAAAGCGTACATCAAGATATCGTTTTCCTCCGTATCTGTCGAGTAGCGGTATCCGCATTGTTCATTCAAAGCTCTGCACAGGTCGGAGTTGTAAATAACGTAACTTATGACCGTTCTCAGCTTATTTCCTTTGTTCTCCATAAGATGGTGAAGGCCGATTATCTGGCGAAGCCTGTTGGCGACTGTAAAATTGTCCTCATCGGATCCCAGAGCCACCGTGAAATAGTCCGTATCAAGGAGATCGTTCTCTTTTATCAGACGGTCAAGGTCGTCTCTCATAACATCCGCCTGAATATACTTGTAGGTAAAATAAGGATCGTCGGGAGTTTCGTCGTCGCAGTATCTCAGTATGGAATCCGGAGGATCGCTTTTTGCGGTCTTCATTATTTCGGGATTTATGAAATTGATCTTCCCTTCAAATGCGCCGGCTAACATAACTTCTTCATCGCCGATCACTTTTTTTCTGCGTCCCTCCTCTTTGGAGATAACTGTGATTCTTAGCTCCACGTCAGGCATCTGGCCCATCCAGTAAGCCGCCAGGAATATTTCGGTGCCAATCACGCCTCCTCCCAGGATCGTCAGTTTAAGGATCGTTTTGTCATTTTCAATCTTCCTTGCAATGACCGGCTCAAATAGCGGGACGTCGGTGAAGAGATTATCTGCCATATTTCTGACAGGATTGACCGGTACCAACTCGGTATTCCCCAGCCGACCGCTCTTCTTGTCCGCAAGGACGCCCACCTCTTCGTCCAGGTCGGTGTAGCTCTTGTCCGAGGAGAAGACGTAGAGCTTGATATTCTTCAACTCTTTTGGAGACCTCTCGAGGAATGACGAAAGTGTCTGAAGGTTGCTGTTTTCGGACTCGTCGATCAGGAACACCACAGGGCCTCCTCTTTTGTGGATTTTGATATGAAGCAGGTCGGTCCTGACACAGATTGCATTGAGCTCTTTAGCTTCGGCAAGTCTTTCCGAACTGCCCTCCTCCCCTCTGTTAACGTAAGCGTCCGTAAATATCAGATGACAGTGACGGTTTTTCGAAATGATGCTCTTGGCAAGGGCGAGAGAATTGTCATTGAGTTCGCTGAAATAAAACTTGTTTTTTTTACAGAAACAGAAAACTCCCACAAACCAAAGTCTGAACTCCGGAATGAGTTCTATCAAAAAACCTAATATGTAAGCGCCTCCGAGTATTGGCGCCAGCGCGTTCAGCACGGAGACGTATATCCCGCAAAAAGCCTGCAGACAGGGATTGTCCGGAGCCAGTTGTGTGATCATGTCCTTACTGGTCAGGACATAGTGTTCATAATCCTCGTCAAGGCTTACCGTTTGAAGGGTATGAACGATGCTGTTAAAAACTGCCTCCCCGGGCTTAAGCTTTTTATTCTTATCGGTATTATTTTTTCCCTCCTCTGAGCCATTGGGATTTTCCTCCACTGAGGCATTTGGATTTTCATTCTTCTGAGCCGCGCAAAGGGAATCGTAAAGGCCCACGCCCAGTCTGACCGCCCATATCGCAAATATCAGTATTATCGGGATCATAATAATCACCATGTGGCTTGGCACCACTTTCTTTTTTTTGTTAATTACCCTTCCCCGTCTGCCGGCGATAATTACGATCCAATAAACGCCGAGTACGAAAAACAGTATAGAGAGTACTCCCGAAAGGATGCTCATCGACCAAAGCCAAACACTTATAATATCGCCCATATTTAACTCTCCGAAAAAATGAGGTATGAATGATTGCGTAAAGTTTTCCCTAAAAGGGATGTTTCCTATAGGGAATTATACATTAGAAGCCCTGTAATATTCAAGGCCGGCCGGGGATTAAGTCACGTCTCCCCGGCCGGCTTTTGTTAACTTATCAAGACTTATATGCATTGACGAATGATTGATCAGACGCCGGCGTTGACGATGGCGGCATACTGTTCCTCGGGTATCATTGGCGAGCAGATCTCCCGTAAAAGTTCTTCATCGATCGAACCCTTTTCGGAATAATCTTTCCCGGCTTTTTTTACCAGCTCAAGCCTCGGGACCGTAACCACGGCTGCCTCGGGAGCATTGAACATGGGACTCTCAGGCACCGTGATCACCGTATTTTCACCCGGAAACATCAGGTTGAACTGGGCCACCATGCCTTCAAAATTGTGCCTGCTGTTCGGAAAGCCGCAGCCGCATATCATCACGTACCTGAGCCTTGAAAAATCCGCCTGGCCAACGTGTTCATACCGGTCACCCACCTTTTGCATCGCCATGCTGGAAAGCGGCAGAATCCGGTCGAAAAAAGCTTTGAGGGGAGCAGGCATGCCGTAGCAGTAGAGGGGAAAGCTGAATATCAGAACATCCGACGCCAAGACCTTCTCCAGAAGGCCCCTCATATCGTCGTCGTAAATGCATGTGCCGCCGTTGTGCATACAGGTGAAACAACCGGTGCAGTATTCGATGTGGCTGTCGATCACGTTGATGATTTCAACGTCCTGTTCCGCCTGCTCCGCCATTCCTTGGAGAAAAGCCCGGGTGACATGCATGGTGTCGCTCTTTTCCCGTTTGGGGCTGCCGTTAAAAACCGTTATTTTCATCTTGTTGTCACTCCTTGTCTTTTGACTGCATTACTTGATATCCATCACCTGCAGGCATACCGGGTGCTGTCCCGGCTGCCGCAGTAGTTTTCGCCAATGATCTCCAACGTTTTCACAGTTCCAGCCTCATCTGCACCAGGTCCTGATAGCCGCTGATTCTTGATTTGAACCCTTTGGGATTTCTTCCGTACTCCCTAAAGCCGCAGCTTTCGTAGAGGGCGATTGCCCGAGAATTCTCGCCAACCACCTCAAGTTCCAGCTGAACGAAGCCCGCCTGCCTTGCGAGCTCTATACAGCTTTCCGTGAGAGCCCGGCCGATGCCAAGGCCCCAGTAGACCATCTCCACACTGATACCGAAGTCTGCTCTGTGCCTGATCTTTTCTCTTTTTCCCACGGGATAAAAACCTGCGGAGCCCGCCACCTTGCCGTCAACGATGGCGATGATCTCGATCTCATTGGCACTGTTTGCGGCATTCTCCAGAAACTCGGTCTCCTCCTCAACGGTGAAGGTCTTTTCGTCCGGGTAGCTCAGCAGAAAATCCGTCTCCGCGTGGGTCTTGTTGAATGTGGCCAGGACCTCATTGACGTCTTTCCCGTCGGCATTTCTCAGCACGCATTTTCTTCCGTCTTTAAGGGTAATTTCTTTGTAGTATTTCATTTTGTCTCCTCTTTAACCGAACAGCTGTCCGGGAAGTTTTTGCTTGACTTTCGGCGGGAAATTCTTGTCGAATTCCTCCACGTCGCTGTCGCTGACGTAGTATCCCATTGGCGTTTGGTAGACCCCGGTTACACCGTCAAGATACCCCGGGATCAGTTCCCTGCAGAGGAAAAAGGAGTCGTCCTCACCCTCAGGAAGGTCGTGATATCTGATGCCGAACTTCCGGGCATAGGTGAATCCTGAATTGCCGTAAAAGCCTATATTTCCCTCAAAAAGCACGGCACCAAAGCCCAGCTCCGCAGCCTTCTCAAGAGAGTAGTCGAGAAGCTTCTTTCCGTAACCCTTTCTCTTGAGCTCAGGGGTGATGCAGATGGGCCCCATCGTGAGAACAGGCACCTCTTTTCCGTCGTCTCCCTCGATCACGGTTTTCATAAACATGTTCTGGCCAATGAGCCTGCCCTCCTTCTCCATTACAAAGTCAAGCTCTTTGACGAACGCCGGGTCGTTTCTCAGCATGTGGATCACGTAGTGTTCGCTGCACCCGGGCCTGTACACGTTCCAGAAGGATTCACGGATCAGGTTCTCCACTGCCCGTTCGTCCTCTTTTGTTTCAAGTCTGATGATAAGATCATTGTCTGCCATGACAGATCTGTTTTCCTCCTTTGTTTTCAATTATTTTTATTGGTGAACTTGAGCCAATCCTCTTTGGCAAGTCTCGTGACGTGCTCCCGGCGATGTTCGTCAAGAAGCCTCAGATACACGTCTTCATTGGTGTGGTGGTAGGTAAAGCCGCATTTTTCCTGGACCCGTCTTGATTTGTCGTTGCCGTCGAAGTAGCAGCACCACAGAGTCTCCATGCCCATATCGAGAAATGCGTGCCTTGTGCACTCCCGCACCGCCTCAGGGATGATGCCCCGGCCCCAGTAGGGAACGCCCAGCCAGAAGCCCAGTTCCGCCTCCTTTTCGCCAAGGGGCAGATTTCCATCCTCGCCGGTCATTATGCTGATGTCACCGATCGGCTTGCCGTCTTCCTTAAGGCACACCGCGTAGGTCTCAGGCTTCGAGAGTATGTTTCTTATGACTTCAAGGCTTTCCTCAGGGCTTTTGTGGGTGTTCCATCCCGTTATCGGGCCCACCCGGTCGTCTTTGGCGTATTCAAACAAAATCTCAGCGTCGGCCTCTTCCCAGGGCCTCAAAATAAGTCTTTCCGTGGTCAGTATCATTGGCGTTTCAAAAACTCCTCTCTTGTGATCGAATAGTACGTCAGGTCCCGGGGCCTGCCCAGGTAGGTCAGCTCATTGGCGACAAAATGGCTGTAGCTCATGCCGCACTTCTCCATGACGCGCCTTGAGGCCTCGTTGCCGGTAAAAAATGATGCATAAACTTTCCGGAAACCCTTGTCTGTGAAGCAGTATCTGATAAAGGCCTTCACGGCTTCCGTCGCATATCCCTTGCCCCAGTGGGCGGACCCAAAACCGTAGCCTATTTCGCAGGAATCCTGCTCCCTGCTGCAGATCAGAACGACGCCAATAAACTCCCCCGTCTCTTTCAACCTCACCGCCAGCATGTCGGGGATCGTCAGATATCTTTCCAGATCCACCTCTTCCGGGGTCTCGGCGTAGTTGCACACAAAAGTCTCGAGCACTTTTCTGTCGTGGGAGATGTTCCGGAAATACCCGGTCCTGTCAGAGGGCCTGAGATCGTCGATCACGAGTCTTTCGGTCTCGATGCGGACCTTGCACTCCCCGTAGATCTTTGTAAAGTGGCGGCTGAATGCTTCCGCCTCCTTCAGTATTTCAGGTATGCGGTCCGGCTCCCGGTCGCAGCGGTGGACAAGGGATGAAATCGGTGCGGTGTATGCGAAGGCCAGGATCGCAGGGTCGTCCTTTTTCAACAGTCCCTTTTTCATCATGCCTTTGAAGACCGGGGTGAATCGGTCCGTAAGACCTGTTAGGAAGTGCTTCGTGGCTAGGTCTCTCGCCCTGGCATCCCTGAACTGCTCAATGGAAAGCAGCTTTCTTGTCTTCACCACTTTCCCGTCTTTTACGGTAAAATCCAGCATTTTCATCGTCAACGCAGTCAGCCCGTCAAGGGAGTCGGGAACTTCAGGCAGATTCCTGTCGGAGCCGAAATTTGCCGAATAATAGGCGATCATTTCATCAAGAAGGCCGTTCCAGATATCTTCTTTGGTCTCGAAATGGCGGTAGACCGACGACTTGCCAAGGCCAACGGCTTCCGCAATCTCCCGTATGTTTGTGCCTTCATAGCCCTTTTCGGAAAACAGGTCGAGAGCCGATTCAAGTATTCTTTTTCCTGTGTCTTTTGCCACGGCGCTCCTCCCCTTTCCCCATGCAATATCCAATGATTGTTATCTGTTGCAGGCTTCCGAAAGCAAAAATGCGACCGAGCGGTCGCATAAATTATAATATCAAGTGGTGGGAAAATCAATATATCAATTAACCTTCCGTGAAAAATTTAACTATCCTCTGCCAGAGGGTCAGTGTCTTTTTGTTTGTCTTCTTTGTCCTGCTGCCGGTCTGCTTTTGGGTACCCGTCCGCTGTCCGGAAGAAGTCCGCTTCCTCGCCGCTCTCTCATATTTTTCCAGGAGCGCCAGCGGGTCTTCACACTTCATAAGTTTTGTTCTGAACTGTTTTACAAACCGAAGATCGTTCAGTTCGCAGATGTCGGAGTCGTATCCCACCTCGTGGACAAGCTGATTTCTGACCCATCTCACGTGCTTCAAAGACCTGTAGTCATCCCGCCATGTTGCAACTGCCCGTATACCCCTGTCATTTGCGGTTTCCATTCTGCGAATGTATTCCGTAATACCGTCGGTGGATTTGAAGGCGTCCTTTATGAAGTTGTCTGCGCTTTTGTATTCCTCCAGGAAATTCATGTTCATTTCCCGCATGTCCTTAATCCTCCGTTCGTGGTGTTGCGATCTCTTGGGACTGATGCCCTTTCACACCCTTTTTATATCAATTCTCTCCAATAGTCAATCTTTTATTTTCCGGCAGCCCCGGGAATCCCTATTTCAGACCGCCCCGGGAACCAAGGCTCAGACATTTAGCGCCAATGTGATCCCGTCCGGGCAAACGGCCTTTTGAAACTGACACATTCAACTGAAATGCCGGGCGAAAAGATATCTGGTTCTCTGCGCCCGGCATATTTGTTTAGCCATTGCCTTCAGAAAGCATTGGCGGTATTAAAACTGTTTCCTGCCCACAGCCTATTTCTTCTCCTGGAACTTGAAGTAGATCGTCAGAGTATATATGTCATTATCGCTGCTGTACGTATATCTCGTAGTGTCGATCTGCTTCGTCGACTTGTTCTTTTTGGCCTTGGGCTTCTTGAATTTTGATTTGGCGGGCTTGTCGCTTGAACCGTCACCTGCTGCGGGATCTGTTTCACCGGATGGAATCTCGCCCTCTCCGGTCTCGTCTGCGGGGATGTCATCTCCCGTCTTCTCCACTTCAGGCTCCTCGTCCTCTGCAGGGTCGGTCACGACTTCACTGTAATACCTGGCGGCATTTTTAAGTATATCGTAGCAGCCGCGGTTTTCTATTATCGCATTGAAGGCTTCCAGGTAGGCGTTCAGTGTGGAGAACTTGACCGTAAAGAATTTAGAACCTCTCTTGGCCGCATTCTCGGCGATTTCAGTCACTTTGTCCGGTCTGTACTGATCGAGAAGGAGTTTGTTATGGTAGTAGTAGTTGGCCTTCTTTGAGACGCATTCAGGCATGCTTGTCGGGCAGTCGTTTGTGTCTCTGGTCCTTCTGAGCTCGTCGCTGGTTATGCAGAAATACGTGAAGCCCACGGAATCGTTCTTTACGTCCTGTACGGTATTGGACCTGTCATCCCAGGTGACGTCAAAGTAGTAATACTCGCCGTCGATCTTGACAATGTTCCATGCGTGGCCGCCGCTGTTCTTGGGACTGCCGTTGATGGTTCCCGCAGCCTCCGCGCATTCTACGCCGCATTTCTGCAGCAGATACTGGATCGCTCTTGCGTAGCCTTCGCAGACCGCCTTGCCGTTCAGGAACACGCCGCAGATGGATCTCAGATAGTCGATCTTGTAGATGCTGGGACCGCCTGCAGCCTCCTCTTCCTTGAGTGCGATCGAGTCGTAATCAACGTTGGATATGATCTTAATGTAAAGCCTTATCGCAACGTCATAGGCGCTCATCTCGGGGGTGATGCCTTCAAGATATTTACCCGTCACTTCGTCGATCCGGCGCCGGAGTTCCTCGGACTCATCGCGGGTCGCTCCGTAAATCAGATCAGCGGATCCGCCGTCGGAAGTTGTGGCCACGGTTCTGAACCAGAACACCTCAGGATGGTCATATCTGACCGCGTAGGATATCTTGATTATTTCATCCCTCGAAAGACCCGGCATGCTGACGGACGCATCGTGGTTCAGCACAGCCTTCAGCATGGCTTCATAGCCTGCCCTTTCACCGCTGCCCAGCCGTTCGTGATAGAAGTAAGGAGGTTCTCCGGTAGCCCTGTCGGGAACTGAGACCTTGTAATCCTCGCCAATGTCCTCGAGTCCTATAGGCTGAGGCTTGGTGACAAAGCCGCCTCCGACGCCGCCTCCGACCGCATCCATAAGGTACTTGAACGGATTGTTGCCGTATTGAGGATTCTCAATAAGCGCCCGCACCAGTTTGCGGTAGCCGTTGCCGGACACGTTCTGGTTGCTCTCGTAATAGGTGGTCCTTACAGCGGCAATTCCGTTCTGGCTAAGCGCCCTCAGATACTGGATGCCCACCAGAGCGATGTGGCCCTCCGCAAGTTCCTCGTCAACGGATTGCAGATTGATGATCTGCCATGCATGGGTGAGCTCTCTCACCAGCAGTTCGGAGAGGGACACGGAAGGAATATTGTATTCCACGTGCACCGCTTTCTTGTCGTCCACATAGGATTTCAGCGGAATATCCGAGCCTCTGGAGACCAGGTTTCTGTTCTGCTTCAGAGTGTTCACTATCTTCACGGTGGACTCGAAACAAACCTCATACTCTTCGCCAATTTCAACGCCGTAAGTGCTCTCGATGAATACCTTTGCACGGTCCAGATGAGCTCTGAGAGCTTTCTTGTCGTTGCCAACAAGAGTGCTTCCGCAGTCTCTGCACATCTTCCTTCCGTCATCAAGCTCAAATACGTCGTCGCCCTTGGGATATTTCCTGCCGCAGAAGTCGCATACGTCGTGTTCAACGATCGTATCAAGATCGACGTACTTGATATCGTGCTTGTCGTCGCCCACGGTCTTGGAAATGCCCAGCAATGACACAAAGTCAAAGCATGCAGGCACGTGGTCAAGGCCGAAGTTGAGGTAACTGTCGGCGGTTCCGGATTCGGTATACCAGGTCAGGTAATCAAACAAGGGTTCGAAAAGCAGTCTCGTCACGCTTGTACCGGAGGTCATCAGCATGGAAACGACACCAAGTTCGGTTGCGGAGTCCTCGATTATAAGCAGTCCGAATTCACCTTCGGAAACAAGTGTGTTGTCTCCTGCAATGCCAAACTTCGGCACCGTCCTCATCACGGTTGCGGAATCCTCGTCACTCATCTCTCCGTGGAGAACGGGACACACCGCAACTGAATCCGCAACTGACGGGAACATTGTCCTCAGTATCTCGGTCAGCATCACCGACGCCAGCAGCATAGTCTTGTTGACGTCAGCGCCAAGCTTGCCGGTGATCTTTATGAGCATCATCTTGGCGCCTTTTTCCTCGCGGCTCCAGTTGTACGTGCTCAGCGACTCGTCGGCGTAGCTGCGCTCATCCGCCGGGAATCCGCCGTAGACTCTGTAGGTCTGTTTGGCCCGTTTGTCGTCACCGGGCTTGTCGATTATCTGGTACTTGCTGTCAACGCAGGAGAGATCCATGGTGTGGGGATCTACCTCGTAATAGCCCTTGGTGACCACCTCAAGCGGCGCCCTGAATGCGGAAACGAATACCTGCTCGACTTGAATGCCCTCTCCGTTCGGTGTGAACCGGGCAAATTTTGCAGGCATCTCATATTCAACTGCATCGTCGTTCAGCACCGCCCTGTAGTAACGGTCTTGAATATACTGGTAGACCTCGTCGTTTTTGCCGGCAATGGCCTTGCGGGCATTGATGCGCCCGTTTTCAAGGTTGATGCCGAGGATCGTATAGACCGTTCCTTCAAAGAGCAGGTTCTGTCCTTCGATATAGTTCTGGGTCAGCCTTTTCCTGGGAAGCGGGAGAACGTGGAGCTCGTCAAGGGCGTCCATGACGATCATGTCTCTTCCGCTGATAATATCGAACAGCTTGCCCCTGCGTCTTAATTCGACTCTGTCGACAGGCTTGTACTTGCCGAATTCGTTAAACTCGTGAGACGTCGTATATTCGAAGAAGTCGTACAGACGGAGCCTGTCGTACTTGGACATACCGTACAGCCCCATGATATCGCTGAGGATGGCATTGATGTTCCCCTCGGCAACGGCCTTTTCAAAATAGGGTATGCCGGTCACACGGGTCAGGATCTCCTCCTCAGATATGCCTCCGGCATTGGCTTTTACAAGGATCTGCTGGGCCACGTCGAGTTCGGAGGTATTGGCAACAGGGATCATCTCGTACTGCTGGATAAGCCAGGATTCGTCTATGTTGCCGGTGAAATAGTCCCTCAGCATGTAGGGCTTTGAGAAGACGATGACAAGGGAGGGCTTGTCGGAAACCATGGACGTGTACTTACGTATCGTAGCGGGAAGGTTGTTGCCCGAGTCAAGAGCGATGACCACGCTGTACTTGTCCGGATTGTAGATCGGATCGTTGATGCGCAGCACGGTGGGGTCCACTTTGTATGGGTATTTTCCGCTGTTGGCGTCAAGAGACTCCCGGAGCCCCATGTAAGGGATTCCGTCGGCAAAAATAGTAACCGTACCCGCGCCAAGGGCCCTGCAGGTCAATGCCACATTCAGTATAACGCTGAGTTCCTCTTTTGTTCTCACGACCTGATTGACGTCCCGCCGGCCTTCGTCGTTAAGGCGCGACTCGAAATTGTAACACCTGACCAGCGTCTGGGGGTTGTAGTGCATCGAGTCAGCGGATTCGAACTTTATGGGAGCCAGAAGGTTTTCCAGAACTCTGTCAAGGCCCGCCATATTGTTGTTGTCAAAGCAGACGTACCGCACGGGCTTCGACATGTACCTTACGGCAAATTTTTCGTTCTTGTCGGCGTTTTTGGCGAAAATTGCATTGGTCCTGGTGATGTGCTCGAGCCTGCTGTTGAACATCGAAAGCTGCCTGCTGTAGGCATTAAACGTGGTCAGTATGTCTATGCATACCATCGTGCCCGTCAGCTTGAGAAAATCGGGGTGGTCCCGTTCAAATTCAGCGGAGCAAAGAAAGCTCAAAGACGTTACAAGGATGGTGGAGTTGTCCACAGCAGACTCGTCAAGATTCTCTTTTTCGCCGTACACCTTGACGATCTTCCAGATGGGATCGTCAAAATCCACCTTTTCCCGGGTCGCACCCTTGTTGTAAAGGCTCACGATCTCCGAAAGACCTGTTTTTACGTAATTATATACCTCATCGATCTCCGGGTCGGTGTTGCAGACGATGATGATGTTTTCACCCTCTGCGGCGACAACCGACAGATACCTGAAGAAATACATGGAGAACTCCGAGAAGAACGAGCCTGCAATAACAAGACTCTTTTCCGAAGTCATCAGTTTATCAAGGGTGTCGAGATATGATTTCTTGTTTATTTGAGGATTTCTGGCGTCATTCTCAATCGATGCGCCAATGGCTTTCGTTGCATCGCTGTAGAACGTGGAGTCGTATTCGTCCTGGAGGACTTTCGAAAGGTCCACGTTGCAGGAAAAATAGCCCTCGTACTGCTTCTTTACCTCTGCCTCGATCTTTTTGATGTCTATCTCCGGCTTTTTGAGTTCAACATCTTGTTTGAAGTAGTCCGGGCACTCATCGTGGATGCGGCTGAGTCCGGAGAGGAAGAAATAGGCCTCCCAAAGCCCCAGCAGCGTGAGTATCGGGATGATCCAGCCCGCTTTGAACAGCATGTTTATAAAATCGTAGGGCAGCCAGGAAGCGCCGAACAGAGCCGGCAGTTCGTACACCACAAAAATGAGAGCGTAAACAGCTGACAGCACCGGCGCAAGGAATTTAAGGACGTTCCCCACCAGTTCCCAGGTTGGCGTGCAGAAATAATCGATCACCTTCCGCTCAATTTTTTGCACCAGAGTATACTCGCCGTCTTTCTTCGCAGGCTTGACTACGTCAAAGTTTTTCAGACCGATCCTGACGAACTTGCTGAAGAATACGTACAGCACGCCTATACCCACGTTAATGGTTATTGCAGCCAGCAGAGTTACGCAGTAGTCGACTCTTCCGGGTATAGATATCTTGCTCGACAGCCATTGGATGAATTGCAGGGATTCTACCCATTTGATAAAGTCCTCCGCCAATATCAAAGCCACTGAAACACCGATTATGAATATCGCGGTGTAGAGCACTACCCTGAATCTCTTGTAGCTGATCTTTTTTTCAACGTCTCTTCTGAAAGTCAGGAACTCGAACAGAAGGGGAGCTGACATGAGCAGGATGCTGCCAATGATGAACAGTATTTTAAGGATAATGATCAGTTTATCCATATCAGTTTCCTCCCTCTTTTGTTATTTTCCCAAGGAAGCCGTCACCGACGATGGAGTAGAATTTCATGTTCTTCTCTCCGGCGCAGAAGGGAACGTTGTAGTCGATTTCAGGGTTATTATCCGGATTTCCTGTTTTTTCCCTGCTGCGGGAAGAGCTGCTCTCGGATGAGTGGCCGTTCCCGGGTTCATTTTCGAGATCTTCTATGATATTGTTGATTATTGTAAGCCTCTCCCGGAGGGTGTTTTTGTGGTGGTCAAGTTTTGCAAGAGCAAACATGCTTACGTCCCTCTGGAA
The DNA here is from genome assembly GCA_947304585.1 of uncultured Clostridia bacterium. Classification (GTDB taxonomy): domain Bacteria; phylum Bacillota; class Clostridia; order UBA1212; family UBA1212; genus UBA1212. The sequence continues at coordinate 23,369 of CAMZBI010000004.1, read as the reverse complement.
TTCCGCATCGTTTTTGTAGTAGGTCACATACCTGAGGGCCGGAATGTAAACACACAGCAGATCGTCAAATTTTTTGACAGCCTTTACGTTGTCATCCAGTGCATCGTTTGATTTTTCCTGAAGTTTTTTCCACTCCTCCTCAACAGACTCCTTTTTGATATTTCTCACAAATATGAAGATGAAGAAGAGAAGCACTAAAGGTATCGCTATGGAAACAAGAGCGATCGTTACGGTGAGGGGGTTCTTCACGATCCCGTCCCACTGAAGAATGACAAAAGGAACGTAAAGGATCAGCACCAGGGCGAGAAGTATGCCTGCGGCAAATCCTGTTTTTACTATTCCTGCTTTGATCTGGTTGAGTCTCTTCTCGAACCATTCCACCTGTTCTCCGATATTGGTCAATGCCACTGACCTTCCTCTGCAGAATTCCATGTACTCTTCATAAACTCTGCTTCGGGCCCTGTCCGCAGTCTTAAGAACAGTCTCGATCTCAGCGCCGCTGTTATCTTTGCCGGATCTGTTATAAGGCGTATCAGCACAGACCTCTTCTACGTTGCTGTCTCCGATGGACACCCTTCGCTTCGGGAGGAAAGACTGACTGAAGCTTAAAGAACGCCCGTCATACCTGGCAAGACGGTCCGAAACATGATGTTCAAGAGCCCTGAGATACGATTTGTGGCCTGCCATAAGATTCAGAGCGGCTGCTCTGTATCCGTCAATATCTTCTGACTCCCCGCTGTTTTTGGCGTCTTTTTTCGTTTTCTCGGGCTTCTTGTCAGTGCCTTTGTTTTGAGCAGGTGCTTTTTTCTTTTTCTCTGAAGGCGAAATGCCGATCAGATTATAGTCGAATCTGTCAAATCCTGATATCAGATTGTTCCTTTCGTCTTTGACTTCCTCGACCTTTACGTCTCCGCCGGAAACCGTGTTTTCGCCGTCTGCCTCTTTGTCCTTCTCAACCTTGACACATACGAGTTCTGTTTTTTCATACCCGTACTCGTCAAGGCCGAACATGTCGACATCAAGACTTTTCATTTTGGGAGCAAGCCCGAGTTCCACCACGTTTTTATCGATCTTGCGGAGCTTGTTATATTCTTTCTGAATGGCGTCCCGCTTCTCGGAAAGCAGTTTCTCAACTCTGTCCCAGTCGACTTTTCCCGGGAAAGGCCTCGCCTTCGGCGCACTCCCCGCTTTTTCCTCTTTAAGCGTTCCTTTTTCAATACAGTCGAGGAGATAAAAACTCAGCATGAGATTCCGCCTGGAATTCAGCTGTTTGTTGGTGGAGCCGGCTTTTCTGTCGGTATAAAAGGAAACGATATCGTTCTCTGCCTTTCTGCACTCCTCGCCAACAGGTTCAAAGAGGTGGTCTTTACAGAACGTCTCGGTAATTCCGTCCCGGCCCTTTTTGCCTTCACGAATCGTTTTTTCTGCACCGCTGAGGAATGAATCAAATACGGGTTTCAAGTATTTAAGATAACAGAAGAATTTGTCGGCAAGAGAAGAACCTGATTTTTCTTTCACAATATTGCAAAGATTATCTGTCAAGGCACCATGCTCTTCCGGCTTCAGTATCTCCAGCCACTCTTTCACGTCTTCAGCCCAGGAAGGCAGGCCCAGTATGGGGGCGACGTATTTATATAATTCAGCGTCGGTAAGATTAGGATCTTCCTCCGACGGCTTTGTCCCCTCTATAATGACAAGCACGTCAGCAGGCTTGCGGCCTCTGTTTTCCAGTTCCTGAAAAATGGATTCCTTGATAAAGTATCCGATCAGGAGTTTCAGCGCTTTCAAATAGCAACTGCCCATCCTCCTGTCGTCCGTTTTCGGGAGCAACGTCTCAAATTCCAGGCTGTCCACAAAGACCAACAGGTTGAAGGTGTTGTTGATGTCCTTGTAGTTGTCGATCTTTTCTTCTATTTCGTCCACGCACGAAAGATAGCCCTTCTTTTCATCGTTCCAGTCGCTGAAAGGACAGGCAAGAGGCACAAGCTGTCTTTGTATCGTCTTTATCTCAAGGATATCATTGCACTGCCTGAGATCATCCTTCGTTGTGTTGATAAAAAAAGTATGCATGGGCGTACCTCAAAAAATAACTCAATCACACGGAGCGGTGAACGCTCCGTGTGACAACAATTAATACTCGGTTAAAAGATCAGTTCTCCGCGGGATCTGTATCCGTCTCATCGTCCGTCCCAGCGCACCACAGTTTAAGAGATTCGAGACCACTCTTCTCTTTCATGGCGCTGGCCTTGTAAATACGGTTGCAGAGTTCAAGGGCAGTGTTTTCGACTTTTTTGACTTCTTCTGCGTCATAGTTATGTTTGACCAGTTCTTTGCAGAGTTCATAGACCGTGTCGGCCAGCATGTACTCTGTGTCGGAGTCGGCGTTACGGGACTTTCTGTACCTGACGATCATGGTAACGATGTTCAGCTCGCCTTTATTGGCAAGGCCGCCTTCCCCTTTGTTTCCGCGGAGGAATTCCGTCCCCTCGTAGGTATCGTAGCCTTCGTACTCATCCCTGAATATTTTCTCCACTCTATGAGATACGTCGATCATGAACGTGGGATCGGTTCTGAGAGCGGAGATCAGCTCAAGGATCTCGACTTTGCCCACCGGTTCGCCCCGCTGTCCAATCACAGTTTCAAACATGTCATAGGGCTTTGTAGCATTTTTCTGGAGCTTTTTGATCTGGTAGTACTTGCCGCTCGGGTCAAGTCTGATAAATCCATAGGCAACTGAAAGGATAAATGCCCGGTAGAACTTTTCATCGGCTTCTTTCTGCTTATCAGCTGTAATGTAGGGCAGGAAAAGGTGCCAGGTCTTGTCGAGGTGAGGGGTGTGGATCAGGGCGGTGTCGTTGCCGTTCTCCTGCTCTCTGGACATCATATTCACCACGTTGCTGTAAGCCCTGTAGTATTCACCGTATCTGAGCTCATTGAATTTTTCAATATAGCCCGCCTGAATGCCGTAAACAGCTCTGTAGCAGTCGATCTCATTGCGGGCATAAGCCTTGTTTTTCTGGAGATCCACGTTGATCCTGAGAAGTTCGCCGAGATAAGGGCAGCTCTCCACGAGGGCCGGGTTGAATCCCCAGAATCTTTTGCGCTTCTTTATCGGAGTCTTGGTCTCCGGGAACGGAGTGTCGCTCAGATCTACGCTGATTTCATCTGGATCATCCTCCTGATCACCGCCGCTTATGAGCATCGGAGCGCTGAGCGTAATGAGCCTGCGGATAAGATCCTTCATTGCATCCTTGTGGCGCAGTTCGACTTGATTGTCCTTCAAATATTCCATGGTATCAGTGTCGATATCAAGTATATCACTATCCATACCGACTTCATCAATATCGTCGGTATGTGCTTTCGCATATTCGATATCAGAACTCTTGCATACGGCAGTATAGATGTCCATATCGATCTCTTCGGCATGCTTTCTGGTAATGGCCTTTATGTTGGACGCCACCACCTCTTTGAAGAATGTAGTCTCAACGCTGCTGTTGATATAAGGCTTGTTTTTCTCCGAAGCGGGGTTGTCGTTTGCGCAGAATTTTTTGTAGAGGGCACTGACGACTATCCTGTTGATATTGGCGTCGCTGTTGGAGAGCTCTGTTTTCAGGCCGAGGTCTTCGTACATGCCTTCTTTGTCCTCCTCTGTGGCGCAGACATATATGATCCCCTTTGCCCCGGCTTCGTTCTTTTCGATATTATCGCCTAGAGCCTTGTCAATGGTGTTGGATACCTTGGAAAGGTTTTTGAAGAATGCTTCGGCGACCTCGATAAGACCGTTCAGTCTTTCTATGAGCTTTGTGGCAAGGGATACCTTTACTGAAGCAATGGCATACGTTCTGGCAAGTTCATGCTGGGCCCCATTGAACTGAACGTACTGTTTCTTGAAATACGAAAGCCACTTATCCTTGCCGGTGAGAGGCTCTTTGCTGGTCAGATAGGAGATGGCGTCTTCTTCCACAGTCCTGGTCTTGGGATTGTCGAAAGACACCTTCGGACGTTCGCGGGAAAAACCGTTCTCAGCATCCGCCTTCATGTCATCAAGGATAAACTCCCCTCTCAGATCATCCAGGGCCTTCGAAAGCTTATAGAGCATATATCTCACTGCAATGGGATGGACGAAAACAGTGTTTCCGCCTCTGTCCTTCTTTGTGAACATGCCGTAGACAGACTGGAGGTTGTCCTGGTTTAGATCGCTTACGTCGTTGGGGCAGATCTCGTCGGCAAGTTCTGAGGAAATGTCGTCAACTGAAGAGTCGATGCCATCCAGCAGCCTGACGATATATTTGCTCTTGCTGATGACAATATCCGTCAGTTTGGACTTGTCCAGGGCTTTTTCTTCCCAGCCCTTGGGAAGTTTAAATCCACCGATGCCGCCGGGATCTTTGGTGTCGACTCTCTCGGCAACTATAGTGTCGAGCATCTTGACGAATTCTTCGACCTTGTCCTTGTGATCAACTGTTATTTCATCGCCGTCTTTTTCGAAATAATCGTTTTCAACGTCGTACTGTATGTCGTTAAACAGCCTGTCGTTTCCTGTCTGGTCGTCTGTTCTGCTTCTTTTCGCGTCAAACAGGCGCACATACTCTGCGGCAGGATCCAGTCTGGATTTGAGAGTAACTCCGGATTTTTCCTTCTCGTTCTCTTTATCGATTTTGGCTTTGATCTCGTCATCTATCCTCTTCCATCCGAGATTCAGGGAATCCTTCAAAGCTCTTAATGCGCAGTACCTTACCACGTCATCGGTGGGATAGATGGCTTTTGCAGTTCCGCAGGATCCGTAAACAGGCTCTTTGCTGAGTTCAAAGCGCTTAAAGAGGTTGTCCTCCTCCGAGACCATGTCCTTGTTTATAGGTGCAAATATCTGCATATATACCAGGCGGGCTGTAACCTTTTCATATTCGACAATATCTTTCAGCACAGATCCGGTCTCTGAGATCTCATCGATGAAGAAGGAATAGTCGTATACAGGATTTCCTCTTCCAATGCCCTCTTCAGTCTCACTGTCGAAAAGGGTATCTATTTTTACTTGGCGCAAGGGCCTGTATCCTTTGACTTTGATTTTGTTCAAAGCGTTGAGTTCTCTAATGGATCCATAGGCATTGGCGTAAAGGCTCTGGACTTCCGTGGGATCGTCGCCGATTTCGGTATTGTCCACAAATATGTCGGGAAGCAGGAAAATACCTCTTATCGAGCAGGTCTGGTTTCTTCTCTTAAAGAACTGCCTGAGCCAGAGGCCGACCTGAATAAACATGCCGGCACCGGTTCCGCCTGAAAGAGAAGACACCACCATAACTCTGACCTTCCCTGTGGTTCCCCTGTTGAAAAGAGCACTAATCACGTTTTCAAGTTCCCGGATGGATCCGTCCTGTACCGTATCCATAAAGCCCAGCCTTGACTTTACTCTCATCTGGGATGCGCCGTCGGTCATTGGCGCGGTGCGCAGGTTGTCCGATTCCGGCATCCAATCTTTGACGCCTCTTGAAGCGTAGAGATTGATATAATCTCCGACAGTTCTGTTTTTACTGATAGATATGATTGGAACACCCGCTCCGTTCTCACGAAGTTTGTCCTGATCGTTTGTATTCGTATCAAGGACTGCGCAGGCAATTTCTCCGTCATTTATACCGATATTCTTTTTGCGAAGTTCCTGGACCACGTAGCTGACAACACGGCTGCCCGTTCCGCCAAGTCCCAATAATAATGTTTGTGCCATTTTCTACCTCCAAAAGTTGATGTTTCTATTGCCGTCAACCGGATCATTCCGTACCCGGCTGCATTATGCCTTTGTTTCCGTCTTTAGATCTTTTCGGATTATCCGACTGTTGTTCCGTAACTGAAGATCGTACCGTCTTCAATGACTTCCATCTGGCGGTTTCCGTTTTTGACCATTTCTATGTTAGCTTTCACTATATAGAAAGTTTGGCCATTCTGGTATACTGTCGAATCCTGATCGTTTTTTACTGCCGTGGGTCTGACCTCCTCAATGATCAGTTCTTTTCCGGTGTCCGAGATGTAATCCGCAATCAGTTTTGCGTTTGCAAACTTCTTGGGGTCTCCGTTTGCAGGTCTGATCCTCGGCGTGTACCAGGGATGAGGCTCGTTGCAGATTATATATCCTCCGGGGCCTGCGGTGATGCTGACACCACGCACAGTCACAGTGAGTTCCTTAAAGGGATTCCAGAGGTTTTTAAACGTGTTGTACTTCGCCAGGGGCTCCTCGCCGATGTCAAGTCTGTGTGTTCCTTTCAGCTGGCCTGAATTCCGTTCCACCGATCCGACGTAAAGAACTCCGTTCGGCACGAATCTCGCCTTTGTAAAATATCTTATGACGTAAGCCACTATCGCGGCAACGATCAGTATCTCCAGCACAAGGGGAGCGATGACGCAGAGAAGAATATAGACGAAACTCTCCTCCGTCACGTCGATCGTGCTGCCGGCGCTGCCGAAAGCGTGGTTCAGAGTCACCGTAAGGTCTCCGCCTGGGAGTCCCCAGTAGTAAGCCCAGTTGCCCCACCAGGTGCCGAAGTTCAGTTTGTGTTCTTCGTCGCTGAAAGGAGTGACCGTGATGGTTCCGTCGGGAGAAACGGTGTAGTTGCACTTCAGGTGGCTGTACTCTTCGTTAAGCAGTATGTTTATCTTGCTCTCGACAGCGCTCTTGTCAAGCTTGACCCCGTCCTTCGTGATGTAGAACGATACCGAAACATTGTTCTCAAAGAATCCGGTTTTAACGATCTTTTCCGACGTACCCACCGGTATCACCTCGTAGGTCGAAAGCAGCACCGTATAAGTCTCGCTGGCCGTTGCGCCGTTTTCAAGGGTGCAGGTGACAGTGACGTCAAAGCTTCCGTCGTCCCCCGTCACTCCGCCGGCTGTCTTTGGCGTGAATACGATCGTTCCGTCGTTTTTATAGTCAACGTCTCCCGAGTTTCCCGCAGGTGAAACGGTGATCACAGGATTCTGGGCCCTGACCTCAGCGGGATCGGTCATTTTTACACCGTCCGCAAAAACGCTGAAGCACACCGTAAGGTCTGTATTGGCGCCGATGTAGTCGTATTTCACGTTTCTTGTCGAGTTTCCGAACTCCGCTCCCACCGTGTAAACGACCCTGGGCACGTACTCTTTTGGCGTGAATTTCAAAGTAGTGGTGATGGGATTGAAGCCCTCAATGGTAACTGACGCTTTGATCTCAGTGGCGACGTTCTTTAGCTTGAAATCTTTCAGAAGCATATCCTTGCCGGAACTCTGGCTGACTTCTTTCCCGTTTTCTTTGACTGTGATGCTGAAATCCGTGCCGGGAGGGAGGAGCGAGGGGTCGATCTCGTTGTCGGTGCCCATCTCAAAGATCTTGTAAGACACGTCGATCTTGTCTCCGTCCATGGCCTCGTCAAGTTCGCTTGTGCCTTTGATCTCCTGCCCGTTGAGTTTGACGGTCATTCTGGCCTCCAGAGCGGGCTCAAACAGAACGATGACGTTGGAGAGATCCACTTTTTTGCTGAAAGTGATGTCGTAGGTGCCGGCTTCTATCGGATTCAGGGAATTGCCAATGAGGAACGCCCCGCCCACAAGATCGTCTCTCGGATAACTCAGGGAAACGCTACGGCTTACGGCAAGGTCCGTCCCGTTGAGGTAGGCGGCCTTGTTCACTTTTGCATTTGTTCCCTGGGAAAAAACGGTGATGTTGAGAAGCGGTATCGACGAGGAGACGCGTACCGTTTTATCGTCAACTTTCGTCACCGAACTGCCCGAAAGCCTTGTCCTTCCGGAAATGCGGTCCGCCATATTTGACATGGCGCCGATGATTCCCTTGGAGTCTGATGCGGAATAGGTGTAGATGCCCTTTGCATGATCCTCGTCAGGAAAAACGATACCGCCAATGCCAAGAAACGTCACCTGGGGGTTTGTTCCGTTTGGCATCACTTCTGCGGTGTAATCCTGGAAATTCTTGTTTAGAGTCTTCTTTATGTCCTCGGCTGTGTCGTTTGCATACTCGTTGAAAACACCGTCTGTGATGATGACCAGCCAGTACTGGGTGTTCGGGTTTGGATCCTGAACGCTCTTCAGCTTTTTGTAGGCGATCTTTACAGCATCATAAGGAGTGGATCCGCTGTCGGTGTGGGTTCTTATGGAATCCACAGACTGCTGGATGCCGGAAGAAGACAGGTCGATCTTCTCAGGTTCGTAGTTTGAATACAGTTCTGAGGGACGCATATACGTGATATACAGCTGATCTTCGCTGTTCAACATCCCGCAAAAAGCCTGCATCGCATAATTTGCGTAGGCCCAGCTTGAGCCCTGCATACTTCCGGAGTCGTCGTAAACGACCGAAACGATTTTTCGAATGTAGAGAGACTCTGCGGATGCAGGGATGAAAAACGAAAAAAACACAGATATGATCATAGAAAGAGTGATCAAAAGTGCCAACAGTTTTTTCATAGATATCTCCTAAAACCGGGTTATTCTGTCCGACAGCAGTATTTGCCGCAGTTTTTCATTTGTATAGATATCGAATTATATCATACGGAAAACCCGATAACAACAGGAAAAGACCTTTTCTCCCGTATAAATGTCATTTGAAAAAGTAAATGCAAGTATCGTTGTTTATTCGCTTGCGTTTACTTCTTCCAAACAGGCACTAAAAGACCCGGAATCCCTTCCTTTTCCCTCCGGAGGGAAAAGTGCGTTTACTTCTTCCGAATTTTATGCAATCATTTCAGTGCTGCCCCGTCGGAAGAAAGGAGGCCATTTATGGGCAAGCATTTAACACTCGATGACAGAATTAACATTCAATGTCTTCTTAAGGAACGCACGCCAACTTCAGCAATAGCGAAAAGTCTCGGTAAGGCACAGAGCACGATCGTCCGGGAAATACTAAAGCACAGGACCTTCATCGACAGACACAACGTCACCACAATCCAGACTAAAAACGCCTGTGTCAAAAGGTTTAACTGCAAGATTAAAGGGAAATGCAAAAAACCTTCATGTGAAGCTATCCACAACAAGAATTGCAGGTTTTGCGGCGGATGTAATGATTACTGTGATGAATTTGTAGAGGATGAGTGTCAGGATTACCTAACCTATTTAGTGTGCAATGGATGTCCAAAGCGACCCAGATGTCCGCTTTCAAAATACGTCTATGACGCTAAAGAAGCACAAAACGCCTATCTTAAAACACTCTCCGAATCCAGACAGGGTCCATCGGTAACCGGAGCAGAGCTTGAGCAACTAAACCAATTGGTAGCCGGCAGGCTTAAAAAGGGACAATCTGTTAACTCCATATACGCAACCGATGCAGATCTGATCAATGTTTCATCCAGGACCGTTTACAAGTATATCCATGAGGATCTTTTGGACGTAAAGCCTTACCAGCTTCAAAGGATGACTTCATTTAAGATACGCAAAAAGGCCGGTCCGCCGATAAAAGTTGACCGAGCATGTCATGTTGGCAGGACTTATGATGATTTCAAGGTTTTTATGGAAAAGAATCCGGATGTGAATGTCGTTGAAATGGACTCTGTATGCGGAAAGCAAAACGAACGTCCCACAATTCTGTCATTGTTGTTCAGAAACTGTGATCTGCAACTTTTCTTTTACAGAGCGGATAATACAGCTCGTTCTGTAACAGAAACATTTCAATGGCTAAGATCCGTTCTTACAGAAGAAGAATACGAAACGCTGTTTCCCGTGATTTTAACAGACCGGGGTACAGAATTTACAAACCCTGTCCCGATAGAAGTGGATTTATCGACAGGCGTTATTCAGACGAAGGTTTTCTATTGTGATCCAATGAATTCAAATCAGAAGTCGAAATGCGAAAGGAATCACGAGTTATTCCGTTACGTAGTTCCCAAAGGTAATTCCTTTACTGTTTTGGACAAGCAAAAAACTGAACTGATAATGAATAACGTCAACTCATATCCGCGTAAAAGGCTCGGGGGAAAAAGCCCAATAGCAATCTTTAAAAGCATTTACGGCGAAACAATAACAGAAAAACTTGGCTTAAGAGAACTTCCCGCCAAAGATGTCTCCCTAAAGCCAAGCTTAATCAAATAACACTGACTGTCCGACGGGTCGCAGCATGGCAAAAATGACTTGCGTTTACTACTTCCGAAAAAAGTCGAAAAATTCGGAAGTGTGCCTATTTATGCCCTGAAACCGCTACGGGTACCAGCCTGATGGCATTATACCATCGTAAAATCGTTAAAATCAACGCAGTTTATACCAAAACCGTCTAAAACGGCTTGCTTTTAGTCATGCAAACTTGCATTTACTATTTCAAACTTGCGTTTACTTCTTCCTACTTGCGTTTACTTTTGCAATTAACCTCTCCCGTATAAATAAGAAAAAAAGTCTTTTCTACGCGGAAATATTTCATTTCCGGAAAATAAAGCGCGTCAAAGCCGCTGTATTAAAGTCACTCCTTGCCCCTGTACTCCAGACAGAGCATCGTAAGGTCGTCGAACTGCTCCGCACTCTTCACAAAGCCGTCCACGTTCCGGCGCACGTTGGCGAGGATCTTTTCGGGAGCAGCCGCCGGTTCACCGTTAAGGGCTTCAAGCATACGGTCCGTACCGAAGAGATTCTTGTCGGAATCCGACGCCTCGGGCACTCCGTCCGTGTAGAGGAACAGCTTTGAGCCCGGCTCCATTTGAAGCTCGTACTCCTTGTAGCGGGCCCCGTCCATGCCGCCGATAACGAAACCGTGTTTGTCTTTTACAAGCTCAAAAAGACCGGCCCCGTGCTTCAGGACGGGATACTCGTGGCCTGCGTTGGCGGCAACAAGTTTTCCGGTGGACAGCTCCAGAATGCCCAGCCAGACCGTCACGAACATCTCTTCACGGTTGTTGGCGCAGATTGCGCTGTTGGCGTCCGCAAGGATGCGGGCGGGGGATTTTCCCTGCATGGCGTTATTGGCAAGTATGATCTTCGAGGCCATCATAAACAGAGCCGCAGGGACCCCTTTTCCCGACACGTCAGCCATAACGATGCACAGGTGGTCGTCGTCCACCAGGAAAAAGTCGTAGAAATCGCCGCCGACTTCCTTTGCGGGGTCCATTGTCGCGTAGATGTCAAACTCAGGACGTTCGGGGAACGCGGGATAAATGCTTGGCAGCATGTTGGTCTGAATGCTTGACGCCATATTCAGTTCCGCCTCGATGCGGGAACTCTCCAGCTGCTGCTTTGAGTATTTTTCGTTCTGGTCCTTGACGATGACCGAGAACATGTACACCGCGGCGCCAACAGTCGCAAAAATGATGAACTGGATGCCGTAGGAAAAGCTCTGGATGATTATCGCCGCCACCGGCGCTGCTATGTATATCCAGAAGGCCGTCCTGACCCTGGGCGCTATGTTCTTCCTGTACTTGACAAGAAGGACCATGTCGATCACCAGCATGACCAGTGGAGCCAGGTTCGAGAGAAGGTATCCGCCGGACCTGTGGTAAGCGTTTAATTCGTCGAAAAAGTAGACGAGATCAAGGGGCCAGCCCACTGCCAGTATCAGGGCGTGGATACCGGTCAGAACAAGAAATGTTATCACAAGAGGCTTCCCGGACCGCTCCGCTTTGGACACGGTAAGGACGAGCATGGATATCATAAACGTCATGAAGCCCGCCGCCAGCACTTCAAAGAACGTGACCGTGTAAAGAGCCGCACGTACACCGGCACCGGGCATTCCGTTCATGAGTTCTCTTGCCAGATGGGCTGAAATGTACAGTATGATGAGCCCGAAAAAGACCTGGAAATACCGCCGCACCACTTTTCTCAGGTGGACCGACGATGTGATATGCATAAAGCACAGGCCGCAGACGCCAATGCCTCCCGCGATGACAAGAAGGTTGATCATGTCGATCACCGAGTAACTGAATTCCATAACTAATCTCCCGTTTTCGTCCGCTCTTTCTTTCCCCAGAGCATCCCGTAAAAGGCCCGCCGATTTACCAAAGGGTCAGCGCCATTTCCAGCTCGTCTTCGTCCTCGACACCGGTCAGTGCAAAACCCTTTTTTTCGTAAAGTTTCATTGCCGAGGGGTTGTTTTTGTTGCAGGTCAGCGCAACTCTTCCCGAATCGCCAAAGGGCTTCGTTCTTATATAGTCAAGCACCCTGTCAAGGGCCTCGCCGCCAAATCCTTTGCCCTGAAAATCCTTGTCGATCATCATGTGCCAGACGTCGTATTCCGGAACGTCGTAGTCGTAAATGACCATGACGTAGCCTGCCATCACGCCATCTGCGTAGATCCCGAAGGGTTGGCACTGGGTCCTGTAGACGTATGCCTGGGCAAGGCTCCTCACCGGGTGGGACACGAAATCCTCCTGGCCCGGGGCGAGCTTGAGATTGAAAGCGTCAAGGAAATTGTCCTCTGTTATCGGTTTGAGTTCAACCAATGATTTTACCGTCCTTTTGTTTCTTTGGCCAATCTCATCCGGCCACCTCTATTGTACCACCGCCGTTGCAAATACTGAATAGACTTTCAAAGGATACGGCAATTTTTAGCGCTTCTTTCGCGTCAAAATTGCCCCGGCCACAGTCCCGACAAAAACAAAAGGTGCGATCCGGAAAAACAAAAACTCGAAGGCATGGTAGAAGGTGCCCGCCACCGCAAGTTCCGGGTCACTGAGATCCCATTTGAGATAGGGACTGCCAAGAGCGATCAGTACGGCCGCAACGATCAGCAGAAATGCTCCTGCGCCGATGAAAAACCAGTGCCAGGCCTTTCTCTCCGATTCCTTTTTCCTTGCCAATTGAGCATTGATGAATTCCAGTTTCTCCGAGAGCGCCTTTATTTCGCCCGGTTTTTCCTCCGGGACGCACTCCCCCAGCAGCACGGCCACCGGGGTGTCCAGCACCTCGGATATCGCGATCAGAAGATCCGCATCCGGCACCGACAGCCCCTGTTCCCATTTGGAGACAGTCTGTCTCACAACGTTCAGCCTTTCGGCAAGTTCCTCTTGGGAGAGCCCTTTTGATTTCCGTATCGATTTGATATTGTCTTTCAGCATTATTAGTTACCGCCTTTCCGAAGCTTTCTTGAGCTTTCATTCGGAATATACACGGTGCGGTCCGTTGCGGCAAGCAACGGAAACTGACATTTCAGTATTTTTCAGCCCGCAGAATCATTTTCAACACAAAAATCACCTTTTTCCCCGCAGAACGTCCCCTCCGGGAGCCCGGGCCTCATCTTTTTGTACAGTTTTACGGCAATAAACACAGCTGCGCCGGTCCACACCGCACACCAGACTTCCACCGTCCACAGGGGAACGACACCCCTTTGATAAAGCGCCGGCAACGTATCCGCCAGCATGTGCAGAACCACCGCAACGGGAAGCCAGATCTTCTTTCCCCCAACAACGCCGTAATACACGATGACGGTAAGCCCGATATGCAGCGGCATTGTGATCAGCCGCTCAAGGACGTTCAGTGCCATTGCCCCGAAATCAAAAGATGCAGCCGCTTGGACCGTCGGAAGGGCATAGGCCGCTGTCTCCTTCGTGACGTTCAATGTGCTTAGAGCTGCCTCCCGGTTTCCCGAAGAAAGCAGTACGGCGATGACAAGATAAACGATGATCAAAGGCAGGACCACCGCGAAAACCTCTATGCCTCCGTGACCGATACCGTACATGACCGCGTTTTCCCGGGTGCGTTTCTTCTTCATGACGTACCTGAGGACCAGATGCCGCCCCACCTCTTCGAAAACTCCCGCCATGGTGACCCCGTAGATCACGTAGGCAACGGTGCTGCCGTTGATGAACCGCGAGACCGGATTGTCCGCAATTATGCACAAAAAATGCACGCCCAGCTCCAGCACCCTGGCGGAGACCAGAAAGCCCACTGCGCCTGCGATCAGATATCCGATCCCCGTCTCAGCCCTGTGCTTTTTTCGCCAAAAAATGAAAAGAAGGACGGGTATTGCGGCCATCAAAAGCACCGTTATAACAAGAGCAGGTATGCTGCTGCCGCCGACCTCGATTTTTTCAAACTCCGCCAATTCACTCGCCTCCGCAGTTCTCCGTACAAAAGCCCTCACGCAAGAGGAATACTAACCAATCTTTCAAAAACGGATCTCAACCGGCGGTGCGGTGAACGAGCTGATCGTTGCCAATGCGTTTTTCATGTAAAAGACCTGGGTGTTGCCGTCGTTTTCGTTGTACATGCCCCGCAGTTCCGGATACTCGTCAAGCATGGCCTTCTTTGCCTCGACCCTGTCGTCTTCCGCCAGCTCGCAAGCGATCCTGATCCAGCTGCCGTCCTTGAAGGCACATATCTCGACCTTCGGGTTTTCCGCGATCTGTCTGCTCACGGGCTTCACCCTGCCGGTCTGGATATACAGCTTCCCCTCAAACTCTTTGGCGGTCCCGAAAGGCCTCACTCTCGGCTGATCGCCCTCCACCGTTGCGAGGTAATAAATTCCCGCATTTTTAAGGAAATCAAGTACTCTTTTCATGTTGTTCCTCCTGGTTATATTGGCCAATGTCATGCGGCCTTTATGCCTGACAAAACAGGTCTTATTGCCAATGCCCGTTCAGTCAAACAGTCCCGGCATTTCATCATTTTTCCGCTGATAAAGATCACGCAGCCGCTTCCGGGATTTGGTGACGGGACGGAATTTCGGCGGGATCATGGTGACCTCGTAAAGTGCGGATCCGTGGCCGCTGCCTCTAACTTTATGCATTCCTAAAAGCCTGCAAAATTTCTCCCCGTGTTCCGTCACCGCATCGGCAACCACCCGTCGCACAAACACGCCACGCTCCCCCAGGGATATAAACTTCTCTGCGACTGCGCTCAACATCAATCGGAACACGCCGGAATTGCGATGGTCAGGATGGATCACCACCGAAGAAAAGTAAACGTCGTAGAGCCCCGGCTTGTCGTAGCCAAGGATCATGTTCTCCGTTATCCCGGTGTCTATGAAATCACCGCTTCGCATCATCTCGAAACATTCACTTTCAAGAGGAGAGACGTTGACGTAGGCAACGATTTTGCCTGCATCGTTATCCTTCACCATCACGTAGATGTCAGGGTTTATCGCAAACCACTTTTCACACTGTTCCGCGTCCACCCAGTAGACTTCGTCGTACACCAGCCTGTCAAGCTCCACGGCTTCACGGATGTCCTCCGGTGTCACCTCACGCCCTGAAATCAGGGAAAATCTGCCCTTCTGACCTGAGGACGGACCGTCGGCAGCGTGTATGGAATTGGCGTTTCCGTAATTCTGTTTGATCATTTTGCAGATTGTCCCTTGCAGCCTTCGCAGGTCTCCGTCCCGGATCAGCGGTATACTTGCCGGTCTCTTCGTCGTAACAGGCTTTCCGGCCATCGCCTTTTTTGATAATCATTTTTGCTCCGCTGATCCCGTTGTGCCAGGTCCCGGTTTATGATCAATCCGGATTCTGTTAACGCCACTCTTTTTTCAGAATCGCGTACTGGCAGGTGTTCTCATATCTCGGCGTGCCGTCCGGGTTGTTTACGAATGAAACAAACTCCAGAAACAATCCTTCACGACGCATACCAAGTTTTTCGCATAAATGCTGCGAAGCGAGGTTATAGTCTTCCGTATATGCGTAAATACGTCGCGCGCCTTTTTCTTTGAAAAGGTAATCGAAGAACGCGTGAGCGGCTTCGTATGCGTAACCCTTCCCTTGAAACTTTTTGTTCAGCATCCAGCACGGACTGAAGGTGTCCTTCGGCGAGCTTTCGTCTGCGTGCGGTTCACCCGTCTCGGGATAAGCATCAATCTCGCCGATCACCTTGGCGTTTTCTTTGAGCACAATCGCAAAATAATACTCCGTCTCACCGACGCGCTCCTTCATTTCTTTCCTCGCATTTTCGATCGTTTCCAACTTCATACAAGCAAAGCAGTTTACAGCCGGCTTGTGCAGATATTCAAATACATCTTCCGCATCGCTTTCCCGAAACGGGCGCAGGATCAATCTCTCTGTTTCAATAATCATCTGTCTTTCACCTCGACAAGCCGGATTTTGTGCTGTCCTTCACAGTTTCAGGATCATATTTCAAACTTTGCAAGCAGTTTTTTAAACGTGTCCTGTCCGTCAAGGCAGGTGTCTGTGAGCCAACCTTTTTCATTGTCCCACTCTGACAATCCGCGGTAGTAATATGCCTTTTTTGAATCCTCGATAAGAAAAGGCACAATGCCAAACCGCAGGCATTCTTTCAGTGCGACAAGTCTTCCCACGCGCCCGTTGCCGTCCTGGAAGGGATGGATCTTTTCAAATTCGGCGTGGAACGCGATAATATCGTTGACCGTCACGTTTTGCTTTCCATTGTATTCGTCAAGCAGCGCCTTCATCCGTGCCGGAACGTCTTTCGGCTTCACCGTCTCGTGCCCGCCGACCACGTTAGGCCGTTTTTTATAGTCGCCAACGGCAAACCATTCAAGCATTGAACCTTTGGTGTCATGCTTGAGAAAATAGTGGAGTTTTTTAATGATCTCCTCGGAAAGAATCTCGTCCGCCGAATCAATGACGTAGTCAATAGCGCGGAAATGGTGTACCGTTTCCAACACGTCGTCCACCTGTACTCCATCCCCGATATTCAGCATGTTCGTTTCAAATATCAGCCTGGTTTGATCTTCTGTCAAACGGCTTCCCTCGATGTGGTTGGAGTTGTAGGTCATGCGTACCTGCAGCTCATGATAAAGCCCTCCGGAGATCTTCGCTTCTTTTTCTTCCCGCAGAGTTTGAAGTATCGGATTATCCGATATCTCACGGCAAAGCTCTTCGGGAGCGCATCCGAAATAATTGGCGAGTCTTTCCATCACGCCCCGCGATAGTTTTTCCCCCTTGCCAATCTTTGCCACCGTTCTGGAAGAGATTCCCAGCAGTTTTGTGAGCTCGGATCGTCCAATGTTTTGCTCTCTCAGTTTTTGTTCCAGTCCGTTATATGAAAGCATAAAACAGCCTCCGCTTAAATCTTTACTTATTATAGCTCTTTTGGAAGAAAAAGTAAAGTTTTTTTGCACGATCTTGGCAAAAAGTAAAGATACGATCACAACCCGGAATTTGTCTATATGATTCAAGCAAAGAACGCTCGTACGGATTTCCTGGCAAAAGCCGCAATGTCTTTGTCTTCGGCATTAGTAAGTTCCTCTAACAATGGAAGCATATTCGGATCGCGAAGCATGTATCCGTACTTTGCCAAATTCCAGACGACCGCCTCGGGAACAAGTCTGTAAAGTTCTATAAACCGTGATGAAAACAATTGTACATGATACTTACAGAGAATCACGGGAATCAAATCGTTTTGACCAATATAATCAGGATTGTTTACGATATCGAGATAACACGGAACATATTGCCTTTTCCTCATTGCGTAAAGCGCATTTGAAAGTCTGAATCGAAGTTCTCGATCAGTTGTACATTGATATTTTTCGACAATGATTGGAGTGTACTCGGCGTATTCCTTGTGGCACATCAAATCAATCAACCATTCTTTGCGTTCACACAGTTCGTAATACTTCAGCAGAATTGGCATGAAACGTAAATCTGCCTTGTCAGTCAGTTTGTGAAGGTTTGAGAACTGGTAACCAAGGGCGTTGATCTCGTCAAGCAATGAGGTGATCAGAGTCAGTTCCGCTTTTGTCAGCTTAATTCTAATAGCATCTCGGTATATAGCGCTACCGTAATAGTTGCCCATAATTTCGAACACTTCCGCTTTTGTGGTAACTATTTCCGAACTTGACGATTTAGGATTCATTCAGGCAGAACCTCCCCCCTAATATTATGTCTTAAGCGCTAACGTTAATCAATGTTATATCGTAAAACAACTGTTTTATCGGGCGACTCTATCGAATAAAGCGTAACAATAAAACTGTCGTATGTCAAATCAACATCTTTCCCAGATTTTTCTATGCTTATATTACCTAACTGTTTCATACGATTTCACTCCGCAAATCCCGGTTTATCGGGATCAATACTGTTTCGACAAGCCGGAATATGTCGTTATTCTTTACCATCCAAATACGAATACCCCCGCGAAACCGGCAATGCAAATCAGTATAATTGGCGAAATTCCGTTTTTTATGATCTTCTTTGAGCCGAAGTATACGACACCTAAAGCAACGGTCATAATGATCACGGTATAGTCGACGGAGACGCTGTTGACGCTTTTGATACAGTTCATAAGTATCATATAAGCACCGGTGGCGAGAATGATACCGGTCACGCACGCCTTCAAAGCACCGAGCATCGACTGAAAAGCGCCGTTTTTGATGAGTTTTTTCAAAAGAATCGTCAGTATGATCACAATCAGAAACGCAGGGAGAATAACTGCAACGGTTGCAATGACCGAGCCAAGGACTCCCGCCTTTGCGCTTCCGATGTACGTCGCCAGATTCACCATGATCGAACCGGGCGTGCTTTCACTGACGGCGATCATATACGACAGCTTTTCTTCCTCGATCCATCCGTACGACAACACTACCTCGCGGATCAGCGGGATCGCTCCGTACGCTCCGCCGAAAGAAAAGCAGCCGATTTCAAAAAAGCCGAGGAACAATTCAAGGAGGATCATTTTGACGCCTCCTTATCCTTATAACGCTGTATCAGGTAAATGGATAACCCGGCAAGCGCAGCGGCAAGCATTAGAACGATTGTCGAGATCCGCAGTGCGAATACGTTTATCAGCATCATAGCGACAAAAGCGACTGAAAGAATAATGATCGGAAGAGCTTCCTTTTTCATTTTGGCAATCATCTTTATTGCCGCATCAAGAATCAGTATGCCGACCGCGATCTTGATCCCTTTGAATGCGCTTGCAACCCATTTGATTTCAAGGAAGTGGTCGAGAAAGAAAGATATGAGAAGAATGATGAGAAAAGAAGGAATAACCACGCCAAGCGTCGCTGCGACGGCGCCCCAAAAGCCTTTCTTCTTCAATCCCACATAAGTAGCGCAGTTGATCGCGATAGGGCCCGGCGTTGATTCGGCTATTACCGTTATTTCCATCATTTCTTCGTGGGTGATCCACTCTTTTTTTGTAACGCAAGCGTTTTCGATCATTGAGATCATCGCGTATCCGCCGCCAAAAGTAAACAACCCTATTTTCGAAAACGTTAAAAAAAGGTCCAATAAGGGTTTCATCATTCTCAACCATTCATTTCAAATGTACCAACAAATCCCGGTTTGCAGGGATCGTTTTTTTCGACAAACCGGATTTTGTTACTATCCGTGAAGTATATCGATCCGAACGAATGCATTTTGGCACCAACTGAACAAAAGCCGAAAAGCCTTATCAAAGTCATCCGGCAATTCCGCCGCCTCAAGCACAAAGCGATCCGCTTCGCATACTTGTTTTATAAGATCACGCTTTGTCACTGCAAACGATCCGCTCTCCAGATAATGCAGATTCTGAATCAAGAAAAATGCGCCTTTGCACGTGCCGCGAAATGCCGCAATGTTCTTCTCCCGGTCGGCATGAATATAGCGATGGCACAGTTCGTGATACAGATTCCCCAAACTCAGTTTGACATAATTGATCTCGTCTTCCCGCGTCGCAGGCGGAAGAAAATCTTTCAATTTGCCGAATAAATCTTTGGTTGTGTGCAGTAAATGGCAAACCTCAAGAGGATTCCACCGTGTTATTTCGTTTTTTCCGCAAATGAACCCGCAGGACTTCTCATAATGCCCTGTCTTTTTCAGGATTTCCCGGTACGCATCCATATCCGCGACGGAAAAATTCTCAAGGATTATCATTACGTCCAAATCACTTTTATCGGTCGCTTCACCACGCATATAACTGCCTTGAAGTCCAACATACAGCAACCGGCCGCTGAAAGCGTTTTTACACTCGCTGATCAGCTTTTTCAAATAGTCTTCAATATCAAGCATTGTGTTCTGTTTCTCCTGCGCAAATCCCGGTTTGCCGTGCCTATATAATTACAGACTGTCCCCTCAAACCGAAATTCGTACGAATTATTTCTTTGCGAAAGGATCTTTGATCAGGCTTTCGTCGTAATAAACCTTATTAATATCGGTAATGCGGGCCACTCCCCCTTCTGCCTCAACGATCGTAAAAGAGCAGTTGTAGGGAGCACGGCCGAACCAGAAATCAGCCGGATTGTCCGAAAGGTAATTGACCATGCCCCTCATTGCACAGCCGTGGGTGCTTACGAGGCAGGTTTTGCCGTCGTCATTGGCAATTATCTCCTTCAGGAATTCCTGGGTCCTGCCGCAGACGTCCTGAATGGTCTCCCCGTTTGGAAATCCCGCAAAATGAAAGGCGTCGAAATAAAACTTTAGGCCTTCGTCGCCCATTTCGGAGAACGGTTTTCCCTCCATGTCGCCGAAATTCATTTCGATCACACGGTCGTCGGTCTCAACCGGAATATCGTTGCCGCTTTCGCGGAGAATGATCGACGCGGTCTCCTTCGCCCGGTCAAGAGGGCTGGAAAAACAACGGTCAAAATGAATGCCCTTCATGGCCTTGCCGGTCATTTCCGCAAGATCACGCCCGTTTTGGTTCAGCGGTTCGTCAGTTCGCCCCTGAAAGACTCCCTTGGCGTTAAGGACGGTTTCTCCATGTCGTACGATGTAAATTCTCATTTTTATTTTTCTGTTATCCCGCCAAGTGACTGTTTTCCGGAAATCCCCTGACGGGTCCTAGCCAATGCGATCCTACTCTGTTACTGTGATCTCAAATTCCGAAATATCCGTCTTGAGCATTCTGATGATCACGTACCGCTGAAAGGGGCTGCAGGCATCCGCCACTCCTGCTTCGAAAACACTTCGTTCCATGCTCAGTTCAACAAATATCCGCCCGCCGTCTGCGTACAAATGCTTCAGTTTGATCGGTCTCACGTATACAGACGTGAAGGTGTACACCAGAAGGATATCACCCTCGGGATCCGCGTCAACGGCAACGCCCGGAGCGAACACGTTGTCGAAATCGTCCTGGCTTCGGATAACGAAGTATCTTGAATCAGGGTAAGATTCGTCCTCAAGCACCGTGTCGTCGTAGCAGGCTCCGCGGACGTAATTGTTTGCGTAAAAGACCCGGTCGATAAGGCCTGATGCGTTGTCGTTTACAAGGACGGCTTTGTTTTCGATCCGTGCGCAGCCGGCAAGGAAGAGCACCCCAACGATCATCGCCAAACCCAGACAAAGAAGTTTTTTCACTGATTTTTCTCCTATAAATCCAGTAATCCTCGTCAATGGCCGAGAGCACCGCCTAAAATCAGGCATACAAAAACCGCCCCGCCGCACACCGCAATTGCATAAGCTGCCCCGTGAAATACGCTGAGAACCAGTGTTGCGGTTTTTCTCCAGCCCTGCAATCTGCGCAGCATTACGAAGCCGATAATTGCCAATGCAGCCCCGGTGATCAAACCCAGCGGAATCGCCGTGACGCCAATGTTTTGAATGACCGTAAGGCCCTTTTCAGTCCAAAAGGAGGTCGGCGTTGCAACGTACAGCACCGCAAGCACGTAAAACACGAAGGGTATAAGCTCTATGAAGGGGAATACGCGCAGTTTGTCTTTCTTTTCGGCCATTTTAGCCACCTTTCCGCTCCCGCGGCACCGCATTCATCAATCTTTCACGCTTTTGCTGCACTCAAGCTGCCTGACCATTTTATCATAAAACGAGATATAAAACGACAGCCGTTCCCGCCAAAGCTCCCCGGCGGTTTCGGTTGCCATCGGCATGTTGATCAGCTCATTTAGCCGCGCAAGCCGCGCCCGGCAGTACTCCAGTTTGTCGTCAAAATCCTTGTCCAGGAATCGGTCATTGGCAAGTGTCTCATGGATGCGGTACACGTCGAAGCGGTCGATGTTGTCGGCGTCGCCAACGGAAAGCGCAAAGGGCGTCCTCTCCCCGGGGAAATCCGCCTTGTCGTCAACGTGGATCGCGATCCCGTAGCAAATATCGTCAATGCGGTCCCCGGTCAGTCCCAGCTCGGTCAGGAACGGCCGCGCAATGCAGGCAGCCCGCCGCCCGTGCTCCGGCCAGCCGTTTTCCCCGAACTCCTCGCAATAAGAAACGTCGTGGAGCAGGCAGGCGATGACCATCTCGGTCTCGTCAAAGCCCTCCTTCCGGGCGATCTCCCTGCCAATATTGGCCACGCGATAGGTGTGCTCCAGGCGGTAGGCCTTGGCGTCGGGATGTTCGTTAAGATATTTGGCCACGTCAAATTTGCGTTTCAGAAACGCCTCGGTTTTTTCTACAAGGTTTCGGTCAAGCATGGTTTTGCCCTCCTAAGCTATCGCTTTGCACCCTCATCTCAAATCGTACATCTCCATGGTCTCCCGGTTCCGGTATTCGTGCTTCTCGTAATAGCCAATGAGTTTCCCGGCACCATCCCGAAGCGCGACCATGTAAACGTCCTTGTTTTCTTTTTCGTTGTGAAAGGTGTAAACCAGATCGTTGTCCTCCGATTTTTTGAACCAGTCAACAACTATTTTTATAATCTCTCCGGATTTGCCGTTATGGCAGTCCAGGATACTCTTGCCAAGCAGTTCCTTGCCGCCCCGTTTTTGATAGCGGTTCACTGCCGCAGGATTCATGTAAACGATCTTGTGGTCAAGATCACAGATGACAACGGCTGCTCTGTCAGCCTCAAGAACGCTTTTGTATATTTCGTTAATGTCCATCGGTCTCTCCTCTGTCCCTCAGTCAAGCGGTCCCCGTCTTCCGGGATCGCCAATGTCTTTTATTGAATCCCCATCTGTCGGTCATTTTCTGTCGATCCGGTAATACCTGAAGTCCCTGTCTTCCGCCGGCACCAGCAACACCTTCGATATGTACCCAATCGTCTCCTGAATCTGTGCGATTGCGCTTGGTGTCAGTTTGACAGAATACTCCATATTCAAATGACCTCACTGCCTTTCTTGAACGCCTCATCCACCGAAAGGCCTGTTCCCGCCTGAGCTTCGTCATATCCCTTCTGCATCATTGCATCGAACTGTTCCTTATCCATGCCGTCAAGAGTTGCAATGCGCGGAACAGACAACGAATACGGGATACCGCCTGTCATAATGATCTGTCTGTATAACGTATCGATCAGTACTGATACGGGAATGCCGATCTTGTCGAGTACGGCTTCTGCCTGTTCCTTGATCTCCGGCTGTATTCTTGCTGTTACGTTAGCGGTTTTGGTTGCCATTGGTATATCCTCCGTCAGTTTTCATGTGTAATATAGCACTTTGTATTGCGGATTGCAATACATTTTTGAGAATTCAGCATACGATCCACCGGCAATCATGACAGATTTTCCTTCTGAAGTCTGCTCTTTCGCCAAAGCCGGGGCTGTGATATAACCTGACTTTAGGAGTTCAAGGTTAAAACTAGTGCTAAAGCATATGTTTTGAGAGCGGGGACGGATGTTTTTCCTCCCCGCTCTCGGCACATTTATCAGTT
>CAMZBI010000003.1 GCA_947304585.1 uncultured Clostridia bacterium | reverse complement strand
CGCCGTTCTTCAATGTCACACAGGTATTGGTGGAAGTGGCCTGATTGCCGCCGCCGTAGACGGTTGTCACGTCGCCGTTCTTCAATGTCACACAGGTATTGGTGGAAGTGGCCTGATTGCCGCCGCCATACACGGTATCTATGGAAAGATCGTGACCGGACACAGTCGACTCGTCGACAATTATATCCGTATCGTTCATCCTGCCGCTGGTGTTATTGCCGCCGTAGACCGTCGTGTATGAGCCGGAGGCAAGAGTCAGAGAAACGTCTCTGGTCGGTGTGCTGTCAGAAGTGTTGTTGCAGCCGGCATAAAGGTTCGTAATATCTGCATTCGGATAATCGAACGTGTAAGACATCTTTCCGGAACCGGTCATGATGCCCGCATTACCGCCAAGGTACATGTTCGTGACTGTGGCATCAGTGAGAGTCACTGAAGGCTGAATGGCCATGGACGCCTGGTTGTTGCCTAAAAATACGTTCGTTATCGAGTTCGAGGAATTGATGGTTACTTCTGCAGCAGCAGTTACGGTCGCCGCATTTCCGCCGCCGTAAACGTTCGTAACTGTGCCGCCGTATATAGTCGTGGCCGCAGTGCTCGTGGGAGCCGCGTTGCCGCCGCCGTACGTGGTCGAAACCGTACCGCCGCTTACAGTAAGCTCCGTTTCGAGCGTCACCGCAGTGGCACCGTAGCCGCCGCCGTATGCCTCTGTCACAGTTCCTGCCGAGATGGTGACGTTTGCCTTGTTACCAGTCTCGTTAAGCGCAGCGTCACGGCCCGAGCCGTACACCTGGGCAACAGTTCCGCCGTACACCGCAACGTTCGTTGTACCGCCGATGTCACCCATCACGTCATTTCCGCCGAAAACATTTGAAACATTTCCGGCATATACATTTACGTAAGTATTTCCTATAACAGGCGCGATCTCGCCGCCGCCGAATACGATTCCCCGTGCAGAAGTCTCGTCATGATCTGACGACACCACGGAAATGCTTGTTGCGTATTCGTTATTGCCAATCTGTACAAGAGTGCTGCCGACTGCGGCAAAATCATGGCCTGAAAGACCCTTGCCGCCGCCGTAGATATTTCCTATAACTGTGGCGCCTGTTGTTAGATCTACTTCTGTTGTGCCCGTGCCGAGACCGTCGCCGACGCTGGCAAGTTCACCGCCGCCGTAGATATTTCCTGTTACCGTTCCGCTAATATATACATCAGTCCTATAAAAAACTACAGCATCTGTAAGAACGTCGAAATCCGGATCGTAAGCGCCCTTGCCGCCTCCGTAGACGTCACCTTTGAACGATCCTCTTATATCGGTTAGAGTATATGAACTTGAGGCAAGTTCTCCGCCGCCGTAAATACTGTCAGCGGTAAATGAATCACCAGAACCGATAAAGATATGAGCAGTTCCGGATATATCGCCTGATATTGAACTTGCGGCAAATACGCTGCCGGAAGAGGTTCCGCCTTTCAGATTAACTTGAGAATCGTTCTGTATCTGTTTATCAGAGTTGGTAATATTATAGCTTCCGCCATATATATTTCCCGTGAGCGTCCCGCCTGAATGATCTACAGTGACAGAAGAAGCTCCGACGCTTGCGGCGTCGCCTCCGCCAAATATCTGACCGGAGATATTTCCACCTGTAACAGTTACTGTCGCCGTGCCAGTTACAAGTGCGTTCAAACCGCCGCCGAAAACGTTTCCGGTTATGTCGCCACTCAAAATAACAACAAATGTGTCTCCAACAACGCCATAGGCAGTGGAATCTTCAGTACCGGCACCGCCGCCGTGAACGTCTCCAATGACCCGGGCTCCGTCGATCACAAGCGTAGTTTGAGGAACCGTACCGGAATAACCGCCTGCGCAGAAATCGCCGGTGCTTCCGTCTTGACCAATTACGGCATCACGGAACATATTTACTACAACAGCGTCTCCTGCCGAAGCAAGACCTGCCTGCATTCCGGCGCCACGAAGCGTATCGAGGAGGAAAGTATCACGTTCATCTGAAGACGACAGGGTTCGGTCGCCGATATTCACTTCAATACTTCCTGTGGTAGCCGTGGCGAACATTCCGCCGCCGTAGAGTTTTTCGATACTGCCGCTGTTAAATTTTATAATGACAGTTCCCGAAACGGGCGGATTGTAACCGCCGCCGAGGACCTTGCCAAACAGCCCTTCGTTGATCTTCAAAACAACGTCTCCGCCAACTGTGGCAGTTCCATTGTAACCACCGCCAAAAACGCCCTCGTTTGTGCCGGCTGCTTCTGTCTCTGCATTATAACCGACGGTCAGAGAAACGTCTCCCGTTACGGTTCCATAGTTTCCGCCGCCAAAGATCGCGGTCCAGTGTCCGCCGTAAACAGTGAGGTCAGTTGAACTGACAGCTGTCGAATAGGAACCGCCGTAAGCCGTAAACGAACTTCCGTCTGAAGTAGTGACTGTGTCAGAGATCACAAGATAGTTTCCATTGCCGTAAACAGCAGGCGTAACGTTTACTGCAGTGCTGTCTTCAAGGTTTACATTCTGCAGCACAGTCGCCACCGGGATCGTATACTGATAATAGGTATTGAAAACGATATCCTTCTTTAAGCTTTCGCTTCTGATCGTAACAACAGGCACCGTCCAGGTCTCGCTGAGAGCCCCGAAGTTTCCAAGATCGATATCGTCTTTCAGAACTATGGAAATGCCCTGGGCAAGGTAGTCAGCCTTGGTCGTGCCCACTTCCGTCATAAAATCAACTTCGCCGACGCCTGTACCTTCGGTCAGCGCAGCGATTGCGGCATAACGTTTCTGCGCTGCGACATATGCACCTGCAAGAGTTCTCAAAGGTTGGCCATAAGTACCACTGGAAGAATTAATGTTTTCATCAGATCCGGCTCCACTTACGTATATCATATTACGAGTCACGGTATCCGTGTTGTCGCTGAAATACCATCGGCCTTCACCGTAAGAAGCAGTCCCAAGCGTCGTCTCTGTAAAAGCGGTGGCGGAAGGAGTACTGTTGGTACCGAATATCTGAACGCCGTTCACAAAAGGCGTACTGTCGGCGTAATAGGTCATCCCTGCGACGGTTGAAGCTCCGCCGCTATCCGGTGCTCCCGAAAGAAGTGAAGTATAACCCGTACCGTTCCCGGCAAACAAAACGATGGACGCGTTGTAGAGAAGCAGGTATGAAGGATCGCTGCTGTCATCCGAAGCAGTATAATCGCCGGAGAAAGCCGCGTTCTTTTCAATATAAGCCGCGCTGCCGCCCGCAATACGAAGGTCCGCAATATTCGGGGCTACAGCAGCGGGAATATACGCTGAACTGTCAGAAACATTTCCAATCACCAGAGCGTCAACAGGTTCTGTTATCCAGTCAAGCGCTCCGGAAGGTAAATACCCTCCGGTATTCACACGAACTTCTACGTTCCTTGCTCTGTGAGAAGTAGAATAACCATGTGCATAATAATTGTCGATCATAGCCGACGGGCTCAGAACGTTAATATAAATATTGTTCAAAGAATCATAAGACCCTTGAGAACCTGCATAAAGGTCAACAATTCTGGCATTACTGTTCAGGTTAATATTCACATTACCTGATCGATACTGGTAGCCCGAAGTGCTGTTTACACCGCCCCGGACAATATTGACCGTCGCGTTTGTGATCGTTACTGTTAGCGGAGCTAAATAGGCACCGGATTCGACATTTCCAAGTCGTATGCCGGTTAACGGAGTTTCAAGGTCATGCACATACATGGTAAACCCGTCACCGGTTCTGTTGCCAGACGACGTCGCAACACCAATCAAATTCGTGCACTCAAAAGTCCCCGAAATCTCCAGATACACTGATCTTGTTCCAACCGCGGTCGTCGTAACGCTATTATCAGCAGTAAAGTTAGTTACCCTGCCGCCGGAAAGGATATAATTGATCCGGCCGCCGTAAGGATCTCTGTCATCCTGACACTCACATAGACCGCCAATAGTACCACCGGTCATTTTAACTGTTGCCGTATACTGAGACGGATCACCAGCGTAATTACTGGATGCGTTAACGGCGAAAACATTTCCATATGTACCGCTGTTGATCTCAAGATAGCAGGGGAAAACACCTGTGGTGTCGGATCCCGACAATCTTAATGTTCCCACGGAATTGAAAAAATTCGCTGTTCCTTCCGGGTATTCTGCCAGATCTTCAGGCGAAAGCCCCATCACAAGGCGGTTGCCCGCCGCCACGAAATGATTGGTGCCCCAACCTTGTAAAGTCACCAAGCCAAAACAGGTATCCGCTTTAAACTGGGAACCCAAGTTATATGTCGTAATTCTCAGTTTCGCGTTATAGGGTGCTTTCCGGTAGTCGGGGCTGAATCCGGAACCAGATTTATAATACGACGTTAACGTGACAGCCTTTGCTGAATTTGAAGGCCATTGACTAACAGACGTCTCTCCGCAGACCACGATCACTCCGCCCGGTTTAACAAATGAATAAGCCTGTTTTAACGTCGCGACAGCATGGTCATAATCAACTCCGCTATGCAGATCATCGCCGGTATCACGGACAAAAACATACGTTCTGTCTATCAGTGAAAAGAATGTAAAATTACCGCCCGAACCCGAAAGCGTAGCGGGATCGAAGCCTACATAATCACACGGAACAAAACCGCCTGAAGTAATTCCGCCGTAGTACATTGTTTCAGGCTGAAAAACGGGGAAGGACGTGTTAAGAAGCACATATCCGTTCACATTTCCCATAATGTAACTATCCTGAGTCCCGCCTGTCGGGGTTCCCTGAATATCTATTTTACCGCAGTTGGTGCTGTTGGTTTCACCGATCAAGTCACCGTCGACAGTCAAAAAACTGTAACTGGTGAGGAGCGCTCCGTCACGAATGGTCAAATCATTTTTCACAACGACAGTCTTGTAACTCGCAAGTTCCGCGTTTTCGGAGAGCGTCAGATTATATGAGTTCAAACTCGTTTTTTTGGGAACGTTAAATAAAACATTGACGTCTATTATGTAGCTTACGTTTCCGCTCGTAGTAATATAGGGAATGGAAAACTCCTGCCTTGTAACAAAGGTTTCATCCGTGTTCTTAAATTTGAAGTCAACAATACCGGCAGTTGACTGCGTCTCATCCAACTGTATGATACGTCCGGCCCAATTAAAATAATAATGACCCGTTACGCCGCCAAGAGTTCCGACGGAAAGATTATTAATAGTCAACTTATATGTAGATCCCGTTCCGGCACTACTTACAGTAAAATCCTTGTATGCAGTAATACCGTCAAACACTGTTTCCACCGTAGTGTAATTGTATGTGATCACTCCAAGATTTATATCAGCCACATCGTGATAAGTACCTTTATAAGTCAGATTGTAACGCATTTTCACAAACGTCGCCGCAGAAAAATCGCATATAAATCTGCCACGGTAATTACCATCTATAGTCGTATAACCCAAATTGCCCGGATAGTAGCCCTGAAAGTTCAGGACAAAATCTCCGTAACAATCATAATTCCCGGAAAATGACCAGTTTGTTACGCTTCCTACCGCGCTCGATCCGCCGTAGTTAAATAACGCATTCCCGTAAATTTTTAAACGGTAATTGATGCTGCTCGTAGAAGAGCAGGCACCTGTAAACGAGGCGTTGGGGCCGGTAACGATTCTCACAACCGGATCTTCATCAGGATCAATGACCCATCCGCCATCCCGGGAAACATCTCCGACAGAACTGCCTGCACTGGAACTGAATAATCCTATGGATTCCCAATAGCCGGAATTAACCTCCAGGTCCACTTTTGCAACATTTCCGGTAAGCGAATTGCCAAAAATACAAACACTATTATGGTTTACGACATTGGCGCCAAGTAATACCTTATGACCGTTTACCGCAATAAGAGTACGGTTGCTCAATGACTCTCCGGCAGCACTGGAAAAATGCAGATCATGTATTGTGAGATTGCAGTTAACAGTAACATATGAGTCTCTATTGGTATGAGTAAAATTCAAATAACCCGTGGAATCGAACACATGGAAACCATCCGTATAAGTCAGCTCCGGAATAAACGCAAGACCGGAAGAACACGTTGTGCCAATTTGGACAGGCGACGCATACGAGCCGTAAGGTACGGTATACGGAGAAACCACTACGATGGTATTCCTCTCAACGATTCCATTGCCGACGTCGGCGTTCTGAAGCAACGCGAACGCTCTGTCCAGTGACTGAACAGGATGACTCCTCGAACCGTCGTTTGAATCCGATCCGCTTGTTTGATCCAGATAAATAAACGAGTCAAAGTTTTCGGGAATAGGATCTGCCGAAATATACCAGAAAGAGGCCGTCCCCATTTCCGACAAAGGATAACAGCCGTCAGGAGGAGTAATGGTAAAATAGTCCGAATCTCCGGTTCCAGCGTAAGAAATGGTTGACATACCAGTCATTACGGACGGCGAAGTGAAATACAGGCGGGTACCGGCATCGATCCCATCGGCCGGTATCGATAAAGTATTATCATCTCCGACTTCTATCGTACCGGAAGTACCTCTTATGTGATTGACCGTTAAATCCGGGCAATGAAAAACCGTGGAGTCGCCTACAACTTCAAGATATCCAAGAATTCGGTCGGAATTCACCATGGTAACATCCGAACAGTTGCTAAATGACAGGTGCGTTCTCGTCAGATAATAGGAGCGATAATAATCGCTATAATTCAAAAGATTGATGTGAATTTCAGTATTGTTTCCAATGCCCTGATTCGGTACGCCTTCGTTGTACAGATAGATCCGCTGGTAACAATTGACAAATGAGTAATACTCTCCGTTTGCACAACCACCCCCAAAATAAATTCGGTTTGTGTTGCTTGTAAGGAACGCGCACGAATTAAAAGTATAATGGTGTTCTAATGCGAGTGAAAAGTACGTGTTATGACCTTCTGCCCTGAAGTTTCCGGAAAAATTGGTGTGATCCGCATAAAAATACAACAAGGTAATCCGCGGGTTACTATTAGCCTCTAGAAGATCGTGCTGGGCTGAACTTCCAATTGCCTGAAAACCCGTCACCAGGCAGTTTGAAATGGATACGTTTACCGTCGAATCAGCGACAATATACGAATAGTAATGCTGAGAGAACAATTGCAGATAAAAAGTAGAATCTGAGAGAACAAAATCAAGATCCTTCATTTCACCGGAGGCTCTCTGGATCGTCATCCCGCTTCCGGAACACCCGACAACTATACATTCTGACGATTCGGTAACTCTTCCACCGTTAGGCGCAATTAAAAACGTCCCTGAAGACGTACGATTAAATACCGAAAGGCTCGTATATGCAACAGTTCCAAAACCCGGATCTGAAGGAGAAGCTATATTAGATAAATGATGAGCGCCGCCACCGATAATATTTTCCGTATCACCGCTGTAAAGAGATGTCAAGCCGTTATCCGAAGTAATCGTAAGAGCGCTGGATGAAAAATCAACAACAGTCGTCGCTGTTCCTGATATATTGTTTCCATGTGCGCCGCCGCCGTAAATCCTGTCGAAGGTGCCGCTGTTGACGTACAGATTCGCAGCGGCATAAGTGGTGGCGATGTCAGAACCGCCGAAAAGGGTCGGGTAATAGACGCTTGTGTTCGTGCGGGTGATCTGGAGAGCGCCGCTTCCGACTGAGGCACCGACGGCACCGAAAACGCAGGTATTTCCGCAGCAATAGATCTCATGATTCTCTGAAGCCGCGTAATCAAGCTTTATTTCAACGTTGTAAAAACCGGTATTCGAAACAAAATACCAGTCGTCAGACATGGTGAGATAGCCGCCCCATCCAATAAGCATAAGAGGTGCGGTGCTTGCTCCCAGGGTCCAGGCAGCAGAAACGTCTGCACCGGTATATCCTGTGTAACTGTTTCCGTTAGGAGTATAAGTGTAACCGTCACGGAGCATCAGTATCCTGTTTTTTGTCGTGTATTGGCTCATTGCCTCAGCAAGAGAGGTCGCAGGTAAAATTTCGTCACCGATCGCATATGTCGTGTCGCCGTTAAATCTGTTGTCAGCTACGTAAACAAAAGCAGTATTCGAAAGACCGTCATATGCCTCACCGAACACTTTAAGATACATATCAAGGAAACCGGCGTCCGTGACGTCAAGCCCTTCGGGAACACCCGCCGCGTCAGTTACACTGATTTCTAAGACATCGCCGTTAACAAAAGATACTGTCAACGTTTCAGCGGTGTCAAAAGGCGCAATGCTTACAAGGCGCCAGTCATTTGCGATCTTGTTTACTGTAATGTAGTTTGTGTTTGAAAACACGACAGAAACTGCGTCTTTTGCCTTGTTCAGACCGTAGCCCACGTTCAAGAGCAGATTGCTGAGAAGGATGAAAGTTTCGCCGCGGATGCTGAAATTGGCGTTGTCGTAATGGAAATCTACGGTGTAGCCAACGTAGATGGAGAAGGAATTGACGTCAAAGACAGCCTCGTTGTCGTCAACAGTCGTCTCCACTTCCGTTGAAACGAGTCTACCGTTGACTTTTGTCTCAAAGTGGGACACAGAAATGTCCTCTGGGATATTATCCTCTTTAACAGAGACCTGGACCGGAATCTTGGGCTGGTATTCCTCTCCGTCAACGAAAATCGTGATATCGTAGGCAAAAACAACACTCACGCCAACGAGCTTCAGAGCTTCGATTTCGTTGTCGGTAAGAGGCCTTGCAGTAACGGTGGATCCTTCGGGAAGGGAACCTTTAACTGTCACATTGCCGATTTCGTCAGTAATCGTCTGATAAACAAGAGTCGGGCTTACATCTTCAGGCTCTTCGTCGATAGAAGTGTCAGATTTGTCATCAATCTTTACCGTTTCGGCCGGATAGTAGTGAGGATCAGTGAGATCTACGTCATCGTCAGCGCCTGTATCCGGCAGCTTGATGAGGTCGTTACTGACAGTAACACTCTGTACTGAGCCGTCTTTTGAGTTGTTGAAGATGACTCTTGTTGAGTTGTTATCATTTTCGAAAAAAGCAAAGCCGCTGCTGATGTTTGATAAGACCATGAGCAGCGATACGACAAAGGCAAGGTACCTTGTTATGATATTCCTTTTTGCTTTAAATTCTATCATTGTTAAGTTTCCTCACTCTCTTTATGAACTGGATTCTGCAAGCGTGACCGTGTAGGACGGACCCGGGACTTCCGTAAGGTCTGCGCTGTAATTTATGGTAACATCGGTCTTAAAGAACCTGATGGCAATGCTTTCTCCGGGATGAACTGCCTGGGACAGGGCCATGTTCCTTGCTTCCATATCTGTTGCGTTCTGTGTAAAACCTGATGAAAAAGTGTACTCGCTGGTGTTGTCGATCTGTAGTTCTGCGGGCCAGACAAGCGTTGGCGTCGCATCGGTCAAAAGATCAGACATTATATATAAAGTCGCATAGAGACTGTTCACACTGTCGTCAACTCTGTAATAAAGAGCAGGCACTGTGCTGCTGAGTCTGAATACGAGGCTTATCTGCTTTGTGTAAGGGGAAGAGCTGGATATAGTAACTGTTACAGTTTCGCCGCTGTAAGAAGTTGAAGCAGGTATCGAAAGTGTGATCTGAGAATAGTTCTGGGAACCACCGGTCAGGGTACCGCCGGTTGAAGTAATGGTCGCATCTCCTGACGTGATATCATCCGTTACAGACGCAGTATAAACGATGTCGCTCTGGGTTATACGTGTGTTGTCAGCGTAATTTCTAACAGTAATTACAACAGAATGGGCGGAGGGACCAAAAAGGTGCCAGGTTCCCGACTGTACTGCCGGAAACGAATATGCACCGCCGTCAGAGCTCTGCATCTGAGAATTTCCAAGAAGATCCACTTCAAAATAAAAAGGCTCCGGTACGATCTGGCCTACATCCTTGTTGTTAGTAGCCACATACATGGCAATAACACCGCCAATGAGCAGTGCCAGTACAAGAACGCCAACCAAAATAATAAAGAGTTTTGTACGCAGGAATTCTTTCATCACGGTCTCCTTAATCGATCTGCTGTGCCGTTACCCTGAGTTCCAGGGCCTCGATGCCAACGGAATGAAGGTAACTGCTGTCCGCCATCGACAGTGTAAAATTGCCGGTGACCGAGCCCGAGTTAGGGGCAAGACTCTGAGAATACGTAAAGGTCCCGCCGGAATACGATAGAGGAGTAGAACTCCCGTCCACAACTGCAAGAGGTATGTTTCCGTCAGTTACGAACTCGACTTTAAAAAGAACAGCAACTTCGCTGGGATTTGTGACCTCGACCCTGAAGGACTGTGTCTCTCCCGGTTTTAAAGAAAGGGCAAGATTCTCCGATAAATAAACGTAAGCATCAGTTGAATCTTTAATTTTGTTATCGATGGTGACGCCAAATTTCGCAACCCTACCGCTGTCGTTGCCGCTCCCCTGAGCGGTATACTTCGCAAGCATCCCGGCTGTGAACCAGACTGACAAACAGGTCAGGGCCAAAAGTATCAGCGCAAGTCTGATGGCTATATTCGGTTTTTTGACCTTCGTTTCATTCATCTATCTAACGTTTCCTCTTTCGAAATTTTATTTGTCAACGGCATCATCGCCGCTTGCATCGTCGAATACCATCTCGACATAAGTCACGACCGTATCTCCGGTCGTCCCTTCACCGGTGCTTTCGACTGTCCACTCCTGCTCTTCCATCTGACGCCTCAACTCAAGGATCTGCCGCCTTATCTCGTCAGTCTCGTCGGTGGCCTTTTCTTTCTCTTTTCTACCCGAAATGACAAAAAGAAAAACCGCCAGCGCCAGCACGAGGATTATCCCCGGCGGACTCTGGAGGAATCTGACAAATGCACCGACACCAGGTATCCGGCCCGCCATTTTTCCCTTTATTTGGGAAATGTTAATTGGTTCATCTGTAGTATTGTTCGCATCCCCTTTTGTGACTGCAGTCTCGCCGTTTAACTCGACAAGCCTGTGTATCACAAGGGAGCTGCCGTCCTGAAAAACGATTACGTCATCATTCGGGACGTATTTATCTGCCGGAACAACGATCACAAGATCATTTACGTTAAGGGCCGGTTCCATGCTGCCGGTGAGGACAACAGAAAGGCCGAATCCGAAGGGCATGGGGAGTTCGTTTCCCATGAGCCTTTTGGCGTTAAATATATAGACGCTAAGTCCGATGATGAGGCTTATGGCAACTATTGTCGCGATCCTCAATACACGCATCAGCACCTGTTTGCCTTTGCCGGTCTTCCTATTTGCAAGCTCTTCCTTTTTCATAAGACTTCTCTTGCGGCACCGGCCAATCTCATCCCGTGCTGAATACTTAAGCGTTTGACATAACATCCGTTATGTCAAACTTTTTCAAATACCCGGATATCATTTTTATTAG
Organism: uncultured Clostridia bacterium; assembly: GCA_947304585.1. Classification (GTDB taxonomy): domain Bacteria; phylum Bacillota; class Clostridia; order UBA1212; family UBA1212; genus UBA1212. The sequence continues at coordinate 109,529 of CAMZBI010000003.1, read as the reverse complement.
TAAAGATCTCATAGATGACAACCTGATATTCAACTCATCATACTGCTTGAAGAGCAACAGGGAAGGGTTTAGCATATAACCGGTCAAATAGTGAAATTGAAATTGGAACCATGATCAGCTACTTTACATTATATTAACGATAATCAAAGCAGAGTAACCGCTACTCAGCCGCATCTCAACAGTAGGTTCTTCACTGTTCCCTCTTCACTTGACATTGATTCTTTGATATAATCTAAAGCGTAAACTTATTTTTGAGAGGGGTTTTATGCCGGAAAAAAGCATTCGTGAAATGAACTGGCTGGAGCGAGGCCATTACGCTCTTGCCACCAAGACCTTCCGTGCAACCATCATTGGCGCCATTGGCTTGGGCCTGGTTGCTTTTGTCATTGGCCTTGGGTTGTATGCTTTTGCCCTTGGCGGACAGTACGTTGGCACCGCTTTTAACCTCTCAAGGACTGCAAAAGGCGTATTGGCGCTAAAATCCTACGTTGATCTGGAGCCATTGTGCAGCGACGTTTACGCCAAATATAAATCACTCTCGGAAGAAGAGCTTGCAAAAAACGACACTCCGGAATATGAGGCGATTTTCAGTGAGTTCAAAGACCGTGATGATTATAAGAAAGCTCTTGACACTCTGACCTATTTCAAACAGACCAGCGACGTGTATGATATTTACCTTGCGGTTTACGATTTTGACAGAGGATGTCTTGTTTACATTGTCGATCCTGAGGACGACGAGAGTTTCACCTGCTATCCCGGATATTTTGAATACGCCAATGCCAAGGAGTTCAACGATATGATCTCCTGGACAGAGGGTGACAAAAGGCCTTATCAAATCGAGAATACCGAAAAATACGGCTGGCTTGCCACGTCAGGTCTGCCGCTTAAGAATCAGTACGGTGAGGTCTATGCGCTCGTTTTGTCGGATGTTTCGCTTTCGCAGGTTGGCCGGGGCATGAGGGTATTTACTCTTCAGTTTTCCCTGGCAATGTTCGTTGTGGTGAATCTTGTGGCTGTTTTCATGACTTTGCATATGAAGAAGCACCTTGTGAAGCCGCTGAATGATATTTCGGACGCTGCTCAGAATTATATAAAGGACAGAAGAGACGGCAGGCGGGATGCTACCCACTTTTCCGATCTGCATATTTCCACAGGCGACGAGCTTGAGAATCTGGCTCTTATCATGGCGGACATGGAGACGGATCTTTCGGACTACGAGAATTATCTTACCAGGGTCACTGCCGAAAAGGAGAGGGTTGGCACTGAGCTGGCTTTGGCGACAAGGATACAGGCTGATATGTTGCCTAATACTTTTCCCGCTTTCCCTGATAGATCTGATATTGACGTTTACGCCGTGATGGAACCTGCCAAGGAAGTCGGCGGCGACTTCTACGACTATTTCCTGGTTGATGAAGATCATCTGGCTCTTGTCATCGCTGACGTTTCGGGGAAGGGCATACCGGCGGCTTTGTTTATGATGGAGTCCAAGATCCTTGTCAGTAATTTTGCAAAACAGGGTCTTTCACCGAAAGAGGTCTTGAGACAGGTCAACCTCCAGATCTGCGACCACAACAAAGAAGAGATGTTCGTGACTGTATGGCTTGGCATTCTTGATCTTACAAGCGGTAAAATGGTCTGCGCCAATGCGGGCCACGAGTATCCTGTGCTTAAAAGCACAAAAGGTGATTTTGAGCTTGTTAAAGACAAACACGGCTTTGTAATTGGCGGCTTGGACTGCGTAAGATATACCGAGTATGAGCTGGAACTTGAGAAGGGCGCAAAGATATTTGTTTACACGGACGGCGTTCCTGAGGCCACAAACGAGATCCAGCAGCTTTTCGGGACCGAAAGGATGCTGGATGCCCTGAACGATGCCAGGGACGGCACGCCGAAGGAGATCATCCAAAGTGTTCTTTGGGCTGTTGACGTTTTTGTGGGCGATGCACCCCAGTTTGATGACATGACGATGCTTTGCGTTCATTATATTGGCAAGGAGGAGGGTGATGATTTGGCCAATTCCAAAATACTGACTGTTGACGCTGTTCCTGATAATATTGAAAAAGTGACCGATTTTGTAAACGATGAACTTTCCGCTCTTGACTGCCCTTTGAAGATACAGATGCAGATCGACGTGGCCATTGATGAGCTTTTCAGCAACATTGCCCATTATGCTTACAATCCGGACACAGGCCCGGCCACAGTTATGGTCGATATTGAAAAAGATCCCCTTGCGGTGGTGATCACGTTTGTGGATCAGGGCAGGCCCTATGATCCCCTGAAGAAGGAGGACCCTGACGTCACTCTTTCCGCAGATGAGCGGGAGGTGGGCGGACTTGGCATTTTCCTTGTCAAAAAGACCATGGACGATGTAAAATATGAATATAAAGACGGTAAAAACATACTGACGATAAAAAAGAATATATGAAAGGGTTTACAAGCTATGACTGTTGATATAATCAAAAACGAAAATGAAGCTGTGATCCTCGTCGCAGGCAGAATAGATACTGCAACTGCGCCGGATTTTGAAAATGCTGTAAATGCGGTTTTACAGGCGTTTGACAATGTAATATTTGATTTTAAAGATCTGGATTACATTTCGTCAGCCGGCCTTCGGGTCATGCTTCGCTCTCAGAAGTCCATAAACGCAAAATTCGGAACGCTTAAAGTTATAAACGCTAACGAGACCGTTGCCGAGATATTCGAGGTCACCGGTTTCTCTTCCATTATAGATATAGAGTAAAGGAATACGACAATGGCTGATATCAATTATTCAATAAAAGGCGAAAAACTTGTTATTGCAATTGACGGTTTCGTGGATTCCGCCAATGCGCCTCAGGTCGAGGAAAAGATCAACGAGATCAGGAACGCTGAACCTAAAAATTCTATTGAAATCGACTGCAGAGGACTGAAATACATTTCCAGCGCAGGTCTTCGCATCATATTGAGACTTAAGAAGGCTGTTAAAGACACTGTCCTCACAAACGTATCTTCCGAGGTCTATGAAATATTCGACATGACCGGATTTACGGAGATGATGGAAGTCAGGAAAGCTTTTCGCGTGATCTCTGTCGAAGGCTGTGAAGTCATTGGCCAGGGCGCCAACGGCAAGGTTTACAGGATAGATCCGGATACCATTGTCAAGGTCTACCTCAACCCCGATTCACTTCCTGAGATCGAAAGGGAGCGGGAACTTGCAAGGACTGCTTTTGTGCTGGGCATTCCCACGGCCATACCTTACGACGTGGTTAGGATCGAAGACGGCGGCTTTGGCTCTGTGTTTGAGCTTCTTAACGCCAAAAGCTTCGGCAAGCTTCTTTCAAGCGGCGATAAGTCCGTTGACGAGATCGCGAAGATGTCTGTTGATCTTCTTAAGCTTATCCACGGAACCGTCGTCAAAGAGGGCTCGATGCCTGATATGAAGGCCGTTGCCCTTGGCTGGGCCGCTTTTCTTAAAGACTATCTTCCCGAAGACGTTTACAAGAAGCTGTACAAGCTGGTGGACGACGTGCCCTATGATCTTCACATGATGCACGGTGACTACCACATCAAAAACGTGATGCTTCAGAACGGTGAAGTCCTTCTTATAGACATGGATACCCTCTGCCACGGTCATCCGGTCTTTGAACTGGCCAGCATGTACAATGCCTACGTCGGCTATTCGGAGCTTGATCACGAGATAATTAAAAATTTCCTTGGCATAGATTTTGAGACCGCAGGGAAGCTTTGGAGAAAGATGCTTTCTCTTTATCTCGGGACAGAGGACGAGCAGATCATTCAGACCGTGGAAAACAAAGCCATGATAGTGGGCTATACGAGGATCATGAGGAGGACCATCAGAAGAAAGGGCTTTGAGACAGCTGAGGGTAGGGCGGTCATCGAGTCCGCCAAGAAACACATTATTGACCTTGTTTCAGTGACGGACAAACTCACCTGGTAAAATTGATTCGCCAATATATAGAAATCGCGCGCCGTTGATCATGAAGTCACCGGCGCGCAGCTTTTTAATATTTGAATTATGAGTTTTAAACTTTGGTTTCTTTTCCCTTCTTTTTACGCTCTTCAATGGATTCGTCATGCTCGATGGGTTTCCACTTGACTTTTACGAAGAGGGCGGTGACCGCAATCGGAATGAAGGAAAGCATGAACAGCGGGAACTCAAAGGCCGCCAGTATTTTTTTTATTGGCTTAATATGCATGTATTTCCACTCTGTGATGACCGTTATTATGCCCACCAAGAATGTGATCAGACAGCTGTTGAGAAGGAGCTGGGCAATGGACCACACCGCTATCATTGGGTTGTCGCCGTACATGGAGCCGATTATAATCAGGGTCATATTGGAGATTATGGACGCCAGGGAGAGTATGTAGGCGGGGGCGATGTTCATGAAGAAATCGAAGCAGGAGAAGTTCAGATGGAAGATCCCCTTCATCAAAACTCCGAAGTATTTGTAAAGCACCTGCAGATAGCCTCTGGACCATCTGACTCTCTGTCTGAAGGATTGGCTGAATTTCACCGGCTGCTCGTCGTAAAACACCGCGTCGGGACAGAAATCTATCTTGTGTCCTTTTGATATCCAATCGATGGAAAACTCTATGTCCTCCGTGAGAAGGTGGAAGGGCCATCTGCCCTCATAGGTGTCAAGGACTTTCTGAGAGAAGAGATAGCCTGTTCCGGAAACGGCGCAGCTTACGTTCAGGATGGACCTGGCATTGTTGAGATACCTTGATTCTCTTAAAAACCAGAGGCCGCAGCTGGCGGCGACCCAGCCTGAATCAAAATTCTTTGTATTTCTGTAGCTGGTGATGACGTCCGCACCGTCGCAGAACTTTTCGTTCATACGCTCTATATAATCCGGAGCCAACAGGTTGTCCGCATCGAATATGAAATATCCGTCAAAAGCTCCTGCGTAATCAACGTTTAAATGTTTGTCGAAAAGCTCATCGAGGGCATAACCCTTGCCGATAAGTTCGTCGTTTTTCCTGGTATACACAACTGCTCCGTGCTCAAGAGACACTTCCGCTGTCCTGTCGGTGCAGTTGTCCGCCATGACAATGACGGTCAGGTGATCCTGGGGATAGGTCTGACTTTTCAGGCTGTCAATGAGGTCGCCAATGACTTTTTCCTCGTTTCTTGCACAGATAATGGCCGCAAATCTGTGAAGAGTGACTTCGCCTCTTTGCGCCAGTACTTTATTTGCCTTTTTGTCTTTAAAGAACCAAACCAGTGGAATATAGAAGAGCTGATAGGAATAACAGATTATAAAAATCATCGATATCAAGAAATTCAGATAACTGAGAAGTTCCAAAATATGCAGCCTCCGTCGTTCAGAAGAAAAGGGTTTTTCTTTTGTACAATTTTATTCTAAAAGCACGGTAAAGGCCCGTGCTTTTGCAGATTATACAATATCTGTATATTTCAGTCAAATGAAATAAGGGAGCGCCGGTCTTAACGACTTTGGCCCTCCCTGGAGATTCTGAGGCTATTGCCCTTTATTTAGGGGAAAATCAACTTTAAAACAAACTGAAAACATTACGCTTCATTATCTTCCCGACAGTCATTGATGATCTTTAAAGCAAAGGAGCGGACTGAATCGTTAAGATTCTTTAGTTCAGCCTCGCCGGCACCGATGGATTCACTTATATTTCTTTCCAGTTCTTCGATCACGTTTTTAAGACTTCTGCCGTATTCTGTGAATTTAAGTACTACGGCTCTCCTGTCTCTTTTGCTCTGGCGTTTGAAAAGTATCTTCTTTGCGCAAAGTGATTTCGCGGCGATGCTTATGGACGTGTGATCTATGCACAGTATCGATACCAGTTCGGATACGTAAAGAGACTCGTGATTCTGCATCTCTTTAACTATTAAATATTCAATGAATGACAGCCCGATCTTTTCAAGTACGTCGGAATAGATCTTGGTCAGATGCCTTGACGCAACATACATAAGATAGGCAGGATTGTCTTTCAAGCTTAGTTTTTCGTGATCTCTCATCTTGGCTCCTTTTCAATAAATCAGATCTGAAAATGTGTTGGAGTAACACTTGCGTGTGTATTTTAATTGTTTTCATTACAAATAGTCAAACCGATTTTTAAATTTAGGGAATATTTAAGATTCGTTGATTTTAAGAGGCTGAAATGGTATAAATAGATGGCAGGTCGCAAAGACTTGAATATATACTAAACCTGTTCGGAGGACATCTGCCGTGAAACGTTTACTTAAGCTGACGGTTGTATTTTTGCTTTTAATATCTCTTGTCTGCGGGTGCGAGCCTGTAGTGATCGATCCCTCTTCGACAGCTGCAAGGCCCGAAGAGAGCCCTTTAATTAAGGATGATGATAAAGAGATCACGGGTCTGAGGGTAAATTATGAGACTGAGCCTTCCTGCGTTGAGGGCAGTCCTGTTTTTTCCTGGATCTATAATACGTCCGAAAGAGATCTTGTACAGACAAATTACCGCATAAGACTTGCAAAGAGCATTGAAGACCTTAATTCCGGCAGGCTTGTCTGGGACTCCGGCTCTGTTGAATCGGACAGATCCTTCGGCATAGAATATGACGGAAACGATATCCTTTCAGAAGCAACAAAGTACTACTGGGACGTTACCGTTAATACAAACAAAGGCAGATCTTTTACAGGCGGTCCCTCATATTTTTCTACCGCTCTTACCGATACAGGTTTTGAAGGAGCTTCCTGGATCCGGGACGATGCCGGGAACGTTGATATTGGCAACGGCTACTGGATCTGGCTTCTCAACAAGGATGCCCAGGGTTCAGTACCTGTAAAGACAGAGTATTTCAAGTACAGTTTTAAGGTCAGCAAGAACATAAAAAGCGCTTTCTGTGTTTTCACAGCCGACGATCACGGCGAACTTTACATCAACGGAAAGACTGCCGTCACTATTGAAAAGGCAACGGACGCCTGGCAGAATGCCCAGTCAGCCGACGTTACCGAGCTGATCGTCAAGGGGAACAATCTCATAGCTGCAAGGGCAGTAAATACAGAGGTCGGCTATGGCGCTATTATTGCAGCCATCAAGATCGAATACGACGACGGTTCATCAGAGTACGTTACTACCGACGGGACCTGGTACGGCTCCGACAAAAAACAGTCCAGCGGCTGGGAATCCTCTTCCGACACAGGCGGTTTTACAATGGTCAATTTCAAAACCGCCTACGGCAACGGTCCCTGGTATTCCAACGTCAGAATTTCAAGTCTTAATTCTGCTCCGATGGTCCGCGGCGAGTTCAACGTTGACGGAAAGGTTAAAAGCGCTTTTCTGTTTGCATCCGCCGCAGGGCTTTACAATGCATATATTAACGGTGTAAAGGTTGATAACAGCGTGCTCAATCCGGGCAGGTCCGAATATCAGACCAGAATAATGTATCAGTCTTTTGAGGTCACAGACCTTTTGAAGGATGGGGCCAATGCCGTTGGTGCCGTTCTTGGAAGAGGCTGGTATATCGGCGCATATTCACCATACGGAGGCACAAATCCTGCTTTTATCTGCAAGCTTGTAATTGATTACGCTGACGGAAGAAGAGTCTTTTATCAGACTGACGACAGCTGGTTGTTTACAGCGGACGGACCTGTTCTTTATGACGATATTTTCAACGGCGAGACTTATGACGCAAGGCTTGAAAAAGATGGATGGGCTTTGCCGGGAGCCGATCTTTCGGGCTGGAATAAGGTTTCGGTGACTGATGAGGCTGCTCTCGGCGTTGGCGCTCTTGTACCGCAACTTTCGGGTACCGTAACTGTTAAGAAGACACTTACCGCAGGCAGCTTTTCAAAGGTCGATACAAATACGTATATTTATGATTTTGGTCAGAATCTGGCCGGCGTTCCGTCGATCACAGTAAAAGGTTCCAAGGGCACCGAAGTGGTCCTGAGGCACGCCGAGATGTTGAACGACGGCAGCGCAGGCTCCGACGGAAAGAAGGGCACTCTCTATACCGCAAACCTCAGAAGCGCTCTTGCCACGGACAAATATATCCTGAAGGGTGATGCCGCAGGCGAGACTTATACGCCTTCTTTTACTTTCCACGGCTTCAGATATCTTGAGATAAGCGGTCTTAAGGATCCTCTTCCTCTTGAGAACGTGAAGGCGCTGGTCCTTTATTCAGACCTGGAGGAGACCGGAAGAATAGAGACCTCCGACGAACTTATCAACAAACTGTTTCTTAACACTCTCTGGGGTCAGCGGGGCAATTTCCTGTCAACGCCAACCGACTGCCCTCAAAGGGATGAGCGCATGGGCTGGTCCGGCGACGCCCAGATATTCTGCGGAACAGCTGCCTACAACATGAACGTTAAGCAGTTTTTCGACAAATATATCACAGATCTTAACGACTGTCAGCACGGGGACGGTTCATATCCGGACGTGGCTCCCGGAACATGGAGAGCAAATTACAGCGGATCAGGAAACAATGCCTGGGGCGATGCCGGCGTCATCATTCCCTGGATCATGTACACACGGTACGGCGATATTTCGTATATTGTAAAATACTACGACAATATGACCCGTTACTCAAAATATCTCCTCAACACAAGCCCCAATCACCTCCGCTCTGTGAGCGCCTACGGTGACTGGCTGTCGATCGATGAGTCGACACCCGTTGGCGTCACCGACACAGCCTACTGCATCAGAGTATTCGATATTCTCGCCAATATGGCAAGGCTGCTTGGCAAAGATCAGGATGCGGCTAAATTTGAGGACCATGCAGCAAAATACAGAACTTCCTGGATCGAAAACTATGTGAGAAAAGAGGGCAGACTGAAACACGACACTCAGACTGCATACCTCGTTGCTCTTGCATTTGACATTCTTCCGGAAGATCAGAGAGCCGCCATGGCAGAGCGTCTTAATACTAAAATTGTCAAACGGGGAACTCTTACCACAGGCTTTATCGGCTGCTCCCTTCTTCTTCCCGTACTCTGCGAATTCGGTTATACGGATACCGCATTCATGCTTCTGCAGCAGACCGAATACCCTTCCTGGAACTATCCTATCCTTCAGGGTGCAACCACCATCTGGGAGCGCTGGAACAGTTATACACTGGAGAACGGCTTTGGCGATGCGGGCATGAACTCCTTTAACCACTACTCATACGGTTCTGTCACCGAGTGGCTTTACAGTTCGCTTTGCGGCATTGGCAATTTTGAGGACTCGCCTGCTTTTTCAGTTATAAAACTCAGTCCGACTGTCGGCGGCAATCTTATTTACGCACAGGGCGAGTACAACTCCATTAACGGCCTTATAAAGAGTTCTTGGAACGCTTTGAACAACAAGATGACCGTTTACAAATGCACGGTTCCGGGAAACACCAAAGCCATCCTGACTCTCAAAGCTGAGGCCCTTGGCGACGTCAAGGAGGGCGGTATTGCCCTTGAAGAGGCTGAGGGCGTGAAGGTTGTATCCTTCCAGAACGGGATCCTGACCCTCGAGCTTGGCAGCGGCGAATATTATTTTACAATCGGAGGTTAATGAACCTTGAAATATGAAACCGACGTGATCGTTGTGGGAGCCGGCAACGGCGGCCTTACAGCCGCAAACGAGCTGGCCCGGAGCGGTCTCAAAGTAATTCTTTTTGAAAAGCATAATCTCCCAGGTGGCGTTGCAACGAGTTTTGTAAGAGGGCGTTTTGAATTTGAGGCCTCTCTTCACGAGCTTTGCGACGTTGGCACCGAGGAGAACCCGGGCGTCGTTAGAAAGCTGTTCGACAAGATAGGCCTTGACGTTGATTTTATCAATGAGATGACTCTTTTCAGGACCGTGGTAAAAGGCGTAGAGGGCTACGACGTCAGCATAAAAGCCGGCAGAGAGGAATTCGAGAGATCGATGCTGGAGTGCTGCCCGGAGTGCGGGAAGAGCATGAAAAAGCTCATGAAGCTTTTAAACTCCACCCAGGAGGCATTGGCATATAACGACAAAAAACACGGCAAGCCCAACAAACTTGTGATGCTCATGCGCTACAGCAGCTTTCTGATCTCCGCCTCCCATCCCCTTGACGACGTTCTTCTGTCCCTGGGGTTTGAGGACAAGGCAAGGTCCATCCTTGAGACATACTGGAGCTATCTCGGGGTCCCGGCAACGGATCTCAACGCTTTCCACTATTTTGAGATGCTCAGAGGATACGTGAAGGCCGGCGCAGGGGTCCCCAGGCTGAGATCCTATTCCATTTCTCTGGGACTTGCGGAAAACAACTTCAAAAACGGCTGTGACGTAAGGCTCAACTCGGAAGTCACCGGGTTTATATTTGAGGACGGAAAAGTCATTGGCGTTAGAGTTGGCGATGACGAGTATTACGCCAAAGAGGTCATCTCCAATATCATCCCCCACAACGTGGCCAATCTCGCGGGCAGCGAAAATATCAAGGAAAAGGACAAGAAGCTTCTCAACGCCAGAAAGTTCGGCGTTTCATTCCTCTGCATTTATCTCGGCATGGATCTTTCGGTGGAGGAACTGGGTCTGCCTTACACAACTTTTGTAAGCAGCTGCCTGTTCCCGGGAGAGTCTTTCCTGAAGACGAAATACCCGGAGATATATATTGTCAATTGCCTGAACGCTGTCGTTGAAGACGCAACGCCTTCAGGAACTTCTTCGCTTTTTATCACTGTTCCCGTTATCCCTGAGTATTTTATGGAAGGGGTCACTCCTGAAAACTACAGGGAGTTTAAGAACGAGGCAGCTCTCCGCTATATTAAGGATTGCGAAGAGACTTTGGGAATAAACGTTTTAGACCATATCGAAGAGATCTCCGTTGCAACTCCCGTCACCTTTGCAAGGTATTTTGCGGCTCCCGACGGCACTGCCTACGGCTACGAGCTTTCCCGTTGGGACGGTCTTATGGCCAGGATGCTTGACAAGATCAACAGATTCTCCTACGACAGGCTCACTTTCTGCGGCGGCCACGGCGCTTCGGGAGACGGCTACGGAGTCACCTATCTTTCCGGTATTGAGGCTGCCGAGAAAGTGATCTCAAGGCTTAAAAAGCAGGAGCTAATCGAAGACATAAAGCAAACCGTAAAGAACACCGTTTCGGGAAAACGCAGAAAAAAGGAGGAAAACTGATATGGAAAAGATATCCTCCAAGGTTAAAAAGATAAAGCTTAACGCCGCCAATTTCCTGAAGATCGTCTCCAACCGCAAAAAGAAGATCGATTCGGCGGAAAGCGTTGACGTAAAGCCTCTTTCGGGCTACAGGCCCAATGCCATAGCCTCTGTTATACACCCGGAAAGGCAGTTCGTCAAAGTATCGGAAATTACCGCTGTTACAGGATCCGCCAAGCTTATAAAGCTTGTCCCCGACAAGGACAGAGGCACCGAAAGGCTTGCTCCCTTTGCCGCAGGCTCCTGTATTTCAGTTGAGGTTTCAATTGACGGCAGAACTTATCACAGGCCTTATTCAATATCCTCTTCGCCCCTTGAGGGGTATTACGAGATCATCGTAAAAAGCGCCAACGGCGGAATCGTCTCAAATTTTCTTAACGACAACGTCAATGCCGGCGACGGTTTTGTTATCTCGGAGCCCTTTGGCGAACTCACTTATGAACCGCTGAGAGACGCAAAAACAGTTGTGGGAATAGCGGGTGGTGTTGGCATTACTCCTTTCAGATCCTTTATCAAGGCGATCTCGGACGGTGCTGAGAACTTTGACCTGATACTGTTTTACGGAATCGACAATCCCTCTGATATAGTGCTGAAAGACGAATTTGACAGGGCCTGCTCAAATCCCAAGATAAGAGTTGTATACGTTATGTCGGGAGAGGGCGACGTGCCCGATGGCTTTGAAAAGGGCTTCGTTACCGCAGAACTTATAAAGAAATATGCTCCGGAAGGTGATTATTCGGTATTTGCCTGCGGTCCCGAGGCAATGTATGATTTCCTTGAGGTCGAACTGAAAAAGCTTGGTCTGAGGAAGAAATTTATTAGATTCGATTACCGGGGCGAGCCTCTTCGGCCAAAGAAACTCGGTGACTATATTCCTGCTTCCTGCGAGAGTTATAAGATCACCGTTGACGATCACAGAGCTTTAACTGAGATCACCTGCGGCGGGGACGAGACTCTGCTCAAGGCTATGGAAAGAAACGGTATAAGGACACGCACCAAATGCATGAGCGGTATCTGCGGTTACTGCCACACCAAAGTTTCGGAAGGAGATTACTACATGCCCGGAAACAGAGATGGCAGAAGGGCGGCGGACGCTGTTTACGGGTATATCCACCCCTGCTGCACTTTCCCTAGGTCAGACATGGTCATAAAGCTTCCTTAACATAATATAGACATATAAAAAATCACCCGGGCGTCAGATCTAAAATTCTGAAAGCCCGGGTCTTTTCTTTAATCACTTTTCACTAATCACTGTTAACTAATCACTCTTCACTGTTCACTCTTAACTGATTACTCTTCACTGTTCACGCTTAACTTATTACTCTTCACTGCTCACTGTTCTCCGTATCACAGGTGTAGCTGAGCGGTATTCCGTAGGTCAGTTCGTAAATATCCTTCCAAATGGCGGAGTTTTTCTCCATCAGCATCTTTGTGTTTTCCCTTTCGGAAAGCGACGGGTCGGGATATATTGGCGGCGCCACGTTTACAGTGTATTCCTGAATGTGGAACCCGTCGCCGTCAATGTTGTCCGAGTCTTTCATTGTTATGAAGCAGGGCAGCACCGGCACCATGTTTCTCGCAGCGAATACGAATGCACCTCTCTTAAGGGGCCTTGGCTTTCTGTAGTTCCACCACATGGCCTGCTCGGGATATATCAGTACGAAGTTGCCCTCTTTGAGAAGTTGGTCAGTGGCCCTGATGAATTTCTTCATGGTCTCCTTGTTGGAGGAGAGGGGAAGGGTGTTGCAGTTTCTCATCAGGAAGCCGTAAAAGCCTGGGAACGAGGTATAGTTTCCTTCTCTGATTACCCTGTAAAACTTCCTCTTGGGCTGGTCTGCGGCCTCATAAGTCAGCTGGATCGCAAAGCTGTCTGCGGCATTGAAGTGGTTGCATGTTATCACCGCACCGGAATCCAGATTTTTGAAATATTCAATGCCTTTTATCGCCTTCAGTATGAACTTCTTCTCCGCTATCAGACTTTTAACGTATCTGTGGGCGATGATAAACGCAAACTTTGTCTGTATCTTCTGGACAATGCCTTTTCTGTAGTAATCGATCTCGTTTGGCAAGAGTTCTTTGGAGGGCGGATCATTTTCCACGTCCTCAAAGAAATTGCCCCGTTTTTCAAATTCTTCAATCTTTCTGACGATCTCCACTCTGTCGGATGATCTGTGCTGTTCGTTGACCATATTGAGAAAATTGTCCTCCTTGTGGGTTTCTGTATCTGCAAGCTTTAACAGGTTCTCTGCACCCTGTACGTCCTTCGCCTTCTGCTCGTCGGTGTACGACTCCAGCTCCTGCTTAAGTATATCATATACCTCGGTCTTTTTGGCGTAGTTCCAGAAAATGTCTCCGTGCTTTGTGTCGGCGTAGTGCCAGGGCTTGTTGTAGAGGCAGTAGTGGATTATCCTGGCCTCGTCAATGGGGAAGGGAATGTAATCAAGCGTCTGAGTGTTCCACCGCTGGTTAAGCCAGAAAACGTGGTCCTTGCAGATGACGTTCAGGTAGTCCTCGTCCTGGGTGACCACAAAATTGTAGAGTCTGAGGTAGTATATGAATTTGTCGAGGACGAAATGGAGCCTGAACTCCTCGCAGTTTATGAGAAGGATACCGGCGTTGAAGAAACTGTACCTTGAAAGGCCAAGGGCTTTCTCAACGTACGTGCCAAAGGTGTCGATCTGCACCATTACCTGTTCGTGGCAGGCGCCGACGAAGCAGTCGCCAATGTCCGTATAGTAAAGATCCGAAACGTCCCTCAAAATCACCGTGTCGCTGTCGATGTATATGGCCTTTGTAAGCTCCGGGAACATCTCGGCAATGAACATCCTGTAATACGTGGTCCGGGAATAATAGTCCCTGAGGGGCAGTTTTTCGGAAACGTTCAGCAGGTAGTCAGACACGTCAACAAAGATCAGCCTGATCTCGGAAGACTCCAGGTTTCTGAACATTTGAACAGTCTCCGGCGAGAGGCCGGCGTTAAGTATATGGATGTCGTATTCAAAATCAGCTGTTGCGTGTTCCTTCAGAGAGGTGATGGACACGGCGGTGTATTTGGCGAAGTTATCGTCGCAGGCGTAAAAAATCGGTATTACGGCTTTTTTCATAAGTAATTCCTTTCGTATGATCTCAGAGTTTGCCGCTCTGCTGCTTGTCAAAAGTTTTCTTCAGATAGATGTATTCAAAAAGTATGTCGTCAAAGACGAAATACCTGAAGACCTTGTGGACTTTGGTCACGTGGTACTGTTTAATATTGTCGGTGTGGGGGTAGGGCAGCCAGAAGAGCCTCTTCGAAAAGTGTCTTACAACGGTGTGCTTGTGAAGGAACTTCTGGTCGTTGAACCGCTGGGGCAGCATCTTTTTCTTTGTTGTGGATCTTATAAGCGCGCTCTGGTCGGCAAACACCAGCTTCTTTTTGCGGAGCCAGTCTCTCGCCTTGGCAAATATGCCGGTCTCACGCATCATTTTCATGTTGAAGAGGAGAACCCCGGCGTTGATGTAATTGGGGTTGATCAGATATTTCCCGTAGTGATCGCGGCCCGCTGCGTATTCGTAATCCTCAACGTCAATGTTATAAAGAAGCATTACGTCCCTGTTGAACATAATATCGGTGTCAAGGTAGAGCATTTTGTCGGGAAGCCCGGGCACCAGATCCGCAAGAAGCCTTATAAGCGTATAGGGCGAGCAGTATGCGCTCTCGTTGGGGCATCCGGAAAAATGTTCTTTGTAAAGCTCCGTGACGTCAAAAAGAACCACGGTGTTTTCGCCGTTGTATTCTTTGGCAATGTCCTCAAGAAACTTCCTGTGGTCTTCCGTTACCGGTGTATAGTTTGGCTTAAGATCAGTAAGATCCATAGTGAAGACGTGGAACTTAAAGGGCTCCTTCGTTTCGGTCCTTTTCAGGATCGAAAGCATGCAGGTGAGAACACCGTCAAAAACCCCTTCGTTGCCGCAGAAAAGAATATTTATCATAAGGTTGCATCCTTTCTTTTGTAAACAATAAACTCCAAATCGGAAAGCTCAGCCCGCCGGCACATTGTATCGTAGACCTGATCTCTTAAAATTTTTTTTCTCTCGCCAAGGGGCTTTTCCATGTCAGGATAAAAGGGCCCGTCGATCACGGTCACAATCTTCGGCTTGCTGAGCTCATTGCCAAAGAGATACCTCTTCCTGTATGTGTTGGTAAAGCAGAACACAGGAGTGCCTGTCCTGGCGGGATAGCCGAAGGACTTGTCGGTAAAGGGCCTGATCTTAGTGTAATAAGGCCAGATGTGAGCCTCGGGATATATCGTCACTATGTCCTTGTTCTCTATCCTGCCGTTGACAAAACTTGTGAAATTCTTGGCGGCGTCAATGTCGTCGGGAAGAGGAATTGCCCCAATGTATCTGTTGATGGGTCCAAGAACGGGCATGGACACGTTGTTAGGATGTACCACAAAATAAACGTCTCTCGGGAATGCAAATAGATTCGGCATGAGAGGGTCGCCATAGTTTGAGGTGTGATTGCCGTAGAGATAAAGACCTGTCTTTTTGAAAGGCTTCAGTATCTCCCGGTTTTCGCAGCTGTAGTGGAGAAAAAGCTTGCAGTATATAAATGCAAGGGGTGTGGCTACGATCCTGTAAAAGAAAAATCTTATCACCCCTGAGAAGCCCCGGCTCCTGTCGTAGCGGTAGAATTTATCTATTCTGATCGGTTCGATAACGGCGGATGAGAATTCGTCATTCAGCTCGTCGGAATAGTATATCGTCTTTTTTTTCTTCAAAGTGACCGGCGCTCCTCTCCTGCATATATCGGATCTTTGGCAGTTTCCGGAAACCGCCAACGTCATCCCGCATTGATATGATACAAAAACAGGCCCTTTTAGTCAATAAAACCTCTTTTGAGGGACTCCACCTGCAGGAGAGATCAAGGCTCTACTGTATTTAGAGCCGGATATATTGTATAATCTTCTACGGTAAAATGTGACAGGAAGTGTCACTTTACATTGGCGGTTCAAAAACCTAAACTATCATCGAGGTCCGGACCATGATCAAAGACGCGCTTAAATCATTACGAAAAAAACACAGGATGTCTCAGGAGGAACTTGCCGACAGGCTCTTCGTTTCAAGAGCTCTCGTGGCCAAGTGGGAACTGGGCAAGAGGTACCCGTCGGAGGAAATGCTCTCCGAGATCGCAAAGCTTTTCAGCGTCGGGGTGGATTACCTGATACAGGGTGATCTTCAAAGAACCGAGGCCTCGGGGGAACTGTCGGACTGTCTCCCGGGAGAGGGCGAAAACAGTGATGAAAGCGCGGACGACGTCATGGTGGCCCTTATTGCAAAGAAGATCTCCGATTTTCTTAGGACTCTTTCTCCGGCGGACAGAAAGATATTTATGAGAAGATATTATTTCTACGACACCCCTGAGGAGATATCGAAGTCCGAAAAAACTGACGTTGACGAGATACGGTCGCGGCTTTCGGAGATCAGGATCCGGCTTAGAAATTATTTTGAAAAGGAAGGTTTTTGAAATGAACAGAAACGACATTGACGAGGCTATGAGAAATATAGACCCGGATATAGTAAAAGAGACCTCCGGGAAGAGGATGACTAAAAAGAAATGGATCGGGCTGGCAGTTTCTTGCGCCTGCTTCGTGCTCTGTGTAGCGGTCCTCTCCACCTGGCTGATAGTGGGAAACCTCAACAAAACTCCTTCAAACCTTGACGGTGTAATCGGCGGAAAAGAAAACACAAGTGCACTTGATAAATTCATTGACGGAATCGTTGGCTCAAAGGGCGATTCCAAAGAAATATTGTCGGAAGCTGAGATGCCTGTGCCGATGCCGGGAGCCGACGCAGCTTACTACGGAGCAATCGACAGAGTAGGCGAGATAGTTGATACCGGAGTCATCGGCGGTATTGTTGATATTTCCGCAAAGGCGGGCACCCTTACAGCCGGCGAGTGGAGAGATACCGACGACCTTTCCGCCTGGTTCAAACTGATAAACGACAACAACTGGTACGCCTACGCCAAAGAAAGAGCACTGTTTTCAAACAAAGCTGTCACCGTCTGCGTGAAGGACGGAGACAATCCCTGTTTTAACGTAAAAGTTGCACTTAAAAACGGTAACACTGTTGTCGCTGAAGGCAGGACCAATATAAACGGCTTCGCATACCTCTTTTACGATCTTAAAAACGAGAAACTTGAAAGACCCGCCACAGTATCCGTTGACGGGAAAGATTATGAACTTAACGCAGACTCGATCGAGATCGAGGCAAAGGATGCAGGCATAACTCTTTCCGAGATAGACCTTATGTACATGATCGACACCACCGGAAGCATGGGGGACGAGCTTGAATACATTAAAGCCGAACTTGTGGACATGGTGGAAAGGATCGCCGCCAAAGATGAGGCTGTTTCCATCAGAGTCTCTGTGAACTTTTACAGGGACGAAGGCGATGAATATATCGTTAAATACTACGACTTCAGAACAGACATCAACCAGTGCCTTGATCAGATCAAACAGGAATCCGCAACCGGCGGCGGTGATTTCCCGGAAGCTGTCCACACTGCACTTGACAACGTTGTCTCCGGCCACCAGTGGAGAAATAACGCCCTGAAGCTCTGCTTCTTTGTACTCGACGCACCGCCTCACAGCGAATCCGAGATCAGCGGTATCAACGACAATATCCGCGAAAGCCTTATAAAAGCTGCGGTTGAAGGCATAAGGATCATCCCTGTATTCTGCTCCGGTGCTGACCAGGCTTCTGAATATCTCTTCAGATCATTTGCGGCTATCACCAATGGCACCTTCGTATTCCTTACGGACGACTCCGGCATTGGCGGTTCCCATGAGGAAGTGACTGTTGGAGACTACAGCGTGGAAAAACTCAACGACTGCATGGTCAGGATAGTTTGTGAGTTTGCGGGTTTTGAGTATGAAAAACCTGTTCAGGAACAGCAGCAACAGTAATTTTAGATTTTAGAATAGTATTTCCGGCCGGCTTCCTTGTGATTCAGGGAGGCCGGCTCTTTTAAATTTTTTGAATATGAGATTATTATTTGATATAATCGTTTATGGATTTCATGATCTGAAGGATCTCTGAAAGGCAAAATTGAAATTGGACAAAAGCAACGGACCCTGCTTCTTTGACGGGCGGGATATAAGAGAATACAAGATAGTATACGGACGGTGCGTCGAAGAGACTCTGTCAAACTCCGCAGATGATCTTTCTTTTTATATAAACAAGGCATTTGACGCGGATATTCAGGTTTTGCAGGTAGATGATTATTCAGGAGATTCGAGCAGCGTTATATTTGTCGGTCACACGTCTTACGACACGGAAAAGGTGAGAACTGCCTGCGCCGGCCTTTGCAACAACGGCCTTGCAATAGTCTGCGACGGGGATGTCATTTTCCTCACCGGCCAAAACGAGACAGGCGCCATGTATGCGGTCTATACTTTTCTTGAAGATTATATCGGCTGGCGGTTCTATTCATCCAAATGCGAAAGACTTGTTAAAATGGACAGAATTCCTCTTCCGGAGGACGCCTGCATAACCTATTCGCCAAAGATCATGTCAAGGGACACCTTCTGGTTCAACACTTTTGACATGAGACTTGCAGCAAAACTCAAGATAAACGGAGGCTTCAAAAGAACCTCGAAGGGAAGAGGAGAACTTGTAACCTACGCTGGCGGATTCGTCCACACACTGCCGGATCTTGCGGGCACGCCAAGGGAGCCCAACGCTCAGCCCTGTCTCACCGATCCCGAAGTTTACGACAAAGTTCTTAAAAAAGTAAGGAAATATCTTGACGATAATAAAAACGCCAGGATAGTCTCTGTTTCCCAGAACGACTCCTATGCGGACGGCCTCGGTTGCCAATGCGAAAAATGCAGAGCTATTGACGAGAAAGAGGGCACTCCCATGGGCTCGCTCCTCACCTTCGTCAACAGGATCGCAGAAGATATAAAGGACGACTATCCCGGTGTTTACGTGGATACGTTGGCGTACAGATATACAAGAAAAGCGCCAAAGACTCTGAAACCAAGAGACAACGTCATTATCAGGCTCTGCTCCATAGAGTGCTGCTTTTCCCATAATCTTGAGGCAGACTGCCCTCAAAATATTGAATTCAGGAAAGATATTGAGGAATGGTCGAAGATATGCAAAAACCTGTTCATTTGGGACTACACAACTGATTTTCTGTTCTATCTGATACCTTTCCCGAACCTTGGTGTGCTATACGACAACGTCCGCTTCTTTGCGGCCCACAATGCCATCGGCCTCTTTGAGCAGGGCAACGGTCAGAGCGTTTCCGGGGAGTTCGGCGAGCTGAGAGCCTATCTTCTTGCAAAGATAATGTGGGATCCGGATATGAGCCGTGAAAGATTTGAGGAGATCGCAGACGACTTTCTTGAGGGGTACTACGGCCCCGGCTGGCGGTTCGTAAAAGAATACATTGCAAATACTTCCGCGCTTGCCGCGGAAAGCCACATGGGCATCTACGACAGGGTTGAAAACAATCTAAGCCTTGGCGGTAAGGATATTGCCAAAGCAGTAGAAGAACTTGAGGACCTCTTCGGGAAAGCCATTGAAGCTTCAGACGAAGAACACTTCGCCAACGTGGAAAAGTCGTCCCTTCAGATCAGATACGCAAAACTCCTGCTGCTCTGGGACGAAAAAACCTCACCGAAAGAACTTGGAGAACTTTACGGTCTTATGAAAAAATACAATATAACTCATTTCAGAGAGGGCGTAAGGCTTCCGGAGAACCCGGACTTTACGAAACCTCTGAGCACCTGGTAAATAAGAAAACGGAGAAAAATCATGGCAGAATTTGACGCAAAATATTGTTTGGACGTTTTTGAAAGACTCATTGGCGTTGACAGCACCACGGGTCAGTTTGAAAAGATTCAGGATCTTTGCTGTAAGATCACAGATGAGATCGGATTCCCTTATACTGTGACTCACAAGGGAGGCGTGATCGTGGACCTTGGCGGGGAGGGGGATCCTCTTCTTGTGTCTGCCCATCTTGACGATATCGGGCTTATGGTGAGGCACGTTAACAGCGACGGAACTCTAAACGTCTGCCCGGTGGGAGGTCTCTATCCTTTTTACTGCGTGACCGAAAACGTCAGGATCGAAACTTTCGAAGGGAAGATATTCACCGGATCCGTCTGCAGGATCCCCAATTCCATCCACGTCACCGAGGAGGAACTGAGAACGGTCCTTCCGGATTTCAGGACTAACGTGTGCGTCGTCCTTGACGAAGACGTGAAGTCTGCGGAAGACGTTAAAAAGCTAGGCATTGACACAGGCGATTACGTTGCCCTGGAGCCCAGGTTCAGAGTGGAGAAGGGATATATCAAATCAAGATTCGTTGACGATAAGGCCTGCGCCGCGGTCCTCTTCACTATCATGAAAGCCATGAAAGAACAGGGATTCATGCCGGAGAGAAAGATATATTTCTACTTCGCAATGTACGAGGAGATCGGCCACGGCACCGTGTTTATGCCTGATGATGTGAAGGATTACATCGCAGTTGACATAGCTCCCCTCGGACCCCAGCAGAATTCCGACGAGCGTAAAGTCTCTATATTTGCCAAGGATTCCAGATTCCCCTACCACAGATCTCTCACCCTTGAACTTAAGCGTACGGCCGAAGAGGCTGGCGTGGATTACGTCACGGATATTTTCACTCCCCATTACGGAACTGACGGCGACGCCAGCGTTGTAGCGGGATATGATATAAGACATGCGGCCATTGGTCCCGGCACTCTCAACAGCCACGGATATGAGCGGACCCATGTTGAAGGTCTTAAGAATACATTCAGCCTGCTGGCCGCATATATTGGCCTGTGATGATCATGCAATGATACAAAGGATAATCATGATGAGAAAAAAGTCCCTTTTAATTAAACTCACAGCCGTTATCGTGCTGCTGGCCCTTGCGACTTCAAGTTTGTGCGGGTGCTACAACACCACGTATTATGACAAGTACGTCGGTAACGGCAGCTATTCTTCAATGGTATTCCGGGAGCCCGATTACAGCAGGTTTACGGCCCTCTGTGATGAACTTGAGGCGAATTACGACAACCTTTTCTCCGGATTCAAAGCAGTAAATCAGTTTGAAGAGGCTCTTGACCTCATATACGACTTTACGGCAATGGAGGCCCTTTCGGAGATACTGTCTTTTCTTGACGTCACCGACAGCGAGCTTGCTGAAGCCCACGAAAGAATTGCGTCCAACAGGGTTGAAGCAGTGGACAGGCTTTGGTGCATTACCGAGACTCTTAAAACCGCTTCCGAGGGCTGGGTCCTTAGAACTTTAGTAAGTCTTGACCAGGTACTTGAAATCTTTGGCGGTTCCTACGCCGACAACCACAACGAGTTTTACGTTGAATACAAAAAGGAAGAGGCCGCTCTCCTGAAAGAATACACAGACCTGACAACCGTTGAGTATTCGGTTGACGGATCGAAATACCACTTCCTTTACGAGATCCCAGACGGCGCCAAGACCTTTACTGAAAATGAAGACGGATCAAAGTCCTGGCTGCTCACGTACTACGACGTGATGACTTATCTTCAGCAGGGATATCTGTCCTACGAGACCGCTTCCGAAATGATCAAGGAGATCAACCGTCAGAAGAATGCGGACTACGGTGACGTCCTTATCAGACTCATCTCAATAAGAAAGAAGATAGCCTCTTCAATGGGGTATGCATCCTATAAGAAGTATGCCTACAGCGAGGTTTTCGAAAGAAAATACGATATTACGGCCATAGGGGAACTCAAATCAGGCATAAAAGAGATACTGGTATCGGGTTATTCTGCAGCGGCTCAGTCTGTTGACAACGTGCTTTTAAGCGAAGCCGATATAAAAGCGGCGGAGTTTTATGACGACGGGCTCATTGACGAAGGGCGCAAGGTTCTTGAGGCGGTGTCATCTGATTTCAAGAGCATTATTGACGATATGGTCTCTAAGAAACTGATCAATTACCAGTACTCGCCTCTCAAGATGGACGTTTCGTTTACCACCGTTGTTCCCTGCTACGAGATACCATTTATATTCCTTCAGCCGGGCCAGGTGAGGACATTCAATGACGTTGACGCCTTTTTCCACGAATTCGGCCACTATTATCAGTTCGTTTCAAACACGCCTTCCATCTATTCCCAGGACCTTGATTCTCAGGAAGTCATGTCACAGGCCCTTGAGCTTCTGTGCACAAGTCAGTACGGGATGATATATGACAAGAGCGATGTTTGCGAGACCCTCTACAACAGAGCTGTTTCCACCTGCCTGTATTCAATCATTTCTTCATTTATTGTAGATGATTTTGAGACAAAGCTTTTTGAGGAGAAAAATCTCACGGCTGAACGGATATCCGAGATCTATTTTGAGCTTCTCGTAGAATACGGCTTAGTTCCCGAAGGTTCGGACAGTGCGTTTCACGGCGGCGGATGGACCGATATTTATCACATCTACAGCTATCCTTTCTACTATATAAGCTACGGCGTTTCGGCCATCTCAGCCATTTCATTGTTCCTCTCGGACAATCCCGTGGATACTTACAAAAAATTCTGCGCCAATATCGGCGACCTCGACATATCCGCCAATTGCACCGCCTGCGGACTTAAAGATCCCCTGGACAAAACCGCCGCAATTGTGAATATCACTAAATTTTTATCAACTCTTTACCTGAATTACCCGGAAGGATGACAACATGAAAGAACATTTCAAATCAGGTTTCGTAACGGTTACCGGAAGGCCCAACGTTGGCAAGTCAACTCTCATAAACGCATTGACGGGAGAACACATTGCGATCACCTCGCCAAAGCCTCAGACCACGAGGAAAAACCAATTGGCGATACTCACCACCGACGATTACCAGATCGTATTTGTGGACACTCCCGGTCTTCACGTGCCCAAGACAAAGCTTGGCGAGTTCATGGTCAAAAGCGTTGATTCTGCATTGGACCTCTGCGAAGTTATACTGTACCTTTACGACGCCACAGACGGCGAGATCTCGGAGGCTAACAGGAACTTCTGCAAGAAGCTTCAGGACATCAAATACGCCAAAAAGATCCTGGTCATCACCAAGATCGATCTCATTGAAAAAGACAAACTGCTTCCGATCATTGCCGGGCTGTCATCACTTTGCGATTTTGAAGCTGTCATTCCTGTCTCATCACTCAAAAAGGACGGTCTCAAGATAGTCGTGGACGAGATAGTAAAACTGCTTCCCGAGGGGCCCGGATATTATCCAGACGACATCACCACCACGTCCACCGTAAGAGATATCTGCGCTGAAATAATCCGGGAAAAGGTCCTTTATTTTACAAACGACGAGGTGCCCCACGGCGTTGGCGTTGAGATCATTTCTTATAAGGAGCCCAAAAAGCCCGGCACAGCCACTTCCATTGACGCCACGATCCTTTGCGAGAAGGAATCCCACAAGGGCATACTCATCGGCAAGGACGGGCTGATGCTCAAAAAGATAGGCTCCGCGGCCAGAAAAGACATTGAGAACGTTGTGGACGGAAAAGTGAATCTGAAACTTTGGGTAAAAGTCAAGGACGACTGGCGGAACTCAAAACATATGCTGAAAGAGCTTGGTTACAAAGAAGACAAATAATGGGCAAGAGAATTAAATGCAAGGCATTGGTTCTGAACTCCGTTTCATACAGCGAGTCCAGCAAAATGTTGACGGCAATATCCGACGAGTTCGGAAAGATATCCATTTCCGCCAAAGGCGCCAGCAAGCCCGGCAGCCCCTTTATTGCCTGCGCTCAGAATTACTGCTATTCAAACATGGAACTTTCGGAAGGGCGGAACGGTATCTACACTCTCTGCGAGTGCGAGCTCATATCGTCTTTCTACAGTATCAGAGAGAGCCTTGAGATTTCGGATGCGGCCTACCTTGTGGCCCATGCGGTTCTAACCGTTTCCCAGGAGGAAAACCCGGACGAGGACCTCCTGAGACTTGCCCTCAACACATTCTATGCTCTCAGCAACGTTGTGGCGAAGATTCCGAAGGACCTTGATCAGGAAACGTTCGACAAAGAGCTTGCCAAGAGAATTGAATTCATCACCAACGTGTTCTATATAAGGCTTGCCTCGGATCAGGGATTTTTCGACATGCCGGAGACCTTCAGGGATCCTTCAACAGAAAAGGCGGTTATACATATAGTATCCTGTGATCTGAAAGCGCTGTTTGCATTCAGCTTGGGACCTAAGGCTTCTGAAGAGCTTCTCGCGATCGCCATAAAGGCCAGAAACGACGTTTTGGAATAAAAACAGTTAATTTATCATTAATTTTAAAAACGCCTGTTTGGCGATCCTGAGCGCATCTGAGGCATCACTGTTTATGAAGAAAATCTGCTTAAAAACAATTCTTTTAATACTGCTTTCGGCTGCTCTGCTTCTCTGTTCCTGCGGAGGTCTTTCTTTCAGCAACGGCGGAGTTTCCAAGGGCTCTGTAAACCATGAATCGGAAAAAGAAAGAAGGATCGCTTCCAAGAGTTTCCCGCAAAGCCTTCCTTCCGCTCAGGACTTTGCAAGCGAGACGTTTGAAGACATACTGATAGTTGACGTTTCCTCCTGGAGCGGTGAAGCAGATTTTTCCGTTGCAAAAGAGAAGGGCGTATCCGGTGCGGTCTTAAGACTTGCAAGATATGACCTTGATCTTGACAAGAAGTTCCTTGATTATTACAACTCTGCAAGGTCTGCCGGTATTTACGTTGGGTGCTATTATTTTTCAGGCGCCCACAGCGTTGAAGAGGCCCTTGCGGAGGCTTCAAATGTGATCTCTCTTATAGACCGGTATGGTCTTACTTTTGATCTCCCGGTGTTTTATGACGTTGAGGACGACGGAAAGAATGAAATGAATTCTCTTTCGCGCTCGGTCCTTACTGATATGGTTGACGCCTTCTGTGGCACCCTATGCAGCCGGGGCATTCTCTCCGGGTATTACTGCAGTCACTCTTATGCGGATGACCGTCTCATCTCTTCCAGGCTGAGAGACTATCCCTTCTGGATCGCCGAATGGACCTATGAGGTTACCGCCAATGACTATAAAAACGTCTTTCTTTGGCAATACACTTCGAAGCTTTCTCAGGAGGGCATTGAAGAGATCTGCGATGGAAATAAAATGCTGAGAGACCTTGTTTCCTACACGGAATCCTTCAAACAGGTCTACAGGGAAATTTTGAGCGACGGTACCTGAAATATATATGCCAATACTTTTTGCCGCATCAAAACTGATATATCCGGAGCTTCTTGAAATCCTAAATGCCAGGGGCAAGGTCACTCTTCTCGAGGAGAATCCCTGTCTTCCCCGTCCCGAGTCCACTCATGCTGACATGCAGACCTGTCCCTGCGGTAAAGATAAAGTCTTTGTTAAAGGAGGTATTTCGGAACAGTCTGTAATTGATTTTGAAGAGGCAGGCAGAATGACGGTCGTCTCGCGTGTCATTGGCAAGGAAACTTATCCTGAATGCTGCTCCCACAACATACTTCTCTGCGGCAATTACTATTTTCACAATCTGAAACACACAGACCCTGACCTGCAAGATTATCTTGATTCAAAGGGTTATATAGGCATTGACGTCAGGCAAGGATATTCGGGCTGTTCCGCTCTTTACGTTGACGATCTTGATCTGATCATTACGGCTGACGAGGGCATCAGGAAAGCCTCTTCGAAGCATTCGTTTAACTGCTTTTTTATCGAAAAGCCACCGTCGATCCTTTTGCCCGGCTACGATTCCGGTTTTATCGGCGGGTGTCTCGGATATTCAAAAACCGAAAAGACTTTGTACGCCAACGGCTGTCTGTCGGAGGCTTTGCCTGAACTTTATATCTTTCTCAGAGAAGCCGGAATAAACGTCGTTGAGGTTAAAGATAGGCCTCTTTTTGATATTGGCGGTATCAAATGTATCGTTTACAATCAATAAGAGTTTTGCTAAAATATAAAGTTGTGAGGAGTTTTCGGGCTCCTTTTTAACTTAGATTTCTTAAAGGGGTATTTATTATGGGTCATAATGATATTGGCGCTTACAATCCTGCTTCAGTCGAAAAGAAGTGGCAGAAGATCTGGGAAGACAACCGGACTTTTGAACCCTCTCCGGATCACTCCAAACCGAAGTTTTACGGTCTGATCGAGTTCCCGTATCCCTCCGGCAACGGCCTTCACGTGGGTCATCCCAGGTCCAACACCGCTATGGATATTATTTGCCGTAAAAGAAGGATGGAAGGCTTCAACGTGCTTTTCCCCATAGGCTGGGACGCTTTCGGACTTCCTACGGAAAATTTTGCTATCAAAAACAAGATCCATCCCGAGATAGTCACAAAGAATAATATCGAAAGGTTCAAAAAGCAGCTTAAGATGCTGGGCTTCTCCTTTACCTGGACCTCCGAGGTCAGCACCACCGACCCCGAGTACTATCACTGGACCCAGTGGATATTCCTCCAGCTTTTTAAAGCAGGCCTTGCCTATAAAGCCGAGATGCCCATAAACTGGTGCACCTCCTGTAAAGTCGGTCTTGCCAATGAAGAAGTGGTCAACGGCGTCTGCGAGAGATGCGGCGGCGAAGTGGTGAGAAAAGTCAAGAGCCAGTGGATGCTGAAGATCACCGAGTATGCCCAGAAGCTCATCGACGGCCTTGATACTGTTGATTTCATCGAGAAGGTCAAGATCCAGCAGAGAAACTGGATAGGGCGCTCCACAGGCGCAGAAGTTGATTTCAAAGTCGCAGGAGAAGACGATTTTATAAGAGTGTTCACCACAAGACCCGACACCCTTTTCGGCGCCACATACATGGTCATTTCACCGGAGCACAAGCTCATTGACAAATATAGGGACAAGATCACAAACTTCGACGAGGTTGCGGCTTACAGAGATGCTGCGGCAAGAAAATCCGAGTTCGAACGCACTGAACTTGCCAAGGAAAAGACCGGTGTCGAACTCAAAGGCATCCGCGCTGTCAACCCCGTAAACGGCAAGGAAATCCCTGTCTGGACTTCCGACTACGTCCTCAGCTCCTACGGCACCGGCGCCATCATGGCTGTTCCCGCCCACGACGACAGAGACTACGAATTTGCCAAGAAGTTCAACATACCCATCATTGAAGTGGTCAGCGGCGGCGATATCAGCGAGTCCGCATTTACCGATATCGCGACCGGCATAATGATCAACTCCGGCTTTCTTGACGGTCTTTCTGTCACGGACGCCAAGGCTAAGATCATCGAATATCTGGAAGAGAAGGGCATCGGCACCGGCAAAGTCAACTATAAGCTGAGAGACTGGGTGTTCAGCCGCCAGAGATACTGGGGCGAGCCTATTCCGGTTGTAAAATGCGACGACTGCGGATACGTGCCTCTTGACGAGAAAGACCTGCCCCTGCTTCTCCCTGAGGTTGAAAACTACGTTCAGACCGACAGCGGCGAATCGCCACTCGTGAACGTTCCCGAATGGGTAAACACCACCTGCCCCTGCTGCGGCAAACCCGCCAAGCGTGAGACCGACACAATGCCACAGTGGGCCGGATCCTCCTGGTATTTTATAAGGTATACGGATCCCCACAATAATGACGCTCTTGCAAGCCAGGAGGCCATGAAATACTGGCTCCCCGTCGACTGGTACAACGGCGGCATGGAGCACACCACGCTGCACCTTCTGTACTCCAGGTTCTGGCACAAATTCCTTTACGACATTGGCGTCGTCCCCTGTCCGGAGCCTTATATCAAGCGTACGTCTCACGGAATGATCCTTGGCGAAAACGGTGAGAAAATGTCTAAATCAAGGGGAAACGTAATCAATCCCGACGACATTGTCAAGGAGATCGGCGCCGACAGCTTCAGGCTTTACGAGATGTTTATGGGCGCATTTGACCAGCCGATTCCCTGGTCCACCGACGGTGCGAGGGGCTGCTACAGATTCCTGGAGAGAGTCTGGAAACTGATGGGCAAAGTCACCCCCGACACCGCCATCTCCAAGACCCACGAAAAAGCAGTCAACATCACTATTAAAAAAGTGAGCGAAGACTACGAGAAGATGAAATACAACACAGCCATAGCCTCGATGATGGCCCTTGTGAACGACTTCTACGCCAAGGGCGATCCCTCCAAAGGCGATCTGGCGGCCCTTATAAAGCTTCTCTATCCCGTTTGCCCGCATATCTGCGAGGAAATGTGGGAAGCTCTGGAGCTTAAGGGATACGTTCACGAGCAGGCCTGGCCCGTATGCGATGAGTCTAAGACTGTTTCCGAGACAGTTGAGATCGCCATACAGATCCTCGGCAAGATCAAGGCAAGGATCAACGTTCCCACAAGCCTCGACAGAGCCGCTCTGGCTGATTATGTGTTAGAAGACGAGACCGTAAAAGGCCTTATCGCCGGAAAACAGGTCAGAAAGGTGATCGCGGTTCCGGGCAGCCTGGTGAATATTATTATTTAGTGATTAGTGAAGAGTGATTAGTGAACAGTGATTTTGCGCTCCACGCAAATAAAAATGCAAAACGCACAACCACTATTTTACTCTTCACTATTAACTATTAACTTGCGAATCCACCATACACTATTCACTAAATACTATTAACTGCTATGGATATAAAGAAAATCTTAACCGAAATAATTGTTTCAAGCGTAAACGATTCCTCCGTGACTGAAGAATTGGTACAGAGTCTCATTGCCGTGCCGCCGGATGAGAAGCTTGGCGACTTTTCGCTACCTTGCTTTAAACTTATAAAAGGAAGAAATCCCAAGGAAGTCGCAGAATCGCTCAAAACTGCCATTGAAGAAAGCGAATTCAAGCAGTTCTTCTCTGAGATCAGAGTTGTGGGCGCTTATCTGAATTTTTATCTCAACCGGATGATCATTTCAAAAACGGTCATTCAGGAGATTCTTATTCAGCGTGAAAATTACGGCCGCAGCGAGGAGGGCGCTGGCAAAAAGGTCATTGTTGAGTATTCATCCCCCAACATTGCTAAGCCATTCCATATCGGTCATCTGTGCTCGACAGCCATTGGCAATTCTCTTTCGAGAATCTATGATTTTCTCGGCTACGACGTTGTAAGGATCAACCACATCGGCGACTGGGGAACCCAGTTTGGCAAGCTTATAAGCGCATACAAACGCTGGGGAGACCGGGAGACCATCGAGAAGGACCCAATCAATGAATTGCTGAAAATTTACGTAAAATTTCATTCTGAAGCCAAGGAGGATCCCGCGCTTGAAGACGAGGCCCGCCAAAATTTCAAGCTGCTGGAGGAGGGCGATCCTGAGGTCACCGCCCTTTGGAAGTTCTTCGTCGAAGTGTCTCTCAAAGAGTTCAACAGGATGTACGACCTGCTGGACATTCATTTCGATTCATTTGCCGGTGAAAGCTTTTATTCCGATAAAATGCCTGAAATTGTGGATATTTTAGGCAAAAAAGGCCTTTTAGAGGAGTCTGACGGCGCCAAGGTTGTACGATTCGAAGATAAAAATATGCCGCCTTGCATTATATTGAAGTCCGACGGCAGCACCATCTATGCAACAAGGGACATTGCCGCGGCTCTTTACAGGAAGCGCCACTATGACTTTTATAAGAACATCTACGTTGTGGGAACGCCCCAGGCGCTGCATTTCAAACAGGTTTTCACAGTTTTGAAGATGATGGGCTTTGACTGGGCTGACGACTGCGAGCATGTTGGATTCGGCTACGTAAGGTTCCCGGACCGCGTTCTGTCCACAAGGAACGGTGACGTTGTGCTTCTTGAAGACGTTCTTAACGAGTCAATTGCCAAGACCAAAGAGATCATCACCGAAAGTGGGACCGCAAGCCAAATCGATAATATTGACGAAGCCGCCAATACTATCGGTATAGGAGCCGTCTTGTTCGAATTCCAGAAAAACGGCCGTGAACGGGACATAGTGTTTGAACTGTCCAAAATGCTGGATTTTGAAGGCGAATCCGGACCGTACGTACAATACACGTATGCCAGAGGCAGATCCGTTTTAAGAAAAGCTTTTGAAATGGGGATTTCCTATAAGAACGTCAAACTGGAACTTCTGACAGACGATCAGGAATACCAGATAGTTAAAATACTGATGAAGTTGCAGTCCGTCGTTCGCGACGCGGCATCAAAGAATGAACCTTATATAGTTACAAGATACATAATTGAGCTGTGCAAAGCTTTCAACAAATTTTACAACTCTACAAACGTTTTAAAATCTGATGAAGATATAAGAGCTGCAAGACTTTGCTTCATTGAAGCTGTTACTGTTTGCATAAAAGAGGCGCTGAATCTCATCGGCGTCGGAGTTGTTGAGAAAATGTAAACTTAGTGATTAGTTATTAGTGAACTGTTTTAAGTTATTAGTGATTAGTGAATGGTAGACAGTGAACAAAACGAAGAAGATCCGGACAATTCCTGTAAAATTAGGAGATTCCGGATCTTTTTGAATTTGTTTTGAATTGCCCTGTTTCGGTATTAAATATTGCACAAAATTATTATTTTGTGCAATATTGTAAATCTTTCATTTTCAGCCCTTCCTCAGATATGTGTGTATATTCGAACCGCAGGCGCACTGCAACTGAGCACTTATCACTATTAACTATTCACTAATAATTACTTACTCCAAAGCCTAACAGCTATTTCCGCATATTCCCTCAACATGTCAACGTAAACCCGATATCTTTCCAGCGGACAATCCGGCGGAGTCTGGTGATCGACACTTGGAATGAATCCTCCGGTTATCATTGCCGGCAGCAGTCTTTCAAACTCGCCCCGCATCTCGTCCTTGCCGATCCTCATGGTCATCTTGTCAAAAGCTCCGATGAACAGGAAATCCGGATGGTCTGCTCTCAGTTTGTTGACGTCAACGCCTGCCTGATGTTCCAGCGGCAGCACTCCTTCAATTCCCGCTTTCTTAAGCCAGGGGATCATCCTTGTGACATCGCCGTCTGAGTCGACGATTACCTTGGTGCCGTGCTCTTTTATAAACGGAATAACTTTTCTGTAATACGGCAGCAGGAATTCGTCAAAACATGCCTCGGATATCATTGGCCCGTTGTTGTAGCTCATATCCTCGCCAAAAGTCATAAAGTCCGGCGTTACGATCTTGTACATTCTGTCAAGCTGCTTCAGCTGAAACTCCGCCAGGTCGTCAAGTATCCTGTGATACAGCTCCGGCTGGTCGTAGAACGAATATAAATGGTTTTCAATACCCAGTATGGTTCTCGGAAACCAGAAGCCTCCGTCAAGGGAAAACCAAATCGGCAGATCGCCCTTCTCGTGCTCGGGTTTAAGCCTAGTAAGTTCCTGAAACACCCAATCGTTATCGGGATAGAGATACGGAAGCAGTTCCTCGTATTCATCCTCGTCCTCTGCAATCGGCCCACCCTCCCTCTGGGGCTGCGGGCAGTCAAATTTCTTGTGGGGTAGCCAGTACTGTTTCTGCCTGTCAAGGCCGAGATAAGGCCCAATGGTATCCCAGTTCAGTTCCTGAGGCAGACCCTGTTGACGCCAATTGTTTATGGTTTTATCCCACCAGGCCGCCCATTCGATCATCGGCAGTCTGTCGTCAGGCTTTTCGAAGTTCAATACCGCATTGACTCTGTCTCTGTTGGTCATGATAATTTTCTCCTAATTTTAGATAAATTCTATTACTTGCGGCTTTGACCGCACTACAACTGTTCACTTTCTGCTGTTAACTGTTCATTTCATCCAGTATTTTATAAAGCGCCTGCTTTCTCTCGGATTCTGTGATCATCTTTATTTCATCACCGAAATTCATATAAGATATTGAATCTGTGTTTTGTTTCCATTCCTTAAGAGTCAACGAACAGTCACCGTATTTAACAAAATCGAGCAGTGCACGTGACATTTTGTCCATAACTTCTCTGTCATTGGCATCATAAAGTTTAGAGTCTGAGGGGATATTGGCGTACAAGTAGACCTCTTCACCGCTGTGCCAGCATCCAAGTCTCCCGTTGGTTTTTGAAAATAAATACTCGTGGACCGGAATCCCGTTTTCGACTGCCAGTCTGTTTAGACAGTAATGGGGATAATCAAAGAACACCGCTCCGTAGATCTCGGACCACATGGTGTCCGCCTCTGCATCGTCAGAAGGATCGTATACCGCAAACACATCGTCCGCAAGATCTCCGAAGTAATCCTTCACTTTTCTTCTGAAACTCTCTATATCGGTCTTTGTAAACATTATAAAGGCGGCGCTTTCCTCTTTGTTGAAACCGTGGAAGATCGCCTCTTCGTTATATTCGCCCTTCTTGTATAGATTATACGGTGTATCCGGCAGAACGTAGCCGTCGACTGTGATGTGATGCTCGGATGTGTATAGGCCTGTGAGTGCTTTTGCGGGAAGAGCTCTTAGGTCAGAAATACTTCCGGCGCCAACCTTTTCCATCGCCCTCCTCCCGGAAGACAATGCCTCGTCAAGGAGTCTGAAGGAATGCGGGGGATTTATTGGCGCTACCGTTGAGCTTTCAAGCACAGTCCTTTTAAACAGTCCCTTGGCAAGGGGTGACACGGAGAGTGCGCTGACGCATGCAGCTCCCGCTGATTCTCCCGCCAATGTAACGTTGTCGGGATCACCGCCAAAATATCCGACGTTGTCCCTGACCCACTCAAGTGCCTTGATTTGGTCTAGAAGTCCGTAGTTGCCGGTGGTGCCGCTTGGGGATTCATTTGCAAGTTCATCGAGTGCAAGGAAGCCGTATACTCCAAGTCTGTAGCCCATGTTCACAACGATGATTCCGTCTTTTACAAGGTTTTCTCCTCTGTAATCCTCATACCAGGGCTGACCTGTCTGAAGGGATCCACCGTGAATGTAGACAAGGACAGGAAGCTTATCGCCCACTTTCGCACCGGTCGGTCTCCACAGGTTGACATAGAGAGCGTCCTCAGATACTTCCGGCATATAGTTGTCGGAAAAATCGAACCATTTGTAATCGTGGAAACCGATTATCTGGGCAAGGCTGTAATAGATGCTTGGGTTTCTGGGTTGCATTGACATTGGCGCAAAAGTATCGCATTCACGCACTCCGTCCCACTTGTCGGGGTCCTGAGGCTCTTTCCAGCGAAGATCGCCAACCGGTGCCTTGGCGTAGGGGATGCCTGCAAAAAGCTCGCAGGTGCCATCTTTGTTGACTACTCCTGTAACTTTTCCGTCTGAGATCTCAACAACGTCAGTTTTTACTTTGCTGCCCTCAAATGCTTTAACACGCTTCACAGGCGGATAGGAGACTATATACACAAGCACCAGCGCCACCAAAAAGATCACCCAGGAGATCACTGCGACAAAGGGCCGCCCTTTTGATACGCCGATTTCGGTGAAAAGTATAAAACCTGCAAACACGGCCCCTGCCAGGAACACGCCCCAAAGAGTATTTGAAGAAAGTTCCAGCAGGAGTATAAAAAGTATAAACAGTATTCCGATTATAATTCTTCTTGCGATCATAGTTTTATTTAATCAGTGTGTCATAGAAGGCTTTGGCGATTATCTGCGAACCGAGAAGTGACGGATGGCCGCCCTCGTCGCTGTAAACGTCAAGGCCCGCTCTGTAGCCCTCGGACAGCCTGTCCCCAGCGGGAACCAGTATTCCGTTATTCTCTGCCGCAGCTTTCGTATATGCATCTTTTAGCAGCGCTTGCATGGTTTCGTGAGTCCAGCCGTATTGGGCAAGGATAGGCGTCTTGTCCGGCCGTCCCCAGGTCTGATAAAACACAGGCACCGCACCGTTTTCCCTGATATAAGGCATAAACTTTCTTACACTCTCAAGAAATGTTTCCGGGTTCGCAGCAGGCCTTACGCTCTGCTCCTGCAGGACAACGTAGTCAAATTTATGGGTTTTGAGAATCTCTTTCGCCCTTCTCCCCTGCTCGTTTTCGTTAGATACGTAATGGGCAATGGTATACCCTCCCTGGGTCACGCTCATGACTTCCGCTTCAAAACCGTTTTTAGCGCAAAGGTCGCGGAATATCATTGGCATGTCGTTATAAAAGGTGTAGCTGTTGCCGATGAACAGTATTTTCACAAAATCACTCCCTGAACTATTATTATTTTCTGTCGTTTCAAACGCCAAATAATCAATCACCCATATTATACTACATAGAGGTGTGGTTATTCCACAAAAAAACCGGACCCGTTAAAAGATTGGATCCGGTCATTGGCGTCATTATGAGGATTGTTTCCTCCTGTAAACAATCAGGTCAGATCTCACCGATCGTATCGCCCATGAGGTCCGTGAGTATCTTTTCGCGCACGACACGTACGTCGATATCACGCACTTTCTGTCTGAGGGGCAGCACTGAACGCGGGGATACGGACAGTTCATCGATGCCGATAGAAAGGAACGTTTCGGTCAGAGAGAGATCTGCGCCAAGCTCGCCGCAGATACCGACCCAAATTCCGTTTTTATGAGCATTGTCGCAAACCATTTTGAGAAGGCGCAGCACAGCGGTATGATGTGGATTGAAGAAGCGTCCGAGATCATTGTTCTGGCGGTCGCACGCCAACGTGTACTGCGTAAGGTCGTTGGTGCCGCAGGAGAAGAAGTCGACTTCCTTGGCAAGGCGGTCGGAAATTATCGCAGCGGCAGGCGTTTCGATCATGATACCAACTTCAACGTCTTCATCGAAGGGAATACCTTCATTTGTAAGTTCCTTTTTGACTAATTCGCACATCTTCTTAGCCTCACGGACTTCCCAGACAGAGGTGACCATAGGGAACATGATGCCAAGCTTGCCGAATGCGGATGCACGGTAAAGAGCTCGGAGCTGAGTATGGAAAATCTCCGGCCGGTTCAGACAGATACGGAGCGCACGGTTGCCGAGCGCAGGGTTCTCTTCCTTAGGCATGTTAAAATATGCAATCTGTTTGTCGGCGCCGATATCCAGGGTCCGGATAATGACTTCCCTGCCTTCCATGTTGGAAAGCGCCAGCTTGTAAGCTTCGAACTGGTAATCCTCGTCCGGATAATCGTCGCAGTTCAAATAAAGGAATTCGCTGCGGAAGAGGCCAACGCCGCCTGCGTCATTTTTGAGAACTGCCGTCACGTCGTCAGGGCTTCCGATATTGCAGTAGATGCGAATGCTTTGCCCGTCTTTTGTAACGTTTGGCTTGCCCTTGAACTCATCAAGGAGAGCCTGAGTCTTCTTCTGTTCTTCCATCTTTTTCAGCATCTTCGCGCGAGCAGCTTCGTCTGCGTCCACAAGAATACTGCCGTTCGAACCGTCTATGATGACCTCATGGCCCGCATATTCAGGCTTCATCGCGTCGCCAACGCCAATGATAGCAGGGATTCCCATAGTACGTGCAAGGATAGCAGTATGGCTTGATCCGCTGCCGCCCTCGGTAATGAAACCGAGAATCTTGCTCTTGTCAAGCTGAACAGTCTCGCTTGGCGCAAGATCGTCTGCTGCGAGGATGACCGGAACAGGTGAATCCACACCGCCCTGCACTGCACCGGTCAGAATGCCGAGAATACGTTCTGCGACATCCTTGACATCCGCTGCACGTGCCTGGAAATAAGCATCGTCCATCATGGCGAACATCTCTGCAAACTGTGCTGCAGTATCTGACACAGCAGCTTCCGCATTCAGCTTTTTGTCATGGATCAAAGACTGGATGTTCTCTTCAAATTCCAGATCTTCAGCCATCATTGCATGGGTTTCAAAAAGCAGTGCCGCTTCTTCACCTGCTTCTTTACGGGCCTTTTCTGCGAGATCGCCGAGCTCTTTTACCGCCCTCTCCTGTGCAGTCTTGAAACGTGCCCACTCTGCATCGGTATCCGTCACTTCATAGCGGGATACGGTGCTCTTGGCACGATGATAGAAATACAGGGGGCCGACCGCAACGCCGGTACTGACACCCTTGCCTTGAATTGTGATCATATTAACCTCCGTGATTTATATGCACAAAGACGGCTGCCGTTTTGACAGCCGTCTCTTTAAAATGCTTACAGGTTTGCTTTGAAGAATGCTTCGATCTCAGCAGCAGCGTTATCTTCATCTGCGCCTTCGACGTCAATACGAATCGTGTCTCCCTGCTTGATGCCCATGCCCATCAGAGCCATCAGTTTAAGCGCATTGACGGACTTTTCACCTTTATTAACGGTGACGGTCGAGACAAACTTTTTGATTTCCTTGACGAGAACGCCTGCCGGACGGGCATGGATACCGACCGGATCTGTAATGGTGTATTCAAAAGACTTCATTTGATTATCCTCCTGATATGGTTTTTTATTTAACACCGCACTCGACGCCTTCGAGGTCGTCGGAATTGGTGAGCATAACTGCAACAGTATCGCTGTAACCCGCTGCCTTGATCTTCTCGCGGCTGAAACGGATCAAAGGCTGACCGAGTTTGACTTCATCGCCCTCTTGAACAAGACACTCGAAGCCATCACCCTGCATGTTGACGGTATCTACACCTACATGGATCAAAAGCTCCATTCCGTTGCCCTCGATGCCAATGGCATGCTTGCTCTCTGCGACCGAGCTGATCTTGCCGTCAAAGGGTGCTACGACAAGTTCATCCTCCGGCTCAACGCCAATGCCGTCGCCAAGCACACCTGAAGCGAACGTATCGTCAGGAATCGCTTCGCGGGCGATGACATTGCCTTTGACAGGTTGCATTATAGAACCCGATGCGCATCGGATGACTGAAACAGTCGGAAGTTCCTGCTCTACTGCGGGTACGGGAGCGGCCTCTTCCTTCGGCTTCTCTTCCTTCCAGATTATTAAAGTAAGTGCAAACGCGACGCCGGCCGAGATCAGAAGTTCAACAAGATACAGCGGAATGTTGTTGACCGCAGGAATTGCCGGAATGCCGGTAACACCGTAAACCGGTGCGCCAAGTTTAAACAGTGCACCGAAAAGTGCACCGACAGCTCCGCCGGCCATACCGCAGAGGAAAGGCTTCATGAAGCGATAATTAACACCGAAGATTGCAGGCTCAGTGATTCCAAGTGATGCAGACAGTGATGCGGGAAGCGCTACAGATTTGGTTTTTTTGTTTTTTACTTTGATAGCAACCGCAAGGCATGCGCCAAACTGTGCGAAGTTAGCCGCAGACGCGATCGGCATCCAGGTGTTGAGACCTGTCTGGGCGATCATGCCCGCTTCAATGACATTATACATATGATGGAGTCCCAGGAATACCGTCCATGGGTAGATCGCGCCCATGATCGTCGCGCCCCAGGGAGTACCTGCCAGCCACTCTGCGCCTTTCAGCACGTAGTTTTCAAGAATAGAGAATACCGGACCGATGATCGTGAACGTGGCAAATGCGGTAACCAGAACGGTGACCAGCGGCGTCACAAACAGGTCTATCATTTCAGGAACGATCTTATGCAGCAGTTTCTCCAAATATGACATGAGCAGAACTGCCAATATGACCGGTATGACGTGTCCCTGATAACCGACCTGTTGTATCGGATAGAAGAAAATATTCCATGTCGGTATCGTTTCGGCGGTACCGACCCCCCATGCGTTCAAAAGACTCGGGTGAACCATCATCAGACCTATGACTGCGCCAAGGAAAACGTTGCCGCCGAATACGCGTGCGGCGGAAATCGCAACAAGAACGGGCAGCAGTGCGAATGCGGTGTTCGCAACCAGATCAAGGAAAGAGAACCAGTCGGTCTCTCCAAACGCCGGCCAGAACTTCGGGATCGCTTCGACGATACCCATCATCAGACCGGATGCAACGATCGCGGGCAGGATTGGAACAAAGATATCGCCGGGTGTCTTTAATATCTTCTTCCACCAGGGCATCTTTGATGCTGCGGCGGCTTTGACGTCCGCCTTCGATGCGGCAGATACTCCGGTGACGGCGAGGAATTCATCGTACACCTTGTTGACAGTACCTGTTCCAATGATCAGCTGCAGCTGACCGTTCGACTCGAACATGCCCTTGACACCTTCGACCTCTTCCAAGGCTTTCTTGTCAATTTTACTGTTGTCTGCGATAACCAATCGAAGCCGGGTCGCGCAGTGTGCCGCGCTGATGACATTACTGCCGCCGCCTATCAGTTTGGCGATCTCTTCAGCGCACTTGCGGTAATCCAATGCCATATACTATACCACCTTTTTTGTTGATTTTGGGCAATGCCCGTTTTTTTTCAATTTTATCGTATGTTTACACAAAACGCAATCATTATTTCCTTTTATTCGGTAAAAGTCAGTTTTCCTGCTTTTTCTTTCCTTTTTTTACAGACCATGCTATACTTAAAAAAGAAAGGAGCGACATATGGGAGAACGAACAGGCAACTGCGTCCGTTGGCATATTATTTTCGAAGGCGACGTTCAGTTTGTAGGCTTTCGATATACCGCAATGCTTATTGCGAAGAGGCTTGGACTTACCGGTTGGGTCCGCAATCTTTCCGACGGACGCGTTGATGCGGAAGTTCAAGGCGCCGTTTCAAATCTGAGGCGATTCCTTATGCAACTGAAAAGCCATCCGCCAATCCATATTTCGCATTACACGGTCACCGAGATCGATCCGGATCCTTCGGAACGGCGGTTTGCGGTCCGCGATGGTTTGAGTTAAGAGAGGACTTGCACAAAACCGGTCCACTTATTTTATATCAGTCCCAGTTGTTCAAACGCAATGGCAAGTCCGTCCGCATCCACAGCCGGGCAAACTATATCGCTCATTTCCTTTAGTGTCGTGCTGCCGTTGTCCATGCAAACGGATGTCCCGACGGTTTCGATCATCTCCAAATCGTTCATGCTGTCGCCAAACCCAATCGTATCTTCAATCGCGATTCCATACGTGTCCGCCACTATACGAACGCCTTTGCCCTTGTCGAATTTCCTGTTAATGAGCTCGCCGTTTAGACAATGACGTGCCTCCAAATTCTGTACAACGAACTTGTAATCCTTCTCAAGCGCCTCCCGTGCAGGCACAAGCTGACTCGCATCAGTACACATGAACACTATTTTATAAACAGGCCGTCCGTCGTATTCGCTCATCGGTAGAATGTTTAAATCCTCGGCAAGCGCCTTTCTCCAACGAACAAGTTCACTGTTTACTTCGTCTGCACTTGAAAGAAAATCGCCAAGATCCTCGTCACCCCAGGTAGCATCTTTGGCTTCAATGGTACGGAACACTCCGTTCTCTTTCAAAAGCCGCATGCCCGTTTCGAACTGTTCCTTTGTCATCGGACAATCGAATAACACTCGATCACCCGCAAACACATATCCGCCCGCAGCAGCTACAGCGCCCTCAAATCCAAGCGCCAATACCGGTGCCAGCATTGCAGGGTTGCGACCTGTACAAAGAAAAACCTTGTGACCGTTCTTCTGAGCCGCCCTGATCGCGCGCATGGCGCTTTCGGGAGGTGTGTTGCTGCCCGCAGGAGTCAACGTGCCGTCAATATCCAGAAAAATCAGCTTTTGATTCATTAGTTTCCTCCGTTCAAAACGTTTGATGCAGCCAGATAAATCCGCCGGCAGGCAGCGTAACTGCTCCTGCATCGCGCTGTTCGCCTGTAATCAGATCCGTGTACATCGAAAGATCGCGTACCCAGGCAACCTGCGGTTCATCGGAAAAGTTGAAAAGCGCCAGCAGTTTTTCTTTCTGATAATACCGTCCGATTCCGAGAATATGATCATTTTGCGTGTCGAGAACCCACATATCCGCCGAATCATCGAATACGCGGTAAGCTGCCCGTATATCCTCCTGACGCTTGATTGATTGGAACACCTTGCCCTCAGTGGAGTTAACGTCAGTTCTGCGGGCAGCTTTTTCCCAGTCCAGACTGCCACGGTGCAGATAGCGGCTGTCTTCATATTTCAACGAATCGTCGTGGTAGCCGTAGTCATTCTCCTGGGCGATCTCGTCGCCGCTGTAAAGCACCGGAACTCCGCTCATGGTAAACATCAGAGCATGGAGCATGGTATCGCGGCGGATAGCATTGGCAAGTGCATCCTTGTCCCCAATCTTCTCAGCTGCTTCGATTCCGCAGAGCGACGCGGTCGTACCGCACAGCCGAGCATCGCCAAGCCTCGGATCGTCGTTGTAAAGCTCTCCGCGAGCGAAGCTTCCTTCCCATTTTCCGGTCAGATAGTCATTG
The DNA here is from genome assembly GCA_947304585.1 of uncultured Clostridia bacterium. Lineage (GTDB taxonomy): Bacteria > Bacillota > Clostridia > UBA1212 > UBA1212 > UBA1212. Next base: position 69,358 of record CAMZBI010000003.1, on the reverse strand, counting down.
AGATACTTTTTGTGGGGAATTTCCTCTTGCCCGAACCACTTGAGGAATTCATAATCCAGGCCCCAGCCGATATCGTCGTGGCACCTGAGGTAGTTCAGGAACGTGTACTGTTTCGGAAGCGAGAAAACCTGTTCCATTTGATGCTTTAGGAGCCTTACGTCTTTCGTCGCGACCGTGTGCCAAATGGATGCCATTGTGGTTACGTTATAAAGCAAATGACACTCAGGTTTTTCGACTGTGCCGAAATACGGATCAACTTTACTTGGCTCCATGACCACCTCGCCCAGCAGAAGCGTACCCGGGCAGACGATCTCGCACACCATGCGCATGATGCGTACGAGAGTATGGACCTCTTTAAGATTGCGGCACTTGGTGCCAAGGGCTTTCCAGATATAAGGAACCGCATCAAGACGGATAATATCAATGCCGTGGTTACATAGATTCAACATATCATCCGTCATGTCGTTGAATACGGTAGGATTTGTGTAATTAAGATCCCATTGATACGGATAGAACGTGGTCATGACAACCTTCTTCGCCTCTTCGCACCAGGTAAAGTTGCCGGGCGCAGTTGTAGGAAACACCTGAGGCACTGTCTGCTCGTAGGCATTCGGGATCTCCCAATTGTCGTAGAAGAAATACCGGTCCTGGTATTCCTTTTCGCCGGCACGCGCACGCCTGGCCCATTCGTGGTCCTCGCTGGTATGGTTCATGACAAAGTCGAGACAAACCGCAATGCCGCGCTCATGACAAGCTTCTGACAGTGCGAAAAGATCGTCCATCGTTCCGAGCTCAGGCTGAACCTTCCGGAAATTGCTGACCGCGTAACCTCCGTCGCTTCTGCCCTTGGGACTTTCCAAGAGAGGCATCAGATGAAGATAGTTCACGCCGCAATCGGTGATGTAATCGATCTTTTCTTTCACCCCGTTCAACGTGCCGGCAAAAGCGTTGACGTACATCAACATGCCGACAAGATCATGACCCCGGTACCAATCCGGGTATTCCTCCCGCGCACGATCCATATTTTTCAACGACTCCGGACGCGCTTCATACGCCCGATAGAGCATGTCGACAAAATAGCGATATGCACCCATGTCATTGTGATACAATTCACAGTAAAGCCATTTAAGTTCGTCCTCATGCCGGACGTACCTGTCGGTAAACTCTTTTACCCAGTTTTCGCGTTCCATCATGGCACTATTCCTTTTTTAGTTTGTTTTCGGAATATCGACAAAGATCTCGCCAATGTTCATAATCTGCATGCCGTATTCTCATCTTAAATCTTATAAAAGGAGTATACATGATTCAAAAGCAAATCGCAAGAAACTGTATAAAATAAAAAACCGGAAATCTTAAAAACAAGGATTTCCGGCTTAATTGGCGTCACTAAGAGGATTCGAACCTCCGGCCTACCGCTTAGGAGGCGGTCGCTCTATCCAGCTGAGCTATAGCGACATCACCCTTCTCAAGGCTCATTCATTATACCATCATTTTTTAAAAATACAAGTGAAAAAGTACTTGCATTGCCAATTTTTTTGTGGTATCATCTATTTCGCTCGCAAACGGGCAGTCATATCGCGGAGTAGAGCAGTTGGTAGCTCGTCGGGCTCATAACCCGGAGGTCGTAGGTTCAAGTCCTTCCTCCGCAACCAATAAATTAGAGGATGTAGCGGATCTCACGTCACATCCTCTTTTAGTTATTATTGGCTAGTTAAGTCAGGAGTTTGCATCTCAGTGCGCTTGAAGAGCAAAGGTACTTCTCACGCAGTCAACTAATTACTCTTAACTGTTCACTCTTAACTAATTCGGCTCCACAATTACTTTTATTGAATCGTTTTCCGTTTGTTTAATGATTGCATCCTGCAGTTGCTCCAATGGATAACTGTGGGTGATCAGCCTGTCAAACTTTATCTTTCCGCTGTTGATCAACGAGGCGGCCCTCAAATGAGTATCAGGATTGATCCTGGAGCCAATGATCTTAAGTTCCTTCTGAAATACCTGTTCAAGGCTCAAAGGATGATATGTATTCGCTTTCGGGACGCTGAAAAGAAGAACTGTTGCACCGTCGTTGGCGGCTTCAAAGGCTTGCGAGGTTGCAGCGGTATTGCCGACGCACTCGATCACAACGTCCGCACCGGGTGTGTGTAAAATACTTCCAATCTGTTCCGAAACAGGTCCTGCAAAGGGATCGATGGCGTGATCCGCTCCAAGTTCAAGCCCGATCCTGCGCCTGAATTCAACAGGTTCGCTCAAAATGATCTTGGAAGCGCCGGAGAGTCTGGCAAGCTGGACCATCATAAGGCCAATGGCACCGCCGCCGATAACACAAACGCTGTCACCTGCCCTGATGCCGGCTTTGTCGATTCCGTGAAGACAGCAGGCAAGGGGCTCAGTCATCGCACCGGCCCTAAGCGAAACGTCAGGCGAAAGCAGGAAACACTGGCTCTCGGGGACGTAGCAGTATTCGGCAAAGCCTCCGTTCATCGTTACGCCAATGGCCTGAAGCCCTGTACAGGACTGCTTTTTTCCGGTCCTGCAGAAATAACACTTGCCGCAATAAATATTTGGGTCAACTGTTACCCTGTCCCCGGGTTTGACTGTAGTAACACTCGCGCCAATGGCTTCAACTATACCCGAAAACTCATGGCCAAGGACCACCGGAGGGTGAACTTCCGCAGATCCTTTGTCCCCATGATAGATATGCACGTCTGTTCCGCAGACACCGCAGGCAGCTACTTTGACAAGAACTTCGCCTTCCGAAAGAGCCCTCTCTGTCAGCGGACGAACTTCAAAACTCTTATTTCCAAGAAAAAAATTGCCCTTCATAGTCTCTCCGTTTAGATTTTAACAACGAAACGCAAAACGATGACAGCTGTTCCGAATACAGCCGTAAGAACAGTTAAAACAATATCTGCAGAGGAGAATTTAAGGATCTTATACCTGGTCCTGCCTTTGCCTCCTCTGTAGCAGCGGGATTCCATTGCTGTAGCCATGTCCTCAGCGCTCTTAAAAGCCGCTATGAATAAAGGAATGAGAACGGGAATATAACTTCTTATCTTTTTGAAAACGTTCTTAGAATCAAACTCCGCGCCTCTGGAGGCCTGTGCCTTTATGATCTTGTCGGTCTCGTCGGCAAATGTGGGAATGAATCTCAGAGCGATGCTCATCATCATAGCAATCTCGTGGACAGGCACTCTTATTACAGAAAGCGGTCTCATAAGAGATTCAAGGCCGTCGGTTATAGAAACGCTTGAAGAAGTATAAGTGAGCAGCGACGCAGAGATAATCAGGAGAACTACTCTGACTATAGTCTTTATGCTCATGGATATGCTTTCGTAATAGATTGGCTTGGTTCCGATCATAAAAGCGACGGTCTCGCCTCTGTAGAAAAAGAAATTGAAGAGGCTGGTGAAGATCAACAGGATCAGGATGGGTTTCAGGCTCTGAAGTATAAACTTGAACGATACTTTCGAGGCGATGAAGCAGCCGGTCACAAATACTGCGGCAATGAGATATTCGATCCAGCTGCGGCAAAGAAGAATGAGGACCATCATAAGTACGGTCCAGATGATCTTTGTTCTGGGGTCAGCTCTGTGGAAAAGAGAATCGGCCGGCACGTATCTTCCGAGAGATATTTTCATAATGAAAACCTCCCCTCGGAAATAAGCTTAATCAGCAAGTCTCTCCCCTGCTCTTTTTTGACGACTGTGGGCAGCGGTATACCTGACTTTTCAGAGAAATCCATGAACATGCCGGTGACTTCCGGAACGTCAAGGTCCATTGATCTTAAAAGATCACGTTTTGAGAACACTTCCTCCGGCGTGCCGTCAAGAGCCACAAGACCGTCGTTAATCACAGTGACTCTTTTCGCATATTCGGCAACGTCATCCATGCTGTGTGAAACAAGGATCACTGTTACGCCGCTGTTATTCAGCTTGTTAAGGAGTGAAAGCATCTCTCTTCTGCCGTTGGCGTCAAGACCCGAAGCAGGCTCGTCCAAAAGCAGATAAGAAGGTGCAAGAACAAGAACGCCGCAAATGGCAACACGTCTCTTTTCTCCGCCGGAAAGCTCAAAGACAGATCTTTCAAAGAGGCTCTCGTCAAGACCGACCAACTTTGCAGCCGAATAGACCTTCTCTTTCACCTCTTCTTCGCTCAATTTAAAACGTTTTAGGCCAAATGCAATATCTTTGAAAACAGTATCTTCAAAAAGCTGGTGCTCCGGATACTGAAATACGAAACCTACTTTTTTTCTGATGTCGGAGAGATTCTTTTTTGTTACAGCGACACCGTCAATATTGACTTCACCCTCTGTGGGAAGAAGCAGACCGTTGAAATGCTGTATAAGCGTGGACTTTCCGGAACCGGTTTTACCGATAATTGCGGCAAAATCGCCCTTCTCGATCTCAAGATTGATTCCTTTAAGAGCTTCTTTCTCAAAAGGAGTCTTTGGCATGTATATGTGTTTAAGATTCTTAACAACGATCGACATATACCTGCCTCATTTTTTAAGTTTGGATAACATCAGGGAAACGCCCTGCCCCGCAGTGAGAACAGTGCCGCCAAAATCAAACCCCTCAAGATTATTGAATATCCAAGATGCCGGGGGAAGTTCTAGATTGAGATCTTCCGTTACTCTGCTGTCTGAAAATATTTCTTCAGGAGTTCCGGTTCTTACGACTTCGCCTTTCTCCATCACTATGACCTTATCCGCAAAGGTGATCTCATCCATGTGGTGAGTGATAAGCACAATAGTGATATTTTCTTCTCTGTTAAGTTTCCTGATAATGTCAAGAACGCTTTTCCTTCCTTTGGGATCCAGCATTGCGGTGGATTCGTCAAGAACGATACAGGAGGGTCTCATGGCAAGAATGCCCGCAATAGAAACTCTCTGCTTTTGTCCGCCGGACAGCAGATGGGGCTCAGATTTGCGAATTTCCTTAATTCCGCAGATCTCAAGAGCCTCGTCCACACGCTTTAACATCTCTTCCCGGGGAACGCCAATGTTTTCAAGTCCAAAAGCTACATCCTCTTCAACAGAGGTGGCAATTATCTGGTTGTCAGGATTCTGAAATACCATGCCGGTATTGCGCCTGATCTCCCACATGTTGTTATCGTCGGAAGTGTCAAGACCGCCCGTAATGACTTTGCCTTCTGTAGGGACAAGAAGGCCGTTCATGAGTTTGGCAAGAGTAGACTTGCCGGAGCCGTTGCTTCCACATATAACCGTAAAAGAACCCTTTTCTATAGTCAGTGATATGTTTTTAACCGCTTCTTTCCGGCCTGAAGACACAGAAACATCTAAAGACGCAGCGTTGCCGTCAGAGACAGGCTCATCTTCAGAGTAGCAATAAGTAACGTTGTCAAATACTATAAAACTGTTTTCGTTGTCAGTCATTGCAGGGAATACCCAGGTGGGCATAAGCGCCGGGAGTCGCAACACGGCCCCTCGGAGTCTTGTTAATAAAGCCGAGCTGAATAAGATAAGGCTCGTAAATATCTTCTATGGTGGTCACGTCTTCGCCCGTTGCTGCGGAAAGAGTGTCAAGACCAACGGGGCCGCCGCCAAATTTCTTGATGATCGTAAGTAGAAGGTTCCGGTCAACGTTGTCAAGTCCGATCTCGTCTATCTCAAGAGCCTTTAAAGCTTTTGATGCGATCTTCTCTGTAATGATGGATTCGCCCATGACTTCCGCAAAATCTCTGGCTCTTTTAACCAGCCTGTTTGCGATTCTCGGTGTTCCTCTGGATCTTTTGGCGATCTCTTCAGCGCCTTCGTCGCTGATGGAAAACTTCAGGATCGAAGCGGTCCTTCTGACGATCTGTTTGAGTTCTTCGGTGGAATACAGTTCAAGCCTGTTGATTATGCCAAAACGGTCTCTTAACGGTGCCGAGAGAAGCCCTGCCCTTGTGGTGGCTCCGATGAGTGTGAATTTGTGAAGATCAAGCCTTAACGATCTGGCTGCAGGGCCCTTGCCCATAATAATATCAAAGGAGAAATCCTCCATGGCAGGATAAAGGATCTCCTCAACCGACTTGTTGAGACGGTGGATCTCGTCAATGAACAAAACGTCCATCTCGTTGAGATTTGTCAGTATGCCCGCGATATCCGCAGCTTTCTCGATGGCCGGGCCGGATGTGATCCTTATATTAACGCCCATTTCAGAGGCGATGATGCCTGCAAGAGTGGTCTTGCCAAGTCCGGGAGGGCCGTATAGAAGAACGTGGTCAAGAGCGTCGCCTCTTCTCTTGGCGGCTTCAATGAACACCTTTAGATTCTCCTTGACCTTGTTCTGTCCAACGTATTCTTCAAATCTTCTGGGTCTTATGGACGCTTCAAAATCGTCATCCGGGAGAAGATCGCCTGTTGTTATTCTTTCGTAATCGTCCGACATAAATCACCTTCAACTGTTTTATTATACGGAAAGGGAAGCCTTGACGATATCTTCAAGTTTCATTCCCTCTTTGTAAACGCTGGCAACGATCGCCCTTGCCTTCGCCCTGTTGTGGCCAAGCACGCAGAGGGCCTCTACCGCGTCTTCAAACGTCTGATCTTTGACAAAGAACGACGGGCTTTCAGTAGATGGTTGCATGTCGTCGGAGCTTCCCTCAAGAGCTTTTCCCGCAAGCCGGTCTTTCAGTTCAAGCACGATTCTCTGAGCAAGCTTGGGGCCAATACCTTTCACTTTTGAAAGAAGCTTGTGATTTCCCGTCACCACAGCGGCGGAGAAATCCGGAACGGTGATCTGGGAGAGAAGGGAAATGGCCACTTTCGGACCCACACCGTTTACGCCTATCAGTTCTTTAAAGCAAATAAGTTCGTTATAAGTGGTAAACCCGAAAAGCGATATATCGTCTTCTTTTACCGACATGTAGGTGAAAAACTTAACTTCCTCACCCTCTTCGCATTCAGATGCTGAATAAAGAGAAGTAAATATCTTAAACCCGACACCGCCAACGTCGACGACAACGCTTTCGGCATCTTTTCCGGCGACAAATCCTCTGATATACTCAAACAATTTACAGTTCCTCCGTTTTATTAATCAAACCTGCTCGGCGGTGAGCATTGAATGGGCGTGGCATATCGCAATTGCCAATGCGTCAGCGGCATCATCCGGCTTGGGTATACTGTCCAGGTTTAATATAAGTTTTACCATCTGCTGAACCTGACGCTTTTCGGCCCTGCCGTAGCCCGCAATATTCTGCTTCACCTGGAGAGGCGTATACTCGTAACAAGGAAGCCCTTTCAGTGTGCAGGCCAGAAGCGCCACGCCTCTTCCGTGGGCCGCCATGATGGCGGTCTTGGCGTTGTTGTTAAAAAACAATTCTTCCATGGCCATGCAGTCCGGTCTGTACTTGTCGATTATAAATGAAAGAGTATCGTAGATCGACTTGAGCCTGCTTGAAAAAAGCTCCGATTTGTCGGTGCTGACGACGCCGTAATCGATCACCTTAAACTTGTTTCCGGTATAATCAACCACTCCGTAGCCCGTTATTGCAAAGCCCGGATCGATGCCAAGAATTATCATATCATTTTATCTCTATATCAGCGCCGAATCTGACAAAAGCATATCTGCTCCTGTAGAGCGGGCACTCACCGTTGTTCCACATTTTCTCAAGGGAGAAAGTGGCGGGGCCAACGGAATAGGGTTCGGGATCCGCAAAATGGTGAGGTCCAAGAAGGTTTCTGTTGGAATTACATAAAGTCAAAGTCAACAAGTTTTTGCCCTTCTTCAAATGTTTGCCAATGTCGCAGTGATCCGTAAACATCAGTTTTTTAACAAATTCGCCGTTTACGAATACGTCCGCATAGGCATATCTTCCTTTGACCCAGAGCATTGAGCCATCGCCATCGTAATCAAATTCCTTGGAAAGAGTTATCTTTCCGGCAAAGAACGGGAATCCGCAAGTGACAACGTCTTTCACGTCAGCCTCATCAACAGATTTGTCAATGGCAAACGTGCCTGTATACTCGAGACTGTTTCTCTCGCTCGGGACAAAATCACTGTCGCAGGCTACCGAGAAGTCGCCGAAGAGATACATTGCTTCAACTTCGGTGTTGAATACAAGACAGTTTCTGAGAGATTCCATAACGTTTCCGAAGAGGACTTCGTAGACGTAATCGTCCTGGAAATAGCTGAAGGAAGCGGTGACCTCGTTAATACCTGTTTTTATATACTCTGTAAGATCCGCAACTTTGAAACTCCTGTCAAGATAGAATCCGTCTTCAAAACCGAAATCCCGTCCGTTTATCTGAAGTTTTTTGTAGTTAAGCGGCTCAAGAGCGGCCTTAACACTTCCGGGAACGTTCTTCACATTGAAAGTATATCTGATGATGAGATCGCCGGCGTAGCGTTCTCTTAACAGTTCGTCAAATATCTGAATGATCGGCTTTTTCGATTCGAATGTTTTTCCGCCGTCTTTTGATATCTCGGCAAAATCAAGAGTCAGCTGATTGACAGGCTTTCCTTCAATTTCAAATCTGCCCTCGAGCTTGTAACCTTTCGCATTTCTTGAAGAAGGATCATCATCTTTCACAAAGGCCTCGCCGCAGCCGGGGTCTTCCACAAAAAGTCTTGACTGACCGCTTTCAAGGCTTGTTCTGATCACAAGTGCATCATTATTTTTTTCAAAGGAGCAGTTCCTTACAGGCGTGTTTCCGTAAAAGTCCTTCTGTTCAAGGAACACTTCTGAAACTTTATCGACGCCGCGAAGAGTTATAACGCAGTCGTCGAAATTCTGCTCTCTGACGTTTGTCACATAATAGATCTTTCCGAATTCAGTGTCCCTGGTCATTGTCCTGACTCCTGGGCAAAGGTTTCCGTCAGGCTTCCTTACAGTGCAGAGAGAATCCTTTTCGATCTCGTCAATTGTTGTATTGGCGTTAAGCCAGGACATATCGGCGATTCTTCCGTCTATCCTCGTCGGTTTCCCGTCAAAGAAAGCTATCTTTCCGCCCTGTCTGATCAGCTCCTTTAAAAGCTTAACGGTTGAAGAATCAAGAGTGTAGATCTTCGGCAGCACCACATAATCGTAAGTCATAAGACCAACTTTAAGCTTGCCGTTCTCAACGCTTCCGTATTTCCTCATAAGAGTCTCGTCGCCAAGGTGATAGGAGATCTGTCTGTCGGAAAAATAGAACAGAATATCGTTTATGGTCCGGTTTAGTTCGTCAACGCTTGCCCAGTCCTCTTTACGCTTATAGTTGAGATATGCGCTGTGGATCGGGTGTACAATGAGACATTTAACGTTCTCGCTGCCAAGAGACAGGGTATAGCCAAGGCGGTTGTAATACTTAACGAAATCGCCAAAAGCATCCTGCCAGGGCAGATGCTCGGAATAATTGGCCGGGTAATCCCTCTTCCGTTGTCCTCTTATTGAATATGCATAGAGGTGGTGGCACATTACGTTAACGCCGGCGGAATACTGAAGGTCGGCAATTCTCTTAAGCTCAGTCGGTGAAACGTCCCAGCCGCAGCAGGCAAACGTCTCGGTCAGAACTTTTTTCTTGCCAAGCTGAGCGGCAACGGACCCAAGCTGTTTCGGCGCCAGATCTGTCTGAATGCCTCTTCCAAGGTAATCCATTCCCGGGATGTGTTCATATTCATAAAAAGGCATAACACCGCCGCAGCACCACATCTGAAGGCTTATACCTGACTCCTCAACGGCATGGCCCGTGAGTTTTGCGCCGTTTTTCTCGCACCAGTCGTATATCTGCTTTGCGAAGGCGTTCATAAAGAGATCGTGGATGAGATAATAATAGTCATACCTGAACTCTTCTGCACCGTCAAAATCTATGAACAATGCAACAAGTTTGTCAAATACCGAATAGCCGTATCTCTTTTCAAACTCCTCAGGGATAACCTTGGACCAGGGCGTCTCGTATCTGTAATACTGGGGTTCGTCGGTGAAAAATCCCGGCATGGCCTTTCCGAAATCATCGCCAAGTCTAGCCTTATACTCCTCATGGGTGACTTTTATAAACTCGGCAATGACTTTTTCGTCAAGAACGTCAACGTATGAGGAATCGTAATCAAGGACCACGGAAAGATACTTAATACCATTGCCGGGAAGAGGCTCTGTGAGTTTTTTAACAGTATTGCCTTCTTTGACGAACACCCCCAGTGTGCATTTCTCGGGAGCAGGCTTTGGCGTGGTATCGGGGAACTCTTCGGTTTCCGAAAGCTTCAAAAAAGCTGCAAAATTGTAAGGATCATTTAAAACTTTTCCTCCGCCGAATCCGCTGGGCCATCCATTCTCATCATAAGCCCAGGACTCCATGTCAAGCTTTTTGCCTTCATCAATACATGCTTTGATGCAGTCAAACCATTCATCCGAGAGGTATTCGGTCTCAAGTCCGCCTCTGGCATGCATAAAATATCCCTTCATGCCCAGGTCGTGCATGACGTTGATCTGACGTCTAAGCTCTTCCGGCACAAGTTTGTCGTTCCAGCTCCAAAAAGGAATGCCGCCGTATTCGAGTTGGTTTTCTTTTACTTTTGAAATGTAGTCCACAAAAAACTCCTTCCCGGGTGTCTCGAAACTCTGTTCGAAGCCCCTAAAACCGGAATAGTATGATTTAATCAGTCCGTAAGCACACTTACAGGTTTAACGTCTTCTGAATAATCCGCAATTGCAGTCCTGACACCGTTTCTGACAGCGTAGAGTGTATTTTTATCGAAATAGATTACATTCTCTATTTTTTTATCGTAGACGATGCAGGATGGTTTGCAGCTGTTGGTGATCCTTGTGATGGTATTTCCATCAACAAGATCTATAGACGCAGTGGCTTTCCCCTGTATGTTTCTGACCTTGAGATAGATCGAGTCTGATTTTCCGTACAGTCTGGTCTCTGAAGAGGGATAATTCTCAATTCCTGTCTGCTTCAGGATTAAAGTCTTTGTTTTATAATCCTTTGAATAGAATATGAGAAAAGGCTTTCCGAAATAGGGAACGATGGATCCTACGCCCTCCTCAAGTTCAAATTTGGAACTTGCGTTGTCAAATACATCTATAGTATAGACAGTATTGTCTGTTCCAACAATGTAAAGGAGATCCGATGAGATATCATAGTAAAGCGTTGAGGACAGCGGAGCTATGGCTATAAGGGAACTCTTGTTGCCGGTCTTTGTCGAGTATATTGAAAGCTCATCCTCTCCCGTGACCACCGAATAGATCAGGTTGGAATATTTTGCGCTGTAGTTTATAACTGAGTTAACGTTCTCGGCAATTTTAGTTCCTGTAACAGAAGAACGGGTGACGTTAAGAGAATAAATATCCAGGCCAAGAGATCCTCCGGAAGTTCCGGTCATGTAGTATTTTATATTCTCAGAGGCGTCAAAATCGGATACGGGATCGGACAACACCTCGCCGTATGCATAGTCGGTAGTCCTGACAACTGAGGCAACACCTTCCACCACAAGGGAATCTCCGTTAACGGGAGAAATACAAAGCCCGTCTTTAGTATAATAACTGACTGCAGTATCACGGCTGAAAATTACAGGATTGATCGCATATCTTGCAGCCTCGTTAAGAGTAATAATTTCGCCGCTCGAGAGCCATTGCTTTATATTGGCCGTGCCCTGGTCAAAATTGAAATTGTCAAAATACACAAGGGAGAGTTTTCCCATGGTAAATTGAAGGGCATTGTCCGGAAGGTTGACGTCGGGGTCGATCTCCACCGGTTCCCTTAACACGATGGATGATTTTGAATTGTAGGAATAGAGTTTAAGCGCTCCGTCTGTGCCTACATAGGGGATGACCGTACGTTCTTTGAAGAGCTTAAACGAGGCCACATCCTTGCACAGCAGAACTCTGGTCTTAGATTTCAGATCATACTCATACAGTTCAGATGAAGGAGAATAGATATAATAAACTTTGCGGAGGTTGTTGTCGCAAATGACATTGGCGGTACTGTTGTCGATATCGCTAACTGTCAAGTCCTCGTCGACAACGTATATATTGTCTCCGGATGTGTACACAAAGGGAAACACGCTGCTTCTTGCCATACCGCTGGTACCGTCAAGCCAGGAGTCGGTCTTTTTGGCCACAACAAGATAAAAAATCGCAAATACAAAAGCGACTGCCAGCAGAAAAGCAAGGATCGTAATAATGACCCTCTTCCGCATAATGGATATGTTTGATATTACTTTATATTCGCTGTTATCCATTCAAACCTCCGCTTTACGGATATTTGCAGTTCGTTCAGATCAGATCTGTATTCTCGCTCTCACCTTTTCTGTCAGGTTTGAATTCAAGATCGATCTTGTCAAGATCATAAGGCGTAGCCTGGTAAACATAATAGTTCAGCCAGTTTCCATAGAGAAGATAGGCGTGAGATCGCCACTGGTGAAAAGGTTTTTTGGATGGATCGTCGTCGGGAAAGTAGTTATAGGGGATGGCAGGATTGAGCCCTTTTGCGAGATCTCTCTCATATTCAAGTTTAATTGTCTCCCTGTCGTACTCCAGATGTCCGCTGATGAAGATCCTTCTGCGGTCCTTAGACGCGATTATGGAAGCCCCTGCGGTTTCAGACATTGCCATAATATCAAGATCTTCGACACCTTCGATTTCTTTAATATCGTTGTAAGTGTATCTTGAATGAGGAATGTAGAAAACGTCGTCAAAACCTCTCAGAAGCCTTGCCCGTTTATTGCAGGGCCTGTGCTTATATACACCTGTAAGTTTCGAAGGCAGATCGTATTTTTTAATTCCATAGTGATAGTAAAGACCGGCCTGGGCGCCCCAGCAGATGTGAAGAGTTGTTGTTACGTTTGATTTGGACCACTCCATTATATCGCAGAGCTCACGCCAATAATCAACGTCCTCGAAATCAAGCTGCTCCACAGGGGCTCCGGTTATGATAAGCCCGTCAAACTTCTCTGTTTTAACTTCGCTGAATACTTTGTAGAACTCAGAGAGATGGCTCTCGTTGACGTGCTTTGAAACATAACTCTCGGGGTGCAGGAAGGTGACCTCAACCTGAAGAGGCGAATTGGAAAGCAGTCTGAGAAGCTGAGTCTCGGTAACGATCTTTGTGGGCATAAGATTCACAATGGCGATCTTAAGCGGTCTGATGTCCTGGTGATAGGCCATCTTTTCCTTGATCACAAAAACGTTCTCGTTCGAAAGTATAGAGCTGGCCGGAAGGTTGTCCGGAATTCTTATAGGCATATATTTATCTCCGAAAGATCACAAAAATAAAGGCGATCTCTTTTGCATGATTATACTAAATTAAGAGAGTATTTTCAAACTCAACTGTTGTTTTTTAGCCCAAGAAGCCGAAGAGCATCGGCGTCAAAGCGTTTCACCAACAGAGGAGTTACAGATATATAACCGGCAAGGACAGCGTCAATGTCAAAGTTTATGTCCAGAGGCGCATCAGGGTCTCTTGAACGGGTATATTCGGCCTTGTACAAGTTTTCACCCTCAACAGGGATAAACTTGTCCTTGTAGTAAAAGCCGCCCTGTGAAGTGAATCTAATGCCAACAGGATCAGCAGGAATGTTAACGTTGAAAACATTGCAAACGCTGAATGCGTTTCCGGAAAGAAAGCTCCATATATGCGGAAGGCTGCTGCAGGCTGACTCCACAGCCCTGTGCTTTGCCGAAAAAGCAACTGAAGGAATACCGGAAAGACCGCCTTCAAATGCGCAAGCGCAGGTCCCGGAATATGAAATATCATCACCAAGGTTGAGTCCACCGTTGACCCCGGCCAGTACGTAATCAAATTTTACGTTAAGTGCGTCGACGGCAAACCTGACACAGTCAGCAGGAGATGCATCTATGCGGTACGTCTCGGCGCCAATGTAATCAAACTCGCCTGTCCTGATCACTTCAAATGGCCTGTCTATAACAACGCCGTGGGACCTGCCGCTTTGTTCATATTTTGGAGCTGCAACAGTGACGTTGCCGATAGTTTTGGCAAATTCGGCTAGATATTTTAGTCCCGGAGCGCTCAGGCCGTCATCATTTGTCACAAGTATGTTCATAGACACCTCAAATCAGAAAAGGTCGGGATTACTATTCTTGAACTCACCGTGGATCAAGTCAAGATCTGCGAGTACTGCCGCCACATCTTCTTTTGAATAAACTGTCGCGCCTGAAGCCAATTCGTGACCTCCACCATTAAACTTCTTTGCAACGGACTGTATGGCTACAAACCTGGACCTAATCCTGACTCTTATCGATCCGTCGTCATTCTCAATGAATACAAGCCATATCAAAGTTTCTTTAATATTGCCCATGATATCCACTGAATCAGACGCTTCAATCCCGGAAAGGCAGAATTGGTTTATGATATCCTTCGACAAATAAAGATAAGCCACACCGGTTGGAGTAAATTTGACGTAGGACATCAGCGCTGACTCATTTTTAACCCTGTTAAGGTCCTTTGCATCAAGAAGAGAATACACACGTTCATAGTCAAAACCGTAATCCATCAGCATCGCAGCACATCTAAGAGTCTGAGAAGTTGTACCCCGGTATTTGAATCGCCCCGAGTCTGTGACAATACCAACAAACAGGTTAAGAGCAGCTTCTTTTGTCATCATAAGATCGTCCCTGTGTTCAGACCAAAGCTCGGTGATCATCTCGCATACAGAATTTATAGACGGGTCCGTCCAGGAAATATCGCATACGATATCAGCAGGAATATGATGGTCTATCTTGATGATTTCCTTTCCAGAAAAAGCATTGTCTGATGAAACTCTGTGGGCTGCAGCTGTGTCTATTATAATAACAAGAGCATCCTTAAAGTCCACGTCCTCGGGAAGAGGCCCCTGATCTCCAAGGAATGAGAGTTCTGGATTATCGTCTTTTCTTTCCACAAAGACTCTCTTTTCAGGATACGCAGCCTTGATCATCATCATAAGTGCGAGGGTCCCACCAATGGCATCCCCGTCAGGTCTTATATGCCTGCACAATATGACCGTGTCATACTCTTTGATCTTGTTTATTATAATATCTTTAACGTTCACAGCCATTTTCTTCACTTTCAATTAACAGTTGTCGATGGAATCGCATTCGGAAAGACCTGCATTTGCGCCCACCCTGATTATACAACAAAACCATTGCTGAAAAAATATTAAAGTCGCCGAATTTCGTTGAAGAAAGCGCATATTTTTAATATAATCAATCCGTAAATCCAGTAACGGAGATAGACGGAATGATAGATCTTTTTTCACCAACCGCACTGATAGGCATGCTGATCTCAATTCCTGGCATAATCTTTGCTTTCACGGCAAAAGGCTTTGGCCAGGCACTTGTCTCAAAATGGCTCGGCGACCCAACACCCGAAAACAACGGAAGACTTACTATGAACCCGATCAACCACATCGACTGGATCGGTCTTGCCTGCATGATAATCTTCCACTTCGGCTGGACGAAACCAATGCCTACAAACAGCACTTACTACAAGCATTATAAAAGAGATACTGTGCTTTACTGTCTTTCGGGCTCTCTCACCCTTGTGGCAACCAGCTTTCTAATCTCAATGATCTACGTTCCGCTGAACCTTCTCTACTTGAAGAACGGTGCCGAGTCACAGGTTTTATACTATATATCACTCCTTTTTTATTACGCCCAGTATTACCCTTTGATCCTTGCAATCTTCTACCTTCTGCCCCTCCCGGGCCTTGACGGTTACAAGATCATAACGACCTTCACCCCTTACAAATGGAACAGTTTTCTCTACAAGGTTGAACGATACAGTATTTTCGTCTACCTTGGTTTTATAATTCTTATGAGACTGACCAACCTTGGCGAAATAATCTTCTATCCTGCTTCGCTTCTCTCAAGCCTGTTCACAACGATCTGGACAATTCCTTTCAGTGCGATTATATGAGTGAATTGTTGAGCGTGGACAGTGATGAGTTGCGGTGCGGCGCTGTATTTTTGACGGCGCCGCGATTTCTTTTCTTAGAAAACAGAAGCACGATTTACGCATGATCGTCAATTCATGGATTATATCTGCCCATCTTTTTCCTGGTTGTCTTAACTGCAGAGATTAGCATCCTCATGATATCAGAACAATTTTTATTGATCCGTTTATATGTGACCTCATCGATATCTCCGGAGTTTAGAAGCAATTTCAGCCAGTAATCCGTGACGTTCGCTTTCTGCAGAGCAACCGAAAGATAATGCGAAAAGTCTTCGATACTTTCAGCATGCTGTGCCTGATAGATATTTACGCCGACATCTATTCCCGATCGGCAAATTTCGGTTGAAATTAAATATTCGTTTCTTTCCTTAAGCACTCCTGCAAGATTAGTAATATCAATTACAAAATCATATGATCTGTTCAATAGTTCTGAATGACTCATAAATAGTTCCTCCTTGTTCAATCTGTCAATAATACCTGTAATCAAATCCCTTGAGCTTAAAGTATTTCTCCAAAAACGATTGGCCGGTTCGTTTCTGTTCCGAATAGGATTATTTGGCTTTACCATAAATGTGCACTCAGTAAAGTTCAAATAACAAAAGCCTCGGCACGAAGATCTGAATAAGAAAAGAGAACTTCATCTCTTTTCGGAACAATTATACCACAGCGGAATATTTGTTTCAAGTGGTATTTTGAGTTTTGTCAAAATTTAAACAGCCGTGCCAATTGCCAACGGCTGCTGTAATTAAAATCTTGTAACAATAATTGTCAAGCGTTAACTGTACACTGTCAACTGTAAAATTTTACACTGTTAATTCTTAACTGTATTCTGCTAACTGATGACTATACACTGTAATCTGTTCACTGCGCAATACCGTCACCCCGCAGCTTATTTTCATTAATACTGCATCAACCCAAGGAATTCCAATATCCTTCGCAGGAACCGCAGGAACCACCCTGCCCGGTCCACGTCCTCGTCAATAATCAGATCAACGCTGCCGATTTCTTCATAGGTTTTAGTGCCGTCGGGCTGGGAGAAGGCCTTCTGGTATACGACCTTGCCGGCGATGTCGCCCTTTGAGACGGGGGCTTCGATCACGCCGTCGAGAACTATCTTCTTTTCGACGGTGTATTTTTCATTGGTGTTGGCGATATAGTCAAGGGACTGGCCGGTAACGGTTTTGACTTTAAGTGTCTTGCCGTCTTTGACGGAGATCATTCTGACATAGGTGCCTTCTTTGTCCAGCTCGCGCCATTCGAAGACTCTGGCTGTCATTTCAAGAAGATATTTGAGCTCGCCGGCACGGTCTTCGGGAGTTTTTTCTCCTATAACAACGGCAATCGTGCGCTCGTCACCGATCTTTGCGGAGGCTGCCTGGGCGTAGAGGTCTGCGTTGGAGTAACCTACAAGAAGACCGTCGGCACCTTCCAGCATGCCGGAGTATACAAGAGCGTTGGAGCTTTGCATGTTGGTGTCGGGCTGTCCTGTGGAGGAGTGAACGAAAGTACCGGAGGTGATACGGGTGTAATTCAGAACTGCAGGGAAGTCTTTTATGAGCCTGTAGGAGAGCATACAGAGGTCGTAGGCGCTGGTGTACTGGCCGTCGGTGATGATCTTGAGACCTGTGGAGTCCACGTAGTGGGTGTCGTTAAGGCCAAGAACAGCGGCTTTCCTGTTCATCATGTCCACAAAATCGCCTTCGGTGGTACCGGAAATGTGCTCTGCGAGAGCATAGGCGGCGTCGTTGGCGGAGCCTGCGATCATTGCAATAACGGCTTCTTCAACGGTTATGACTTCGCCTTTGCCGCTGTCGAGAAAGACTCTTTCCTTTCCGACAGAGATGTTCTGAGCAGCTTTTGAAACTTTGACGCCGGATTTAAGGCTGGTATCGCCCTTCTCTACCGCTTCGAAGGCAAGGTAAATCGTCATTAGTTTAATGAGGTTGCCGACGGAAAATTTTTCGTGGGCGTTTTCACTCATAAAAGAGACCTCGCCGGAATCGAAATACATCGAGGCATAGGCTTTAGCTTTAATGCTGCCAAGCCTTGTGTTGCCTGCAATCGAATTGGCGGTTGCTTTGTTGAATGCTGCGGATTCAATGACATTGAAAGGAATGAGCACAATGCCGGAGAGAATTATTGCAGCGATCAAAAAGCAGATAGTTCGTGAAAAACCTTTTTTCATATGAATATCGCAAAATAACGGTCAGCCGTTGATATAATCCTTCAGTTTTCTGCTTCTGGAGGGGTGTTTAAGTTTTCTCAAAGCCTTGAACTCGATCTGCCTGATACGCTCTCTTGTGACGTTGAAGTGCTTGCCAACGTCTTCCAAGGTCTTGGGCTTGTTGTCGTCAAGGCCGAACCTCATGATCAGCACCTGGGCCTCTCTTTCGTTCAGAGCCTGGAGAGCTTCGTCAACGTCGATCTTCATATTCTCGCGTCTTGAATACTCAAGAGGCGAATTGTTCTCGTCATCCTGGATGAAATCGCCAATATTGCTCTCGTCCTCGTCACCAATTGGAGTTTCAAGGGAGATGGGTTCCAGCGCGATACGAAGCATGTCTCTGACCTGTCCCGGGGTCTCATTGATCTCTTTTGCGATCTGTTCCGGTGTGGGATCCTGGCCAAGTTCCTGGGCAAGCTGCCTCTGGGCCTTGACCATTTTATTGATCTTCTCGTGCATGTGGACAGGGATTCTAATTGTTCTGCCCTGGTCGGCAATAGCTCTTTGAATTCCCTGTTTGATCCACCAAGTGGCGTAGGTGCTGAACTTGTAACCTTTTCTGTAGTCGAATTTTTCAACTGCTCTCATGAGGCCCAGGTTTCCTTCGGATACCAGATCCTCGAACAAAAGACCTCTTCTCACGTACTTTTTGGCAATGCTTACAACGAGTCTGAGGTTTGATTCAATAAGCTTGTCCCGTGCAAACGAGTCACCGTTTTCAATGGCGATAGCCAATTCTTTTTCTTCTTCGAAAGTAAGAAGAGGCACTTTGCCGATGTCGTGGAGATACATTCTTACGTCGTCCTCAACGTTGATGCCTTCTGCTGTACCGATGGAGTCGGTAAATAATTTGCCGTCTGATTTGGCCTCATTCAGATCGCCGCTGATGGTTATGCCGTTTTTCTCGGCCTGCTCGTAGATCTTGTCAAAGAAATTATCGGAAAATTTATAGTCGCCTGCCTGATCGTTGATCTCGTCTGCGTATATAATTCCGGTCTCTTTGGCGTTTTCGATCAGTTTTTTGATGAACATGAACTCGAAATCGTCTTCGTCGTTTATCTTATCGTCGTTCAGGTCTTCAGCAGAAACAGCCTCGATCAAAGAGTTAAGATCCGGATCTTCGGAGTCGTCTACGTCGTCATCAAGATCGTCAATTTCATCGTCTAGATTCATCAGATCCTGATCGGAAAAATCGTTTTCGCAATCCTCCAGATCTTTATCATCAGGCTCCTTTTCGGCAAGATCATCTTCCATGCCGTCCGGATCTTCGGAAAGGTATTCCTCACCGGATTCATCATCAATGTCGTAAGAATATCCGTCATAAGGGAGGTCATCGTAATCTTCAAAAACGTCTTTTGTCTTCGAAGAATTTTTATCGGATTTAGAAGTGCCGGAGTTTTTCTTTTTTACAGGAGTCTCTTCACCTGCATCCAAAACTTCCGGCATGTTCTCAATTGTTTCATTTTCGTCTTTCTTATTTTTCTTTGCCATAATAAAAAATCCTCCTGAAAGGGATTCTGTTGAAGTCAAAGCTTCACACGGTAAATATACCTTGATTTTATTAAAAATTAAAGTCAGCCCTTGGCCTGTTTAAGCTTCTGGAACTCCATCAAATATTTGATTTTTTCTTCTCTCGGAACGGAAGGATCGTCGATCAGATCCTGAAGTTCTTTCATTCTTGCCTGCCGGCTGTGTAAGATGATCCTTGACGTCAGCTCCGAAAAAGCATTTTTGGCATTTTCTTTTGAAATGTTGTAGGAAAGATAAAGACCCGCCAGTGCATTGTCGGCCGACGGACTTATTGGAGGAAGGTCCATGAAACATTTTATGGAGCCGTTTTCGCAGCACTCGTATACCTTGTCAAAAATCTGCCTGTTTATCTCAAACATGAACAGCCGCCGGATCTCGGCATAATTGACGTACTTGTAAAAACCGGGATTGTCGGCAAGACAAATAAGATATGTCTTTTCCACGTTGTCGATGCGTTTGGCTTCTTCAGACATTTCCTCGTCGCTTTCATGGCTTCCGTACTCGCTTTCGGGGATGAATATTCTGCGGGCTTTTTCGTTTTGACTTTGCTGCGGAGCTTTTCCGGTGTTTTTCTGACTGAGCATGTCTTTTGTGAAGCCGTAGGTGCTGCCGTACTTTTCAAATACCCACATTGTATAAACGTCTCTGTCTGTTTCCGGCAGCGACGCCAAAAGTTTTTTAACCGCGTTTAAAAAGCCAATTGTATTCTCATTGGTGCCCGGTAAATATTTTTCCGATGCAACGGCGCATTTATATTCAAACAAACTGCTGGATTTCGCAAGCTGGGCGGCAAACTCGTCCGCGGTGTGAGCCTTTAGATATTCATCGGCATCCTTCGCGCCTTCAAGCCTGAAGACCTTGACGGAGAGGCCCGCCTCTTTAACAATATCAAGGCTCCTCAACGTGGCGTCTTTGCCCGCCTGGTCATTGTCAAAGGCCACGATCACCTCTTCAAAATATCTCTTTAAAAGTTTAGCCTGTTTGGCGGTGAGAGCCGTGCCAAGTGAAGCCACCGCATAGTCAATGCCCTTTTGATGCAAAGCAATGCAGTCCATAAAACCTTCAACGATTATAACAGTCTTGGAAGAAGATCTTTTGGCAATGTTCAGGCCGTAGAGATGGTCTCCCTTTACATAGACAGGTGTTTCCTGTGAATTGATGTATTTGGCGGTCTTCGCATCAGGATCCATCACCCTTCCGCCAAAGGCAATAACGTTTCCGGCTTCGTCGAATATCGGAAACATCAGTCTGTCATGGAATCTGTCTACAAATCCGGAACCGTCATTTTTTTTACCCGCAAGTCCTGCTCTAAGAATCAGCTCGTCGGAAATACCCGCTTTGTGAAGATACTGGTAAAGTGCGTCCCACGAGTCCGGAGCGTAACCGATGCCGAATTTTGAAACGGTTTCAGGTGATATTTTTCTGGATTCAAGATAAGTCTGAGCTTTTTTGCTGGATTTAAGAGCATTAAAGAAAAATCTGGCGGATTCTTTGTTGATCGAACGGATGTCGTTGCGGAGCTTCAGGACCTTGTCGTCGGTCTCTTTGAATTTGGCGTACTTGATGCCTGCGAAGTCCGCCACCTTGGCAATGGCTTCGGGATAAGGAAGCTTGTCCGCAAGTGATACGAAACGGATGGCATTGCCGCCAACGCCGCAGGCAAAGCATTTGAATATCTGTTTTGTTTCACTCACAAAAAGAGAAGGCCTCCTGTCGCCGTGGAAGGGACAGAGACCGATATAATTAGCGCCCTGCTTTTTCAGGGCAACGTACTGACCGACAAGGGAAACAATATTTACCGAAGAAAGAACTTCTTCAGCTGTTAAATAATGATTGGAGCCGGTCTGCATACAGTTTTCCTTTCAAACAACAAATACCAATTGTTAATATACCACGAAAATGAAATAAATTAAGACGTTATTTGCGGCTGATCTCGCGGATGTAATAAAACAGATACTGCTGGGCAAGGCCTGCTGACTCGCCAAAGTATTCCCTGCCGTATTTCTCCAACTGATTCCGGGTCATACCCGAAAGACCGTAAAGGTCAACCATCATACGCTCCACCCAGACGTCAACAGGAAAAGAGGACCTGTCAAGACCTGTGAAAAGCATTATGCAGTTGAGTACTTTGGGTCCGACACCGGGAAGAGACAATATAAGTATTTCCGAATCTTTAGGGGAAAGAGCGAGCAGTTCGTCAGCATTGACGGACCCGTCGGCAAAACGCCTTGCAGTCTCAACAATATACGGAGACCTGTAGCCGACACGGCAGACTTTCTGAAGCTCGTCAGGATCTGCTGCTGCAAGAGCTGATGGTTCCGGAAAGGCGAAACAATCGTCTGATATCAACTTTCCGTAGATCCTGCATATGTTGTCAATGCATTTTTTGATCCTGGGGATGTTGTTGTTGGCGGAAATTATAAAAGAAATGACGGTCTCAAACACGTCCTGTCTCAGGAGCCGAATGCCTTTTGAGCACTCGCAAGCCTTTCTCAAAACAGGGTCTTTAAGCGTAAGAGACGAAGTAGCAGCCGAATAGTCAAAACCAATATCAAAATAATTGCCGAGATAAGAGGCAAAAGAACAGTTCGCCGCGCCCGCCAACACTTTAACGTTTATGATCCCGTCAGAGCCTGAAACAAGAAGTTTTTTACCCGAAACAACGCCTTCATATGAGTCGCCAACAGGCTCCCATCTGAAGCACTGGCCGCAGTCAAAAGTCTTCTCGGGAGAAAACAAAAGAGAAGGGTCTTGATAAACGTAGGTATCGCAGCCGTCGAATACAAACCCTTCCGTTCTGTTTTCATTGTCAGGGGAGACCTGTGAAGGAACTCCCCCCAAATTACTGTTAACTTCAGCCATTCTTTCAGATCACGATCTTGTGGAAAGTTTTTTTGCCTTTTTTTACGATAACTCCTGCTGCAAGAGTCTCTTTTGAAATCATTGCGGCTCTGTCGGTTATCTTCTCCTCGCCAACAGTGACGGAGCCTGAATCGATAAGACGTCTAGCCTCTGATTTAGAGGGAGCAAGCTTGGTGATGACCAAAGCGTCCACAACGGAAATACCGTCGTCTGTGTATTCGGTAATAGTCGTTGTGGGAATGTCAGCGTTGTCCCTGGCGCCGCCGAAGAAGGATCTTGCGGCTGCCTGAGCCTTGTCGGCCTCTTCCCGGCCGTGGACGATCTTGGTGATCTCGTAGGCAAGGGTCTCCTTGGCAATGTTGATGTCCGCCCCCTCGAGTTTACCGAGGCGCCTCACTTCCTCCATAGGCAGGAAAGTAAGAAGACCCAGGCACTCCTCGACCTTGACATCCTCAATGTTTCTCCAGTACTGGTAAAACTCGTAGGGAGACGTCTTCTCGGGATCGAGCCACACAGCACCCTTCATGGTCTTGCCCATCTTGATGCCGTCGCTGGTGGTGAGAAGCTTGAAGGTGAGACCGTAGGCCGGCTTGCCAAGCTTTCTTCTAACCAGTTCAACGCCGCCAATGATATTTGACCACTGGTCGTTTCCGCCCATCTCAAGCTCGCAGCCATACATCTCGTGGAGCTTGTAGAAGTCGTAGGACTGCATGATCATGTAGTTGAACTCAAAGAAGGTGAGGCCTCTCTCCATCCTCTGCTTATAGCACTCGGCGGCAAGCATTCTGTTGACGGAAAAATGAGCGCCGACCTCTCTTAAGAAATCAACGTAATTGAGGTTTAAGAGCCAGTCCGCGTTGTTAACGACTATAGCTTTGTCATTGTCGAAATCGATGAACTTCGACAGCTGCTTAAGGAAGCACTCCGCGTTGTGGTCGATCTGCTCCTTGGTCATGATCTTTCTCATGTCGGACTTGCCGCTGGGGTCGCCTACCATTGTCGTACCGCCGCCGAGAAGAGCGATTGGCCTGTGCCCTGCTCTCTGCATGTGCATCATTGCCATGATAGTGAGAAAATGGCCCGCGGTAAGGCTGTCTGCCGTAGCGTCAAAACCGATATAAAATGTAACGCTCTTGCTCTCAAGAAGCTTCCTGATCTCTTCTTCGTCTGTCGCCTGTTCAATAAAGCCCCGCTCTACAAGAATATCGTAAACGTTTTTCATTGTACTTTAATCCACCTTTTAGCCTTTATTTTTGTTCTTTTCCTTCATCATCTCAACAAATTTCATGTATTCGATGACGGTTTTTTCATATCCGTTACCCGAGGGCCTGTAATATTTCGTGCCCCGCATGACTTCAGGCAGATACTCAAGATCCGCCACGTGGCCCTCGTAGTCATGGGCATATTTGTAACCCGCGTGGTAGCCAAGGTCTTCCATTCCCTCAGCCGCCGCGTTTCTGAGATAGAAAGGCACCTCGCCGGTGTCCTTGGTTTTAATATCATTCAGCGCCTCATCCATGGCCAAGTAAGATGCGTTGGATTTGGGGCTGGTGGCAACAGTTACCGCCGCCTGGGCGAGAAGTATCCTGGCTTCAGGCATTCCGATCATCCTCACGGCTTCCTGGACCGCAGTCGCCACAAGGACCGCATTGGGATTGGCCATGCCAACGTCTTCGCTGGCGCAGATAGTTATCCGCCTTGCCAGAAAATTAATGTCCTCGCCTGCATAGAGCGCTCTTGCAAGGTAAAACACCGCCGCATCCGGATCCGAGCCGCGCATTGATTTTATCATGGCGCTGATGTTGTCGTAGTGGACCTCGCCGGACTTGTCGTATTGTACCACCTTTCGCTGTAGACATTCTGAAATCTCTTCAAGAGTTATTGTAAAAGGCGCCAAGAGATCCCGGTCGCTTCCCATCACCGCAAGTTCCAGTGCGTTAAGCGCGATCCTTGCGTCTCCCGAGCTTGCAGCCGCAAGAAAATCAAGAGCGTTATCGTCTATCTTGATATCAAGATTTCCGTAGCCCCTCTCTTTATCGGTGAGAGCCTGACGGATTATGGACTTTATGTTGTCAGCTGTCAGCGGGTGAAGCTGAAAGACGGTAGACCTTGAAATTATTGCCTTGTTTACCTCAAAAAAAGGATTTTCGGTAGTTGCGCCGATGAGTATGACGGATCCGTTCTCCACGTACGGCAAGAGAGCATCCTGCTGGGCCTTGTTGAACCTGTGAATTTCGTCTATAAACAGAACAACCCGTCCGCCTGGATATATCATCTTGTTCTCGGCGTCACCGCAGATCTTTTTGATATCCGCAACGCCGGAACTCACCGCATTCAGCTTCTCAAAGCCGCAGGATGTGGATCTGGCGATGATCCTTGCGAGGGAGGTCTTGCCGGTTCCGGGAGGTCCGAAGAATATGACAGACGAAAGCCGGTCTGCTTTTATCATCCTGTATAAAAGCTTACCTTTTCCCAGAATATGTTCCTGCCCGAAAAACTCGTCAATGGTCCTCGGACACATTCTGTAGGCCAGAGGCTCTTTTGCCGCCATTTCCGTCTCCTTCAATTTGTGTGATCTCTAATCAGGGGCGCAGGTCCTCGTAGAGAGGAAAACCCGCAAGAAGTTCTCTTACGCCCTTCTTTACGTCCTCTTTCGTGCCCTCCGGATCTCTCAAAGTCTTAACTATGAGGTCCGCGATAACGTCCATATCCTTTTCTTTCATCCCCCTTGTGGTGACCGCAGGGGTGCCAAGCCTTATACCTGAAGTAACCGTGGGCTTCTCCGGGTCAAAGGGGATCGTATTCTTATTGCAGGTGATCATCACCTCGTCCAGCAGATTCTGGGCGTCTTTTCCTGTAACGCCAAAGCTTCCTTTAACATCAACAAGCATGAGGTGATTATCGGTGCCGCCGGAGACAAGCCTTGCCCCTCTCTTCATAAGAGCGTCTGCAAGGGCCGCAGCATTGTTAACTATTTGCCGCTGGTATTCCTTAAAACCGGGCTCCAAAGCTTGTTTCAGCGCAACGGCCTTTGCCGCAACAATATGGCATAGAGGTCCGCCTTGAACGCCGGGGAAGATGGACTTGTCGATGGCCTTGGCAATGGCTTCGTCCGTCGTAAGGATCATGCCGCCTCTGGGGCCCCTCAAAGTTTTATGTGTTGTAGTGGTCACAACGTGCGCAACGCCAACGGGATTGGGATGAAGTCCCGCCGCCACAAGTCCTGCCACGTGGGCAATGTCGGCCATGAGATAAGCCCCAGCTTCGTCGGCGATCTCTCTTAAGCGTTTAAAATCAATAAATCTCGGATATGCGCTGGCACCTGACACGATAAGCTTCGGCCTGACTTTGAGTGCAGTCTCAAGAAGCCAGTCGTAATCAAGACGCTCTGTCTCTTTGTTGTAGCCGTAGTGGACGACGTTGAACCATTTTCCGGAAATGTTGACGGGACTTCCGTGGGTCAGGTGACCGCCCTGGTTAAGGTCCATACCCATAATGGTATCGCCGGGGTTCAAAAGTGCGAAATAAACACTTATGTTTGCGGAAGAGCCCGAATGGGGCTGCACGTTGGCGTAGTTTGCACCGAACAGCTTCTTGGCCCTTTCAATTGCGAGATTCTCACAGACGTCGACCACTTCGCAGCCGCCGTAATATCTCTTTCCGGGGTAGCCCTCGGCGTATTTATTTGTTAGTACAGAGCCTGCCGCGGCAAGCACCGCAGGAGTTACAAAATTCTCTGAAGCAATAAGCTCGATCTTATCCTGCTGTCTCACTTTTTCCGCATTTATAGCGTTATAAATCTCAGGATCAGAATCTCTTAAAGCGTCAAATATATCCATTGATCTCACCTCAAAGTATCAGTCATAAATGTGTTTTGCGATCTCGCCAAGGAAACCGTCAAGATCAAGAGTCACCTTGTTCTCACAGCTTGAAAGCCTCACAAGATCCCCGGTCATCCTGCCTTCGCCAACAAGCTTCAGAGTTGCTCTCTCGGTCCTGTCCGCAAAGTCGATGAGGAAGACGTTGCCGTCAAGTTCTCCCCGCTTTCTTAAAGCCCCGGTCCAGGCAAATAAAGTCGCAATGGGGTTGGTGGAGGTTGGCTCTCCGGCAAGATATTTCTTGTAATGCTTGGGGATAGTCCCGTGGGCCGCCTCGTATTCAAAGCACCCATCAGGAGAAACAAGCACCGAAGTCATCATGGAGAGAGAACCAAAGCAGGCCGCCAGCATATCCGAGAAAACGTCCCCGTCGTAGTTCTTGCAGGCCCATACAAAACCGCCCTCTGATCTCACTACCCTTGCCACCGCGTCGTCGATAAGCGTGTAAAAATAGGTAATTCCTTTATCTTCAAAGGACTTTCTGTACTCATTTTCGAATACTTCTTCAAAGATATCCTTGAACCTGTGGTCGTAAGTCTTGGAGACAGTATCCTTGGATGAAAACCAGAGGTCAAGGCCGCAGGACAGTGAAAAGCTCATGCAGGATCTGGCAAAGGACCTTATGGAATCGTCCTCGTTGTGCATGCCCGAGACTATGCCGGAAGACCTTTCAAAGTCATGAACCGGTATATTCGTAACGGTTCCGTCGGGATCTGTAACAGAAATACAGACTTTGGAGCCTTTCTTAACTGCCGTTTCTTTTGCGGCGTAAACGTCGCCATAGGCGTGCCTTGCAATAACTATTGGCTTCTTCCAGCCGCTCACAAGGGGTTTTATACCGTCCGCAATGACAGGCGCCCGGAACACAGTACCGTCAAGGATCTCCCTCAAAGTTGCATTGGGGCTTCTCCAGAGCTTCTTGAGCTTATACTCCTCAAGCCTCTGGGCATTTGGGGTTATTGTAGCGCACTTAACACCTACTTTTAGGCGCTTTATCGCATTGGCGGCTTCGACAGTCACCTTGTCGTCAGTAGCGTCCCTGTTGGTTATACTAAGATCGTAATACTCAGTGTTGAGTCTGATGTATGGCTCAAGCACGATGTCCTTGATCTTCTGCCAGACGACCCTTGTCATCTCGTCACCGTCAAGCTCGGCGATCTTTCCCATAGGGATTCTGAACTTACGGTAATAAAGGTTCCTTGCCGTGGCGGGGCTGTCCACACCAGTAGCATTCTTGATCGGTGCGAACTCGTCTTCCCTTTTTATACGGAAAGCGGTTACGTCGTCAATGTACTCGAAAATGTCGAAGAGGAACATCTCAAGCTTGATGCAGTCCGGAACTTCGGGCTTGAAGGGTTTGCCGTTTTCGTCAAGCCTTTCGGTCTTCTTCACGTATTTGTGGTAGGGAAGACCCCTGTTCGAGGCGTGTTCGAGGACCGATTTTTTGAATACGTAGATGCCTGCGTTGACGTCGCCAAAGACAAACTCACCGTTTGAATCTTTAAGCTCCGCCATGTCCTTCGGAACTTCTGTGTATTCCACGACGCAGGGCCTTCCGTTTTTAACGCAATAGACGCCGGCTTTTTCGTCGGGACCTGCTTTCATCAGAGTTTTTGTGAGACATGACTTCCCGGTCAATGCGGCGCAGCCGATAAATATTGGATCGCAGAGCTCCGCAAGGCAGTTGTCGATTTGCGATATGTATATAAACGCGGCCTTTTTTCCGTCCTCAGAGGAGAAAACACCTCCGGATTCAAGAGCACTGAAGATTCCGCCGTTGCCGTCGGCAGCAGTTACCACCTTGTCCTTGGCGGACAGCATCATGTTACCGTTCCGGTCAAAAACAGGTATCATGTTCTGGCAGAAGAAGGATATCTTGTCCTTGGGATAGCCGAAATAGCCGTTGGCTTCGAAGAATTCAACAGTCTGATTATGGTTGATCTCCGAGGTCATTATATAAAGATGAACGTAAGCCCCGGTGTTCTCATGGATCGACGAAAGCTGATCCACCTGAAGCTCAAACAGACTCTTGTGAGTGGGAAGACCCATGTCAAAAGTGCCTTTTGGCCCCTCATGGCCAAGCCTTGACCCCTGACCTCCCGCCATGGTGACTGCGATCACGCCGCCTTTTTTAATAACCTCTATGCCTTTTTCATAGTATTTTTTGCCAAGTTCAGCAGACTCATCCGGCTTTTCAATGACTTCAATGGGACTTACGTCGGAAAGAGAAAACTCAGAAGAAGCCTCCCGGGAATCCCCTGAGTAAGCTTTGAAAGACTTGTCAAAATCTATGCTTTTTATGCTGCTGTAAAGCCTGTCTCTGCCCTCTTCGTCAAGCTCCGGCCAGTATTTTAAAAGATGCTGCTGACCGTATTTTGAGGTAAATTTTAACAGTTCATCATACTTTTCCATGATTAGTTCCTCGCAGAAAGCACAACGTATCTCTTGGTGCCGCCGACGTTCTTGTACGCAGGTCTTATGATCCTCGGATCAACGGTGAGTTCCTCGATCCGGTGGGCGCACCAGCCGGGCAGCCTTGCGATTGCAAACAGTGGCGTAAACAGTTCAGGCGGGATGTTCAGCATAGAATAAACAAAACCTGAATAAAGGTCCACGTTGGCGCAGAGTATCATCTCTTTTCCTCTGATCTCGGCAAAGGCTTTTGGCGTCAGCTTCTCGATCAGTGTAAAGAGCTTGTATTCCTTGTGAAGGCCTGTCTCGATCGCCAATTCCTCTGCTTTTTCCTTCAGCATCACGGCTCTCGGGTCTGAAAGTGTGTAAACAGCGTGGCCCATTCCGTAGATCAGTCCGGCGTTGTCGAAGGCCTCTCCTCTAAGTATTTTTAGGAGATAATTATATATCTCGTCCTCATCGCCAATGTCATTGACGTGCTCTTTTATGTCCTCAACCATGGCCATAACCTTGTGGTTGGCGCCGCCGTGTTTTGGACCCTTCAAAGAATTAATAGCCGAGGCAACAGCCGCATAGGTGTCGGTGCCCGTAGAACTAACAACTCTCATTGTGAAAGAGGAGTTGTTTCCGCCGCCGTGCTCTGCGTGAAGCATCATGCAAAGGTCCAGAAGCTCCGCCTCCTGCCTGGTGTAAGACGAATCGGGTCTAATCATCGAAAGGAAGTTTTCCGAAGTGGAAAGCTCCGGATTAGGGGTGTGGATCACAAGGCTCTTGTTGTCAAAATAATAGGACTTTGCCTGGTACGCATAAGCGGCCATGGTGGGCAATTGAGCGATGAGATTTAGGCTCTGGCGAATCACGTTCATGAGTGACGTGTCGTCAGGGTTGTCGTCATACGAATAGGAAGCCATGACGGATCTTGAGATCTTGTTCATGATATTGCGGCTCGGCGCCTTCATTATCATATCCTCGGTAAAACCAAAGGGAAGATATCTGTGGCTGCCAAGGTATTCCCGAACGTCGTCCAGTTCTTTTTCCGTGGGAAGATGTCCCGTGAGCAGCAGATAGCAGCACTCTTCAAAGCCGAATCTGCCCTCCCTTTGAGCGGCGCCAACTATATCGTAAACGTCATAGCCACGGTAGAAAAGACGTCCCTCCTCAGGTATCTTCTCTCCGTCCTCGGTATGATAACCTCTGACGTCGCCTACTCTGGTCATACCGACGACAACGCCGGTACCGTCAGCGTTTCGAAGACCTCTTTTAACGTTATATTTCGTATAAAGTTCAGGATCGTTGGATTTAACGGCTCCGCATCTGTCGCATAAATGTCCTAAAAATGCATCAAATTTTTCGGTATCTGCCAAAGGCTCACCTCCCCGATTTAAAATGAGCGCACGTATCAGTAAACTATAAAGCCCACCTTTTCGTATACTTCTTTAAGAGTTCTGCGGGCGTGCTCGTCTGCGATCTCAGCGTTCTTCTTGAATATGCTGTCGAGATAGGACTTGTCGGCGATATACTGATAATACTTTTCCTGTATCGGAGCCAGGGTCTCGCAAACAGCCTCGCCAACGACCATCTTGAAGTCGCCGTACCGCTTTCCCTCAAACTCTGCCATGACCGCTTCCCTTGAAGTGTCGTTTATGGAAGCGTAAATGTTGATCAGATTCGAGATGCCCGGCTTTTCCTCTTCGTTGTAAACGATCTCGCAGCCGGAATCGGTGACCGCCCTCTTGAACTTCTTCATGATCACGTCTTTGGGGTCAGTGAGAAGAATGAAGTTATTGGCGTTGGAGTCAGACTTGGACATCTTCTTTTCAGGCTCCTGGAGGCTCATTATCTTCGCACTGTGCTTCGGAATAAAAGGCTCAGGCACCACAAAAGTGTCTCCGTAGATATTGTTGAATCTTTCGGCAATATTTCTTGCCAGCTCCAGGTGCTGCTTCTGGTCAACGCCAATGGGAACCAGATCCGTCTTGTAAAGCAAAATGTCCGCCGCCATGAGCACGGGGTACGTGAACAGACCGCCGTTGATGTTGTCGGCGTGGCGCTGGCTTTTGTCCTTAAACTGGGTCATTCTCGAGAGCTCGCCAATGTACGTGTAGCAGCCAAGGACCCATGAAAGCTCCGCATGGCAGGGCACGTGGGACTGCATGAAAAGTACATTTCTGTCTGGGTCAAGTCCGCAGGCGAGATACAAAGCCAGCAGCGCATAGGACCTCTCCCTCAGTTCCTCCGGATTCTGCCTCACCGTCAACGTGTGCATATCAACCACACAGTAATAGCAGTTGTAGCTGTCCTGCAGCTTGCCGAAATTTCTCAAAGCGCCAAGGTAATTGCCAAGTGTAAGGGACCCCGAGGGCTGTATTCCGCTGAAGATTATTTTTTTGTTTTCGTCCATCACCAAAGCTCCTTTTTTGGTTGATAAATATACATTTTACTCCCGTCCGGACTCTAATTCAATCGGTTTTTGGCAATGACTCCCCTTCCGAGAACCCTTTGATAATCTTCTTCCTACGCTCCCCTGCAAAATACACGCCAATGAATCCGCAAAGAATAAGAGGCACCAGCAGAACCGCAAGGTCCTCCGGAGATGCGTGGGCGGTGATATTGCCGAAGAAGAAGTACGCATAGTGAAGGATGGCCGGTACAGAAAACGCAAATGCAATGACCGCAAAAACAGTGTTGACTTTATCGCCCTTCGCTATCTTCGGAATGAGGATAAGCGAGAAAACAACCGATACCGTGAAGAAAAACTGGGACAGCAGGTCTAAAATGACTCTGTAGTCTTTATTCAGACGGTCGATGGGCTTTTTGGAAAGCTCGATCACTGTCTTTGGAACGCCGGAAGTAAAGAACAAAGCAACAAACAGCAGACCCGCCAATACCCCAAACAAGACCATAAAGACGTTTGCAGTCTTTTCGGCGGACTCCAGCCTGTTTATCTCTCTTACGGTCTGACGCTCTTTTGAGACGTCGGTATATGAACCCGGGGTGCGTCTGTAGTTCTGCCTGGCAGTCTTAAGCCTGTCCTGCCTGGTTTTAGCTCCTGCGGCAATGATCCCAAAAATACCGAGGAAAACAAAGGCGGCGACATTGGCGATGAAGTAGACGATAAAAGGCAGGATATTGTCGTCGTACTCAAATCCGGAAAAAGCCTCGAGGTATTTGCAGTTCAAGGTGTAGAAAGAGAAGCCGGCTCCAACGAAAGAAACAACGGCAAGAGCAATGCACAGAAATTTCTTCATGTTGATCAGAAAAGTCTCGTGCTCCTGCCTTATATCCGAACCGGTATTGCCAATATTATTGTCGCTCATAAACAATCTCCAAAAGTCATACAAAATACGACTTTATTATATTAATAAAGACAGCGGTGCGCAACAGATAATTAAAGAAAACTGTTGTAGTGATGAGTTGAGGTTCGGTTTCGCACGAAAACTCCACAGCAGGCGCTCCGGCAATCGCGGCGGAGCCGCACCTCAACTGTCCACTTTAAACTGACCACTGCCCACCGTCCGCTGTTCTCTTAAATATTTCTTTAAAATTTAATTTATCTTGATTAAAAATAAAGTATGTGATATTTTAAGTAAGATTTTCGGCTCAGCATAAGACAACAACACATTGTCAGGCCGGATCTATAAGAAAACCGAAAGGTAGATCTGATTCATGAGTAAAAATACTAACGAAAAAACAAGTTTCTTCGAATCAATAAAGGAGCGCAAGAGCGCACTTACTATCGCCCTTCTCATCGTTCTTATCTCCGCTTTGTTCATTTATATTGCCGCAGGACATGCCTACAGCGATCTTCAGACGTACATGTTTGATGCAGTCAGTGCAGAGAAAGCAGTCATTGAAAAGAATCTCACTGAAAAGGAGATCCTCCTTGGCAATGCTCTTGACGCAAAGGAAGAGAATTTAAAAGAGATCGAAAGACTTGGCGATATCGTCGCCGAAAACGGCAGCAGCATTCAGAACCTCATTGACAGGGACGTGGCCTCCAGCGTGCTCATAAACAGCCAGCAGGAGACCATTGCCTATCAGCAGAGCCTGATCGAAAAGCAGAACGAGACAATTGAGAACCAGAAAGAGACCATTGACAAGACAGACGACGCCATCAGCGAGATCGCAGATATAATTGGCGCCAACATTGACCCCATTTCAAGCGAGTCGATGTACGAGGGACTTGAAAACATCGAAGAGACCCAGCAGGTCATTGTCGAG
Organism: uncultured Clostridia bacterium; assembly: GCA_947304585.1. Classification (GTDB taxonomy): domain Bacteria; phylum Bacillota; class Clostridia; order UBA1212; family UBA1212; genus UBA1212. Next base: position 36,351 of record CAMZBI010000003.1, on the reverse strand, counting down.
AATTTCAACACCTCTGCAAACTACAACGAGTATCTGAAAATGCTCGACGACAAAAAAGCCGAGATAAACGACATGCTGAAATATTATCCGGACATCAATCCGGCCGCAGGAAAGATCAGCTACACTTTCGGAAACCACTACGATACCAAAGACGGTAAAACTCAGGTCAAATTTCACAGAGGTCTTGATATAAGAAATTCAAGCGGCGGTCCCATATACGCAACAGCAGCAGGCACCGTGACAGAGGTACACCTTGTAGACGACGGTACGGGCCTCGGATATTACGTCAGGATCGACCACGGCAACGGCTACATGACTCTTTACGGCCACCTGGCCTCTTCCAAAGTGACTGTTGGCCAGAAAGTTGAAAAAGGTCAGGTCATCGCAATGATGGGAAGAACGGGAGCCGCAACAGGCACCCACGTACACTATGAAGTGTATCTCCACGGAGTGCTTCAGGATCCCATAGATTTCGTTAACTATTAAAACGGTTCCTTTATCGGTAATTATAATCGATAATTTCAGAGGATAAGTGAAATTGGCAAAAAAGACCGGAACCCCTGAAACGAACAGGTCCAAAAAACGTGAGTTAACACCTGAAGAAAAGCAGCAGAAAAAAATGCGTGCCAGAAGGCGCACCAAAACGTTTTTTTCCAACACTTTTCTGATTCTGTTTTTGCTTGTTTTTCTTGTTATTGGCGTTGGAGTTGGGCTCCTTGGCGGTATTGCCATTGGCTGCGTCATCACTTCCAAACCGCTCACTTTAAACGACCTTTACACCACAGACAGACAGACGGTCATATTTGACAGCGAAGGCAATACGATCACGACCCTCAAGAGCACCATTGCCCAGAATTCGGTGTGGGCAGGTATTGACGAGATTCCGGAGAACCTCAGGAATGCTTTTGTGGCCATCGAGGACGAACGTTTCTACACCCACAACGGCGTTGACATAAAAAGATCCCTAAGCGCAGTCGTAGGCTATTTTGTGCCCGGCATGGGTTCTCACGGCGGCAGCACCATAACCCAACAGCTGGTCAAAAACGTCACCGGCGACGACTCCCGCTCGGTCCCGAGGAAGATCAGGGAGCAGTGGCGTGCCATCCAGCTTGAGACCCTCCTGAACGACAAAGACAAGATCCTTGAGCTCTACCTAAACCGTATTTATTTTGCCAATAACTGCTACGGTGTCCAGATAGCTGCACAAAAGTATTTCGGCTGCAGCGTGTCAGAGCTTTCCCTTGCCCAGTGCGCTTATCTTGCGGGCATCCCAAACAACCCCGGCAAATACAACCCTGCCACCACAACAGGCCGCACCAATGAGTACAAGCGCCAGATCATCATCCTTGACAAGATGCTGGAGCTTGGCTTCATCACCGAAGAGGAGTATATCGAGGCGATTCAGACCGAACTCACTTTTGAGATCGACAAGGTCAAGGAAACAGTCACTGTAAAAGCCAATGACGTCTACTCCTATTTCACCGACATGGTCATTAAATCCGTAAGAGAAGACCTGGTGGCAAGCGGCATGACCGTAAACGAGGCCAACAACCTGCTTTTCAACGGCGGAATAACGATCTACACGACCCAGGACACCCGCATTCAGACCATCCTTGACGATATTTTCACCAATGAGAAAAACTTCAGGATGAACGTTGGCAGGGATCCGGAGGACTGCAGCCAGTGCGCCATTGCAATAATGAATCAGGAGACAGGTGAGATCGTTGGCGTCTACGGAGGCTACGGCGAGAAGACCCAGAGCCTTACGCTTAACAGAGCCACCGACATTAAACGCCAGCCCGGCTCTACCATCAAACCTCTTTTGATCTACGGTCCCCTCATCGATAAAGGAATCATAACCGCCGGGTCCGCTATGGACGAAGAGGCTGAGCACCTTGACACTTCGAACCCCAACAGGATCTGGCCCAGCAACTGGGACAACAAAGTGCACGGTCTCCTGAACTACAGATACGCCCTACTCATGAGCTACAACATCCCTGCGGCCCATCTGTTTGTGCGCAACATGACCCTTTGCCTTGACTATCTTAAAAAGGAAGGCATTGACAAGTTCGACGAGCCCTACGCATCGACAGCCCTTGGCGGCTTCAAAAACGGCGTCTCCCCTCTTGAGATGGCAGCGGGCTACAGCGCCATCGCCAATGGAGGCATCTACTACAAACCCATCTGCTATTCTAAGGTCTACGCCCAGGGCGGCGAGCTGCTCCTTGACAACACCAACCGCACCGGAACCATCGTCTACGAGAACCCGGACACAGCGGCTGTTGTCATTTCAATGCTTGAAAGCGTTGCCTATGACTCAAGATCCACGGGACGTTTCGCGGGCATCACCTACGGCGACACGGTGCTTCCCCTTGGCGGCAAGACCGGCTCCACCACTGACCTTGTGGACTACTGGTTCGTGGGCTTCACAGGTTACTACACCGCGGCCTGCTGGTACGGCTACGACGACAGTTCCCCCTGCGACGTCAACATCGAAGGCGGCTGGGCAACCACCATCTGGCACCAGGTCATGACCGAGATCCACAGGGATTTGCCGATCAAAGACCTGCTCCGCAGCAGCAACCTGGTCAAAGTGGAAATATGCACAAGCTCCGGAAAACGGGCCACAGAAGCGTGTAAAAATGACCCGAGAGCAAAGAATTGGGTCTACGAAGAAATCTTTATCAGAGGCACGGAACCCGGGCCAATGGAATACTGCGAATGCCACAAATGCCTTGACGTGTGCACCGCTTCCAAGGATGAATACGGCAAATATCGCCTTGCCACCGAATGGTGCGAACTTGTTGGAAGCAAAGTCAGAAGCGCCTACGGCCTCTACAGAGACGAGGAGACTGTTGAATACATAAAACAGACCGTTGAAGACAACAACGACGAAAACGGCGAAGGCGGCTCTGTTTACCTCCCCACCGACTGGAAATACGAGCTCTCCCACGAATTCTGCACAGAGTGCTACGAAAAAGCCAAGGAGCTTGGGCTCGTACCTGAAGAAACGGAACTGCCAACGTTCTACACGTTTGATCCGGACATGCCAAGTGAGACACCGGGGCCGGGATAGTTGACCGGTAACAGTGAATGGTGAACAATTTATCGTGAACATAGAACAGTTAAAAGTTAAGAGTGGAACCGCACCGGCCCACTCTTTTCTTTTTGTTCATTGTTCTCTTAATAGCAGTTAACCAGTTGCAACAACAAGCGTGCCTAATCAGCTTTGAATCCGCACCTCGGTTGCCAACCATCAACTACAAACTGTACATAATTACGCCGTTTTCAAAAGCTCGATATATCTCGGTCTCTCGGCTTCAGGAACCTGTAATGAGTTGAAAGCTTCTTCAACTGTCACATGAAAAGTAGTTATCATGACCCTAATGGCATTAACATTAGCATTCACTGTGCCTTCGACTCTGCCTTCGACTCTGCCTTCGGCCCTTCCCGCATCCCTTCCTACACTCATCCCCTCATCGTAAATCTCATCAAACACACTCAACATATTGTTCACTCCTTTTCCATTTTCCTTAAATTGCCTGACCCTATTACGCCGTTTTCAAAAGCTCGATATATCTCGGCCTCTCGGCTTCAGGAACCTGTAACGAGTTAAAAGCTTCTTCTACAGTAACATGGAAAGTTGTTATCATGACCCTAATGGCATTAACATTAGCATTCACTGTGCCTTCGGCTATGCCTTCGGCCCTTCCCGCATCCCTTCCAACACTCATCCCCTCATCGTAAATCTCATCAAACACACTCAACATATCGTTCACTCCTTTTCCATTTTCCTTAAATTGCCTGACCCTGTCGGCAAGCACCTTAAAATACATATCATCTGCCTCAGTGCAGTGAAAATCATGCATCAGCTTTCCAAGATCCGTCTCCGGATTCTGATCCGTACCGTTCACGTAAATTAAACGCGATCTGTCTTCGAAGCCATCCCCCAGCTCCTCCACAACTTTTATAACAGTGTAAATCGGCAACCTCCCGCCGATCACATCCTTCTCAGTAATAAATATCACATAAGTTTTAGGAAGCTTGTTAAAATCCTCGTTTGGCTTAAGATTACTGCTGTCTAAAATGCCCAAGTGATATCTTGCACGCTCTCCGCCGGCCCGCTGTCCATCTCTTTGAACTTCAATATTATAAACTGTTCCGGATTCATCCTGTGCGACAATATCGAGTATAACGTCACGGCCCTGCAGATTCTTATAACTTTTCTGAGTAACAACGCTTTTGATCTTAAAATCATTTCTTCTAAGAATGATCCTCAAAAGCAGTTCCGCGCCTTCATTGTATCCGTCAAAACAAACGCTCATGAACTTATCATCAAACAGCCTGAGCCTTTTGATCCGCTCAGTATTTACGTCACTGATTTTACCCGATTCGCCAATAGTTTTCAATAGTCATCTCTCCTTTTACCCGCCAATTTGTTGATGTTACTTCTTATATTGTAAGCAGCCAAAAGCCTACAAATACATTCCGAAAATAACAGCCGAAGAAGCTTTAAAATCCTTCAGCAATACCATTCTACAAGTCTGTCAACATTAATTCAAGGAGAATAATATTGTCAGGAAATAAGTTATTTTCCGGAAATATTGCACTATTATACTTACAAAACCACATCTTCTATTCTATCATATTCTCTTAAAAATGAAAAGAACCGGACGCCAAAAAGAGGAATCCGGTTCTTAGTATATACAACAATATTATCAATACTATTTCACTATAAAGCTGTAATAAACATTGTCGTTTATACTCGTTCCGTCATCTATCGAGAACACGATCCTGTAGGTTCCTGCGGCAAGCGTTGAAGGAAGCGTGACAGTATAAGTTTGAGAAGAACCCGATGCCACAGCAACAGGCACAGCAGAGCAGCTTATTCCGCTTTCATCAACAAATGTTGCGATCGCAGTCTGCTTCTCAGGAGTAACGGATGTCAGCGATACGCCGTATGCGGCAAGAGTTGAGAGCGTGAACGTAAGTGTATGCGCTTCGCCTTGCTTATATAGTACCGTAGAAGGTGATGCTACTGAAAGTGAAGGATGTGCCGTCCAGCTGACAGTCCTTGATGACTCGGCAACAACGTTGCTTATAGTGAGGTTTACTATATTATTATTGCCTGCATCAGGAGCATAGCAGAGCATCCAGTCAGCCTGGTAAGTACCCGGAATGAAACCGCTGTAAGTAATTGTAATATCACTTGCGGTACTTCCGTATTCGCCAACATCATAGATAACCGTGTTTCCGGAAATCCAGATGCCGGGATTGTCACCGGAACCGGTATTGAACAAGATGTTTGCCCTTTGAGATCTTGTAAACATTTTAGCATTCTTTGTAAGAGAACCGACAAGATACAAATGTTTTCCCGCAAGATCAACATCTCCCGCCGGAGCAGTGTCAACACTTATCGTTGAACCGCTCATTGAAATCACACCTTTTGTAACAGATGTAAGGCTGTATCTGACCGGAGCCGAAAGAAGCGGAATCGCCGCCGTGTCTCCGGGCTGGTAAAGTTCAAAACCGACAGTGACATTTGTTACTTCCGCAGCGTTAGTTCCGGCAAAATCGCAGCTTAAGAGGAAGCGCTCATTTGACAACTCAGTTCCTGAATAATGTGTATCAGACGTATCCATCCTTACAAAATCACTGAAACGTACGGAAACGGTATCATCCGTTGTTACTTTGTAATAGTAATATGTGTAAGACGAACTTCCGGTCTTTGTTAAAGCAAGAGCTGTACCGACAGGAAGAGCCGAGCTGAATACAACAGCATAATCATGACCGGCAATCATCGCACCCTGCGCCGTGAAATCGATCGTAAACGCCTGGTTTGTCTGAACCGTGACAGAATTCGTTCCGTCATTAAACTCTCTTATAAGTCTGTAAGGCTTTACTGAAGCAGATCCCGAATATGACCAGGCATGAACAAGAAGCGTTTCAGTTCCGTCGGAAGGAGAAGTCGCTGTTCTCTCGGTAGATGTTGTTCCTGCATCAAGAACAGTCGCGCCCGTCATATTATCAGTATGGGTATAAGATGATGCAAGTTCAACCCTGAGACCGTTTTCGTCAAGAATATACCAATACATAAACGGTGGCGTAGAACCCAATGTTACGGAAGGATCACTCGGAACGCCGCTTACATAAACGCCGCCGGGCATATATTTACTTTCAGTAACTGTTGTTTCGGAACCGGTCAGAACACCGCTTACATACAAAGCTTTGGTCCTTAGAACTGTAGCAAGATCTGATGTATCCATATTGGAAGAAACAACGTAAGAAAGCCTGTATCTGTCAGCATAAACTGTTCCGTTAAGAGTATTTCCCGTTCCAAGAACAACAAATGTAAATGTATCGTTCAAAGCGCCAAGAGCTCCTATGGAATCAGCCGTTACGTCGCTTTCGGAAATATTTACTGTTGTAACATTTCCGTTATAACCCGTACTTCCGATCTTTCCTGTGCCAACATTGGCTGCAACACCTGAAAGCGTCATATTGCCGCCGATTGCAAGATCGGCATTGGTCCTGACAAGAGATCCGCCTGTCTGCGAGAAACTGCCCTCTGATTCCGTGAGCCCGCCGTTTAAAGTAAGAGTTGAAGTATTGCCCGTTACAGAGAGAAGCTTGTTGTCGGCTACAGAAGTTGTACCTGTTACCGTAAGATTGCCGTTTAAAACAACAGATGTATTTTCGTTAAAAGCTGCGTCCTTCAGAATAACGGCAGGATTTACAGGATCTGAGCTTCCCGAAGGAGTATGAGGCTGTCTTACAGTTATGTTCTTACCGCTTGAAATGCTTGTGACGGTGAAGTCATTGGCGGTTGCGGGAGCGGGCAGTTCCTCAAGAAGCAAATAACCAAGGTTCGGATGCGTGTGTGTCGAAGACCCCTGCGTAACTCCGGTTGATGTTATTGTGATATCATCATGACTTACCTCGAGTATCTGGGTCGCGTTGACAGTCACATCCGATGTAACATCCATGATCTTAAGTACACCTGTATAAAGATCGTCAGCGGAAGCAGTTCCGGAATATGCAACCTGGACTGCGCTGTTTGTAACTGATGTAATACCGTCATCTGTGCCGATCATTGAATGCGATCCAAGACCGAATCTATTTTCTAGATATAACGAACTGTTTGCAATATTCAGCGTTTCATCCGCATGGATCGGAACGAAAAGCGCCCTGCCGGATGTACCGAGGTTGCTCGTATTAATATTTACAACATCAGCGTCGGCAAGTCTGAAACCCCAGACAGCGTCGCCCTGACTACTGCTTCTTGAGACAGTTGAGTTTGTCAGAGTTACAGAAGAAACGTCTTTTCCGCCGATCCAGGCACCGCCGTTCCACGAACCCGCGCCGGATTCAGAAACTGTAATATTACAATTTGAAACAGTGATATCATTTCCTGTGCCTGTATAAGCGCCCTTGCCTATTCCGGAAGCAGTCTGGCTTGCAGACAGATCCATGGAAATGTCAAGATTGGAAAGATTGATAACACCGTTTGCGGACGAAGAAGCAGAGCCGCCTATCGCGGCACCTGATGAAGGCGAAAGATCAACATCGGAATTTTCAGACATTCCGGATGTAAGGTTTAACTCGGCGTCGGAGGGAACTCTTATGCTCTTACCTTCTATGCTTCCTGTAATCGTATCGCTTCCGATCTCAACTTTGGCCTTTGTAGAAGATGAAGGCTCGAGGACTATCGAATCAGAAGTTTCTATCTTGATATTTCCAAGAGTAATATCTTTTTCTGTGGAATCCGAAGAACTCCTCTTTGTGAGGTCTCCCTTCAATGACAGGATGTTTACCCAGCCCGGGTTGTTGACTGCATCCTCAGCGGCGGTATTGTTTGCGGCGTTTTGAAGAATAATATAATCTCCGTGCCATACTGTTTCAGAAATATCGCCAAAACCTCTGCTGTCAGAATATCCGCTCTTCTGTTTGAATCCTGTGTCAGTCAGCAGGATCGATCCGTTATCAAGATAAAGTGTTTTCACATCACTGTAAACAACGTAAACGTCGTATGCCGGCATACGCAGAACACCGTTTCCGCCAACTCCGATATATTCCGAAAGAATATGCGTTTCAGCCACAGTATCCGTATCCTTGATCTTCATGATCAAAGTCACAAATTCAGCATACTGATCAGCGCCTGATTTCGGAACAAATGTTACAGTAGAATGATATTTAAGATCCTCGCCCGCGGCAGCGTCAAGAGGAGAAGAAGAAGACTCAGAGCCGCTTAAACCATCAGTATATGTTACTGTCCAATGATCAAGCGTACCGTCGTTGGAGGCACCTGCGCCGTCCGCAATAAGCTTATAAAGTATCGCAATATAAGACGCATGAACTGTAATCTCACCTGACGCCGGACCTGAAGTAACGCTCCAGTAAGAGGGATCGGCCGTTATTACGGGGTGATCAGGATCAACTGCCGCAACAACATACTGATATCCTTCAAGAAGCGGAGGAAGCTGATCCTTGATCTGTCCGTAAGGTACGTTTACCGCATTAAGAGTTGAAGTTGTTCCTGATGAAGTAAAACCGTGCAAGTCGGAAACCGTAAGCGCCGAAACATTCTCAGGAAGAGTTGCCACATAATGAACTGTGTAAAGCGAATCAACAAGCTGAACATTGATCATCATGTTTACGGCCTGACCGTTCAAAGTATTTGCGTTTGTATGATCGGTATCGTTGTCGAATCTGAACTCGATCGTGTTTATAACTGATGAATAAAGCGCCAACAGCTGCTCCTGAGTCATAACACCGGAATGATAAAGTGTCAGCGTGACCGTATCTCCTGCGCGAACAACCTGCTCGGAAGAACCGTCCGCGAACCATGTTGCAGAACCTAAACCTAAATAATCTGCTAGATCATACGTCTGCTCATAGGCGGGAACTGAGTTTCCGGGATCACCGAAAGCATGTATAGTCATCATTACTGCGACAGTGTTATCAGCAGTGTTATCAGTCCCCCAGGTATCTGTCAGCCGGTGAGCTGTCATATCAGATACTGTCGTCAAATAAACACCTGACGGCAGATGAACCGAGAAACTCATATAGCCGCTCTGAACGCTCGAAGGCATCGTATAAACATAAGTGTCGCTCGGTAAAGCGGCAGTAGGATCTGACCCTGCATTTAAGGTTATCTCTTTATTATCAACAGGAACATAGACGCTGTAGACCATTATATCGTAGATACCCTTGTCGGTTGCGTCCTGTTTGTAATTCAGATTAGAATCTTTATTATTATCATAAACCGTACTGCTGCCGGGATATTCCCACCCGGAACGTACATTTACACTGTTTACATAAAATCCGGTAAACTGGAATCCCTGATTTTCTATAACAGTTCTGTCATAACCTGAAACATCATACCATGTCTGCCAGGGACCTGCGTAAACGATCCTTCGGTTTTCAACGTCGGTCATATACCGTTCAACTATTACAAGAGATCTTTCGCGGTAAACGCCATAAGTCTTTATTGTAGAACCGGAAGGATAGTCAACAACAGTCACAGAACTGACAGATCCGTTAACAACAGTTGCGTCACCGATGTCTGTCCTGTAAGAATCATCTTCAGGTAAATAAAACAAACCTGTTGTCTCTTGAAGGAGCGTTCCGCTGGCGTACATTCTGTTTATAGCTTCCGCATAATGTCTGTAGCTTTCGTTTTCCGGAACATCTGCACCGCCAACATCAGCGCCGGACACTTTGCTTGTTCCGGGATCAAGCGGAACAAAAGTAATACCAAGAAGATACCTCTTATAGTTATCGCCAAGAGCAAGATCATTTATCGCATACCAAAGATCAGAGCCTTCGCGCGCAGGGAAAGAATTTGCAGGAATAGATGAACCAACAGTCACGCTTAGAGGGTATCCCGATCTAACGGAATCACCAAATCCGGACGAAGAGACAGCATCAGCGCTGAATACGGAAGTATAATCTCCGTGGCCTGTCTCGGCATATTCAGAAGCATCAAGACCGTAAATCTTAAGGTTATAAGTATTTGCAGACCACTGGTCATATACTTCAATATTTTCAAATCTCGGAGCGCTGTAATAGTTTCCGCCTGTTCCGTTTTCGTATTTCGTCCAGCCGTTAAAAGTATAACCTTTTCGAGAGATTACTTCTCTGAAATCGCCGGCGTGATAAGGTGAAGAAGCATTTGAAGGATCTTCAAAATACGCGGCTGTAGTACTCTTAACACCATATCCGTAATCAACGGCGCCGGAGACTGTGTTCGAAGCAACAACATTGTATGTTGACGCACTTCCGGAACCGGGTTCCGCAAAGTATGCTGCAAGCGGATCTTTGTAAGCAAGACTACTGTTAACATATGTAGATCCGGACGAAAGCGATCCGGTTATATCAGCTGAAGCACCTTCGCTGAAAGCGCCCTTTGTCACATGGTAAGTAACAGTCGCTTTTTCAAAAGTCGCAGTAAATGTTATCGCGACAGTTCCCGAAGCCGCATCAGTATTAAGATTTCCGGAGAAGCTTGCGATATTAAGCTCGTCATCAACACTAAGTGAATAATCCGTCTCGCCGATCGTATAACGCCAGCCTATAAATACATATCCTTCTCTCCAGCCTGTAGGAAGAACGTAATATGACTCATCCGTTCCCGAAACAGTCGATCCAAGCATATTCTTATATGAATATGTAGTCCGGAAGTTTGCGGCAGTTATAGGAGTATCATATATCCAGCTGTAATAAAGTGTTTTATAACCGGGGTTTGTTCCTGCATCATATTCAGCAGGTCTTGTCGCGTCTGTTCCGTCATCAGAAGGCGTTATCCATGTGTGCTCTGTAACGCTGTCTTCAATTATAAATTCTATCTTATACGCATTTGGAGTCCATTTAGCATAGAATTCAGAAATTCCTCCTGCAAGGAGCGTGCTGACCGCTTCGTTTCCTGAATAAACAGTGCCGGTGCACGATGCATTATCATACCATCCTCCGAAAGTATAACCCGGAGCAGTAGGAAGCATAAGCTGATTTTCAGTTCCGTTTGTAACTCCGGAATGAACATTTCCGAGATTTACATTGATCGGAATATATGAAAGAATCCTTAATGAGTTTTTCTGCGAAGGCGTTTCTGCATTGTTGAAATAAGCGTTTACAGGCCTCCCGGCGCCGTCAAGATTGATAAAGAACATAAATCCTATGCTTCTTCTGATTGAAGAAGTTGCCGAAAGGATGACGAAATCATCTGAATCATCACCGTCAGCGATCTTCTGAAGATATGTTCTCACCATATTTTTATTAACAATTGTATCTACAGAGACGGGATTGTTCGAACCACCCGAAAGCAGCGCAACATAGACAGAATCGTCACAGATAACTTCATTAATTACATCCGAGTTTGTAGTATATGCAGCAAGATTAACTTTATTTGCGCCTATTCCTAAAACACTGCTGCCGTATTCTGCATATGCAAGCGTGTTGAAATAGAAGAGATCGGATGAACCCACCTGCGTCATTGCAGCTGTAGCATCGCTGTGATTTGTTAAAGTAACATATATCCTGAAAGGAAGAATTCTTCTATGCCATGTGGCATAAAACGTTCTGTTTGTACGGATCATGCGGTCGATTCGTGTAACGGGTTCGCCGTTTTCATCTACCCAGCCGTCAAAAACATAACCAAGGCAATCCGGATCCTTCAAAGCGACATAACGGACGCTGTCATCTGCGTTTGTGTCAGTCTCAACATTATAATAACTGATATTTTCACCTGACGGATATGTAATAAAAGCAAGGTCGTCAGAAGATATGATGCCGTCACGATTTATCACATAGATGATATTTACGACCTGTGACCCGAAAACATTTATCGTCGCCGCATTAACGGCGCCTGTATCATAATCATTCGTTACTGTTCCTTCGCCGATAGAACCGAAGTTACCGCCTGTATAAAGATATGCGACCGGTTTTGTTCCGTCGATTTTTTTCTGTACAACAAGACCGCCGGAAAAACCTGAAGGAACGACAGCAACTGCTGAAAGCGCATAAACAACAGCACCGTCGGTAACAGCAATGCTTCTACCCGTAAGCTCGTCGGAAACAATGACCCCGACATAATTATGTTTTTTATCAGATCCGGTATAAGGGTTTTCAAAATTTGAAGCGCCGGTTTTGGAAATATCAACAGTGCCTCCGTCAGCCTTCAAATCACAGACATCGACTGATGTAGTTTCACCGGTAATAGTTACATTTCCGTACGGGGAACTGATTGAACCTGTCGTTCCTGTTTTTGAAACATCACCGCCTGAAATATGAATCGTGTTATTCGTAGCAATATGTGATGAAATATCATCAGAAACTGACGAATAATAGTTTCTTAGTTTTACGGAGTCAGCTTCGGTCATACCGATGATCGCGCCGTCTGCAAGGTTAACGGTTCCGCCATTTATATTCACTGTAGAATTAATTCCACCGAGATAACCATTAGAAGTTATGTTAATTAATCCTGAATTTAGCGTTATAGTTGCACCAACAGGAACCCTTGATTTTTTAGAATATATATAAAAGTTTGCTTCACCTGATTTAGGTAACGCTTTCGCATACCCAAAGAAGCCTCCAAAAGTTCCGATTCGCTTTGAGGTCAGAGTTCCTCCGTTTATGGTAATTTTTGAATTTATATCACCACCAACAAATTCATTTGCATAAACTATAGCTGAATCAGATATTGTAAGACCGGCATATGATAAACCGTCAACGAAACCCGACCCACTATCTGCAAGATCGTTAAAACTGGTTTCTGACTGAGGTTCGCCCCAGTAAAAGCCGGAAACCACAATAAAATCTGCAGAAAGCGAAGATGAATCTTTTAATTCTAAAGCTCTGCATTCCAATATTGTGTTTTCAGTATCAGTGATAGTAAACGATGCTGAATCTTTTAATGTTAGTTTTTTAAATAAACATCTTTGATTAATCGTAATTTCGGAGTTTCCAGAAATAATTACTTCTTCCGGAATATTACTGTTTATGGTAATTTCATTTAATTTAGAATCATCTGAATAATTATACTGTATATTTACAATAGAATCTTTAATTTCGAATTGGTTGTTCAAAAATGAATTGCCGAGTACGAAGAAATTTCGTCCGTTCATCATCGTTCCAAAACGTGTTTCAACAGTAGAATTATCTATAAATACACTTTTTGCATACAAAAAGCCATATGAACCATAATTTCCCGTATGAAGCCATCTACAATAACTGGAATTAATTATCCTTATATCACCCGCCGCAATACCGGAGTTTGCATATAGATTAGGTGCATTGTAATAAGAATGATCAAAAATTAAGCTTCCAGAGTCAGTAAGCCATCCTGTACCACTAAAAGAATAAACCAGATTTTTAACAGTGTAGACAGCCGAAGAAGAAGCTGAACGTAATGCTGTATTGATTCCTGAGGAAGTAAGTCTAAATCGTACGACATCAGTATTGTCTCCGTTTGCTCCAATAAGCGTGATATTGCCGCACAAAGGACTGCCCAAAATAGGATTTATTTGAACAGGTCCATCGATATAAAATGTTAGAGATTCACTACCTAAAACATAGGTGCCGGATTGTGAATAATCGGAGTTATATTGAGCTATTCCATTCAAGGTAATCTTTCTGGTAGAGAATGAATCACCTCCGCCTTCTTCTACAAGCATTCGGTTTCCTGTATATCTACGAGATGACGTTATATCCCCAAACGAAGATAGATTTGTCGCATGTCTTATCTGAAATGTATTAGCACCAACAGATCCCTCACTATTTAAGTAGTAAACTATATCTCCATCACTAATATTTGTTTGTTTGATTCGTAAATCTCCTTTATATGAAAAACTGCTATCTGGTCTTGTTTCCTCATATTCTAATCTAAAACCATCAGAAGTAAAAGCAATTTCATAAAGATCCAAGAATAACTGCAATTCATCGGTAATATGTATTTCTGCATCATAAGCAGGCATTTCAAAAGAAACAGAATTATATGAAAAAGTTGGCATAACATTATGATATCTGCCGGCAGGGTCAACATACCAGATAACTATCTTATCTGCCAAGTCAACTGTTGTAAGATTTAAAATAATATTACTGTTGTAGGTAACTGTTGCCGATCCCGATGATAATAGTCCAGTAACATTTGTGTATATAATTTTATCTGCTCCCTCTGCAATTGACAGCGTATAATTACTTTTAATTGCATAAAGTTCTATATGATCCGATTCAAAAACAGGAGATTCAGGCCCTGCAAGAGAATACTTTCCATTATCATAAAACACTGTCACTTCGGGACCGTTGGCACTTCCATATCTCCAAGATCCTGAATCACTCGGATCAGAGGGACTTATTACATTGGGAGGGGAAACAGAGACATTTGAACCTGTAAAGGCATCATAAGAGAGTACTCCTGAAGAGTTTAATGTTTTAGCAAAACGCAACGAATCCTGCGCTGGTGTAAAGGTGAATATAGAATTATCATATATATAATTTATATATATGTCAGTATTAACAGTTATGTCATTGCCGTTCCATTTGTTTAGTAAAACATTTGGACCAACTATAACTGTACTTCTCGAAGGACGACTGTTTACAATATCAGATGTTGATCCGATAATTTTTGCCGTTATTGAACAGTTTGAGAGAGATGTAGATGTCCAGCGAGAAATACCGGATTCTGTAATTAAACGTTGATAAGTATTTCCGACTTGTTCTGCCGTAATAGATCCGCCAGTTACAGAAAGATCTCTTCGTGAAGAAAAAACTCCACCACAAATGACAATGCCGTCTGTCATAACAACCTTCGAAAAAAAGTGAAGATTGCCACGTGCATAAATCGATGATCCATTGATATTAGCAGTAATAAACTGGTTATTACTTGAACCGAAAGCAATACACTCATGATTTGTAAAATCAATTGAACTATCCCATGCGGATGATTTTGCTTCGTCGCTAAGAGTTTTGTTCAATTGCACATACTCACTCTTCAAATCTCCTTCATGAAGGATCTCACCGAGTATATGTGATAAAGGATTAGCTGCATCAGTAGCATTGACAGTTCCACTATAAGTACCTGTTTCAGGATAATAACCATATAGATAAATACTACCGCCGTTGAAACTGAAACTGGATGCTTGAGTTGAATTACCAAAATAAGTCGTATAAGGAAAAGTATCTGTTGATGCTACATTAGAATACCCAGAATATGTAAAAGTATACTGACCTGTAGTTGAGTTTAAATTGTAAGAAAGCGAAGAAGGATTCCCTATAACATTTGCAAATAAGTTTACATTTGCACCAATTGAACCGGGCTGTGCCAAAACAATTGTGTTTGCTATTATTGTGGTATTTGTTATGGATACACGTCCAAGTTCAGCTCTATTTCCTTTTACAATCAAATAACCGGTTGATGTAATCGATCCTGAATTTCCGAAACCTCTGCCAAGAATATTCCCGTCGACTACCAACGAAGCACTACCTCTTAGATTAAACTCTCCGAGGCTACGCACCATAATATCATTGTAAACATGAATGTATGATCTGTTTCCGCCTGCTTGAAATTGCATTACATAAATTCGTCCAATATGAACAATCGAGGTATTTGATCTATAGTAACCATCATATTCAATACCACCATTTGCTGATTTGGGGGTATGAATAGTTTTATTTGGAAGGTTAATAACACAATTTAAAAAATGACAGTTTCCGCCCGTTTCTGTTGGTGAAACGAGAAAACAGAAATATTCTGAGTTATCAAGATAATCAGGATAAGAAGTATTATCATAAGAATTGACAGTAAGAGAATTAAAATGTGCGCAATAATTACCCCAAAGTCCTGCAATTGTTACAGATCCTCCGTCTACACCATAAAAATAATAATCAGAATAATGATTCGTATCAACAATCAGTTTGTCGGGAAAGAATGTTGCTACTGTATTTACGTTACCAATAAAATAAAACTTGGGATTATACTTAGAATGATATGCAGAATTTACAACTACATTGCCATATTTACCAAATGAATCGCGAACTTCAGGAGATGCAAAATTACCTGCACTTCCTTCAACA
This sequence comes from uncultured Clostridia bacterium, assembly GCA_947304585.1. Lineage (GTDB taxonomy): Bacteria > Bacillota > Clostridia > UBA1212 > UBA1212 > UBA1212. The sequence continues at coordinate 20,283 of CAMZBI010000003.1, read as the reverse complement.
CGATAACCACTTAGAAATCGTCCTACAGCATCACTAGAATAATCATAAGTGGCGACCATAACAACATCTTGAAAATAAACATTAATACTGTCTATCAAAGTCAATTGATTTTGAGTAGGTGATCCGCAGCTTGTAATATAGAAATCTTTTGTTTTATTCCAAGGATAAAAATAATATAAATATGAACCATTAGCATCCCCATAAAGAGAAGTATCAGATATGTCATTCGTTCCAAAAAGAGGGAGAAATGAATTAACTGAAATAGAACTACTTGAATCAGTCACAAAATTATATGAGGTCATCCTACGATTGTACCAAAAGCCAAATTGATATGTATAACCGGAAGGTGCTGTAACATTTTCTGCAAAAGTGACAGGACTCTCTGCAATGTTGGCATATACTATACCATTCAAAACATAGACTGCATTAACCGAGATAGATGGCATTGTAAAATAATAATTCAAACTTGTATCGCCTTGAGAATAAGGCTTATCCAAAGGATAAATTCTTATTATATTGCTTAAATCATCTGTATACGTTATATTCCAGCCAGTAATATAATTGTTTGAAGATACAGGTACGCTCATGTTTACAGTGGCACCTCGGGGAATAGAAAATGATGATCCCGTAAGAGCTGTCGTTACGGGATTATCATTTTGATCAATTACAGTATAGCTGAAACTCCAATCCGAAGGTTTATTGGTAACATCCAAAACAAATGAATAATCCTGCCAGACTGCCATCATGGTCGTTTTGTCGGTACTAAGCGACGCAAGATATGCTGAAAGAGAACCTGATGCCTCACTGTTAAGAATTCCACTGTTTCCAAGTGAGAAAACGCTTGAAGTAAGAAGCTGAATACTGTTAACAGTCCAGCCCGCGAAGAACATTTTTTCTTCATTCGAACGATTGTCTAAAAGCTGAGGGATTACCCAGGATGGATTTATACGTGTGAAAAAATCAGATACAGTTTCTCCGTATATATATTCTGTTTCAAAATATAGTGTAGTATCACTAAAATCAGAAAAATATGTTGGATTAGCGCTTCTGAATGCCGCAACACTAAGAGAAGGATCGGATCCGTCAAATGAAATTAAGACATTAGCGGAAGGAACCAGAGTTCCGATTGAAAGTACAAGCGGGAATGATAATGGCTCCCAAGTAGCAGTATAAGTTATTCCCGAAGCAAGTTCGGATGCTGTTGGCGTGTCTGAGACAGTACTTTCTGAAAAAGTAGTGGTAGTTTCGCCTACGGTTTTTGACCAACCTCTAAACTGGTATCCAAAACGTTCGGGTGTTCCGAGACTGAGAAGCGTATCAGCGGTTGCCTCGATACTCGTTTTCTGTGACTGCATGAAATGTCCGGCACTTCCGGGAATTTCAAGAGTTTTCATTGACGAGTCATTAGTAAACGAAGAAGGAATAAAACCAAGGTCAATAGTTACAGGAAGACCTGTAACAACGACAGAAATGATCTGACTTGTCGCGTTTTCGTCGGTTGCCGAAAAAGCTACCGCATAAACACCGGCAGAAGGACCCGTAACTGTCGCATAAGAGCTTACTTCTCCGTCGGTGATATTTCTTACCGAAACAGATGATATAGAAACTCCTTCTACAGTCGCTTTTACGTAGATGTTTGTTGACAGAGACCATTCAACGGCGCCTGAAAGCTCGGATGTGCAGGCAGCGTCCGAATAAAACTTATATCCCGAACCGGCTTCAAGGCTGATAGTATCACTGATTTTAACAGTTCCGATATAGACAGAAAAACTGTCGGCTGAAAAAACAGCGTCGCCGTTTTCATTTACTTCAGAAGGGACTTCATGGCGCGAAACATCGCCGTTTACGTCTGTCTTTATATGAGTGACAGTCAGATCATCGTTCACATCGTTTTCCGCGACATGAACAGAGACCGGTGACTTTGGCTGATACTCCGCACCGTTAACGAAAATCTTTATATCGTAGGCAAAAACAACCTTTACGCCAACGAGTTCAAGGTCTTTGACTTCCTGTTCTGTAAGAGCACGCGCGGAAACAACAGCGTTTTCGGGAAGCATGCCGCTTATAGACACTTTCTTTGAAACGTCAAACAATGTCTGCTCATAGAGCTTGATTTCCTTTTCAATATTTCCCGGGTCATCCGAAATATTCTCAACTGTTCCAGACGAAGGAGACAATTTTACGTTATTGGCAATTTCCGCGAAAGCGGAGAACGGTATATAGCCAAACAACATAATAAAAGCAAGAAACAGGGCTGTACCCTGTGAAAACAAATGTCTGATTTTTGCAAAGTTTAAAGTTTTCATATCTTTGTCACCTTAACTGTTCAATGGAATCGTGATCGTATATGGAGACCCGACGGTCGTAAGAGAAGTAAGTGAAATATTTCCGAAAAATCTCAGAGTGTAAGCAGAATGGTCACTCACGGAAAAAACATAGCTGTTTCCGGGAAGCCAGGTCTGCTGATCCGGTACAGTCCTGTCGGCAATAACCGAAGAAGGAAGAACAAAAGTAATGTCTCCGTTATATCCGTTTGAATATACTGTAAGAACATAAAGGTCTCCGTCGGGATTATGCAGATCTTTCTCGATCTTATACTGAGGATCGTTGAAGTTGAACGTACCCGAAAGAGTCTTTGTAAACGGAAGGACGGCAGCGACAGATACGGTAACATCTCCGGAACCGGACGGATTAACGGTAAGCTGATGTGTTCTTTTCGCCGAAGCGGGAAATGAATATTTGCCGTCTTCAAGCGGAACTATTGCGCCGTTGTCAAGAACAGAAACAAGCGTTCCGTTGGTGACTGTTACTGTGTACTTTATTGCTACGGCGGATATCTGCTCGTTGTTTTCTTTCTCAAAATTGTAAACTTCAATGATGATCGGACTGACATTGCCAATATTGTTTACAGTTGTCGTTTCGAGGAGGTTCGAGCTGATATGAAATCCTGCTGAAATCATAGCAGCCTGCTGTCTGTTTTCAGAAATATATTTTGCAAGTAAAACGCCCGCAACGCACGCGACAACAAGCAAAAACGCCGTGATAATGAATAAAACACGGTACTTTTTCACAATCCCGAAAAAACTATTTTTGAAGGATCTATCTTCCATCAAATATCTCCCTTTTTAGTTATATTACGCGCGTATAATAAATACGCAAACATCAGTCGATCTGTACGCCTGTTACTGTTAGTGTGACATAAGACATAATTCTCCCGCTTGAATAGACGTCGCCAAGGATATAAGTATCAGGCCACGTGAGGACAAGATCATAAGTATCAGAATCATTTGATCCCGGCAGAAAAGAGCCTGTTGCGGATGCGGAAGCAGAGCCTGTCGAAACAGCGTTAACATTTACAGGCGTTCCGGAGTTCTTTGTAAAAGTGCCCGTAAGGGGGATGCCGCCGTCGATCGAAAGATCAAGCGTATAAGATTCCGACACCTCAGACACAGAAGAGCCGGAGTTGTTCTTTACGACGAAAGAAAAAGTTTGAGAATCACCGGGTTTGTTTATATCCTGCAAAAGAAAAACTGAGCTAGCGCCGTTATTTTCCACAACAAACACCCACTTCGCGACCCTTGCCGAATCTCCCGACGAATCTCCGGTAGTAAACCGCGCGTATCTTCCTGTGATCAGCCCGCACGAAAGAAGAGTAAGTGAAAGCAATATGACAGCTATGCGCATTATAACACTGCCGCTATTCTTCATTTTGTCTTTCAGCTCCTCCTTCCTCTTGTCTTGTGCGATCATAATATTAATCCGGGTTTTCGTGATCTGAGATTTCGGGAATTTCGCCTTCGCTCCCGGCACCTTTTCCCTCATCTTCCATCTGCTTTCTAAGCTCCCGGATCTGAAGTCTCAGCGCCTCCTGCTCGTCCGCCGCCTCTTTCTTCTCTTTTGCGTATGCCTTCACAAGAAGCAGCACCGCAAGCCCTATAAGCGCGATCACCGCGACAGGATTTTTAAGAACGATCACGGCATAACCGATCACCGGGATCTTTCCCGTCACCTTTGCCTTTACGTCTCTTAAAGCAAACGGATCGTCAGCGACATTATTCGCGTCGCCCTTTGTAGTTACCATGTCGTCATCAATGGAAATTATCCTGTGAACGACAGCTGTCCTTCCGGACTGGTAAACAACTATTTCGCCCTCTTTATAGGCATTTTCTTCTTTCAGGAACAGGAGATCCCCTACCGAAAGCTCAGGCTCCATGCTTCCTGAAAGCACCACGCTCATGCCGACGCCGAAAGGCATCGGTACGGCGTTGTTCGCGATATTTTTTGCCATAAACGACCAGGCGGAAAAACCGATCACAAGGCTTATGAAAAGTATCGGAAGATATTTTGAAATAATTTTCTTAAACTTTTTCATTCCTGTTCTTCTGAAACCTCATGCGGTATTTTTCTCTTTTCGTTTAAGCATCCGGCCCGTCGTCATCCGGTCCGCTTTCAGGCACGCCCGCAGCGCCCTCCGACTCAGTCTTCGCGCCTGCCTTTTCGAAATATTCGTCGCCAAGCACGTCTCTTATCTCATCAAGCAGCTTTCTAAGCCTTGTAAGCAGCGCAATAGTTATGCTTATAAGCAATATGATGACCATAAGGATCGTCCACTTGTCGTACCAGACCATAGGTTTTGTAAGATCTTCAGTGAGGAAGAATACGATGACGGAAGCCGCAAGCGGCAGAAGATCCCAAAGCTTGCTCTTTCTTCTCTTCAGACGCCTCGTATAGTAAACCGTCTCGACATAATCCGGATACTCCTCGCACTTTTTGCGCTCTTTCTTCGCGGAAAGAACAAGCACAAACTCATAAACGCCGATGATGAGCGTAAGCACCATACAGATAAGGTTGAGAAGCGCCCATGCGTTCCTGCCCCCGGGTCCGTAAGGATCAACATCAGATCCTTCCGTAACCTCAGCCGTAGTGTTTATGCCGACAGTAAGCGTTACAGGGTTTTCAACGGTCGCATTGCCGAGGAAATTGTCGAAGTCGTCATTTCCGTCAAGAAGCCAGCGCCACTCAAGGATATATGTTTTGCTCTCGTTTGCCTGAAGAGTCGCCTCGTCTTTTGCCTGATCAATATCAGCAATACCCAGCCACGAAGTCTCGGTTCCGAACAGGTATTTACCGCTCTGGTCAGAGATCCTTGCCTCAACCGGAACACTCCTTGTATAGCCGTGCTGCTCAGACACAAATGAAAGCTCATAATCAAGACTGTATTTTCCTGTGTTGTCGATTGTGAAGCGATAGGAGTTTGACGTGCCGGGGGCAATGACCTTGTCGCCGTTGCCGCTTTTTACGACAACGCCGCTTTTTGAATTTCCGTAAGCAGTTTCGAAAATATTGACTTTTGTATTAGTGGTCCAGACCGTATCCGCATCAGAAACTTTAAAGTCGTTTTTCTTTGAAGAGCCGGACTCACCCGCGGTCAGTATGCTCAGTATCGACTTCGGGCCGCCTGCCGAGAGGGAAATTCTTAATCCTCTTGAATAAGTAAGTCCGGAAAGCCTAAGAGACAACACCACAGCCGCGAGAAGTTCAAGTATCAAAAGAACAGCAAGAAGAGTTCCGATAAGCGGTATTCCGTTTCTTTTAATACGGGATGAACTTTTCAAAAGAGGTTCTCCTTTAGCCAAAAGCCTTAGGTTGAAAGTACGCCGCCGCAGTCAGTTTTACGAATTAGCCGCACCCGTAGATAAGCCACGCGGGAAAGGCTGCGCCGGTGTAATTTCAACATAATGTCCATTATGTTGGAAAATTACCGTTTGTTTTGAGGCCGAGGCGCCCTTCGCCACAAAGGGCGCCTCGGTTAAAATGTTAAGGCCCGTGCCGGCAGTTGTTAAACAGGCCGGCAGGGTGTTTGATTAAATTCAGAATCAGTCGACCTGAGTGATGGTGATATCAACAGAGAACTCTGTCTCGAGGTTGAAATCGTTAGCAAGTATGCCTGCAGCAGCAACAGGAGCAACATAGTCAGTTCCGTCTAATTTAACAACAGTACCTTTAAGAACGGTTGTTGTTCCTGCCTGGAGGTTTCCGAGGATCGTATCCGCTTTATCTTTTACAGAAGCGGAATCACCTCCTGTAGCTGTTCCGTTATTTTCAAAATCCCATTTCCATGTAATAACCTGATCCTCAATCTTAAGATCAGTTGCAAGATCGGTGCTTGGTACGAAACTCTTTGTCCAAGTATTTGTTGTTTTACCGGCAGCAACTGTGGCAGTTCCAGAAGTTCCGAGATTAGCAACAAATGCGGTTACAAGAGCGGCAAGTGTATCTGTATTCTCGTCACCTGATGAATAGCTCGTTGTTGTACCAGTCATCGTGTACTCTACAGGATAATAATCACTAGCAAGAACTACATAATCTTCGAGCGTATAATATTCTGTATTAGCACCATATGCGGTTGCTAATTTATAAGTAGTTCCGTCTAATACGAAAAATTTGTCCTGAGCGTTAGCTGAAGCCATTATTGCATTATAGAAAGTTTCAGATGTTTTTCCATATTTAACCATTACACCATAAGTTCCGGCTTTGAGATAAATGTTTTCATAAGAAATTGTGGTTGTAACAGTTCCGGACACTTCCGGGACACCGTTTACAGAGAACTTAAAGCCTTCACTGCTTTTTGTTCCGGGAGCGACAACGTCGGTACCAGACTCAGATGCAGAAACGCTTGCTACGTCTGCAGCGGTCCATGCTAAAGGCTCATGGGAAGTGCTGTTATAGTGTCCGCCGAAGAGATTGCCTGCAACCTGAAGCGCTACGCCCCATTTAGCTACTCTTGCGGTATCACTTGCAGCGTCCTGCGTGGTATACTTCGCAAATGTTCCTGAAATAACGCTGGTTGTCAAAAGGCAAAGGATGCAAAGAATGGCAGCCAAACGAATCCATTTGTTTGTTTTCATTTTAAAATCTCCTTTAAAATAAATTTCTTTTCCTGATTTTCGCGCTTTCTTGTCAAAGAAACGCTCTTCGCCGTTTCGGGAGTTTCCCAATTCGGGCGTTTTGCCATTCCTTCGCCGGAACGGCCAAGACCGTTCTTCTTAAAAAAGGCTTGATCAGTTTTATTTATTGACCGGAAAGGTGTGGCGTGCCTTTCTCGGTTAATAACGAATTAAATAAAAATTAAATATTAAATATTCATAAAATATTTGATTAATCGGAACTGTCGCCCTTCCCGGCCTTCTGCTTTGCCCTGAGCTCGTCAAGTTCCCGCTGAAGAGCCTCGGCATCTTTTCTCCTTGCTTTCTCAAACTTCCTTGAGCGCAAAATCTCATATCCAACCAAAAGCACCAGAGGAAGAACCACGCATACGATGAGTCCAGGTGTTGTCTGCATAAACATCGCAACGTTTCCGAGTCCCGGTATTCTGAACGAGTAGATCCCTATAACTTTGGAGGCGACTACATCCTCGCGGTCTTCGGTATTGTTGTTATCGCCTTTAGTCTTAAAAGCCGTCTCGCCGTTTTTTTCAGTTATCTCTATGATCCTGTGCGTTACGGTGCTTTTTCCGTTTCCGGAAGGATCAAAGAATGTAATAACGTCATCTACTTTTAAAGTTTCAGGATCTGCCTGTTTGCAGACTATAAGATCTCCGGAGCTGATATAAGGATACATGGAGTCTGTAAGAACGATCATCGGGAATATGCCGCCGATGCTCGGAACAGCGTCTTTGTCTGTATAGCTCTTTATGATTAAGGTGACGTTAATAATAAGAACGGGTATTAAAATGACGCAAAGAGCGATGCCGATTACTGTAAGAATCAGATTCCTTTTAGATCCTTTTCCGGCAGGCTTTTTGTCAGCAGAAGGCTTGCTCGAAGGGGCTTTATCAGAAGAACCGGATACAGATTCAGACGCTTCAAAATTTACGTTTTCCTCATTTTTTGAGGCGTCTGCTTTGGTCTCATCTTCTATGATTTTTGTCTTTATTTCATCCATTTTTCGTTAAAAGTCTCTCACTGTTTACAGGAGTCATAAAACTGTCCGTTTTTTGAGTTTCCACATAATATTGATTATGTTCGGGACTAGGTACACTACCTTCCCTTCAATAATCGCGGGAATTTTACAATATATTGATTTTTGTGTCAATACTTTTCCACACTAAATTTTACGCCTTATTTTATTTAAAATTCTATTATTAATTGAAAATTTTTACGTAATTTTGCAAAGAATTTAATAACGCAACTTTCGTAATGGCACAAACATTTTTTTAAAAAATCTTTTGAAACATACAGTTTTGAAAAAAGTTGTAACCTATATATATTGGCAGTGTGCCTCGGTATTGGCGTCGAATACCCGCAGTTGCTTTTCAAGCAGATTAAGAGGGCTTTTCTCCCGTATTTTTTTAAGAAACTTTTAAGTTTTTCTATTGACAGTTCAGCGGACGAACTATGGCAGTTGACAGTGAAGAGTGATGAGTGAATAGTTGCGGTGCGGCTTCGCCGCGATTGCTTGCCTGCGGAACTGAGCAGATTTGTTGATAAATCAGGTGGCTTTGGCGCTTAAAACCCGCATTCTCCTTTTTAGAATAATGCCTTAGTCTTTCATTATCAAGGATTGAGTTAAATTTTTAAATTACTTGAGAGTCTGTTAATATGCCCCGATAGTGCAAAACAGAACTCGGATCGACCTGCTGTCAGAATTCTTCGAGTTATGTTTTCTTATGGGAATATTTCATATTTTTCTTTGCTATAAACTACTGCGCAGCCGCATCTTTTGCAAATCGCGACGGAGCCGCACCACAACTCTTCACCAGTCACTATTCACTTGCGTCGAAGGCACGTCACTCTTCACTGCGGCGCAGCCGCTTATTTCGCCGAAGGCGCCACCATCTTCCTCCTTACATTGGCGGCACTGTCACTCTCCAGCACAAAGAACTGTTCTCTTGCCCTGCTGATGGCCACATAAAGAAGGTACAGGTCGGAGCCCTTGTCGGTCCTGTATTCGTTGTTGTCGACCACTATAATTATGTCTTTGTCAAGCCCTTTGAACCTTGCGATCCTTTCGTAGGTTACCACGTCTGTGTCGCTGTCAAAAGAGAATATCTCCACCTTAAACTTTGCCGGGTCGACCCTGCTTGCAACACTGATCTCAAAGTTCTGACGGCTGAGGATAGTTATCTGATTGGGCTTGAAATTTTGCCTGTTTATAAGATCGTCAAGGAGATCCTCCAGCATGGAAAGCTCTTCTTCCTCGTCTTTGTAGGAGAGATAGCAGTTGGGGGTCTCTGCATTGGCATTGGCAACGTTGTTGTCCGAAAGGCTTATGGCGCCTGACACTTTCTCCAGTTCGCAAAGAACTGCCGGTGAATTTCTAACGTTGGTGTTGAGTTCCAGGTAGACGGGCTTGCCGCCAAGTGCGTCAATATAGAAGCAGAAGTCGTCCATGAATACGTCGGTTCTGTAGAGGACCTGGTACAGGAAATCGCCAAACAGGTAGAAGTTGCCGCCAGCAAACCGGCCCCTCAGCATTTTACTGAGGATCAGCAGATAGTTAAGGGATATGTCCTGGGATTCGTCAACAATAAGCGTATCAAAGAGCATGGGCTCTCTGGTGATCTCCCTTCTGGCTTTTTTCGGAAGGATCGTATCGTAAAAGGCGCTTTTCTTCTCTCTTGAGGGGTCGTCGCGGTAGGTTAGGTCATCGTCGGTGATATACCCGAGCTCAATGCATTTCTTCTCAAAATAGTCGGTGATGGAGAGCACGGTGATGTTGTCGTATTTGGAGACCTGGCGTTTCAGGTAATCGGTGAGCAGGAGCTTGTGGGTAACCAGGGCCACCTTGGCGGCGGGGTTTGTGGCTTTGCGTTTGGCCAGTTCAACGGCAAGCAGCGTCTTTCCGGTTCCCGCAGAGCCCTGAACGATGGCAGACTTTGAATATATCAGCTTGTCAAGGACGTCAAGCTGATCGGATACAAGTTTTACTTCTCTGGTCTTGCAGGCGGCAACGGCGTCGCAGGCAAGGATCGACCTTATGAATTCGGCGTCACCGGCAAACTTGTTCCTGTGGATGTTCTGGTCCGAAGTGATCGACATCTCGATTCCGGCGGGCATTTTTTCAACTTCTTCAATAAAGACGATCAGCCGCTTTTTCTTCCTCCGGTCCGCAAAATTCAGCTCACTGCGGCAGTTGTCGGAAGCGATGTAGTTTTTGCTCATGAACACCAGAAACAGCTCGCATTCGACAATATGGTCGGCTATCTCGTCACGCCAATCCGTCCCCGCTTCTATCCTGCTGTCAAACCATACTCTCAGATGATGGTCCTGCAGACGCTTGATCACCGGCAGTACAACCTCATGGTCACCGTGTGAATAACTTATGAACACGTACCTGTCTTTGCCGTCATAGGTGTCATTCTCGTCCCTGTCGTCAATACCGGCCAGCATGTCAAGGGACATTATCTTGTCGTACCTGTGCCTCAGAAGCAGCCTGATCTTTTCAACGTCGCTTGCACCGGGTGCCTTGAAAAAACTGTTGCCGGCGGTCGAAGAACCTCCGTAAGTCACGTAATGATCCGCAAGTCGCCTAACGTAACTTGCAAAATCGCCCTTATTCCTGCTGCTGTAGACAAGCTCATCCTGAATATCTCCCTGGAAATGATCTTCACCTGTAACAGCATAGCCAACGCCAACGTGAACACCTTTCACCCCGTTCTCGGAGATCAGTTCAAGAAGCTCATTGGTAAACAGTTCAGCCCGGGAAACAAGACGGTCCCTGTCGCTCCCTGCAACAGCTTCATTGCAGGCGAGCACCGTAAACATTCCCAGGTTCGGGGCAAGGACTATGAAGAATATCTCGTTATCATCTCTCTCCTCGTCCCTTTGCCAATATGAATGAAACACGACCCACTCTGCAGCTCTGTAATCGCTCAGGACTGCATTAACGATGTTGCGGCTTATCCCGCCAACGGTTCTCGGAAAATCATAAGGAATCAGCTCTGCCATATTGACCTCCCGGCGGCGCTTGCGCCGCCGCACTGTTATCTGATATCTGTTATCTGCGACGGAGTCGCCTGCTGTCTGTTAGTTGTTATTTGTTAATTGTTAACCAGTAAAGAATTCATACATTCTTTTCTTAAAGTCCGGCGCAGTGTCGTAAACCGCATGTCCAAAATGCTCGTACATATAAACCGAAAACTGCTCAAAGGGCTTCACGGCTTCAGATCCCAGGACCTTGTCGTCTTTTGCGCCGACGTAAAGCAGCGGGCAGCCGATCTTTTCAAGGTCTGCTTCAATATCAAAGCCCCTCATTCCCTCGGCAAGGACCGCAAACCTTTTCAGCATGTCGCCGGTGACCTTTTTGGCAGAAGAAACAAACAGGCTTCTGCAGACGTTGAAGACCGCCTTTGGATAGATAGCCTTGCCGAATGAGAGATACAATTCTTGTGCCTTGCCCTCCCCGGCAAGCCGGAGCCACTCTTCAACGACCTCCTGATTGGTGGAAGAAGTGTTGACGGTGGTTGATGCAACCAGGATTTTTTTGACAAACTCAGGGTGGTCGATTGCGATCTCAAGGCCGATCATGCCGCCCTGGGAAGCGCCGAAGATATTGGCGGTTTCAATGCCAACAGCCTTCATTGCCTCGTAAGTGTCCGCCGCCATCTGAGCCACTGTGTAGGTATCGGGGAGCTCGTTACGCCTGTCAAACAGATATACAGTGAACTTCTTGGTAAACATCGAGTAGGCCTGTTTGATGACTTCGGCAGAGCTCAGCACACTCTCCACACTGAGACCGGGAAGGATAACCAATGTCTCGCTGCCGGAGCCGAAGGTTATGTAGTTCATGGTGAAATTGGGAAGAGTTGCGGTAAGCATGGTGCTGTTAATAGTGAATAGTGGATTGTGAAGAGTTATGCGCTTTGCGCCTGCGCTGCAAATTTGCGACGCAGGCGCCTGTTATCATTTATCTGTTATCTGTTATCTGCGCCGAAGGCGCTTGTTAGTTAACTCCGGCGCTTGCGACGCTTGATAAGCAACGCGCAACCGGCAGCGATTATTGCCGGCGCAGCGCCGAATGCGATACCACCGCAGCCCTTGTTTTCAGGTTCAGGGGTCTCTGTCGGAGCCTCAGTTTCGGGAGCCGGAGTCTGGGTGGGCTCGGCCGTTGGCGTGTTTGTCGGTTTGGCGGTGGGATTTTCCGGTGTAGCGTAGTTGGGGTCTGCATCGCCTTCGAGAAGAACGATCTCGGGAGCGCCAAGGGAGTTGCTGCCTCCGAACCCGAAAACTATTACGTCATCATTATCCAGATCTTCCCTAACCAGACCGGAGCCCAGAACGAAGTGCTGGTTGATGCCTTCAGGGTAAGCAGGGTTTTCAACCATGACGAAGTCGATGGCGTAGACTCCGGGCGGGAATGAAATGTCAAATTCGATCTCATAGGAGTCGTTGCCGTAGCAGGTGCAGCGGCCTGTCCAGAGCACTTCTTCCTTATCGTTCAGGAGGTTGATGTCTACGTAGGTATCGCAATAGGCGCACCAGGAGTAGAAGGTAAATCCGCTGAACCACATCGGAGTGTTGAAGAGGACCTCAAGGACGTCACCGGGCACGAATGGGTGCATCCAGTAGCCCGCGGCGTTGCCGGAAGCGTCAACGTGGCCTTCGCTGGTGTCGGAAAGCGGGTACGTTCCCCGGGGCACCGGCGTGCCTGTGTAATCGGAAGGCACTTCTGTTGGCACGGGAGTCGGCGTGGGATCCGGGTCAACGTAGTTCGGGTCCTCATCGCCCTCGTAGAGAGTGATCTGGGGAGCGCCAAGGGTGTTAAGGCCATGGTAGCCCTTGACGGTGATGTCCTCGGGTTCAAGGTCAACGCGGACGTAGCCTGACCCAAGAACAAAGTGCTGATTTACACCGTTGGGATATTCCGGATTTTCGGCATTGATAAAGCAGATAGTGTACTCGCCTGCGGGGAAAGATCTATCGAAAGCGACCTCGTTGAGGTTGTTGCCGGCGCAGACTTTTCTGCCGGACCAGACCACCACGCCCTTGGCGTTTTTGAGTTCGATATCCATGAACTGCTCAAAGTCGGATGTCCAGGCGTAGAATGAGAAGCCGTTCATCCAGAAGGGGTTTGTGAAAGTCACGCTGAGAACCTCGCCAATATTAAAGGGGTGCATCCAGTAACCTGCGGCAACGCCCTCCTCCGTCTCGTTTCCTTCGCTCTGGTCGGAAAGCTCGTACTCGCCCTTGTGGGGAACTGTAGACTCATCCGCAAAAACTGTGATGCCGGATAAAGCAAACGCGGCAATCAGACATATTACTGTAATCAATGAAAGGATCTTTTTCACAGAGAACACCTCCTGTATATTATTAAGTAAACATTTTATCATTAATTCTATGAATGCGCAAAAGTTTTCAGCGCTTTACAGGTCTTGCGGCTGTCAGAAATCACTCAATTTGCCAAGTTCTTCTCTTAAGTCTCTCGGCTGCTCCAGGTGGATCACGTTGGCGCCGGGGTAGAGTTTGGCGATTTTTTTGTCCGCGTTCTTGCCCGTGCCGCTGCCGCTGCAAAGAATGAAAGTAAGCTTTTTGCCGCCAAGGTCAGTCTCCTTGAGGATAGTATTCACCGGGCTGGCAAACCTTCCGTTCCAGATGGGAGAGCCGATCACTATCTCGTCGTAGACACTGACGTCGCTGTCATAGCCAATAAGTTTCGGTGTCTGGCCAATGGCGGCGGAAAAACCGCCCTTCATCATCTGTGGGAACAGTTTGTTGCTGAGTTTAAACTCGGATTCGACCTTTCTCAAGTCAAAGCCTTTTGCCTTAAGTACCTCCGCAACCGCGTCAACGTTGCCTGTGAAGCTGTAATAAATGAACAGTTTTGACATAATGCACCTCGTGATTTATTTTTGAAGCATGGGGATCTTGTCATCCTCCGTGAGCCCGATCAGATCTATCATGGCGTTGAAGTTTTTGATGGCGTTGGTGAAGTGTCTCGGCGCGTGGGCGTCACTGCCAAGGTAGAACTTGCAGCCCTCCTCTTTTGCGATCTTATAGGGCAAAAGCACCGTCTCTGCAATCGCAGTTGGAAGATCAAGAGCAGGAAAATTCAGCTCGATGCCAATGCCTACCCTCGCAGCCTCCTCAAAGAGTCTGTGGTAATCGTTCTTGGAGATGTGCTCAAAGACCTCGTGATACCTGCCGTTGTTCCAGACCAGCGGACAGGTCATATGGGCAAGGCCGGTCTTGTCAAAGGGCAGATCAGCCTTAAGAAGCGCCTCAAACCTGCTGACCCAGAGCTTCGCCCTCTCCTCAGCCCCCTCAGAACCGTCAACGGTAAACCCGTTCATATGAAGATGGGTGGTGGGCACTATGATGAAATCAAGTTCATCCGCCGTCTTTCTCGAAATGCCAATGACGTTGTTCCGGTCCATATCCGTCTCGCAGCCAAAAAGGAACCTGACGTTTTCAGACTGAGGCAGCGGAAGAGCCTCCCGGGTCCTTTCGTAGGGCTGAGCCTGATACCAGCCTGAGGCGCCGGGCACCGCAGGGTCCCACATATGGTCAGTGAGGCAAAGGGTCTTGAGGCCGTTTCTCTCGCCGTAGGCAAGGATGGCATCCTTGTTCTGCTCGGGATCGTTTGAGCAGAGGGAGAGGAATGAATGGATGTGAAGATCGTGGTCGATGATGAAACGCATGATATAACTCCTTTTGAGTGATTAGTTTAGAGTGAAAATAGAAGAGTTGGCTGCGCATTGCGAATTATCCAATAATGTGGCGCAAGCGCCCTTCACAACTATTAACTAATCACTATTAATTGCCTGACACGCAGCTTTGCGGCCAAAACAGTCTTTAAGGATTAGATAAACCGTCAGCCGCATCGCTTCGCGTCAGGTCTTTAACCCACTTGTATTTCCTGAAATGTATCATCACCCAAGGTATCTTGCCAACTTCATCAAGGCAGGTGCAGGCGTAAACCACCAGAGGGTGCCAGCCGAAAACAAATGTTCCCAGGAATGCCAGAGGCACCGCAAAGCCCCACATGGTGACCGCAAGGCTGTACATGTCAAACTTTGTATCGCCTCCCGCGGAGAAGACCCCGTTGATTATAATGGTGTTCACTGCCCTACCGATCATGTAGACAGACATTATCAGCATCATTCCAATGAAAAGCTTTCTTGCGTTATCGGTGAGTTTGACCATGTTCATAAGGAGAGGTGTTGCCGCAAGCATAACGACTGTGGAGCCGAAGCCGCAGACAAAGGCAATCTTGGCAAGTCTGATCCCGTACTGTTTGCCTTTGTCCAGGGCGCCGACGCCAAGCTCATTGCCGACCATAACGCCGGCGGCGCCCGCAAGGCCGTTGCAGACGCAGCAGACAACGTCCCTGACTATGGCTGCAACGGCATTGGCGGCTGCGGCATCACCGCCAAGGTGGCCCATAAACGCGGAATAGGAAGTAAACCCTATTCCCCACATGAGGCCCGCGAGAAGCAGCGGCCACAAAATGACGTAAAAATCCTTTGAAAGGACCTTATTCCGTGAGATCAAGCCCTTAAACGAGGGTCTGATAAACTTTTTTCCGAAGGTTGAAACGGTAAAAGCCCAGAGGAATTCAACTATCCGGGCGATGAGCGTTGAGACGGCGGCGCCTTCAACTCCCATTGGCGTTACTCCTAAGAGGCCAAGGATGAAGACTGCGTTGCCGAAAATGTTAAGAAGGACTGCAGCGGTGGAGATCATGGCGGCCATTGTGGCGTGACCCGAGAGCTTCATCGTGATCAGGTAGCATCTGGTGATGCCGGTGAGGAGATAGGAAAAACCGGCTATTTTCAGGTATTCCGCACCAAGGGAGATCAGTTCCGGCTCGTTGGTGAATATGAGCATGAGCTGCCTTGGGAAGAAGAAGCAGCCGATAAAAAAGAGGACAGAAACTGCTGCGGAAAGACGGAGGGCCAGGCCGAAGAGGCTGTCGTAGGACTTTCTGTCCCCCTTCCCAAGATACTGGGCGCCAAGGACCCCGAGGGCACTGACCACCGTGTACAGTATCATATTCTGGATGAACTGAACCTGGGTGGCAAGGGAGACCGCCGACATCATGTTCTGCTCCACGTTGCCCAGCATCAGAGCGTCGGCAACAGCCACAAGAGCCAGCATCAGCTCCTGGAAGGCCATGGGCAGAGTCAATGATATCAGCTTTTTATAAAAGAATCGGTCTTTCAAAACGTTAAATTGTGCGTGTTGCTTCAGTCAACCCAGGCGGTGTCGAGGACAACGTTCTTTTCGCAGGCTCTTAAAGGAACTGCTTTCAGTTCCTCCATCCAGCTTCTGACTTCAAGGGTTTTCCAGGGACCCTTGCCGGGGTTTGCGGGGTCTATTGTATTATACCAGAGCCAGTCGGGGGTTGAGAAAAAGGCAAACCTTGGCGATATCGCTTCGTAGACTTCCTTTGACACACCGTTCTGGCCGTGGTGGGCCATCTGGACCGCATCGGCTTTAAGCCCTTCCGGACATTTTTCGATAAGTTCGAAACCGCCCTCAACGCCAAGGTCGCCGAGAACTATAAACACGAAATCCTTTTTTTGCCCTCTTTTTTCTGTAAATCTGAGTACCGCAGAGGAGTTGTTGAAGGCATTGGCCTTGATTTCCGGATTCCAGACACGCAGAACTTCCGCGGTGAGGTCGCCAAATTCAAAAATCTCTTTTTCTTTGAACTCGTGGAGAGGATAGCAGGTCTTCCTGACAGCCTCGTTGAATTGTACTATCTGGTTTGCAAAGATCTCCTCATCATGCCCGAATTCGTCCGGCTGCTTTGTGTAGCAGAACATTTTACAGGCGGGGATCTCCTGACCCTTTTCAGCCCGCTCAGTGAGCGTTTTAAACACGCCAAAATGATCGTCGTGGGGATGGGTCATGAACCAGCAGTCTATCTCCTTGTTCTTAACCCCTGTATACTCCTCAAGGGTCTCAAGGAAACCGTCGGTGTCCTGAAGATTGCCGCCGTCCACCACAATGGTATGCCCGCCGTTTGTTAAAATAATAAAGCCGGTCATCTGGATCGGCGAAAAATTCTTGAGCTGTATTATTTTCATAAACTAATTGCCTTTCTAATTGATCTTGGCGGATCCTATTTTGTTGCCGACCTCAACGTCGCCAATCATACCGCAGCAGCTGATTATCTCATAGCCAACAGACTGACCGTTGTGGTTTTTACCGTCGGTCTTAAGAATTACTTTAACAAGCCTGCCGGTGCCGTAGAGGTCTCCCGCCATCTTCCAGCTTATAATATCGGTGGCCTCACCTGCATACATGCCGCCAAGGACTTCACCATTCTCAACCGAATCAACAGTAACACCCTCCGGCAGATCAAGGACCAGTTCAAGGTAGGCACAGCCCGGGTTGTTGGAGACGTCAATATAAAACTCCAGCGTATTGCCGGCCTTTTTAACGCAGGATGAGCTCACTGTAAAAGGTCCTGTTGGCGCAGGAGTAGCCTCAGCGGCCCACTCGGGATAGAACAGGATACCCTGGCCTGTCTGCATATGGACCCCGCCGGAATTGAAAAAGTAAGAGCTGAAGGTGTGGACCTCGCCGGGTTTAAATATTTTCATTTCTGCGGCGCCGCCTGATATCTCCGCCTGGGTGGACCAGCCCCCTGCGGTATTGGCAATAAGCCCCAGATCAGTTCTTCTGCAGGACCAGCCATAGAAATCATAGCCGTTGTAACTGAGACTTCCCTTGTCCGCCACCGTAAACATCTGTCTGTATTTGATATTTACTGAAGCAGGAACTGAGCCACTGGTGGAATTTCCCTTGGAATAGGAAATTTTCACATATGAGGAGCCGTAAAGGGAGTTGAAATAGGAGGCTTTGGGCTGTGTGATGTGGCAGATCTTGCGGTTCCTTCCGGTGACCTGTCTGGCATTAAAGTCTTTCCAGCTGAGGACTGCGCCGCGTACAAGGCCCTGACCTTCGCCGTTGCCCTCAAAATAGGTAATTTCGTTTTCGTCGTATTTGAGAATTATGAGAGAGTGGCCGTTGCTTCCGTTATAGGAACCGTCTGCGTTGCCGGTTGTACGCATATAGGCGCCGCACATGACTCCGGCGTTCTTGAACATCTGATAGGATGCCTCGGCTTTGTTTTCAAGGACGTTCTCTGAATTGACAAGGCCTGTGCCGTGGGCAACGTACTCGCCAAAGAGCTTATTGTAGGCCGCATTGGCGTAGATGTAGCACTGATAACCGCTGCACTTCTTGCCGGACTTGGACGTGACCGTAAACATTTTCTTATTGTCCATAACGGAGCCTATCGGGTAGTAATACTCCGTGGTTCCGTACATAAGGTCCAGGTCGCCTGCAAATATATTGTTCAGAGCATCCGCAAGGGAAGGAGAATCTGTGTAATCTCCGGCCACCAGCACCTTGGGATCGCTTATGAAAACGACCTTGGCGCTGGAATTGATCACTGTGATCAAAATGACTGCGACCATTACAAGACAAAAGGAAGCAACGCAGGATACAATGATCCTTGCACGCTTCCCTTTAAATCTGTTTTTAATGAAATCAGCCGGTTTTTTCATCTTTCGTAATCAATCTAAGCTGCAATGTCAGTCTTTCTTTTTCTTCAAAAATGCCAGAGCAACAGGAACTGCCGCAAGTGAAAACACCGATATTCCGGTACCGCCGCAGCCATCGTCTTTGGGCTCTTCCGTGGCTTTCGGAGCATCAGTAACTTCAGGAGCTTCAGTGGGATTTGTTTCTTTGTCGGGTTCCTTTGTGGGCTCTTCAGTCACAACAGGCTCTTCAGTTGCTTCTGTGGTCGGCACTTCTGTCGGGACCTCTGTGGGAGCAACTGTGGGCAGTTCTCCGCCGCCGTCAACCACAAGGACGATCTTGAAGATGTTATAGTACTGCTGGCCGTCTGCAGTCACGGCGTAAACGTCAACGTCATAGAAGCCCGCCTCCAGCTCACCGGTCTTCGGAAGCGTCATGAAATTGCTCTCGGAGCCGATGCCAACATTTTTGGTGTTGCCCTGTTTTGCCGTATAAATAGGATACGCGTTTAAAACGTCAGGACGCCTGACGTAGGGTCCGGTGGCATCGTCAATGTATTCCCCGCCGTCGATCGTGTAAACGATCTTTGAGATACCGTAATTGGAAATA
Organism: uncultured Clostridia bacterium; assembly: GCA_947304585.1. Classification (GTDB taxonomy): domain Bacteria; phylum Bacillota; class Clostridia; order UBA1212; family UBA1212; genus UBA1212. Next base: position 1,180 of record CAMZBI010000003.1, on the reverse strand, counting down.
GCCCAGCCTCTAAGTTGGATCGGCACGCCTGCATCAAGTTCGGCTGTGGCGGTGCAGGGCTGATTGTCACCCTGGCGGAGCTCGAAATAACCGTCCGGCAGATCGTCAAGGAAGGTGAGGAAAGCGATCTCTTCAACGTAATCATCGCCCTTCTCTTCAACGGACACGTCGCTGAAGGTTGCAAATTCAATGTAATTTCCCTCAAGTGTAACGATCCTCAGGGTGAGTTCCACGTTGTCCTCGGTAATGGCGGAAGCGGGAATGGTATTGTTTCCCGGGCCAAATCCGGCGGTGTCGTGACCGGCCTCAAATTCAACACCTGCATTCAGGAGGTCGCCCCTCTTTGAGAACTTTTGCTTTTCGCAGTCGTTCCAGGTGTCGCCGCCGTCAATAGTGTACTGCATTTTCTTATTGCCCTCGTCATTGGCCAACCAACCGCCAACGGAAAGCCAGTCGGAAAAAACGATCTCCTGGTTGAAGGTCCAGGGCGAATAACCGTTGACGGCATCGCATCTGATCAGCATTTTCCCGTCGGCGTACACGTATTCCAGCGCATATCTGAAATCAGTGACGTCTTCGCCTTCGGCAAAAGCCAAGCCGGCAGGCACCATGCTCGCCAACATTATGATCACAAGCGCAATTACAATCTTTTTCATAAGATCCTCCCAGGTTAGGTAAAATCCTTTATTTTGAAGCCTGTTCATCCTCTTTTGGGGAAGGTTTAGGCGATTTTGAATCTAAGGGCTTCTTGAGTCTGATGGCAAGAACAAGTACGACGGTGATGGCGACAAGCCCGACTCCCCCGAGGATCATCTTTAACGTTCTCTCCAGAGGGCTCCGCTCGTAAGCGTAAGTTTCAGTTTCCTCATTTCCGGTAGTTACAACAGAAGACTCTTCTCCGGTGGTCAGAAATTCCTGATCTCCATCTTCTGCTCCTGTGGTCAACGTGGAAGAGCCGTCACCGTCCGCAAACGCAGGAATAAAGCAAAACAACAGACTTGAAGCAATTAAAACGATCGCCAACAATACTGTAAGTCTTTTAGCGGATGAAATCATTTTATACACCTCCGGTCACCGTTATTTTAGCACTAAATATATAAATAAGCAAGGATAGATAACGAGTTACCAGGGCAATCGCTTAATGTATTAGGTCTCACTTTAGCTCACTCAATTTGGCAGA
>CAMZBI010000002.1 GCA_947304585.1 uncultured Clostridia bacterium | reverse complement strand
CTGCCAAATTGAGTGAGCTAAAGTGAGACCTAATACATTAAGCGATTGCCCTGAGTTCCTTCGCCTGTTTCAAGATGGTTTAAGTTAGGCAGATAGAGGAGCCTCGATCGGCGGTTACGTGCGGTGAAATTGCTAAAATTCAGGTTATAAAACGTTTATAATGCATGACTGCGGCCCTTCCGGAGGCCCTTGGCGGCAATGGATTTTCATTGCTTTTCGAAGGGCATTGGCGTATAATGAAAGTGTATGAAATCAAAGGAGGCAAGGTTCCGGCCTTAAAGGAACCGTCGGAAAATGAAATTAGGAATCATCGGTCTCCCCAACGTGGGAAAAAGCACACTTTTCAACGCACTTACAAGCTCCCGCACCGCGGAAAGCGCCAACTACCCCTTCTGCACTATTGAGCCCAACGTGGGTATAGTGCCGGTGCCCGACGAAAGACTTGACGTCCTTGCAAAAATGTACGACCCGGAAAAATACACCCCGGCCACCATAGAGTTTGTGGATATCGCAGGCCTTGTAAAAGGTGCCGGCAAAGGCGAAGGACTTGGCAATAAATTTCTCGCAAATATACGGGAATCTGATGCCATCATCCACGTTGTGAGATGCTTTGACGACGATAACATAATACACGTTGACGGCAGCGTTGACCCGAAAAGAGACGTGGAGACCATAGAATACGAACTGATCTTTTCCGATATCGAACTCCTTGAGAGAAGGATCGAACGCCAGGGCAAGATGTCCAAAAGCGGCGACAAAAAGCTTATTTCCGAGGTCAAACTTCTGGAGAGGATCAAAGCCCACCTGGAAGAAGGAAAGACAGTCAACTCAATGGTCTTAAACGACGAGGAAAAGGCATATGTGGATTCGCTGTTCCTTCTGACTTCAAAGCCTGTGATATACGCCGCCAACATCTCCGAGAACGATCTCTCGGACCCCATGTCCTGCGGATACGTGAAAGCCCTTGCGGACATTGCCAAAGCGGAAAATGCGGAGATCATTGCGGTCTGCTCCAAGCTTGAAGAGGATATGTCGGAACTGGACGAAGAGGAGCGCAAGGCATTTCTCGATGAACTCGGCGCCGATTCCTCAGGTCTCGACAAACTTGTCAAGGCAAGCTACGCCCTCCTGGGACTCATCAGTTTTCTCACGGCGGGCCCCAAGGAAGTCAGAGCCTGGACCATCAAAAAAGGAACAAAAGCCCCTCAGGCGGCAGGAAAGATACATTCGGATTTCGAAAAAGGCTTCATAAGAGCAGAGATAGTGTCCTTTGACGACCTAGTGGCTTGCGAGACCTATGCGAAAGCCAGGGAAAAAGGCCTTGTCAGGTCTGAAGGAAAAGAATACGTGATGCAGGACGGAGACGTGACTCTGTTCCGGTTCAACGTCTGATTTTTAAGACTGCAATTTAGAACGATATGAAACTTGTTGAAGGAAAAAACTATTTCAAAAACACAGGACTGCTGGTCCCGGAGATCCTTCTGCCTAACGACGGTGTCGATCTGACAAAATGGGCCTGCATTGCCTGCGATCAGTACACCTCCTCTCCCGAATATTGGCAGCGGCAGTATGATTTCATTGGCAACGCCCCGTCCGCGGCAAAACTTGTTCTGCCTGAGATCTTTCTCGACGGCAGTTTTTCTCTTGCGGGTGAACGGCAGAAAACCACTGTCCAGGACAGAATAGATCTTATCAACGCCAATATGCACAAATACTTAAAGGATGGTACACTTTCCAAATCCTTCACCGGTCTTGTATATATCGAGCGGACTCTTCCCGGCGGCAAGGTCAGGAAAGGCCTTTTGGCGGCGCTGGACCTTGAGGAATACGACTACAGGAACGGCGTTGAAGCGCTTATAAGACCTACCGAAGAGACCGTTCACGAGAGGATCCCAGCAAGGCTCCGGGTAAGAGCTAACGCTCCCTTGGAACTGCCCCACTCCATTGTACTCATCGACGACCTTTCAAACGGTATTTTTTCATTCCTGGCAAGCAGGAAAAACAGCGCAGTTCAGCTTTACGATTTTGACCTTCCTGAGAACAGCGGCTCTGTTTCAGGCTACGGCATTACAGACCCCGATACGATAACCTCTGTTGCCGCAATGCTCCACGACCTCCGGCAAGACGATTCATTGTATTTTGTCGGTGACGGAAACCACTCCTTTGCCGCCGCCAAAGCCCATTGGGAGAACCTTAAAAGAGCCGGCGCGCTGATGGATCACCCTGCCCGCTTCATTCTCACGGAGATCGAATCCATCCACGATCCGGCCACCGAACTCCTGCCGATCCACAGAGTTGTCTTTAACTGCGAATTCGACAAGTTTATCGACCAGATGAAAAACTATTTCAACGGGGCTACATCCTTCTGGCGCGAATACGACGATGCCGCCAACGTCAGCGACATCGAACTTTTCCTCAAAGAAAACGGTTCCACCCTCGACTACAGCGTGGTCGTGATCGTCTCAGGCATCAGAATCTGCTGTCTTTACCTCGATCACCACAATTATCCGTTCCCCGTTGCGGCGATGACCGATTTTATCGACTTCATGCTGCCGGACAACAAGGTCGACTACGTCCACGGCACAAAAGAAGCTCTGGACCTGACCGAAGGCGGTTTTGCCACAGCCATCTGTCTCCCGAAACCCTCAAAAAGAGAGATCTTCAGCATCGCTTCATCAGGGAAACTCCTTCCTCGTAAAACGTTTTCGATGGGCGATGCGGAAACCAAAAGGTTTTACGTCGAGGCGAGGAAAATCGTCAGCAATGAACAGTGAGCAGTGGTCAGTGTCCAGTGAACAGTTGCGGTGCTGCTGCGCAGCGATCACTCGAGCCGCAGGCTCGCACCACTCGGCGCAACGCGCCGCACCACTAGCGCCGCAGGCGCGCATCAGTGAGCAGTGGTCAGTGTCCAGTGAACAGTTGCGGTGCTGCTGCGCAGCGATCACTCGAGCCGCAGGCTCGCACCACTCGGCGCAACGCGCCGCACCACTAGCGCCGCAGGCGCGCATCAGTGAGCGCAGATTCGCTGCGAGCGATGCGGCTTCAGCGCAATGCGCAGCCAACTCTTCACTCATAACTATTCACTCATAACTATTCACTCTTCACTAACCATCTCGTTTAAATAACCTTTCAGAAAGGCACAATATAAAATGAAAGTAATCAAATTCGGTGGCAGTTCCCTTGCGGACGCCGTTCAAATCAAAAAAGTTTGCAACATAATCCTCGGCGACCCCGAGAGAAGACTCGTTGTGGTCTCGGCCCCGGGAAAAAGATTTAAAACCGACGACAAGGTCACCGACCTTCTGATAGAACTTGCCGAGGATGCTCTTAACGGCAGGAACACAAAGCCTGCCCTTGACAAAATAATCGACAGATTCGGCTCCATTGCCTCTGATCTCGGACTTGGCTCAACTTTCACCGGTGAGCTCACCCTTGATCTTGAGGAAAGGCTTGCCTCTTCCAGAAGCAACAAAAGCAGATTCACCGACCTGCTGAAAGCTGCCGGAGAGGACAACAGTGCAAAGCTTGTGGCTGAGTATCTGAGGTCCATTGGCGAGAATGCAGAATACATCAATCCCAGGGACGCAGGACTTGTGCTTTCCGACGAATTCGGCAACGCCCAGGTGCTGCCCAAATCCTACAACAAGCTCGCAAGGCTTGCCAGAAAGAGTTCCATCATGATCTTTCCGGGCTTCTTCGGCTATTCCGAGACCGGCGAAGTCGTGACGTTCTCAAGGGGCGGTTCCGACGTGACCGGCGCTATCCTTGCCGCAGCCGTCAATGCGGAGGTTTACGAAAACTTTACCGACGTTGATTCTGTTTTCGCGGCCGACCCCAGGATCATCCCCAATCCCACACCCATCCCCATGTTCTCCTACGAGGAAATGCGGGAGTTGTCCTACGCAGGCTTCAACGTGCTGCACGAGGAGGCATTGGCGCCTGTTTACCACAAGGGCATCACAGTTAACATCAAAAATACCAACAACCCGGACAGCCCCGGCACCCTGATTGTCCCCACAAGCAGCCTTACCAAGGAACACAAAAAGTTCAAGGTCGTTGGCATTGCCGCCGACAAGGGTTTCATGACACTCCACGTTGAAAAATACATGATGAACCGGGAGATCGGTTTCGGACGCAAGCTGCTCCAGATCCTTGAAGAAGAAGGCATTTCCTACGAGCACACGCCCTCCGGAATCGACTCGATTTCAGTCATCATCCGCGAAAAGTTCTACAACGACGAGGTCTTCGACCGCATCATCAAGACCATCTACTCCGAGCTTTCCGTTGACAACGTCAAGACCGATTTTGACCAGGCCATCGTCATGGTTGTCGGCAACGGAATGACCCACTCCATCGGTACCCTCGCCACCGCGACAAAGGCTCTTGCCGACGCCAATATCAACATCAACATGATCAACCAGGGCTCCTCCGAGGTCAGCATCATGTTCGGAATTGACGCTGCAGACGCCAAAGATTCTGTCAAAGCGCTGTACGAGGCGTTTTTTAGTAAATAGTTAAGAGTGAAGAGTTGAGTTGAGGTGCGGCACGCCGTGCCGCGATTACTGAATCTTCTGCAAAAGCGAAGCGGCAAAGCCCCCTTCCCCGGTCATCGTCCAAGGCCCTGATTCATTCACTTTTAGATTTTAAGTTTAGATTTTAAGCTGCTCGGGCACTTTTCCCGAACAGCTTTTTTATATGCAAATTTAGTCAGGCCGAACGCACATCCGACGGAATCACCCGTAACTCTTAACCCGTAACTGTTAACTCGCCGCAGGTGACTCTTGCACGCAGTGAATCGCACCGCCAGGCGCAGCAATCGCAGCGCAGCTGCACCACAACTCTTCACTATTCACTCGCGGCGGAGCCGCGCATCACTCGCAGCAAAGCTGTGTATCACTTGCGCAAAGCGCAGATCAACGCTTGACTATCCTTTTTTGTTCTGCTATAATTTTGATAGACGAACTATCAATTAGAGTCATTAACTCTCAAATTGCAGACAGAATTCATTCCGAATAAAGAATTAAGCAAGAGAATGATTCTGTTTTCAACACATTGGCGAAAAGCGGAAGGTTACTTCACTATGACGATGTTCGAAGCAAAGAAAAATTTTATTGTTGCTGAGGCTGCAAGGCAGTTTTCCACCAAGCCCATAAAGGATGTCACTGTCAGGGATATTGCATTGGCGGCTGGTGTCGGCGAGGCTACGGTCTACAGGTATTTCGGGACCAAGGCGGATCTCATTGTCGCCTGCGCGGAAAAGCTGGAGCAGGAGGTTTTTGATGTTTTCATCGACAAAACGCCCCCCGACGAAGCATTCAAAGCCATTCAGCGTTTTTACAACGCTTACCTTGTCATTTTCACCGAGCGCACATACCTGTACCGTTTTCTGAACGAGTTTGACGCTTACGTGATCAACGAAGGCGTTGGCGGTCTTGACAATTACGCCAATGCAATCGACGGCTACAAGAGCGCATTCATCGGCGCCTACAACAAGGGCCTTGAAGACGGAAGCGTCAGAGAAATCGACAATATAGAGCTTTTCTACTACTCCACCACTCATGCGCTGCTTTCCCTTTGCAAAAAACTGGCTTCCGAGACTCCGGTCATAAGGCAGGACGTTTTTGCCGAGAAGCAAAAAGAGATACAGACGGTTATCGGCGTTTTTTCCGATTATTTGAAGCGCTGAAGCGATCATTTCAACAAAACGCGGTCTGAAGCGTTTAAAGTAAAAAACATGTAAAAGGAGGGGAGCCGCATCTCAGACGTGCAGCTCCGGACAAAATGAAAAGATTAACTAAATCGCAGATGATAATCTTTGCCATCGGTCAGCTTGGCTGGTCAATGCTCAGCGGTATCATCAACGCCTGGCTGGTAACTTTCTATCTTCCCACCCAGACCGATATTTCCGAAAACGGCGCCATTCAGTACATTCAGCCCGGACTTGTCGTTTTGGGCTTTCTGACGATTCTGGGACTCATTACAGCTCTCAGCAGGATATTTGACGCCGTAACCGATCCGCTCATCGCCAATCTTTCGGACCGCAGCAAGAACAAACGGGGCCGCAGAATACCCTTCATGCAGTATGCAGCCATCCCCCTCTCGGTAGTGACTGTGCTTCTGTTCTGCGCACCGGTGGAAGCCATCAGCGGAATCAACGTGGCATGGATCTCCGTGTTTATCGTTCTTTTCTACCTCTTCATGACGATGTACTGCACTCCCTACAACGCCCTCATCTCCGAGTTCGGCAAGACTCAGGACGACAGAATGTTTATTTCCACAGCAATTTCTCTTACGTTCTTTGCGGGCACCCTTCTCGCCTACACTCCCTTCGTGTTTGCTGGTATGCTCAGGAACGCCGTTGGCTACGGATGGAGCTACAGGATCTGCTTCATAGTGCTTGCTGTGATCGCCTGCATCGCAATGCTGGTCCCCACGTTTGCCCTTAAAGAAAAAGATTTCGTCGATACAAAACCTTCCACATCCAACATGTTCAAGTCTCTCACCGGAGCCTTCAAGAACAGAGCATTCAGAGTATTCGTGTTCTCTGATCTTATGTACTGGATCGGTCTCACCCTTTTCCAGACGGGTCTGCCCTTCTTTGTCAAAGTTTCCATGGGCATTGACGAGAGCTGGGTAATGATATTCATGGGCGGTATGACCGTGCTCTCCGCCTGCTTCTACCCGATAGTCGGAAAACTTGTGAAGAAATACGGCAAGAAAAAGACAGTCATGGCAGCTTTTGTCGGTCTGGCTATTGCTTACGTGGTAGCTGCTGTAATACCGATCCTTCCGGACTTCATTCCGAAATTCCTTCCCGGCGTGCTCATTTGCATTCTCGCCGCTCTGCCCATGGCCCGTCTCGGCATCATTCCCCAGTCGATGGTTGCGGATATCGCAGAAGCAGATGCAATCAAAACAGGCGAGAACAAAGAGGGTATGTTCTTTGCAGCCCGTACGTTTGCAATGAAATGGGGCCAGTCATTGGCAATGCTGATCTTCACTTCTCTGGCAATCATTGGCGTTACGGACCAGGTGTCCGGCGGCAATGACATTACCGCATCAGTCATCGGCATGACCCTGGTTGCCATCACTGCAGTGGTGTTCTGCGTCGCAGGCGCTATAATCCTTTTGATGTATGACGAGAAGCGCATCGGCCGTATCCTTGCCAGAAAACAGGCGGCTGTCACAGGTGAAGAAAGTGCTGCCCCTGAGGACGATCAGTCTGCAAAGGACGATCTTGAAAATCTTTGATAATGAGGATAAGACAGTGTCTGAAAGTTTTAACTTTAATCTAACGTTCATTTCCGGGGGAGAGCTCAAAACGGCCTCCTCCCGGGATCCGGAAAGCTATGCGGGCATTATGTCCTTTGAGACGGCAGACGACGGCTTCCGGCACAAAGTCACCGTCCGGCCGGAAAACGATGTTTGTCTTGTTTCCTACTACGAATACGACAACGGCTTTGCCAAAGGCATTGGCGACATGAAGGCACTTAAAGACAGCTTCTTTTTCATGAACGGCTATCAGTCCTGGACCGACACAAAGGAGTTCAGAACCTGCGAAAAGGAAAGAGACGTAATGAAGCTGCCCCGGAAGCTTGTGGACATGTTCTCATTTGACAAGTACGGCGACGCTTTCTTCTATAAATACGGAAAAGACTACCTCCACGGCTACGACACTTTCTACGCCAAAGGTCCCCGGGAGCTCTTCATCCAGAACCTTAACTACAAGAATGCATACCTGATTTTTGAACTGAACAGGAAGACAGGAGCCCTCACGGTCAAAAGCGACGTAGAAGGTGCTGAGATCGCCGCAGGAGACGTTTTCACTCTCTGTGAGTATTTTTATACCTCCGACCTTAAAAAGGGTTTTGAGGCATTCTCAGAGCTTTTCCCGAAAAGAGGCGTGAAGAAGATATTCGGCTACACCTCTTGGTATAACTATTACCAGAATATCGATGAAAAAACGCTGCTGAGAGACCTGGATGCTCTTGATTCCCGCTTCAACCTGTTTCAGCTTGACGACGGGTACCAGACCAAGATCGGAGACTGGCTTTCAGTGGATCCCGCAAAGCTTCCCGGCGGTCTTGAACAGATCGTTAAAAAGATTCACGACAAGGGATATATGGCAGGCCTCTGGATGGCTCCTCTTGTTGCTGAAAAGGAGAGCAGGCTTTTCGCCGATCACCCGGACTGGTTCAAAAAGGACAAAAACGGTGACCCCGTAAGATGCGGCGCCAACTGGACCGGTTTTTACGCCCTTGATCTTGAAAATGAAGAAGTTCGCGAATATATCAAAAAATGTCTCCGACACTATGCGGACATGGGTTTTGACTTTTTCAAGCTGGATTTCCTCTATGCCGCAAGCGTTCCAAGTTACAAGGGCAAGACCAGGAGCCAGGCCGCAGAGTTTGCATATGACTTCTTAAGAGAAGTTCTCGGCGACAGGCTTATTCTGGGCTGCGGCGCCACCCTTTACAACGCTGCATGCAAATTCGATTACATGCGGATCGGGCCCGATGTCTCCCTTGAGTTTGACGACGTTTTCTACATGCGCATCATGCACCGGGAAAGGATATCCACCAAGGTGACGCTGAAGAACACAGTGTTCAGATCATTTATGAACGACCGTCTTTTCGGCAACGACCCGGATGTATTTCTGCTTCGCGACGAAAACATTAAACTGAGCCCCGAAAACCGCAAAGCCCTCTCCCTCATCAATGCCCTGTTCGGCAACGTCATGATGACCTCCGACGACATTGGCCTCTATGATGAAGAGAAGAAACAGCGGCTTGACGAGGTCCTCACACTGTTCAACAACGCCAACGTCGATTCTTATAGATACGACGGACGGTTCATTGACGTTGATTATTCCGTTGGCGGCAAAAGCACCGTCCTTAGATACGATACTGAAAAAGGAGTTCTGATATGACAGACAAAACTTCAACCATCTTCGGAAACCCGATGGACAGTAAAACCATCGCCTCCGCAGAAAAAAGCAAAGCCGGCTACGTCAAAAAGTACGGCGACGATTCCTCCACCGACTACAAGATCTCGTTCAAACCCATTGAAACCCTTTCGGACATGGGCGTCATGAACATTGTTTTCGGCGAAGAAAACGAGACCTTTGCCGAAAAGCCCCTGATCGTCGGCAACATCCGCATGGGTTTCGGCCACTACAGGATCTCCATCGCCATGGCATCCTGTGCAAAAGCCCTTGGCTTCACCCCCTACTGGCTGGACCTGGCCTCCTTCGACGCCACCGGTTCAAAAATGATCCGCGAGCAGAACGACATGTACTCCCTCGCCTCAAGGATCTCCCAAAAGTCCAAGCTTTTTAACAAGATCGTCTGGGAGCCCCTCAACTCCGAGGGCTTCAAAAAGATCACCTACAACGCCAAGGACCAGAAGAACAGCGAGTTGTTGGTGCCTATTTTTAGAAACATTCCCAAGGACATCCCCTACATTGCCACCCACGTCTGGCCAAGCCAGGGCGCTGTCCACGCCGGCATGACCCACGTCGTCAACGCCATCCCGGACAACTGGCCAATGGGTCTTCATCTCTCCGAAGGCGCCATCCACACGGTCCAGACACCCTTTGCATACCTCGGCTACAAGACCCTCCACGGCTTCGCCAAGACCCCGCTCAAGGGCATTCCCGAGAAGGATCTCTACGACGTTGGCTGCTACGTGGACCACGAACTTCTGGTGAACCTCGAGGAGGACAACAGGCTCCGCAAAGAGAGAATAAACTCCGGCAAGCCCCTCCGCATACTGATGCCCGTTGGCGGCGCAGGTGCAGGCGGAAACATGTTCAAGGCAATGATCGACCACCTGATCCCCTATATAAAGGCAGGCCGGATCTCGCTCTACGTCAACTGCGGCGACCACAAAAACGTTCTCGACCTGCTCAAGGAATACGTTGGCGACCGCGCAGGCACGGTTTCAACCTTTATTAATGACTTTGAAGGTCTGAAGAACCATGTGTCCGAGATCAGAAAAGGTGAATCATCAGGCATCCACTTCATCTGCCACGACGACATCTTCCCGGCAGTCTATTCCACGAACCTGCTCATGCCTGTATGCGACCTCCTGGTGACCAAGCCAAGCGAGCTTGTTTACTACCCCATCCCCAAGATCTTTATGAAGCACATCGGCGGCCACGAGGTCTACGGTGCGATCAACGGCAGGGAATACGGCGACTCTCTCAACGAATACCCAACTGCCAAGTCCATCAACGAAATGTTCGACATCATAATGGCTGCGCCGGATCTCATTCCTCACCTGTGCGACAGGATCGACGCCCTCAAAAAGCAGGGGCGCTACGACGGCGGCTACAAATGCGTTGAGCTGGCAGCGAAGCAAGCAATCAGTTAACAGTTTATAGTTAATAGTGAAGAGTGCATAGTTGATGTGCGGCGGTGCCGCAATTGCTCAAGACGCCCTTTAAATGATCAATCTTAAATAGGTGAGACGTTGCGCTGTTCGGCTTTGCCGCAAATGATGCGGATGCGTCGGAGCGATTCGCAGCAAAAATGCGTTCACTTTAAGCTCAAAGCACTGCAATACAAATCAAATATGTTAAAACAACGAGCTGCTCAAAAACCATCTTTGAGCAGCTCGTACTTTATTGTATTGCGCGTAGCGCATCGCCATTTTCTGCGGCAAAACTGAATCACTTGCGACGCATAGCGTCCCATCGCCGCAGGCGCAGTAATCGCGGCGCAGCCGCACCGCAACTCTTCACTGACCACTATTCACTCGCGCTAAGCGCTCCCACTCGAGGCGTCAGCCTCGCTCACTTGCGCGAAGCGCACTCACTCGCGGCTTCAGCCGCGCACACTAGCGACGAAGTCGCGTCACAACGTATTGTCCCTGAACCCTTTGCCCATGATCTCATTGGTCTTGGAAATGATCACGAAGGAGCCCGGATCGATCTCCTTGACCTTTTTCCGGAGCTTCAAAGCTTCCGAGATTCTGCACACTGTGAGAATGATCGTACGCTTCTCGCCGGTGTAGATGCCCTTCCCTTCGAAGACCGTTGCGCTGTGGTGGAGATTCTCGGTAATATAGGAAAATATCTCGTCCGGCTTTGTCGTGATTATGGTGAAGGATTTGCACATGTTCATAGAATCCAGAACGTCGTCCACCACGAATACCTTGGCGAAAAGGCCAAGCATAGCAAATAGGCCTGTCTTAACGTCGTAGACAAAAAACGTTGACGCTGCGATCAGCGCATCCGTAACCAGCAGGGCCTGGCCGACGTTCATTGACGTTTTCTTTTTCAGAATGAGAGCGACAATATCCGTGCCACCGGACGAGGCTTTGCACCTGAATATGATAGCAGCGCCAATGCCTGTGAGAAGCACCGCGTATACAAGTTCAAGCAGCGGATACGCAGTAAGGGGGCCGTTCAGGGGCACTAGCCATTCGAACAGCATGTTCTCAAGGGAAAGCATCAGGGAACTGTAGATCGTGAGCAGACCGCACTCTTTGCCAAGAAACACAAGGCCCAGGATCAGCAGTATGATGTTTATCACCAGCATAAACTGTCCCTGGGTGATCATCGGGAAGAGCTTGGCAAGGACGATCGATATGCCGCTGACGCCGCCGGTGGCAAAGCCGTTTGGCGATTTGAAAAAATAGATCCCCACGGACATGAGAAGGATGCCCAGGTTGAGGATCAAAAAAGTTTTAAGTTTTTCCAAAAAGTCTTTTTTTGTCATTGGATTCCATTCCTTAAGCATTTGGGCTTGTGTGCCGGCGCTTTAAGATCATTTGATGTGAGGACGGCATGACGATTTAAGCCCTGCTTTTCGCTCATGCGGAATGGTATCACATTTGTTTATAATAATCCAGAAAATCCCTTATTTTACCCATTGCATCTTCAAGGACTTCAACTCTGGGCAGGAAAACGACTCTGAAATGGTCGGGTTCAGGCCAGTTGAAGCCCTTGCCGTTGATAATAAGTATCTTTTTCTCCCTCAGGAGATCCAGGGCGAACTTTTCGTCGTTTTTGATGTTGAACTTTTTGGCGTCGATCTTCGGGAAAATGTAGAATGCAGCCTTCGGTTTTACTGCGGAGATGCCCGGGATGTCGTTCAGCGCCTTGTAGACGTACTCCCGCTGCTCGTAAATGCGGCCGCCGGGTACGATGTATGTCTTAACGCTCTGGTATCCCCAGAGAGCCGTTTGGACTATAGACTGGGCCGGAACGTTGGAGCAGAGTCTCATATTGGCAAGCATATTGAGCCCCTGGATGTAGTCGCGGCCCAGCTTTTTGTTGCCGGAGAGCACCATCCATCCGATCCGGAAGCCGGCAATCATGTGCGACTTGGAAAGACCGCTGAAAGTGACGCAGAACAGATCGGGAGCAAGAGAAGCAACCGAAACGTGCTCAAGGCCGTCCATAACCAACCTGTCGTAGATCTCATCCGAGAAAATGATCAACTGGTTTTGGCGGGCGACCTCAACGATCTGCTCCAGCACGTCCTTAGTATACAATGCGCCGGTGGGGTTGTTGGGATTGATTATAACGATGGCCTTGGTCCTAGGTGAAACAAGCCGTTTGATATCGTCGATGTCAGGGTTCCAGTCGGCCTGCTCGTCGCACCTGTAATGAACGGCCTTGCCTCCTGCAAGAGTCACGCAGGCAGTCCAAAGGGGATAGTCAGGAGAGGGGATCAGCACTTCGTCGCCGGAATCAAGAAGAGCCTGCATGGAAAGATTTATAAGTTCCGACACGCCGTTTCCCGTATAAATGTCGTCGATCGACACGTTCGGAACGTTTTTGATCTGATAATACTGCATTATCGCCTTGCGGGCGGAAAACAGGCCTTTGGAATCCGAATAGCCCTCGCACTCCGTGAGCTGACTTCTCATGTCGTAGATAACTTCGTCGGGGGTCCTGAATCCGAAAGGCGCGGGGTTGCCAATGTTAAGCTTCAGGACGTTGGTGCCCTCGCTCTCCATTCTAGCCGCTTCCTCAACCACAGGGCCTCTTACGTCGTAAAGCACGTTGTCGAGTTTGCCGGATTTTTTGAAGAACCTTATACCGTCAGGTTCACCGCCAATTGCATTATCCGCTGCGTTAAAGAAATCAACTTCAACGTTAAAAACGCCAGCCAAAAACTCGAGAGTCTCTTTTCTAGGAGCGGTTTTCCCGGACAAATACTGTGAAAGCTGGCTCTTGCCAAGTTTAAAATTTCTGGCCTCTGCAATTTTGATCAGATCGACCTGTTTAAGGCCGTCCCGTTCAAGAAGTTGATTCAGTTTAATTGCAAAATTTGAACTTTCCATAAAAAGCACCCCGCTGTCAAGAGTTACAGCGGGGATTTTACCACCAAATCATCGTTTTGGCAACAGTATTTTGCGTTTTTGAACGGCTGTTCTTGAACTTGTTCAAAATATTTTCTGAACAAACGGATTATGTGTTTTCCGAATTTACGAAATCGCCAAGCTTTTCTCCTGCTTCTCTTCCAAGCCGTTCAAGACCTTTGGCGCTGTAATGTCCGCCGATCGAAGGATGCATCATGCCAGGTTCATTGACCATGTTCTTGGCGCTTTCCGTAAGCATCAAAAACCTGTCGGAATAGTTCTCCGCAGCGTCTATCTGGGCGTTTATGATCTCATCGTCCCTAAAATCACCGGTAAACCGGCCGACTTCAATTATCCCAAATCTTTTAAGCCCGATGTCTGCCTCAAGCTCGCGGAAAAGCGTTATGAGTTTCCTGTAATAGTTTTCTTTTGTTTTACGGAATATTGCGTCGCTCTCGCCCTGAAGCCACACAAGATAAACGTCGGCGGTCTCAATATCTTCTTTTTCCGCAGCTTTAAGCGCTGAATAAGTCTTGGCGACAAGGAAATCGTATCCCTTTGAGCCATTCATCCAGTACTCGATCTCGGTGCTCCCCTTGGCGGCGTGGACGGCAATCACTCCCCTCCCCGTCTTTTTAATGTAAGCCCTTGAAAACTCCGGGACAAGATTCGTATGGCCGTAACAGGCTGAGCCAAGGATGTGATCGTCAAGCCACTTATACGGGTCAATATGATCAAAATACGTGTAGCCGGCCGTTCCGTCGCATTTTATGTCCTCGCCAACGGGATTCCGCAAAGGCACAAGCTCATCTTTCAGCATCTTGTATTCAAAGGCATTGGCAACGATATCATTCTCGGAAAGTGCGTCGCTCTGGCCCTGCATATTGCTCTGGCCGCTGAACACTATAACGTCGTATTTCATGTACGTTTCCTCCGGTTTAAAGGTTTTGGCTGCTGCGCTTAAATTTTGCTCACCGCTTTGGCGGTTTTAAGCCTGTGCGTGACGTTGTCTGCAAGTTTATTATACACAAATGAGTCTGAAAATCAATCATTTCATTATTTTTGATCGTCTTTTCATCTGCGTTTCCGAGCTTACACGGACGGTTACTTGACTGTTCCTCCCCAGAGTTCTCCTGACGGAGCTTCTGAAAATTTTGCCAAAAAGTTTTGCCGGGTTTGAAAATTGCCCCTTGACAACGGATTCCGGAGGTTGTAAAATGGTAGTGGCGGAATATTTGTTCCGTATGTGGAATTTTGCAGGTTCGCTGCCGGAACTTTGAGCGCTGCCGGAGATTGAAGTGGTGCCGGAACTTTGTTCTCTGCCGGAGATTGAGGTTCTGCAGGAGAAATTATTTTGACAACAGGGAGGCGTGTGTTTGTGTCTTTGCAGAAGACGTATTTTTGCATAGATATGAAATCTTTCTACGCATCCGTGGAATGTGCGGAAAGGGGCCTGAATCCCTTTGAGACGAACCTTGCCGTGGCCGATCTCACCCGTGGTACGAATGCCCTTTGTCTTGCAATCTCGCCCAAGATGAAGGCTCTTGGCGTAAAAAACAGATGCAGGCTGTCAGAGATCCCGGCAGACGTTAAATACATAGTCGCTCCACCGAGAATGGCTCTCTACATTGAATACGCGGCGGATATTTACTCTCTTTACCTTGACTACATTGCAGCTTCGGATATACACGTTTACTCGATCGACGAATCCTTTCTTGACGTGACCGCCTATCTCGATCTTTACAGAAAAACTCCAGCGGAACTGGCGAAGCTGCTAATGAATGAGATCGCCTCGAAATGCGGCATTCCCTCAACGGCAGGCATTGGCACAAACCTTTACCTGTCAAAGATCGCTCTTGATATAACCGCCAAACACTCGAAAGACCATATCGGTTATCTTGACGAGGAAAAATACAGGAAAGAGCTTTGGACTCACCGCCCTATTACGGATTTCTGGATGGTCGCCTCCGGCACAGCCAAGCGCCTTGAAAGATACGGAGTATTCGACATGAAAGGGATCGCCGAACTTCCCGCAGCACTTGTATATAAGATTTTCGGTAAAAACGCCGAGCTTCTCATTGACCACGCCTGGGGAAGAGAGCCCTGCCTTATATCGGACATTAAAAGTTATAAGACCAAGTCACGTTCCGTTTCCTTCTCCCAGATCCTGCCGAGAGATTACACCCTCCGGGAAGCAAGAACGGTAATGCTGGAAATGGCGGTAAACGGAGCCGAAGAGATGATGAGAAGAAAAGTTATAACGAAAAAAATCAGTATATTTGCGGGTTATTCGAGGGATCTCAAACCGCCGGACGGCGGCTCCGTAAGGCTGCTCTCCGCCACTAACCTCGCGTCAAAGATACGTCCTGCAGTTGCCGAGCTGTACGACAGAGCAGTATGCGGAGACGGAGTTGTGCCCGTAAGACGCCTTGGGATCAGCTTTGACGACGTTTCCGACGAAGGCTGCGAGGGTTACGATCTTTTCACAGACCCGGACCTTGCCGAAAAAGAGCGGGCCGTACAGAGAGCAAAAATTTTTATTAATGAAAGATACGGAAAGAACTCTGTCCTGACAGGAATGAACTATCTTCCGGAGGGCACTCAGCGGGAGAGAAACGGATTCATAGGAGGCCACCGGGCCGGTTACGGGGACGGAGACGTATCTGATAATAACTAAATGATGTTGAAAAAGGAAAGAATTGAGATATAATTGCTTTGAACAAAGACGAAAGGGAGTTGATACTGCCGTGATTTGTAAAGGAATAACCGAACTTATCGGAAACACTCCGCTTATAGAATTTACAAACATCGAAAAAAGCCTGGGACTTGATGCCGAAATACTGGTCAAAGTCGAAAGCTTTAATCCCGCAGGAAGCTCAAAAGACCGGGTGGCAAGATCAATGATCGAAGACGCCGAAGAAAAAGGTCTTCTGAGAGCCGGATCGACCATAATCGAGCCGACGTCAGGCAACACCGGAATAGGTCTTGCCGCAATAGCCGCATCGAAGGGATATAGAATCATATTGACAATTCCGGAAACAATGAGTCGGGAAAGGATCAATATTCTTAGATCGTACGGCGCAGAGATCGAGCTT
This sequence comes from uncultured Clostridia bacterium, assembly GCA_947304585.1. Lineage (GTDB taxonomy): Bacteria > Bacillota > Clostridia > UBA1212 > UBA1212 > UBA1212. The sequence continues at coordinate 114,005 of CAMZBI010000002.1, read as the reverse complement.
ACGAAGGGGTCCGAAGGCATGGCGGGAGCTGTAAAGAGAGCCAAAGAACTTGCCGAAAGCATTCCCGGCAGTTTCATACCCGGACAGTTTGACAACCCCGCAAACCCAAAGGCCCACAGAGAAACCACAGGACCTGAGATTTGGAGAGACACAGCGGGAAAAATCGATATTTTTGTCGCCGGAGTGGGTACAGGCGGCACCGTCACAGGAGTCGGCGAATATCTGAAAGGAAAAGATCCGAAGATCAAGATCATTGCGGTTGAGCCCGAAGAATCCCCTCTCCTCTCAAAGAATATCTCCGGTCCCCACGGCATACAGGGCATAGGGGCAAATTTTGTGCCTGCTGTTCTTAACAGAGACGTCATTGACGAGATAATCACAGTCTCAACCGCTGACGCAATCAGCGCAGGAAAAATGTTGGCAAAATCAGAAGGCATATCGGCGGGAATCTCCTCAGGTGCAGCCCTCAGCGCTGCTCTCAAGTTGGCCAAAAGACCTGAAAATGCCGGAAAAGTCATAGTTGCTCTGCTTCCCGACAGCGGAGACAGATATTATTCCACGCCCTTGTTTGAATAACAGATAGAGTTTTCGAAAGAGCTATCCTCCACTGTAGTAAAATCTCCGGAGCAGAGATCAACTGCTTCCGTTCACGGAAAAATGATCTTTAAATCGAATTGAAATATAACACTGACTATGAACACGCCTTTTGAAAAGCTCACAGAACTTCTTTCAAACATCTGTTCCGGAACGTATATGACCGCTGAAATGACAGAGGACAGTTTCAAAGAACACATGTTCCGTCCAGGTCAAGGTGCCCACAACATTTACTCCATATCCAAATCGATCACAGGCTGCGCTGTGGGAATGCTTGTCGATGAAGGAAAGATCAGTGATGAAGACAATATCTACGATCTCATTCCGGAACTTTTTCCTTCAGATTTTCATCCCGGATGGAAAAACGTCAAGCTGAAAGACGTGATGACCCACAAAACAGGGGTGCCCCAGGATGCAAATATAGACATTGACGTCATGGACTTCTGGGCTGACGGGAAAAGTGATTTTTTGAATTATTTTCTCTCCAAACCAATTGTCTACAAGCCCGGGAAAGGTCCTTTTATTTATTGCGACACAAATTATTATCTTGTTGGCAGAGTCGTGGAAAAACTAACGGGGATGACCTGTGGGGCATTCCTCCAGGAGAGGTTGTTCAACCCCCTTGAATGGCGGGGCAACGCCTGGGGAGTTTGTCCTATGAATCACACGCTTTGCGGCACCGGCCTGTTTGTCAGGGCAAGAGACCTTGCGGCTTGCGGGCTCATGCTCTCCTGCGGAGGTGTGTATAAGGGAAAACGGCTGCTCTCAGAGGAATGGATTACAAAAGCCCGGGGCAAAAAAGGATGTTACGGATACGGATTCACAAATTCTGCAGACGGCAGATGGTTTATGACCGCCGGAATGCTTGGCCAGGCAGTCTATGTATTTCCTGAAAAAAAGATCTCCTTTTCAGTACTCGGTCACGACGTGCCGCTTGAAACTGTAAACAAGGAGATCGTCCCGTTATATCTTGACTGATAACCTGACAGGCCGGGTCGTATTGGTCGGGGAACACATTTCAATACTTATGACCGCTTATGCCCGTGCAGGCTTTATTTAACCTCGTGAAAATCATAGCCGTTGGTCGAGTATAGATATCCGCTGCCTGTTCCTACAACGAGTATTTCTCTTCCGGCATCAATTATTTGCACAGATTTGACAGAGGTTATCTCGCACAGTACTTCTCCATCTTCCCGGAAGTAATACAGCTTTCCGGATTTTACAAAGTACAATTTGTCTTTAAAAAAAGACGGAGCCCGTAACGAACCAGTCCCGGAATGCAAAAGTATGGCTTCATCGGTTCCTGTCTTGGCAAAAAGCTTGCCGTCTGAGACGTACACTATTGTACTGTTTCCCATAATGCCGTAAAAATCCAGATATTTGCCTTCTGTGATCTTCACCGGTTCTGCCTGAACATTATCAGTATTGATCTTGTAGATCGCATTCATGGTTTGGAAGAAAACCGTTGTCCCGTCGTCTGAGACAAAGAACTTTTTAAACCCGTACGAACCCTCTATAACTTTCACGGTATAATCATCGCTTATAAATCCAATGTATCCCTTACCGATAACTGAATTTCCGTTGATTGTCAGACTCTCTCCTACGGAGCAGAATTTTCCTTTAAAGCTGTTGATACCGTAAACGTCAATATCCCGGTTGTCGATTTTTCCGGTCAGCGGACAGATGACTTCAGAAGCAATTTTAAAAGGGGCATTTCCGTTAACTGAAATATATGTCTCTCCTCCGCTGTAAAAAACCGCCTCGGACAGATCATAGTTAAAGATCAGATCATTCACGTCAGTACGGCCTTCCGGGGACAGCCTGACCCTCGCAGTGTTGTCATCGCCAAGCTGTACATAAAATGCATCGCTTATGATGTTGTAATAATAGATGTATTTGGCATCATTGGCAATTGCCCTGACTGTTTTTTCCCGCCCCAGTTCGATTTCACCGTTGTGATAATAGTATTCGCGGGGAACATTTCCTCCTTTTGTGTAAGAAATCGTTTTCCCGTCGGGCGAATATGCAGAATATCTATCATCAAATCTATGATGCTCGTAAATAAAACACGATGATCTTACAATGTAAGAGTCATCATCATTCGGAAAGTATTTATAATAGAAAGCTGTCCCGTTATGTGAGAGGAATCCCGCTTCAAAATCGCTTGGTATATATTCGGCAAATTCCCTGACGGAATGTCCGTCATAATAGAGCAGCTTTCTGTTGTCGTCTGTGAAATAGACCTTGAGAAGAGCCCTTTTGCCGGATCCGCATACAGTATAATTGTAGTAGGTAACATCGTTAACCTTTGTGATTTCTCCGGCTTCATTAATGATATAAAGAGTCTGACTCTGTAAAACCGTTTTGATTTCTCCTTCGGGAGGCGAAAACTGAGAAAAATAAAAATTATTAAGGAAAATTGCAATAAACAGTATAGTCAGAACAGATACAAGGAGGACAGACAGCGAAGGGATTAAAATGGCAAGGAGGATCTTTTTCCTTTTACTTCTCCTTCTGTTATTGTTTCCCGGATCATTCACAGATACTGCTACCTTCTCTTCTGCAGGCGCGTCTGCGGTTGCGTTCGAACAAGTGCTTTCACCGGCCGTCGGAAACGGTTCCGTTATGTTTTCGGATACAGGCACACCCCACATAACTGTGTCAGATTGAGGATCTTCCGCAACAGAAACGGCCTGTTTTGTGCCGCAAAAGCTGCAGAAAAGGCAGTTATCGCCAATATCATTGCCGCAAGCGATACACTTTCTCATGTTTCCTCCGTGTGTTATTATCAAGGAATTATTGTATCAATAACTATTGAAAAGCAGATCAGAAGTGTTCAAACACCCCTGACGGTCTTCTCGGAAAAGCTCTGAAGAAATCTCCGGCTCCGCCAAGGCCGGTCAGCTCAACGCCTTCCAAATATCCCGCATTCAGTTCCGTGGCACCGTCATATCCGTAAACAAGTCTTGCAAAAATTCCCGGCGAAAGGACTATATCAGGCTCACGGACATTTTCCTTTATTGACACGTCGCCTCCGCCAAATTCGACAGTAAAACACCCGGCCACCGTCGGAAGTGTATCGTTGATTTTAACGGTAAACCGCCCCTCTTCACGGGGGTAAGTATTGGCGGTGAGCAGCTTCAGGGTATTAAGTGGCCTTGCCATGATGTCGGGAACGATTCTGTACGCGGTGTGGTGGTAAGCCTTGAGGACCATGTCCACTTCAGGCGCCATTGCGGCGTTGGAAAACTCGATCGTCTCAAATTCCCCCTGAAGAACTCTCAGGAAAGAAAACAGTTTCAGCAGAGCCTCCGGAGAAACGAAAGCAAATTCTCTTACATACAGCACCGAATCTGCAATGCGGTTGACGTCAATACGGGACGACGTATCATAGCCAATGTAAGCCGATGGCTTTCCTCCGATATAACAGATGTATTTGTTTTCACCCATAAAACGATTAAAAGCGTACCGTTTCAGAAGAAGCCCCCTGCCCCTTGCAAAAGATTCGTAAACGCTTATCAGATCCTGAAGACGGTCTTCAAGGCATGGAACAAAATCGCACTCATAAGGTACAAAATCGATCTTTTCTGACGGAAACCGCAGGATCAGATGATCCGAAACCTTTTCATAGCCGAATTTTCTGTAAAAAGGAAATGAAAAAGGATGGAGCAACGAAACAGCAGCCCCTGACTCTGCGGCGGTACGGTGAATGGTTTCGAACATTTCTCTGACGTATCCGTGCCTTCTGTGCTCCGGCGGAGTGCTGACGCCTCCTGCCAAAGCAGTTGGAATCATTGCGTTAAAGAAAGCAGACTCCGTCAAGGTCATAATACCGGAGGAAACAAGTGTTCCCCCTTCCCTGACTTCCACTTTTGAAGCGGTCCCGTCAAAACCGCCTGATAATCCGTCAATAGTAACTTTTGCCATTTTTACCTTCTTTTAGATAATAATCAGTTTTAAACACCGCCGGCTCGTTGAACCGGCCAATTCTTTTTTTCTAAATAGATATTAACAAATTTACGAAGAAAATAAAAGAGTATCCAACACTCTTTAAGAGTCTTTTCGGGTTCTGAATATCAAAAGAGCGACAATCCAGCAGGTTTTAAGATCATTCGCGACAGTCTAACGTATTCCGGATAAGCCCGATGGGGCCCGTAACTTTAAAAAAGGCTTGCAAAGATGCACCCGGTTATTTTATAATAACCAGGCGCGGAGGCCCCTTTAGACTTCGCCGGATCAATTGCCGATGTGGCGGAATTGGCAGACGCACCGCACTCAAAATGCGGCGAGAAATCGTACCGGTTCGAGTCCGGTCATCGGCACCATATTTTCAAAAATGACTTTGGTACGAACGTATTAGAGTTATTTTTTTTTGCATAAACAAGCCTTTTTTATACTCAAGTCAGCCTGCTTAACAGTTCTTTCTAAAGTTGCCAAACGGAGTCAGTTTCATAAGGAAAGCCGGAGCAATGACAACACCCAAAGGGCACTCTTGTTTGATGAAAAATGTTGAGTTTTTGATGAACAAAAAGTATAATTGGCGTATAAAAATATGAGAGGCAGGTTCAAATGAAATCAAGAGTATTTATAATATTTTTGGCGATTCTCATGATTCTGGCGTCATGTGCAGTGCCTGATGTAGAAGATCCAAAAGAACCAACCAAAGAACCGGTGTCTGAAGCAACAGCAACAGCGACACCGGAACCAACTCCGGAGGCGACACCCTTTATGTACGAAGATTATGACAGCATGGAGCTTATTCCCGATCTGAAATTTGAAAGAGGCATCAAAATACACAGCCAGAAAGATCATTCCAACGGCGACAGGTTTACGACCCTCGGAACACACAGCTTTTACGGCGGTGAGGCAAAAGCGCCGAAATGGGGCCTTGCCCAGTGGGATTCCGGCCCTTCTCTCACGTCTGAAACCGTTGGCAAGGATGCTACGGAGCTCACCGACAACTATTCAAAGCTGTTTAAGTACGACCCTGCCACAGGTATTACCACATTCAGGCTCAACACAGCTGCCTACTATCAGGGGAATCCTGCAAAGCTTGGCGATTACTGGCCTCATCTTCTCATAGAACAGCCTGAATTCCAGGTGGCTTCAAAGATAAAAGAAAACAGAGAGTTTTTCAGCTGCGGCGCAGATGCGATCATATGCTCTTTTGACATAAGACTTGATGATTACAGCATAACGCCGATCGAAGGCGACTGGGTCAGAGCCGCTCAGTTTTTGATGTATTTTTACGTCAAAAACCCTGACAACAATGATTTTTGCTGGTTCGGTCTTCAGCTTTTTGACAACCGCTGGGAACTGAACGACAATTACATCGGATATGACGGCGGTAAAGCGGATGCCTCCGGTTCGATGATCTTCTCCATCGGTACCAAGTACATCTACACCGGCAAGACTCTCTGGAAAGACGGCAAGCCCAACCCCGACGGCGAATGGATCCACGTATCAATAGACATCAAGCCCTTCCTTGAGCAGATGTTCGAATACGGTAAAAAGGACAACTATTTCAAGACCAAGAGTCTTGATCAGCTTATTCTCAACGGCATGAACGTGGGCTGGGAAACCATCGCCACCTTCGATCACACCATGTCAATGAAGGATCTGCACCTGATCTCCTACGTAAAGAAAGGCTGACCTGAAAACTAAATAACATCAAAAAGATCCGCGGGCTGTTAAGTCTTGCGGATCTCTTTTTATATTGCGGAATCTCAACTGCAGCCAGTCATTTGACCCTTGTGTATCAGGTTTTGGGTTCGATGTCATTGGCGTCGTAATAATCCGTTGTCTTTTTTGAATAAGGATTTTTGTTTTCCCGCTGGGTGAATATATCCGTGGGAACTCTTGAGATGAGCCTGAGCACCAGTGTCAAGATAAAGGCGTGCAGGACCCACGCTGCAATAGGAATAAATGCGACCCAAAGAGGAATGGCCGGAAATACAAAATGGGCAACCAGGATCAGCAGCCCAAGGATCCCCCATTGGTACCTGAAAGCAAAATTAATCAAAAAACTAAGCCAAAACCCTTTGTCACCGGTCGCTCTTCTCATAGCCAGCCTCCTGCCTTATTCACTTACGGATTATATTATCTCTTCCCGTGTAATACAACCGTGTATTCATCCCGAATGCTTTATAGCTTTATATGCTCTTTCTATGGTCTAATACGGCTTTTGATAAAAGCGGTCTCTTAATTGTATTTGAATAAAAGACTCCCTGAATATATAATAACACCGTACCGGAAGAGATTTTCCGAAACCAAATAAGATACAGGAGTTGTTATGAAGATTCAGTTTTTAGGCACAGGTGCAGCCGACTGGAAAGGTGTTCCCCCGTCAATCCCCGGGTATAGATTCTTTTCTTCCGCCGTTATAGATGACATATTGCTGATAGATCCGGGACCGGATGTCTTTCTTTCGTCGGAGAAATTCGGCATTTCGCTTAAAGATATCAAATGGGTCATAAACACCCACTCCCATGAAGATCATTTCAATGTCGATACCCTGAACAGACTTGTGGCGGGTGGCGCGGAGTTTATCGATTTCGGGCGTAACGACTTCAGGAAGCTTGGGAAATACGAGATCAGATCCCTTGCCGCCAATCACTCCACCTGCGAAGATGCGAAGCACTTCATGATCTCAGACGGTCAAAAAAAGCTCTACTACGCCCTTGACGGCAGCTGGCTCATGTACAACGAGTATGTCCTCTTAAAAGAAGGCGCAGACATGATAGTTCTCGACGCCACCATCGGAGACGTTCCCGGCGACTATAGAATATTTGAGCACAACAACCTGAACATGGTGCGTGAGCTTCGCCAAAGTTTAAAGCCCTACGTTTCGCGTTTTGTCATAAGCCATATGGCGTTGACCCTTCACGGAAGCCATGAGCTTCTTTGTGAAAAAATGAAAGCTGACTCCATCGAAGTGGCCTGCGACGGCCTTACACTCACGGTTTGAAAACTTCAAAAGACTAATAATCATTAACGGAGCCCAGGAATGACTGTATTAAAACAAGAAAAGCTGAAAATACCCTGTTCTGATTTCGGACCACTTTCGACTCTTCCCGCCCTCAGAAGCAATATGAACGACAGTTACACACTGCCGGAAGATTGCAGTTTAGACGAGTACGACGGCCTTTATGTCTGGTACGGCGAATACCCGGGGGCTTTTCCCTACCTTATGCAGGACAACTATGACCGATCTTCCGATGTCCGTGATATAGACGTCTGCGTACTCGAAAACGATAAACTTAGGGCTGTTTTCATTCCTTCCCTTGGCGCCAAGCTTCATTCCCTCTTCGACAAGGAAAATCAAAAAGAACTGCTGTTTTCAAACAATATAATAAGGCCCGCCAATCTCGCAGCCAGAAACGCCTGGACTTCCGGCGGGATCGAGTGGAATTTCGGTTACCGCGGTCATCACCCCTACACCTGTTCATCCGTCCACACGGCAAGAGCAAAGCTTACAGACGGCACCCCTGTTCTTCGGTTTTACTGGTTTGAGCGCGCTCGCTGCTGTGTAGTTCAGATGGACTTCTTTTTGCCGGAAAACTCAGCTGTTCTCTATATGCGCGCACGGATCACCAACCCTCGCAAGGAAGTCGTGCCGGTCTACTGGTGGACAAACATTGCTGTGGAAAGAAAGCCGGGAGACCGGGTAATTGCACCTGCCAACGGCTTTTACACCGCAGAAGGGATCAATGTTAAAAAGTATCCGATCGATTTCAACACGGAAAAAGATCAGACCTACCCAAATAACGGGATCATTGCCAAGGACTACTTCTTCACCACAAAAAAGGACGAACCCCACTATATCGCCCAGCTAGGAAATGACGGTTTTGGCCTGTTCGAAGCTTCCACTAAAAGGCTTGTCGGAAGAAAGCTATTCATTTGGGGAGACTCCCCGGGAGGCAGAAAGTGGCAGAACTATCTCACAAGCGACGGAAATTCCGGCAGCTATGACGAGATCCAGTGCGGTCTTGCCAATACCCAGTACGAATGTCTTCCCATGCCCCCTCACACCTGCTGGGAGTGGCTTGAATCTTTCGGCTCGATAAAAGCCGATCCGGAACGGGTGTTCGGCGATTACGGTGCTGCCCGTCAGGAAGTTTTCGGTTTGATCGACAAAAAGGTGGGATTTGAAAATCTCGAGGCTCTCCTTGAAAGTACAAGAAAAGATGCCAAGTCCCCCGCCGATACAATTATCACAAAGGGAGACAGCTACGGGGCCCTTGAACTCAACAGACGGGAAAAGCAGGGGATCTCCGTTGCTCTTATGAATTCGCATCTTGATTTTGGAACCCTTGACGAAGAAACCACCCTTTGGGCAGACCTTCTCGGAAAAGGAAGCGTTGGCAATCACGCCCCCCATGTTCCGCCTGCGTCATATATGTACCAGAAAGAATGGACGGATCTGCTGGAAAAAGCTGTTTCAGGCCCCGACAAAAACAACTGGTTAGCACATTATCTTCTCGGAACCTGTTATTTCTATGACGGCGACTTCAAAAAAGCAGAAATACTTTTCAAGGAATCCCTTTCGCTCTGCGAAAACGCCTGGTCCTTCTATTGTCTTGCGCTTCTTTCGGAGGAACAAGGCCTCAGGGACGATGCCTGTTCATACATTGAAAAGGTCTTTGCCCTTGAACGGAACGACCTGTCCCTTGCCAAGGAATATGTCAGGATACTTCAGTGCTCAAGGCACGATGAGAGACTGTCTGAGATCTACAACACCCTTCCCGAAAAAGTACTGACCAACAACAGGTGCCGCCTTAACCTTGCCATTTCGCTTGCAAGGGCGGGACGTCTGGAAGAAGCCGAGAACATCCTGTATAACGATAATGACGGCTATCTCCTTGTCCCGGACATCCGCGAAGGAGAGGAGTCTATAACAAGGCTCTGGTTTGAAATTCAGCGGAAAAAAGGCATTCCCGAAGAGGAAATGAAGGAACCGCCGCAGGAGATCGATTTCAGAATGCAGGCACGAAGAAACGAGCGGTAACCCCAAAACCATGTCTTTTATCACCAAAGCTTTTTACAAAATGTTTGAAACGCCTGCGGCAACCGTCGGCACCGTTCTGAGCCTCATTGGAATGGTATTTACGGTTATATCGTTCCAGGCCCGCAGCAAAAAATGGCTCCTTTTCATCCAAACCGCCGGCTCAACTTTTTTCTTCATATCCTATTTTTTTCTCGGCGGTATATTCGGTGCAATCATTAACTCGTACTACCTGATCAGAAACTTTGTCTTTTTGTCCATTGATTCCGGAAAAGAGCCTAAAAAAGCCAGGATCGCCTGCGCAATCTTCTGCACCATGTATGTTATCACGTATATTGTTTATACCCTCATCGCAAGGCCTGGACTTAAAAACGATCTGCTGAACCTTCTCCCTGTGCTAGCCACGATACCCGGAACGATTGCCCTTGTCGAGACCAAACCTGTAAGACTTAGGCTTTGGAAGATACCGGATTCACTGTTCTGGCTGACATACAATACGTCCGTTCTGTCCCTCGGCGGCATCCTCTGCGAAATCTTCAATCTTACTTCAAACACAATAAGCATCATCCGTTTCAGAGATAAAAAGAAAGAATCGGAAGACGGTCCCTCATGATTACGGACTGACAATCTGCAAAAAAGGACCCTGGAGTTTATCCTGGATCCTTTTTTTCTTTATCGTATTGTGACGCCAATGGTATTTGGCCGCAATTATCCAACCGTTACCTTTTTGATCCTGTAGAAGCCGTCCTCTGTCATTAGTTCTTTCTTAAGCGCCAGCTTGACGGGTCTGTCTTTTTCGAACAGTCCTATGCAGAACTCATATTCTCCCGCAGGAACCTCTCTTAGATCAAGTCCCGGTTTAAACAGTTTTTTCTCATCCGAATCGATCTCACTTACGTCTCCTTTTAACGGGATCACGTAATTTCTACCATCCGACTTAAGGCATGCTCTCAGCTCAAAAGGCCAATACGCCCTTGCCCAGCCGCGGTTCTCCATCATGACCGAAAAGCTGTTGTGGGCACTGGGTGACAGAAGATCAGGCACGATCACGTAAGGTACGAAGAACCAGTAACCCAGGCGGTTTGCGCAGTACTCAGTAAGATAGAATTCACGGTCCAGCCATTTGTCCGGATATCCGTGGAACCCGGCAAAAGTTGCATGGGAATTCTTCAAAGCCTCAATGATCGTAAAGCCATCCCTGAAATAACAGTCAAAGGTAGGTCTGACATACGTATAATGTGCAAATTCAATGACGCTTGGAGCCGATTTTGCGGTTTTGTCAAAAGCCCAGACAGCTCTCATAGTGTCATAACCCATATCCGTAGCATAACCGTCGCAACAGATGGAGTCGTCCTGAAGTCCGAGGCCTCTGTCAACACAGTAGTTCAGCATCTCGTCAACTTCCTGCTGCCCGTGCCTCATCCTGCCAATAATATGATCGTCATTGGCGACAACAAATTTATCCGGAAAATACTTCAAATGAAGTTCAAAATGCTTTTTCACCACATCCAAAGGATAGATGACACCGTCACCTTCAACGGTGTGCCCTTCTCCCCATGTTCCGTACGTGCCAACATCTATCAGTTCGATTCGGGGATCATTGTTATACTTTGCCCCAAGCACCTTGAAGAATTCCTCCAGCCGCTCAAGAAAATAAGGGTCGCCGTAGTCTGGGTGAATCCTGCCGTTCGGCAGTCTGTAGCAATGGGCGCCTTCATCAAACACGTACTTTGGCGTTGCGTATGGGATAAAAGGATATGTCTCATAAGCAACCACCCTCAACGAGAAGGTAAAGCCGAATTTCCCCCATTTTTCCATTATTTCATCGAGATATGAAAAATCGTAAACGCCTTTCTCCTTTTCCACGTCGCTCCAGTCAAACCTGAGGTACAGATGATTCATGCCGGGAAAGTTCACCGTGTATTTATCGTCAAGTTCCCTGTCCCTGTATATTCCGGAGCCGCAGCCGTTGTCGATATAATGCCAGAACCAGCCTTTGTGGGGATTCTTAAGCACAGTTTTATCATCCGCCAACGGCCTGAGATCAACCATCCCCCTTGTGGGAGTCAGCGTGTCAAACATACCCCTTGCGGTCTGTTCTTCCATCGGTCTGTTGCCAATGCTCTCATTTGGAAAACTCATAATCAAACTCCTTTCAGCGCAATCATTCGTCCTTTACTTCAACGTTTACAACAAAGCTTTTCTCACCTTTGATTGTGACTTTAACCTCGGTCTTTCCGGGGGCTTTCGGGTTTATAAAACCTTTTGACGAGACAGATATAATATCGCTGTCTTTAACTTCAAAGGTCACCGGATATGCTTTTGAATCTATCATAAGTCCGTCGTTAAAAGCCTCTGCCCAGGTATGATCGCTGAATCTCACAAACCCTCTAATCTGATATTTGTGAACATCCGAAACGTTAACGGAAAAGCTTTCCTGAACAGGTTCAAAGCTTAATATCTCTTTCTTGTAGTCTCCCGGAAGAGAATCCCCTGTGGGGTAAATTCTGACTTTGAAGAACGACGTAAGTCCCTTATATTTGATATATACAATGGTCGTCCCGGTATTTCCCTTCAGGAACATGTAATTGTCTTCAAAGTATATGAGGTCTTCGTCGTAGCCGTAAAACTGAATGTTTTGAGGATCATCTATTGCATGCCAGGATATGTCGCCGTCGACCCAGACCACTGCGATCGACTCTCCGGAATAATGCTGCAACATAGTATAACATTTCGAAGAAGGCAAAACTGCAATGGGTTTTGGATCATCCAGAGGCAGAGCAAAATAACCGTCTTTAAGATCACCCTTTTCAGACTCGTCAGGTTCTTCTATTTTCCCTGAGTACAATTCAAAATCAACCTGCTGAAAAGCTGTTGCCCACTGGCCCCAATTGCCGTCAGCGCCATTGCTGAACGCATATCCGACAAAATGTCTGTCCTTAAGCTGCACGTGGCCGTCAGGCCTGTGGGCAACACCGCCGTTGTGAAGATAACGGTAAAGCCTGTTTTTGAATACTTCCACGAAATGGAAATGAATACCGTCTGATGATTCGTATACGGTTATTCCGCTGTTTTCCGAAAATCTGTCGCTTGTACAAAACCCGTAAAACTTGTTGTTGTCCTCTAAATACATCATATCAACGGAATCACAGTTGCTCTTGGCAAGAACAGGTCCGTGATCCTTTAATGTCAATGGCCAATTCTCTTCCCTTGCATCAGCGACAGCAATTCCCAAGTACTGACCGTGGCTGCAGGCCCAGGTATAGTAAACATAAAGACTGTCGCCAAGGACCACAAAAGAAGGCTCTCCTGCCCCGTATTTCGTCTCATCCTCGTTGTAGTAGACGATCGGTTCAGGATCTCCGCCCCACCCTTTGCCGTCCCATTTCTCATAGGGACCGTCCGGGTATACGGACCTTGCGACAAAGACGTTGTTGTTCACTCCGCCGTGATAGGCATAGGTCGTCGACGTGTATCCCAGGTAGTAATATCCTCCGAAATAAACAACTCCCGGATCGCAGCAGGAGTAAAGATCCTTTGAATCAGGCGTAGGAGTCAGTACTATTTTTTCGTCTCCGAAATTGATCCCGTCATCCGAATGCTTATAGGAAATCCAGTCCCATTCGCCGTTTGAACCGTTGCATGAGAACCAGGCGTCACAGGATCCGTCGGCATAATAGATCATAGACGGACCGTATCTGTATCCCGCCCTGCCTTCTATAGGAGCATAAACTATGTGTGGATCGTCGCATGCGGCAACCCTTAAATGAACACTTTCATCTGCCTCTGAAACAGGAAGCGAGTCCTCAAACATTGGCGGAAGAGTTTTCGCGGGTTCAAAAGAACAGGACGAAAGCAGAATGATCAGTATTGCGGAGATAACAGTTGTTATCAGAAATGCGGTCTTTGTCTTCATATATAAAGAATCTCACACATTCTTCCGGAAAAATGCCGGTTGTTTTCATAAGTTAATTATACAAAAACCCGCTTCTCCAAGTCAATTAAATTGGCTACCGATGGTCGCCTCATACGAGCCGCAGATGTCCCGGATCCGGTCTCACTCAGGTGTTCTAAAGGACCCTGACATAATAAAATCCGCAAAAACTATGCCGGCCGTTTTAGTCCTTCTCGTAGACGTAGGAATGCTGGTAAAACGATATCTCCACCTTGATTCCGTATTTTGCAACACAGCCAAGAGTCAGATCCATAAGCTCTTTTGCTTTGCTTTTTGCCACGTTGTCCGGCAGTATGAGAATGATCTTTTTTGACTTAATATCCCACGGTTCCACTACCGTATCATCCAGCCGTCCGCCGTTAAAATCTTTCAATTTTTTTGCGTTGCCGAATACCGTTTTTCTAAGATTTTCATAGTCTGAATAACTTGGCGCTGTGGCGTCAATACTCAAAAGCATCACGCACTCACCTGTCCTGCTGTCGAATTTGTCGATAACAGGAAACATTGAAGGCAGATTTGCACCGTAGATCTCCTCAAGCACCCTTCCCCGGCGGAAATTGGACAACTCCCAAACGTTTATATCGTTCACACTGTATCTCGGACAACCGCCGTAAAGCCATGCGTCACCCTTGACCTCATAGTCGACGGCAATCCCCTTTTTCCCCGTAAAAATGTTTGGCAAGAGGTAATCGCTTTTCGTTCTAACCTTAAGACTGAATTCTGTACCGTTTTCAAAGAAACTGCTTCCAACAAGAGACACCACGTCCGCTTTCATGGGAAAGCCTGATTTTCTTAATTCGTTTTCAAACTCATTTTCAAATACTGTAAACATTACACTTTCGCAGGCTGCCGACTCTATCTTGTCGAAAGCAACGCCCGCAAGAACGGTGGATATCTGCTCGGACGCAAGGTCCCCGGGAAGAAGATCCACCGCCTTATCCCGTACATCTTTTTTCAGTGAATCCAGCCCCGAATTATAGAAAATACAGGCGTCACATGAAAGCTTCTCAGCCGCAGTGATACATGCATTGGCGGTAATTAAGTAAAGGGCTTGATACTGAATTAGAGACACCAGTGCGAGAACAAAAAAGCCGAATATAGGCAATGCTATTGCCGCCTCTATGCTGACGCTGCCCTTGTCTGATCTAATAATACCCATTTGATACCACCTTAAATACCCCTCTCTTCTTTCCGCGGCTGTTTTTGAATAGTATCGTGTCGATCACTATTTCGCTCTCGGTTTTTATTGCCGTTGCAAACTCCGACAATTCCCTGTAGGAGCCCGATACCTTCCAATAGTTGAGTTCAAGCAGGTCCTGAATTCGCAACAGTTTTGTGTCAAAATCTGTAAGTGCCAGCAGTATTCTGAGATAATCCGTATACGACAATGCGCTAAGGTTTTCGTTCTCATTCTCTTTTTCCGTTACAAAAGAAGACACGTTTGACATAATCCCGTCCAGATCACAGTTCCAGTCGTCGCCGGTCTTTACAAGCGGCACCTTTTCTCCGTTTCTGAGATTGGTTATATCAAACGCAGATTCAAACATGCTCCAGACTGAAACCAGAAGGCCGACTATGACCGGATGCTCCGAGACCGATTCGATTGCCTCCATTTTTTCCTCGTCACGAAGAATATGAACAATATTCAAAGCCGTTCTCAGCGCATAAAGAGAACCGTATGCCGCCGCCAGATTGTCGTCGTCTTTTGAGTTGCCGAATATTATGTATTCAATTTCGCCGTTCAGGTAACTGTATAGTTCCGGTCTTTCTTTTTCCCCGGAAGAATTGAAGTACGTCATAATGTAATCATCCAGGTAATACATATCCAAAACAGAATCAAAGTTTCTTTCCTCTCCGAATGCCTTGCCGAAATCATCCAGATTATTCGACAGAGCATCAAAATCCAATAATTGATTAAGAGTTGACCCGTAGGGGATGGACGCTTTCACGCCCGCTCTTTTTGAAGGCAGCTTGTCATAGATATCCTTCGTTATCTCCGTATTTCCCGAAGGCATAAAATCCAGTATGACCGATGTTGCGTCCACCGCCCTCTTGAAAAGATCGTCAAGTCCCGGCGGCGTATCGCTTTCAAGGTCTAATATCTCGCCCTGCTCGACCTTTTGATATTTCTTATATGCGTTTTCAGCCTCATTGACAACGGCTTTCACATCTTCAATTAGGGCGTAATCCTTACCGTTGATCTCAGCGCAAAAGGAATAATATGAATTATAGGCTCCGTCCAGATTGGCTATGTTGGACTCAAGAAGCATGCATATCTTCTTATAGTCGCCAATATTCGAGATTTTTCTCTTCTTTTCATGAATTTTAACTCTGAGTTCTGTTCGGACGGAATCCTCAAAATCCCCGGTGCTTAGGGCCTTTTCCGCCTTGAGCAGACATGTTTCGGCTTTTTCTGTTATCTCCAGGATGCTTCTTGCCGCCTCTTCCGCTTTTTTGTTCCAACCCCCATAGATCCCTGCCGGAACGAGAAATGCTTCCAGCGCCTTTTTAAGGAGTTCCGTGCCCTCCTCAGATAAAACACATATCCCGCCCGGAAACATTTTTAAAATACTGTCTGTGTTCAGGGTTCCTGCATTGGCAAATGGAGTTGAAAAGAAGCCGTTGACCCCTGAGCCAAGTACGCCCTCGATCCCGTTAAGATAGGGCTCCAGCTGCTTCTGCTCTTCTTCAATCTCCTCCAGGCAGTTGTCAAAATCATTCAGCAACTTATATATATCAGTTTCTTTTTCTATGCCCACCAGCGCAGCCAGTTTTTCAACGACAAAAGTTGCCATGTTCGTCCAAGATTTTTTCTCCATCAGACTTTTTATCTCTCTCTTGAATTCTTCCTTTTGGTCCAGCGTTCTTTCGAATGAAACACTGTAAGCTCCAACCTTTCTTTCGGGAACGTAAAACGAGCTCAGGGAATCGTCACTCAGCAGAATCGCTGCGAATGAGTTTCTGCTCTCGTTCACTATTTCATAATATCTTTTCAGAATGGATTCCTCTTTTTCCGTATCAAGGCAATAGATTCCGTAATAGTTTTCAAAAACACTGTCAAACGACGCCATTACGGAAGAACAGGCAAAATCGTTAATTCTTTGAGATATCTTTTTCTGGTGTGAAACGACTATATAATCCTGCATTGCAAAATTAAGAAACAGAATTGCGGCGGTCACGATGCAAAGCATCTGTGAGACCGTGCCACTTGAACCGGATTCCGGTTTTTCATTCATATCAGTCCTCTCCGCCAAAGAGTATTTCATAAATATCACCTCCGGCGTCAAACACAGCGCTCACGCCCCTGTGTACGCTGCAGTAATCCGGTGCCTTTTCCCGGACAATGTTTTCATACTCATTTACTTTTGAAAAGAAGAATATGTTGATCGTAAGCAGCGCGCATATAACGATAATAACAAGCGGTATGACCAACGTGGCCTCCACCGTAAAACTGCCCTTTTGATTTTTCAGAATACTGTTCATTTTCATTCCTTTCATATAAAAAAACCGAACCAATAAGGTTTATGGTTCGGCGAAAATAAATGCTAAAATACGTTAATATTGATTTTGGAAGACAATGACTTCTATGTTGCTAAGCACCGGAAACTGCAGATATCAGCAATCGCACCGCATAGAACAGTCCGAAAGCGATGGGCTGATGGATCAGATAGATCAGCAGCGAATGTCTTCCCGCAAACGATAAAAATCTGATGAGGAAAAATCTTTCGTTCACCTTTTTAAACAGAGTCTCTTTGTTTTTGTAAACTGTTTTCCCAAGAACCGTTCCGACCATAAAGAAGCCCAGATGGGGAAATATCGGGAAAAAGTCTCCCGCAGAGAATTTTTTTGTTATAAGTCCAAGCGGAAACAGATATTCATTGCTTACCGTCAGGGATTCAAAATAATAGCCAAGAGCTATGAATGCCAAACCCAGCCCGAGTATCACCGGCCAGGGGATTCTTCTGTAAATACTGTATGTCAGCATACAAAATGCCAAAAGATGAAGAACGCCAAACAGTATCCAGTAACTCTTATCGAACACCAGAACGGTGACCCCGGTAATGACCAATGCGCTTGCGGCAACGATCAATCCCCTTGCAATGTTGTGATGTCCAAGAGTAACGCAGATGCCTGAAAGTATTATGAAAAGGATTCCTCCGTATCTCTGAACCATCTCCAGCCAGACAGGAAGAGCAAACTTAAGTCCGAAGAACTCCCGCATATCAAACAGAACATGGATGATTACCACGCCAATTATACAGATCCCCCGGAATGCATCAAGTTCCCATATCCGTTTCTTGGGCGCTTTGTTGAAAAGTCCCTTTATGAATTCTTTCATGAACCGATGAGTTTTCCTCAATCAAAACGCTGATCTAAGATAGAAATACCTGGAAAGTAAAACATCCCGGATCAGCGTCTTCAACAAAACATTTAAGATTCAATATCTGAATGTTTAAATATTATTTAATTCCCTTTGCGTCGGTTGAACCGAACTCCTCTCCGGAGAGAGCCTTTCCGATAAACTTGCCAATGTGGAAGGAAGCAAGTTTTTCGGTTGTCATAAGTTCATCAGTTCCCGGTCCCACTGCCCAGACGTTGACTTTATCGGTCGTATGTGCAATGGTGGTAAATCTGTAAGGAAGTGTAGAAAGATCAACTCCGGGATTTTTAGCCTGGGCAATTCTCTCTCCTTCAAGAACGCAGTGGATACCTGTACTCTCCCAGCAATACTGATCGTTTGAAATATAGTTGTCTTTGCTGTGCTTGGTGATATAGGTATCTGCGGTCTCTTTATCCTTGAGAGCTCCTGTGTTGTGGTCTGCAGTTACAATGATTATTGTATCCTTATGCTCGTATGCATATCTGAGACCTACCTCAATGGCCTTGTCGAAAGCAGTCATATGCCTGGTGAGCTCCATAAGGTCTGTGTTGTGAGCAACTTCATCAAGCGCTCCGCCCTCGACCATCAGGAAAAATCCTTTTTCGTTCTGAGAAAGAATATCTATTGCCTTCTGAGTCATATCTGCAAGTGAACACTCTGCCAGGGTGCTGTCTTTTTCAGTATCCGTAGCCAGCAGTGTATCCTTGTCCGGATTCTCCGACCAGTAATCCTTGTCGTAGAACCAGTAGTCCTCGACCATCGGAGCTATCAGTCTTCCCTGTCCGTTCCAGGCGAGAACATCAGCCCAGGAATTCGTGTAAGTAATGTTGTGCTCTTTGAAGTACTCTGTATAATCCTGCTCGGCAAAAAGCTTGTCGTACATGGCTTTTCCGCCACCCATAATGATATCCGCAACGCTTGTCTCTATCTGAAGCTGAGCAATTTTGGACTCATCATTTCTGTTTTTGGCGTGGATCGTAAAAGCAGCGGGTGTGGCATCAACAATACTCTCAGTCGTAATAGCACCTGTTGATTTACCAAGGCTGTTCGCCAGCTCTACAACGTTCTGAACTTCAACACCTGCATTGTTGAGACCGAGCTGTTTTCTCTTTCCTTTGTACCCTGTCGAAAGAGCAGTTCCGCCGGAAGCGCTGTCCGGTTCACCCTCGGTGCAGTCCGTTTTAACAACAGCCGTATTAGGCAGATACTCAAGAGCAAGTTTACCGTTATACCTTCCGCCCGTGATCGCGTCAGTAGCAGGAACATGGTTCTCACCCATACCGTCGCCAATGTAAAGGATCACGTTCTTGACTTCCCCGTATTGGAGATTTGCAAGAGCCGCAAGAATCTCTTCCATTGGCACGACCGGTTCGGCAGTCGGCGCTTCAGTGGGACTCTCAGTCGGATCCTCTACCGGTGCATTGGTGGGAGTTACAGCCGGAGTATCGGTCTGGCATGAGATCAGGCACAGCGCCATAATAAGTGCAAGCACCAGTGCCAGAATACTCTTTATCAAATTTCTTTTCTTCATAGAACCCTCCAAAAAGAATGTTATTGAAATACTGAATTATCAGCCTGTAGTCTGTTTTTCGACAAGTCTTCCGCCGCAGTATATCTCTCTGAGTTTCGGCTTCTCTATCTTACCCGTTGGATTTCTTGGAACCTTTGCAAATATGATCTTGCGGGGTCTCTTGTATCTTGGAAGATCCTCGCAGAAGAACATTATTTCTTCCTCCGTGCAAGTAACGTCGGGTTTCAGTTCGATGATCGCCGCTGCAATCTCACCCAGTCTCTGATCGGGAAGGCCTATTACGGCGACATCTTTGATCTTATCAAAAGCTCTAAGGTAATCTTCTATCTGGACCGGATAAAGATTTTCGCCTCCGCTTATGATAACATCCTTCTTCCTGTCAACAAGATAGATGAACCCTTCATCGTCAAGTTTAGCCATGTCTCCGGTGTACAGCCAGCCGTCTTTCAGGACCTCAGCAGTGGCCTCCGGGTTTTTGTAATAGCATTTCATGACGCCGGGACCCTTCACAATGAGTTCTCCGACTTCATCCTTGCCGACATCGGTTCCGTCAGGCCTGACGACCCTGGTTTCCCAGAGGTAACCCGCCTTGCCGATCGCACCGACCTTTCTGACATTTTCAACGCCAAGGTGTACGCAGCCGGGTCCTATTGATTCACTGAGCCCGTAGTTTGTGTCGTATTGGTGATGCTTAAACACTGAGAGCCAGCGGTGGATCAGACTGGGGGGAACAGGTTGTGCGCCAACGTGCATTAGTCTCCACTGATCAAGTCTGTAATCTTCAAGTTTAATGTCACCCCGGTCAATTGCATCCAGAATGTCCTGAACCCAAGGTACCAGCAGCCAAACGATGGTTGCTCCTTCGTCAGAAACAGTCTTTATTATCCATTCCGGTTTAACGCCTTTGAGAAGGACCGTCTTCCCGCCCACCATAAGACTTCCAAACCAGTGCATTTTTGCTCCGGTATGATAGAGCGGCGGAATGCAGAGGAATACATCGTCTTTTGTCTGTCCGTGGTGATTCTGTTCTGTTCTGCAGGAGGAAAGGAGAGCCCTGTGCTTGTGAAGAATTGCCTTCGGAAAGCCTGTTGTTCCCGATGAGAAATAGATTGCGGCATAGTCGTCTTCCGTAAGATCAACAGCAGGAGCAACGGATGAGCAATACTGGACAAGTTTCTGATAATTATCGGCAAATTCCGGAACGTCATTCCCTACAAAGAAAAAGTCTTTCACATAGGAAAGCTGATCGAGGACCGCCTCCACTCGGCCGGTAAACTCGGGTCCGAAAACAAGATAAGTTGAATCGGAAAGATCCATACAATAACTGATCTCGTCCTGAGTGTAGCGGTAGTTCATCGGAACGGCAAGCGCACCGGTTTTAAGAATTCCAAAATAAACAGGGAGCCAGTCGAGGCAATTCATCAGCAAAATGGCAACTTTATCGCCTTTTTTTACGCCTCTTGTCAGAAGAAGATTGGCAAATCTGTTTGCCTTTACGTCAAATTCGCGCCATGTAATGCTCTGCCTGTACTTTGCTCCGGGGCTTGACTCGATCAGGCCGAATTCTCTCCAGCTTTTAGGCATTGCCTGAGGGTTTATCTCAACAAGAGCAACATCATCCGGATACAGTTTGGAGTTTCTCTCCAAAAAATCCATTATAACCATAACAACCTCCGGGCAGGACTGAAAAAGTACCGCGTGTCATTATTATTCCAGAAAAATCCGAAGAAAAACAATTCACAACGATCCCGTTCATTCTACTTTACAGACCTCTTTCTGTCAAGTTTTTTTGTTGTCACTGCCCTTGATATGCCCTTGACGGATCGTCGCTCTGAACCGCTCCAAACATGTTAGTTGACGCAGATACGAAACGCCAAAATCACATGAAGATGCTTTTCTCCCGTGAAGCGGAAATTAAACATGATTTATTATTGCGGTATTGCCTGTTCCGAAACAATGTTTATATATCTGCTTTTTACACTGACGGGGACCTTGAGCTCAAGTACATCAAAATCACCTATTTTAAGCGGAATTGTCACTTCAAAACTTACTTTTAGCCTCAAAACTCCTTCTGCCTCGAAACTCACCTCCGGATCGCTTATAACAAAGAGCACCTCACCCTGTGACCCGACACAGGATATTTCGGAACCTTTTTTGGTGCAGCCCGTCATTTCAACAAATCTGTCGCTAAAGTTCAGGCCTTGAATCTCATCAGTACCGGAATGACCCTGTTTTATCGAAGAGTAAATGATCTTTGCATTTTCCAGAACACAGCAGTCAAGAACCGTTTTAGAATCCTCTTTTATTCCTCTAAGCATGGTCACGGTTTCCGCCAGTCCCAACACAGCAGCAAACAAAACTCCGACAAACAGGATATACACTGCTGTGGAGATGTAGCCTGTCCCGTTGTTGTTTATTATTTTCTTTTTCATAACACTACCCATTAAACGCCGACTGTTTCCAGTACTGTTCCGAAAGGCCGCTTGCAGTTGCACATATACTTACAGGAAAGTCGACAAATGTAAAAAACACGTTTCTCCTTGTCAGTGTCAGTTTAAGAGTAATTGTCTCTCCAAGCTGTACCGTTTTATCGTTGTAATTAAAATATTCAGTTCCGCTGAAATCGCACTCGGGTTCTATGCCGAACTGTGCCGCAAGACTGTCGTATCTTTCATCAACAGGGCCTGCCGTCATCCCGTAGAATGATGCGGCATCGATTATTTCTTTCGCAAAATAATCAAGTTTCTGTTTTTGAACAAGAAAGTCAAAAACGCCAAGAGTAAATAGCATGAATACGGTTGCCGCCAAAACAAAGACCGCTGTTTCAATGTACCCCTCCCCTTTTTTGCATTTTAAAGATTCCGTAATAACACCCCCTCATATCAGAAAAACACGGTGATGTTGGACAATATAACAGTGCCCATTACCACCAGATATATCAGCATAAAACACACAAGAAGCGACATCGAAAGTCTTTTGACTTTTCCCGGAACTCTCTGTGCTTTCTGTCTAAGAAGCTGTTTTTGGTAATCCGCAAATTTCAGTTCCAGATTTTTCCAGTATATATCCGTATCATCGCCCCGGATAATGCCAATGAGACCTCTTGTCACGTCTGAAAGCATGCTTGACCCAACTCTTGATTCCAGTCTTGACAAAGCATTCTCATAGTTGCCCGATCTCATATCCGCTTCGGTGACCAGAAGCTCTTTTGCAAAAGTCCTGCCCGCAAATTCAGTATACGAGGAAACGATGTATAAAACGTCCCTTGTATGTTTAAGGATTTTTGCAGTGTGACTTACAAAAGCAGGAAGTTCAGTTTCTATTTCCTCTCTCTTTTTCGATGCAATTGCAAAAGGTCTTTGTCTCATAACCTCAAAAAGGATAACGGCAAGTATCAGTACCGCCGGTACCACCGCAGGAAAAACAAATCCTGCAGGAATTGCAAGAATTGCAACAAGAGATGCCTTAACTGCGCAATTGGAAATGAAACGTTCCGGAGTATAGTCTATGTCTGCAGATTTCAGTATATCCTCGAGTTCTTCCTTTCCGTATCTGCTCAACCTGATCCTTTTTGACAGTTTAACCGCAAAAAGTTCCACTTTAATATCGATCCGGCTCTTTTTTCCTGCAGCGATTCTCTTTTTCAGTTTTTCAAAAGCCCTGACGGTTTTTCCCGAGGGCAGTTTTAAGACATCCGCCGATACGAAAAACATACCGAAGAATAAAAAAGCACATATAATGAAATAAATCATGTCGAATCTCCCTGTGATCCGTATTCGATCGGTCTTGTAAATTTAAGCAGGAACAGCCCCGTCACCAATATCGTTCCTGCGACCAAAGCCATTACGATCTTACCCTGTATTGTTGTAAACAGCACGTCAAACCACTCTTTGTTTATCAACCTCAGGATCGGAATATTGGCCAGTGTCATGATCACCATCACCAGGTATTCTTTTCTCGGTTCCTGAACTATTGTCTTCAATTCGTTGTTTATCAGCCTGGTGTCTGTAAACCTGGACACAATTGATATTAACGTGTCTTTAAGACTTCTGTCCTGAAGGCATGCTCTGATTCCGTCACACCACTCCCGAAACAGCCCATTGTCAATACTGTTTTTTAGTTTTACTACAGCGGTATCAAGATCGGAGGTGATAAATGTTGCATCCTTCAGAAAATCCTCAAATACTATACGTAGCGGGAACTTGATATAAGGCACGTTTTCCCTGACAGCGCCTATAAAATCATCTGTCCTCACATATGAATTGGTAATTATCGACAATGCAGTCTCAAGTTCTTCCCGAATCCGCCGGTTGTAGTTTGAAACCTTTCTTTTAAGAATTAGAAACGGTATTGCCGCAAAACCCGCCAATGTCAAAGGCGTAAAAAACACATTACCGAGAACGGCAGGAAGTAAAGCGCCTGTGATGCCAAGTATAACCGACCATATACATGCTGATCTGAAACTGTGCTCTCCGCCTGTTTTGGAAATATCGGTCTTTATCTTAATCAGTTCTGTGATTATAAAATTACCCTTTTTGCCTTTTGCCTTGGCGCTTTCATTTTTCAAACTGTTTCTCTCGAGCAGTCTTGATATGAGGCGGTCTGCAGCAGTACCAAACTCAAAGCCTGCAGCATACAGGAAGCCAAAAGCCAGGAGCATGAAAACCACTAAATATATAATATGAACCGTTGTCATCTCAGTTTTCTCCCTCTGCTGTAAACTTTCTCAAAGTCTCTCCCGGTATCCCATACTGTATCAGTCTGTTTCGGAGCGAAGCGGATATCCGGTTTGTATTAACAAATTCCCCCTCGACCTGTGTTCTGCCTCCCGACAATCTTGTTCTTTCAATGTTGTAACGGTAAAGAGTTGAGTAATGTCTTTCTCCGGTAGTAAGATTCACCGTACACTCGGAAATATCCATTATTTTCCTTTCATTGTTTTCAAGCTTATGAGTATAAACCACAACAGGAAACGCCTGGGCCGCCTGTGAAAGTGAGGTTCTGAAGTCTATAGGAAACCTTTTCTGACAAAGCAGCGCAATCCGTGTGTGGCAGATTTCTCCCGGTCCGGAATGCACGGTAGATACGACCGTGTGGCCCGTAAGACTTGCTTCGACTGCGGAATAACACTCCTGATCTCTCATCTCTCCTACACATATTATATCCGGATTGAATCTCAAGGAAGCAACCACCAGCGCTTCCTGAGAAATATCATACATTTCGTTGTCAGACGGTCTTGAAAGCGTATGTACCACATTGTTTAAGACGCCCAAAGGGCCTGTCTTTACAAGCGACAGTTCTCTTGAACCGGTTTCGATAGTAAACACCCGCTTGTCGTCCGGCACACTTTCCAGCACAGCATTAAGCAAAGTGGTTTTCCCGCTCGAAGTTGCGCCGGAAATAACAAACGGTACCCCGTATCTGACGAGAGCACACAAAAAATCAAGCATTTCCGGTGTTCCGAATCCTCTCTCGGACAGACTCTGTATTTTTATGCTCGCAGGTCTAAGTATTCTGATAGAAACTGCTATCCCCTTTTCTTCATCTACCACCGGTGACTTGATCGCCGTGACCCTTGTGTTTCCCGGCAAGTGTCCCTGTGCAATAGGAGTTGCCGAATCGATTACCATTCCGCTGTTGGCCAGAAGTCTTTTAACTATATCTACTGCATGTTGTTTGCTCAAGAACCTTTCTCTGACCTTTTCCACGGATCCGTTTCGTCTTGTCACGGCAATATCATCCCAGCCGTTTATGTTTATTTCTTCAAGATCGTTCGATTCAAGTAGCGGAGTCAGGATACTGTAGCCTGCCATCTCGTTTACGATCCTGCCCGTCAATTCTCCTGACGTATACCCGGGAACAGATATTCCGGTGTCTCTGAGATATTTTTCAACATAATTGGCAAGATATTTCGATGCAGATCTCTCCAACAGTACCTGCGAATAATGCCTTGAAACATACTCTTGCGTGAGCTTCAGTGCGTCAATGAATTCATATGTCCTGCTCATAAACTGTCTCCGTCATACAAAGCACGGTCTCCGGATGCGCCTCCGTTATTTAGAAGGTCTGCGGCAGAATCAGACGTATCCGTTTTTCTGTCAATTATCGTCACTGCCGAAAGCAAGGCATTCGAAAAATCTCTGTCGCGAACCTCTCCTGTCATAAGAGTCCCGTCATGCCAACGCTTGTTGATTTCTCCGGTATACGGTAAACAAATGAACTCTCCCCCTTCTTTCACCGGAGTACATTTTTCCGGAAGAATTACGTCGCAACGGCTGCTGTTTACCAATGTAACATGTTCTCTCAACGACTCGTTAAGTATATGAATCTCCCTTTTCCTCGACGCTGCCCACGAGACAGATTTCATGTCATTATTGCAAACGCAAAAGCAGACCCTGCAGCACGCCAATGCGGCTTCTTTAAGCGGATCGCTTGTATTTGAAGAGCAGTCAACGACTACGATATCCACGATTTCAAAAAGAGTCTCCAGGAAAAGCATGCATTTTTCGCTGCTGAAGGCAGGAAACGTGTTGCTGTTTTCACCGTCTGCAAAACCGAGTATCCCGAAGTTCTTTTTCCCGGGAACAGTAACAATACATTTCAGAATATCTGTTTTAGTTATTACCGGTTTTGCCAAGGCATTCCCAACAGACCGGATCTCCTCTTTTTTAAAAGCAGGAAGCAAGTAAGGCAACACAGGAACATACAGGTCCGTAAATATCACCGCAACCCGTTTCTCCTCTCGATTCATATCATATATTTTTTTTGCCAAACATGCTGAGACGGCGGTTTTTCCGGATCCGGGCACCCCCCACACGGCAATCAATCCATCCATTACCAAACACCTCCTAATACATGTCCTTCATATACTTCTCCTCAAAGAAATCGTCTTGCTTCTTTAAATATTCATCTGCGACCTTATCTGTTCCCCTGTATACAAGGCAAACATGTATATTGGCGCAGTTCTCAAAATCGACAAGCATTGAAGCCTGGATATCGTTTACAAGCAAAGTAACCGTTGAAGGTATTTTCTCTGAAGACTGTGCGTCGTAAGATACGTTTTCCTTGTCGATTCCGGTCTTGGTAGTGGCTGTTATAACTTTGACGTAAGTCAGTTCCTCCGGCATAAGGACATCTTTATTCTTGTAAATCAGAAGCCTGACAATATCGCCCCGTTCAAGTTTTCCCGACAATCCTGCCGCAAATGAATCAATTGAAACACTCATTGCATATTTTCCATCGTTAAGTCTTCTGAAAACACTGTCTGCGCTCATTGAATCACCCGTCAGTTTCGAAGGGAAGAAGCAGTCATCCTTACGTATATCGGTTGCAGCGTATTTCCCCACCACAGCAGCAGAATCGGTCATGCATCCATCAGGGAGACCTGTCTCACCCACTTCAACCAGTTTAACGCTTCCTGCAGTTATCAGTTCTCCTTTTCCAATATCAGCCGCCGCTCTTAAAATGCGGACCTTTTTTGTGGCTTTGTTGATGATTGCCGGAATTGCTACAAACGAAATAATTGCAGCAAGAGCAATACATAAGACCCCTATAAAAGTTCTGTTTTTAAACAGTTTAAACGGATTTTTCATTTTCACCTCAACCTTAAACTAAATACATTGCCAACGCCCCCACTGCCAAAAAAGGAACCAAAGGAAAAGGCTTATCTCTTCCATGTTTTCCGTTTGCGGAAAGAAGAAGCATAGTTGCAACTCCTGTCAATAGTCCTGTTAGCAAAGCAAGCAGACCTTTTTCAAGGCCCAGAATCATTCCGCAGGCAGCTGATATTTTTATGTCGGCTCCGCCTATGCTTCCGTTTTTTGAAAAGGAAGCAACGGTCAGTAAAAACAGTAATATCAACGATGCGCCAATGATTCCCTTGAGCATCTTCGTTGAATCATATTCAATAAGACCCGTTATCAGTATCATGACAGTCAAATAATTATCCGCCGTATGCGTCAACAGATCTGAATAACTTGCAACAGAGAGAATTCCAACAAGCACTATTCCTTTTAGCGACTCAATGCCTGGGCCGTACCGCAAACATATCATTACCGAAAAGACACCACCTGCTAGAATCAAAAGCGCCAGCCTGACATTTTCTTCTTTGCTTTCTGAAACAATGATTTTCTTTTTCATCCCGATCATCATGACGGAAACAGACACAAATATGAATGCATGCAATGATGCTATAACAGCTGTTGTAAGGACATTACCGTCAAAGATTCCGTTTCCATTAAATAAAGCCGCTCCAAGCGCAGCGTCGTTAAACTTCATAGATAAACACCGTTAATTACTGAAGGGTTGCTCCGGCAAAGCAACCCGCAAGTCAGAAACCGATCAACCCGGATTATAGTTAAACAAACCTGTGATTTTGTCCGTAAGGCTCGGCTCCACCACTTGTGTAAACAAAGTGTAAAGAAGGCCGAGGAGCAGCGCACCGATCACTACAGCAATAATGATCTTAACTCCTGAATCGATATAGCCCTCTCCTTTCCTGTTGTTTAAAGTGTTTTTAATCTTCAAGTAAATATTTTTCGTATTCCTGTCAATCTTTTTTAACATATAACATCCTCCTGTCTGTAAAAAAACATTGTGTGTTTCATATCATATATGATGAAATTCTGCCGGCAATCTCATATATATCACGAATCAGTTTTTGGTAAACCACCCGTCATAGGCGTCACCCGATATTGTAATAAACACGCTCATTCTGGAAACTATCATTCCAGCAGGCGTCCAGACGTCTCCTGAAACAAGGACCATGCTGTAAACCCCGTCCGGAAACCAGACGGGAATAAAATGGATCCTCTTTGAACTGTCAGAGCAACTGTTTTCCTTGAGTGCAAAATCAGTCGTCCATGATCCCGAGGTGTACTCCCGGACCGGGTCAAGATCAAGGCAGCAGTTCTCTTCTGTACTGTAATTGTACTCCGGTAGAAGGAGCCTGCAGGATTGAACCCCTGTAAAGGATCCCTCGTCCGGTCTTGTTCCTCCGCTTGACAAAAAAGGTATGACGTACTGCGACGTTTCAAACAAAAAACCGTGTCCGGACCTCACTCCGTCCGAATTATCATTCGGCGCATCTGAATCGGGAATCAGATTGATCAAAGAATAATCCGCTATCGAAAAAGCGTATGATTTTCTAACAAAATGATCGTCTTCCTGTTCCCACACTGTCCAACGGGCAACTTGGAAGTCCTCAACATAGTGTATTCCCGAATACACAAAATCCTGCGGTCGGTCACGTTCGTACGAAGTATCCGGTGTTTCCGAACAGCCTCTCTGCACTGAGTCATTGATGATCATGGCACCGTTATTGTCGTAATTTGTTTCAGGTATGGTTCCTTCAGGATTTACAGATGCGCAGCAGTGAAGCGTCATACCGGCTGTGTATTCCGGAACACGCCACTTGAACCAAACAAGATTCTCCTCATTGGCAGGAACTGTAATTTCATTCTTTGACGTTTCAAAAACAGTCACCTGTTCACCGTTTATGTAACAAAAAACGTAGAAATAAGCAGTCAGACCCGTATTTTTAAACACGTCTTCAAGGCTGTTGTTGATCAGCCTGTAGGATGTTACCACATATGTTCCGGCGGTGTATGGCGCGTTTGGCATCACATTTCTCAGTTCAACGTCAAACAGTGAACCCGTAACATAGTTCTCAAAGTAAACGTAATTGTCGCTTCCCGTCCCATATTCGTTCGAATTTGCACTCTTTGAAACGGTAACAAATGATCGTTCCGAAAGACTTGTGTCTCCGCCTCTGCCGGCTGTCTCCCCGTATCCAGAATAAGTTTTATAATAGCGAAGAACGCCGTTAATAGACTTGTAGTATTCGGAAATTTTCCAATCACCGTCCGGAATACCCTGAACAGTAACAGTTATCCCGTCCGGGCCTTTTTCAGCCCTCGCCGTAACAGCAAAAACGCTGTCTATAATTCTTAGAAGATCACCGTCAGGATCAAATACTGTTCTTACAACATATTCTATATTTCCGTTCACGTATTCGTAGGACGGATTCAACAGTCTGCCATAAGTATCCACGGCAACCGTTCCGAATTTTTTGTTCTTCGCTCCGACCCCTTCTATCAAAAAAACTATATCCGAGTAATCGTCAACAGTCGTGCCTTTTTCGTTTTTCACGATTTTCGTTATGGTCAGGGGGCTGGTTTTCATGTTTTCGCAGTATACGTTATACGTATTGCCCTGAACCATCTCAACGTAACACAGGTCGTTATAGACGATTTTTCCGAAGGCGTTTGTAAATCTTACACAGCCGTATCCTTCCGGTTTGGCGATTTCCATTATCCTCCAAAGGACCTTCCTCGAAGGGACTGAAGGAAGACTTACAGTAAATCTTGCAGATATTTTCCCGTTTTCGTCAGAGACTTTTTCGTACTTTACATTGATTTTATATCCTTCTGAATCAATGTTTTCAGCATAGATTGTCCCCGGATGAGTTGCAGTTCCGGTTACAAGGCTGTTTGCCTTTGAGCAGTCAATATCCAAAGACACACTTTTGCCGTTTACGTTTCCGCTCACAGCAAAACGGATGCCTGTGAAATCCGGATCGAGTTCCCGGTCGGAAATGATTTTTTCAATGACAAGGGTTGATTCGGGCCTAGTTTCAGGGGCAACTTTTCCTCCCGCCTGATATCTGAATCCAACGCCCCCTTTTTCCAGCGCCTTGTCGTAATAGATGAGGTTTGATTTTACGCTGTACCAGTCTCCCGAGACCGGAGATTCATAACCGAACCAGGGATATCTGGGTATTACCGATGAACTGAGATTAATAAAAAACGGTGAAATGAAAGCCCAACTCGAAAGTTCTTTGCGTTTGATTTCGGGAGCAGCATTTCTTGCGTTTTTTACGCCGGAGACCATTGTGTATCCGTTTGTTCCTGTGGTTATTGTAAATGCAATGCTTCCGGAAATCATTGCCGCTGCGGCATCGGAAGCAGTCATCGCATAGTAGTTGTATCCGTCGGAGAGGTATTTGTAAAAAACGATCACAGGCTCAAACATCAGAACCCATGCAACCTGGGACGTTTCGTTTTCCCATCTTCCCGGTATAATACTGCTCTGTTTTCTTCCCGGATCAACATCGTTATAAGAAGTTATAACTGTCCCTTCATAGGTAAACATTTCTTCTTCCAGCATAGTGTAAAGCAACTGACTGTAATTTGTGTATCCCGCGGCCAATGCGGCAAAATCGAGGAAACAGTTCCAGTTTCTCTTTGACAGACAGAAGAAAAACTCTACTGCTTCATCATATTTCAAAGGACTGTTGTAGGCAGTATTGCCGTTGACGTTTTTCACATAAGGCAAAATAATATTCTTGCCGTCTTTAGGGGCATAACCGTTGACCGAGACGCCCTCCATCCGGTTATAATCCCTTACGTCGAACAGCCTGTTCGAAATCGTATCGGAAGAGGACATTATGAAACCGAGACTGCCGCCGGGAGTTGAAAGACCTCTGTAATCAGAAAGGTACTCCTCTTTTGAAGAAGTCGCAAACCAAAACCTCTTGGCGTAATCATTCTTTTTCTTCTCGTATATCGAGTGAACGGCACCGTTTTCAAGCACTCCCTCATACAACCAGAAAGTCTCGCCAAACTTGTAAAAATCCTCTGAAAGAGACAGCGCACTGAGAACATTGCCGCTGTTTGTCACAGATATATCCTCCTCGGCAAAGGTTGCTTTTTCGTTTTTGGCAACATATACTGACAGTTTCCACATGGTCGATTCCTGCCGGTCCGACCAGGCTGCATTACCGGGTTCAGCTCTGCCCGGAATGTTGACTTCTCCTGTTGACGTATTATTGCCGACATCGGTTGCATTAACAGGGAACCTCACCCATGTTACTGCCGATATAACCGCAATAAACAATAAGATCACTTTTTTAAAGTTCACAGAGGGCCTCCTTTCCGGCTTAATACTGCCCGGTTATGACTGACGTGGAATTGATATTGAAACAGTCACACTCAAATACCACCGCTTCGTCTACCGATATCTGAAGATCATAAAAGCCAAGATCACCGCCTCCGTTGTTAAAGAAGATATTCAATCCGGTTTCAGGCGCCCTGCTCAGAAGAATGACTCCCCCTGCGATATTGATCACGTATTTACCGTTGAGAAGAGGAAAAGCCAGGAAGAAGTAATCGGACCTTGCAACTGCGTTTTCCGCCATTCTCGTCACGTTAACGCCGAGATGATCTTCAGTTCTTTCGTAAAAATAGTCTTTAACAACGCTTTCTTCCACACGTCTGACCTGCCCCTGTACTCCTTTATCCACGTCAACATAAACGGCGCACAGGTAATCCTTCGATGCCTCGGCCTCACTCATGCCCCATATCTTCGCCTTTCGATCCTCGCATTTCTCGTAGACGCAGGCCAAAATGCCGTTGCCGTCAATATCATCATAATCTATGACGATCTTCGACACGTTATTCGGTGCATAACCGGGAATGTAATAAAACGGCAGACCTTCAAGCACAAAATTTGTACCTGGGATCTCATCTGTAGAGGTTATATGGCTGTATTCGTTTGAAACTGTCTGGTGTATAAGATACTCTTTAACTTGGTCCGATATTATTTTTTCGGACGGTCTGTAATCGACCCTCAGCCCTTCTCCGGCAGGTATTGAAACAACGCCAATGCTGTTATCCTCGCCAACGTCGATCTGTTTGGTCCCTCCTTCGTCCCGCACAACTCCCTCCGGATAAACATAATCCGTTCTTACTGTGACACCGTTTTCCGTGGTTTCGTTCCAGGTCACTGTACCGGGTTCCGGAGTGGTCACGGTTTCATGAAATTCTGTATGCGGAGTCTGTTCGGGCGTTTCCGGAGAGTACGCCTCTCCGGTTGCAGACGCATCCGTCCCGGTATCGTCCGGTGTCTCATCTGCCTCCGGACCTATGTAAATCGTGGCAGGTACAGCTGTCGGTGCAGGTGTTTCAGATTGCAGAGTTTCATTTTCACGTCCCGGAGCGGCAGAATTATTGTTTCCCGGATCTGTAGAGAACCCGGGAGTGTTTTGCGGAACCGACCCGGTCTCATTGGCAATTATCTGCGTATCGTTTTCTTCCTGCTCAGGAGTAATAAACGGGTATTCCGTTACCCTGGCATCATAATACCCGGGCTCATTCTTCAAATCCGAAGAATCGCCGCTCAATATCGTTGCCAAAGGTATTTCACTGTCCCGCCCTTGGTCCCCGGGTGTGGATTCCGGTCCGTTTCTACGGTTCTGCCCCACTTCCGGTATCAGGGGGCTAAACGCATCTGCATCTTCCGGAAGCACATCCACATCCGCTGCAATCTTGCAGGAAGTTAACACAATTACTGCCAATGCCGCAGATAAGATGATCATAAAGCAGCATATTATTTGCCGCAGTTCATTTTTGTTATTCATAAGAAATATCTCCATTATTGACGCATCAACCCATTATTTTGTATCTGCGCACCCGTCAGGTTCACAGCTTACCGCATGGACCTTGCCTCCGGCGTAAAAAAAGCACTCTGGCGATTTGAAATACATGCAGTATTTGTCCGCAAGTTCCGGTGGAATTGATTCGAAATATTCGCTGTCAGGCGGAGAATAGGCAATAAAAAAAGTTCCTGCGATGATATCGTAAATTTCACCGCTCTCATATCTCAGCGCCCTGTTGGCGGGGAGTCCTATTATCTTGCCTTCCTCGTTGCAAATGACAGAAACGTCATCTTCAAAGGGACAGACCTGCTCGATCAGCCCTCCAACAATTTCCTGCATGGATTCAAGGGTCCTTTTTATTGTCTTTTCATAGGGTCTTTTCCCGGGCTCAACAACTACAACGTTTATTATTGAAGGATCGCCTTCTCCGTACTCCGGTCTGCCAATGTCATCCGAATAATTATCCATTTCTTCTTCCTTTCAATAAAAAAAGCGGAAACAGAGAAAATGTCTGATCCGCTGATTTAAATATACTGCGGGCTAACACGGTCCGCCGCAACTATTATATTATGCTAAACAGTATTTCCGTCAGAAAACGATCTGTCTGTTTTCAAAGACCGTGTTTTCCGGCAAAACATCCTTCATATTGGTTAGGGGTTGCAGCCCGTTGCCAAGCTCCATATCAATGCGGAGTGGCTCCACCGCCCCGTTTGGCGTCCCCAGGAGCAGATTTCCGTAGAAAAACTTCTTTCCTTCGGTCTCAAGCGCACCCTCCTCATGAAGTCCGGGATCAAACGCTCCCGAAACAGTTCCCGTTTCTCCCTTCTTGAGGTCAAAATAAACTGTCTCAAAATCATCTGTCTTGAAAACGGATATCCTTATTGAAACATCACTGAAAGCATGTGCAGAGACTGTGTATTTTCCATTGTAAGGGATCCCGCTCTCGAAGTCGACGGAGAACAGTTCGTTTTCACATCTGAATGATCCCCCGAAGGGAATTAAAAGATTCCCATCTACATCTGTTAGAACACTGTTTTCGCACAGATATGCCAGTCCCTCGGCGCCCCTCATTGTACAGCACCAATATGCCTCGCTGATGCCGCCTCCGCTTGGCCTTAAATACTTCCCTGCAGGGCCGACGGTACTGTCTGTTCCAAAACCTCCGTTGTATCTTTGTGCGTACGAAAATGCATTGAAGTATATCCTTTGGGCCAGTTTAAGATAAGAAACGTCACCTGTGATCTTGAAAAGTTCAGTGGCGGCCATCATCGAATCCGTGATCGCGCAGGGTTCGGTCCAGGTGTCAAATCTTCCGAACCAGTTGAAATTGGCGTAGTTTTCCGTCATGCCGGATCTTTCATATATACGCATTATTTCTTTTGCTGCGGACAGGTACGGTTCTTCACCTGTGCTTTGATATAGTCTTATGATCCCTCTCAAAGCGCTTAACGTGGCGTGGGTCTGCATTTTCAAACCCTCAAAATCAATGCGGACAAACACGTCTGTCATTTCCCGGAGCAGATCAAAGACCTTCTCATCTTTAAACAGTGAATAGTACTGGCTCAACCCGTCAAGGCACATAAAAGCGCATCCGATGTCTGTTGAAAGCAGCCAGGAACCCGATCTTCCTGAAAACGATCCCGAATAAGAACCTTCGTCTTTGCCGGTTCCCCTCTTAAGAGGATAGTTTTTGTATGCGCCGGCCGCCGGGAGATATAGATTATATACTATCCTCTTCACAGACAGTGCAATCTCCTCATTCCCGGTCAGGACGTAATACTCCATTAGGCCCCTTATGAGCCAATTATGCCCGGAAAACTGCTGTTCATCAAAAAGACCTTCCTCAAGTATCCTTCCGAGATATCCCTTTTCGTTATAATGTTCAGGAAGACATTGAAGTATCTGATCAAGGTATGCAGGCACATGTCCCAGACATTTCATATGTGAAACAAGGGCGAGTACCGTTCTTCCCTCCCAGTCCCCGGGCCATCCGTTCTTATCCTGAGTGTAGATCGCATGAGGTCTGTATATGGGCGAGCAAAGCCTTGCCGCATTCAGCAATACCCTTTCCATCAGCTCTCCTCTGACCTCCGGAACGTTTTTAAGTTTCGTTATCATGGCATCAGTGATCTCCGAATCATGTTAATAATTGAAGCACTTCAATTATATTAAACGGGATCCCCGATTTCAAAAGCTATTTTCGTTTTTTCTCTTTAACTCTTTTAATTATAAGTATAACCAATGTTGCCGTTATCGTGAGAAAGGCTAACAGCAGTATTATTGATTCGATCAGCTCGCCTTTGTTTTCAGCTCCGATCTCCGCAATATATACACGAGAAGGAGCCTCCATATACTCATATATAAGGCTGTTTTCGCAGGGTTCCCGGACAAGGCCGCTCTTCTTCTCTGGATATGCGGCGGAAACCGGCAAGACTGCGCACAAAATGCATACTGCGACAAGCAAAGTCACCAATGATACACATGTTCTGATTTTCAAGATTTAACCTCCATTATCAGCGGACGTCAGCCACCCCGTTTAGCAACGCATGGTCTGTGAAGATCAGCGTCTCTGGCAGCCTCAACAGCCCGCAGCGCCTTTTCAAGCTCTTTTGGGGTAGATATCCTCGACGGTCTGGCACTGTAATCGATTATTTTGTCCGCCCCTTTAACGTAAACGTTGTCAAATATACAGGCATAGCCTCCTATATCGGAATCGATGACAGTTACAGAATCCTCGATTCTTGCGTACTGACGGATGACTGAACACCCGCCGACCTGCGCACTGTCTCTTATCTGAGAAAAATCTTTGACCTCACAGCAGCCGAAGACCCTTGCCCTGTCGCGAATGGTGACCGTGGGTTTTGGATATGACTCGATACCGTGGACAAAAGCGTTACCGGAGACCAGCGCCTTGCCGAAAACAGCTGCGCCTTTTCCTATCCAGCAGTTCCCTTCTTCAGAAAGGTTCCACTTTCCTTCAATCAGTCCTCCGATATCGCCGGCACGCACAAGCACGCGGCCCCTCCGCACCGGACTGTTTTGATTATCCGATTCCATCCCCGGACAGAAAGATTTCTTTGCCACTATCCTGTAAAGGGTTCTCCCAAAAAAAGTTTCCGGGTACTCATAGTCAATTTCATATTTTATATAATTCATAACCGCCAATAGCTCCCTATGAATCCTTTGACGGTCCGTCACTGTCAAAATACAGCGGCTCCGGGTTCCTGATACCCGAAAGAACACCTTTGGAGACCCTTTTATTGCCTCCTGCAGTGAAACTCCCCATAATCACAGCATTACCCGAAATGACCGCATTGCCAAGCACCGCCGCATTGTTTTTAATAAAGGCGTTGCCTTTTACCGTGGCATTGCCGAAGATCCTTGCGTGGTCCGCAATTCTCGCCCTGCCTGACACCAATGCATTTCCGCCGATTTCCGCATGTCCTTTCACTGTTGCTCTGTTAAGTATCCTGGCATTCCCGAAGACCGTTGCGTTCTGCATAAGCTTCGCTCCGTGCCTTACCAGAGCATTGCCGCAAAGAAGGGCCTCGCCAGATACTTCTGCAAACTCTCCGGTATAAGAAAGCTTACTATCAAAGCCTGTACCGGTTGCGCTTCCGCCTTCGACCTTTGCATTCCCGCAGACTGAAGCATGGCCTCTTACCAATGCGGCGCCCGACACCGATGCATTGTCTTTAATAATTGCTTTTTCCATTGCC
Source organism: uncultured Clostridia bacterium (assembly GCA_947304585.1). Classification (GTDB taxonomy): domain Bacteria; phylum Bacillota; class Clostridia; order UBA1212; family UBA1212; genus UBA1212. The sequence goes on along the minus strand of CAMZBI010000002.1, from coordinate 77,386 downwards.
ACTGCCGGACTGTAGATCCAGCATTTGCCGTCGTTTGAAAGGTTTCCCAATTCTTCCACAAAGCCTCCGAGATCGCCCTCTTTGACGTCTCCGAAAGATCTCAGAGCAATTATCCGGAAGACTTTCCTCCCCATTACGACGGCAGATTCATTTTTAAGAATTCTGAATTTATTCATATTTATCTCAGTAAATTTAGAAAAAAACTCGCGATTGCCGCACGCAAAAACGTCTCCGTCAATGAACGCTGTTGGGATTCCCGTTCACTTCGGCCGAAATGTCGGTCCCGGCTTTTAACCGGAAAGTAAACAATTGGCAAAACGGATCGCGGCCGTTTTTTCACTCTCCTCAAAGGTTTGCAATTTACATTTCCCGAAGCACTTCTGTAAAACCCGAATGTTGAGACTGTGTAAAATGAATGGCCCGGCATATCTGCAGGACCGGCTGTGATACGGTTTTACAAAGCAACGGCTTTCATCATTGCATTGACCTTTGCATCCTAAAGACTGCGGCTCCCCGTAGCCAATGTTCTTGCGGCAATCTAAAAAGATTATTCGGTTTTCAATGTTCGAATTGAGTTTTTTATTTATTCTATATCGGTTCTGCCGGTGGCAAAAACCATGGCGTCAACGCAGCTGCAGCCGCAGGATCCTATCAGAAGTTCAGCGCATTCCCTCAGCGTAGAACCGGTCGTCAGAATATCGTCTATTAAAAGCACCTTTTTCCCTTTCAGGGCCTCGCCGTTGCCTATTGAATAATCCTGCGCTACTGTAAACCTTCCCTCAGCGTTTTCTTTTCTTGAGTCACGTTTCAGTTTTGACTGCTTTTTCCTGCCTGAAGTGCTCTCAAGCACATTCATAACGCCAATTCCCGATTTCTTTGATATCTCCAATGCGATCTCACGGCATTGGTCAAAACCTCTTTTTATAAATGCGGATCTGCTCGCCGGCACGTATATCAGGCAGTCGTAATCCCGGATCCTTTCCTCAAAGTGGTTGTAAAGCAGATCGCCAATGGATCTGCCCAGCCACATCTCGCCCTTGAACTTGTATCTTCCCACCAGTTCTTTGATCACGCCGTTGTACCTGGCATAGTGGAAAAGATTTCCGTACTTGTAAAGTTCCGAACGTCCTTCTTTGTTTTTAGTCGACCTGTTCACCGTCTTGAGGCAATCCGGACAAATGCCCTCCTCGCAAAACGATCCGCAGATAACGCAAGCGGGCGGAAAAAAGAGTGTACCCGCAAAAGAGGTTATTTTAGTAAAAACGGGCTTTATCTTTTGCAGAACTTCACCGGCGGCTGACACGGGGAACATTGATCTCAGCCATTGGCGGCGGCATCAAGATCGCATTCAGGATCAATATCTGTCGGTCCCTCTGCTTTGAGACCCGGGTTGAATCCCGGCTCTGCGTCAGATAGATCCGCAGCATTGATTTTCCTGAATGATTTGACAAGAGTAAGGAATTCCTGCTTGTTCAGTGTGATTCCCTTTCTCATGCTTTTCCGGGAAGAATTCCAGTCTCTTATATCGACCTTGACTCCCATGTCATTCCACTTGACCAGGTTTACTTCCCTGAGCCAGCCGTTGCCCTTGTCACTGATCACTGCTATGTGCTGAACGATCTCATGTTTTATGTCTGCCATTTTCTTTACCTCCTCAAATTGGCTAGTGAGAGGATTGTATCAGCTGTCAACCCCCTTTTCAAGGAGAAAATCATTTCCGGAAAATAAAATATTTTCCGGAAATAAAGGTTTTTTCTTATATATTATATTATGTTTAAACTATGGTGAAAACGGCCCGGATGAAGGGCCAAAAACGGTCAAAAAAACAAAAAAATCCGGTGAATTTTTGCAAAAAACCCACCGGAAACCTTGAAAAAACCTTGAATCTTTGTCAGAGAGAAGTGTTATCCAGCATGTACGTGTACGAATCCACAAGGGCGTTAAAGCTGGCCTTGATTATGTCTCCCGAAACACCTACCGTGCACCAGTTGCGGCTGCCGTCGGAACTTTCGATGACCACCCGAACAACCGATTCGGTTGCAAGCCTGCTCTCCAGGACCCTCACCTTGTAGTCTATCAAATACATATCCCGAATCTGAGGATAGAAGCTTGTCAATGCCTTCCTTAGGGCCTTGTCCAGGGCGTCCACAGGGCCGATCCCGTTGTCGGCGGTGATCTCTCTTCTTCCGTCAACCGTCACGTCAACGATGGCGCTGGCTGTTACGGACGGTCCGTCGTTGCCTGCATCGTCGAAAACAACGACCTTGTAAGTATTAAGCTTAAACCAAGACCTTCTTATGCCCAGCAGATCCTTGACCAGCATTTCAAAGGAGGCGTCAGCCCCTTCGAAGCGGTAGCCTTCAAGTTCGAGTTCTTTGATCCTGTCAACAATTACACCGGCGTCAGCCGAATTGCAGCCAAGCCTTGGCAGGAGCTCGTTGACCTTGGCGATGACAGCTGCCCTGCCCGACTGCTCCGACAGCATGAATTTCCTCGAATTGCCAACGGCCTCCGGAGCAACGTGCTCGTAGGAGGAGGAGTTTTTGCGAACCGCATCAATGTGGGTCCCGGCCTTGTGGCTGAAGGCGTATTTGCCTACGAATGGGGAAAACTCAAACATTTTGACGTTGGCGGTCTCGCAGCATCTGTGGGCGAGATCGTAAAGAACGCTGAGGTCCGGGATGGTGTCGTAAAAGAGTTTCAGGGTCAGATTCGGGACAACGGTAAAAAGATTGGCGTTGCCGCATCTCTCGCCCCAGCCGTTGACGGCCACCTGTGCAACATTGGCGCCAAGCCTTACCGCCTCGATAGTTGAATAATCAGCGGTACCGGAGTCGTTGTGGACATGGATGCCGAAATTGTCCCGAAGAGAGGGTACCTTTTGAAGAGTTGCTTTTACAGTCTCGTCGATTTCGAAAGGAAGTACACCGCCGTTGGTGTCGCAAAGCACGACCATGAAGCAGCCTGCATCAATGGCCGCCTTAAGACACTCCGTTGCATATTCCGGAGAAACTCTGAACCCGTCGAAATAATGCTCCGCATCAAAGAAAACCTTTTTTCCTGCTTTTACGAGAAAATCCACGGTCTCCGAGATCATCTTTACATTCTCTTCGGGAGTTACCCCCAGGATCTCGGAAGCCTGGTCGATATTGGTCTTGCCGAAGACCGCCACGTATTCCGTACCGGTCCCCACCAGAGCTGCAAGCATTTTATCCTCTTCGGGAGAAACGCCGGGTCTCACAGTCTGCCCGAATGCCACAAGCTTTGCATGGGTAAGCGGCCTGTTCTTCATCTCCGTATAGAAGGCGTCGTCCTTTGGCGAGCTCCCCGCAAGGCCCCCTTCAATAAAGTCCACGCCCAGTTTGTCCAATTCCTGACAGAGGGACAGCTTGTCGGCAAGGGTAAAGGATATCCCCACGCACTGGGAACCCTCTCTCAAAGTCGTATCGTAGATCGAAATATGTCTTGCAGAATCCATTGCAGTAAACCCTTTAAAAGTCAATCTTTAACATGAAATCCTTTAATGTATCAATCTAATGTATCAATCGCCGTAGATGGTTTCCCGGCCTCTTCCCAGGGCCACGATGCCTGTCCTTGCCATCTCAATAATACCGAATTTTGAAAGCATTCTTATGACAGCCTCCGCCTTGTCGTCCTCGCCGGTGACTTCCACTATCACAGACTCCGGAGAGAGGTCAATGATCTTCCCTCTGAAAATATTGACGATCTCAATGATCTCGCCCCTTGTTGCGGAATCAGCCTTCACTTTTATGACTATAAGTTCCCGCTGGATCATGGCTGTCTCTTCCAGCACCACCACCTTGCCGACGCAGGGAAGTTTCTCAAGCTGCAGTACCAGATGTGAGACCTGGCTCAAGGTGGCGTGGATTTTCACCGTAATTCTGGAAAATTCCGGTTTTTCAGTGGTTCCCACCGCAAGGCTGTCGATATTGAAGCCCCGTCTGCTGAAAAGACTTGTCACCTTCGACAGAACGCCGGCAACGTTGTCCACCACGATGGAAAGAGTCCTTATGTTTAGTTCCTGATTGTCCTGATTTTTGTCTGCCATTTTCTTCACCTTTGCCAATAATTAAATGCGCACGTCTATGACCGCAGCCTTCCTGCCGCCAATGTACTGATCCAGCGCCTTTTCAAACCCTTGCAGGTCTTTAACGGTAAATCCGGAGAGACCGTAAGCTTTTGCAGCTGCCTTGAAATCCGGCACCCTGTAGGAAGCGTCCGTTGCAATGTAACGCCTTCCGAATTTGCTTTTTTGAATGTCCCGGACCATGCCCAGGGACTTGTTGTTTAAAACTATGATCAGCGTCTTTATTCCGTTCTCCCTGATGGAGGCAAGTTCGGCTACGCTCATTCTTAAAGAGCCGTCGCCTGTGACAAGCACAGTTCCCCGGGACACGCCAATGCCCTCCTCCGCTGCAACGGAAGCTCCCAGCACCGCTCCAAGGCCGAATCCCATTGTCCCGAAACCGCCGCTGGTGATAAGTCTTCCGGGCTTTTCAAATGGGTAAAGCCTTGCTGTCGCCATCTGGTGGATCCCCACGTCGGTTACGACAGAAACGTCTCCGAGTTTTTCCTTTATTTTCAGGAAAACTTCGGATACCAGCCGATCTGCGCTCTCGGAGAACAAACAGTTTCCGGTCTTCTCCGGCTGGCAAAAATCTGTCTTTCGACTTGCTGTTTCAGAGCCTTTGATCTCAAGTTTTTCAATAATCTTGGACAGAACTGCTTTGGCGTCGCCCCAGACAGGGATATCGGTCTCAATGTTCTTGCCAAGTTCAGAAACGTCGCTGTCTATATGTATAATTTTCTTTCCGGCTTTTTCAAAACCGTGGGTCCTGTTGCTGAATCTCATTCCCACAGCGATCACAAGATCCGAATTCTCAACAAAGGAAAGAGCCCGGGGATTGCCGTACCTTCCCACCATGCCGAGATTGAGAGGATCGTCGGAGGGCAGAACTCCGCAGGCCATAAGTGTTGAAGCAACAGGGATCGACGCCCCGTGAGACAGTTTAAATACCTCTTCCCAGGCACCTGATATGCCGACACCGCCCCCTGCGATCATCACAGGTCTTGAAGCTTTTTTGATCTCGGCGGCAATTCTCTCCGCCAATTTATCGTCCGCCTCCGGCACACCCGGACTTCTCGCCTCCGACATGTCGGAATCATCCGCGGAAAAACTGTAATCACCGGGATAATTAAAGCAAAGCACGTCGTGGGCAACATCAATGAGTACGGGGCCCGGTCTGCCCTCGAACGCAAGCTTTATGGCTTTTCTGAGAGTCTTTTCAAGGGCAAAAGGATCTCTGACTGTCCAGTTGTATTTGCAGACAGGGGTCGTTATGCCGGCCACGTCAGCCTCCTGAAAGCTGTCTGTTCCGATTTCCGAAGAGTCCACGTTGGCGGTGATGAAAAGCACATGGCTGCTGTCGGAAAAAGCTGTGGCGATACCTGTCACAAGATTGGTAGCGCCGGGACCTGAGGTCGCTATGCATACTCCAAGTTTTCCGGAAGCTCTGGCATAGCCGTCAGCGGCGTGAGAAGCCCCCTGTTCGTGGGCAGTCCTTACGTGCCTTATTTTATCCCTTTTTTTATAAAGTGCGTCGTAAAGAGGCATAGCGGCGCCTCCGGGGTATCCGAAACAAACGGAAACACCGGAATCGACAAGTATTTTAACTATCAGATCACTGCCTGTCATGCCTTTTTTCCTAATTATATTTATAGATTCTCTCAGTCGGTCTGCCCATCCTGAGGACCGCCATCTTCTCTTTTTATGTCTTCTTCGTCTTTTATTTCAGAGACCTCAGAATCTTCGGATGATCCGCGTCCTGTCTCACCGTTTTCAAAGTCCCCCGCCATTTCAAGGTTTGCAGCCTCTGCAATTCCCTGTTTTATGGTTTTTCTGACTTTTCTGAAAACCCAGAGTCCGGAAAGCCCCACCACAAGAACCAGGATCACCGAAATATAAACGATCCTGACCACGTTGTAGGCGGTCATTTTGCCGACCTCGCTGTCGTCGGGTATCATCTTGTAGTGGATGTCATTGGCGACGGCAACCATATCCCTTGTAAACTTCAGTTCCGCTGAAGTGAATTCCGATTCGTAAAGGGCAACTTTTTCGCCGGATTCATCCTCGTGATAGTAAAAGATCTGAAGATTCCGTGGAACCAGCAAAGGATCCGCTCCCGGCGCGCCTTCCGCATAAAAATCGACAATAATCGAAATAACTCTCTTATACTCGTCAAAGCCGACGTTTTCGCCGGTAACGTAGAGAACAATATCTCCACCGTTTACGACTCCGTCAGCGACCGCAGCCTTCATATTGGCGTCCTGCGAAGGGTCGGTGTATTTGCCCGCCTTTGGCATCGTATCGGCGTAAAGATCAAAAGGCGTAAACCCGCAGTCCTTTCCGGAGAAGAAATCACGGACCGCATCAAACAGATACTCATTGATCGCATTCGAAAGACCCGTGTCGCAGGCGTAGACGGAATAGATCTCGTCGTAGTAAACGTTGAAGTTATACGATTTGATTTTGAACACGTTTCCGGTCTTCAGCGAACCGTAGGCGCCCTCCGGCAGGCTTTTTACCCTGCATTCGTAGCAGTAACCCTTGGTTTTTATTTCAAATCCCAGATATTCTTCCGTTTCGCTGGCATAATACGAGGAAATCACGTCATATTTAATATCCGGATAGTACTTTGCAACGTAAACGTCCGCCACCGGTCTGTTGAGCCAGCGGCCGACGAAAGTTCCGGTCCCCTCAAGAATAATTGACGCCAATGCAAGCAAAAAGAGCCCGTATATCACAAGTATTGCGATAACCGTTACTTTGTCTTTTGTTTTAAGTTTTGACATCTTATAACCTCCGGGGGACGGTGTCTGATTTTTGCAAATGGGCAGAGAACCTGACACCCGAATAAAGGTGGGACGGCCCTCTGCCCAGTCGATCAATTGTTACAAACCAACCGGCGCAGTCAGCTGTTGGCTATAATTGCGAAATCCGGTACCTTAAGGCTGGCGCCGCCGACGAGTCCGCCGTCAATGTCGGGCATTCCGAAGAGACCCGCAGCATTCTTTGCGTTGCAGGATCCGCCGTACTGGATGGTGATAACGGAAGAAACGTTTTTTCCGTAAAGCTTTTCAACAGTGTCCCTGATGAGCTTGCAAACTTCCTGAGCCTGGTCGTCGGTGGCTGTGAGGCCTGTTCCGATAGCCCAGATGGGCTCGTAGGCGATGATGATGCCCGCAGCCTGGTCGTCCCGGACGCCCTTAAGAGCATACTCTACCTGATAAGCCACCAGCTCATTGGTGACGCCGGCAAGCCTCTGGTCTTTGGATTCGCCGACGCAGACGATCGGGGTGAGACCGTATTTGAGAGCCTGTTTTACTTTAAGGTTAACAGTCTCGTCTGTCTCGTTGTAGTACTGGCGTCTCTCGGAGTGGCCGATGATAACGTATTTAACGCCAAGGTCGCAGAGCATCTCAGCCGAGATCTCGCCGGTGTAGGCGCCCTTGTCGTGGTAATCCATAGTCTGGGCGGCAATGCTGATGTTCGTGCCCTTTGCAGCTTCAAGAGCGCCGGGGATGGCAACGAAAGGAACTGCGCAGATCACCTGGTTTTTAGCGTCTTTTACAGCATCTGAAAGTTCCTTGATGAAAGCAGCCGCCTGGGAGGGGGTCTTGTTCATCTTCCAGTTTCCTGCGGCAACGACTTTTCTGTCCTTGTTCTCAAGGCAGGAGATTCCGGGGAGATCTCTTCCCTCGAGGAACTCAAGGGATGCTCCGCCGCCTGTGGAGATGTGGCTGATGGAATCCGCAAAACCAAGCTGTTCAACTGCCGCTGCACTGTCTCCGCCGCCGACTATTGTCGTGGCATCTGCCGCAGCCATGGCCTCTGCAACAGCGATGGTTCCTTTGGCAAGGATCGGGTTCTCAAACACGCCCATAGGTCCGTTCCAGACAACGGTCTTTGCGTTTTTCACTTCTTCAGCGAAAAGTTTGCAGGTCTCGGGACCGATGTCGCAGCCCATTCTGTCCTCGGGGATCGCATTCACGGGATAAACAATTGTATCCACCGGAGCGTCGATAGGGTTCGGGAACTCGGCAATGGTAACAGCATCCACGGGAAGAAGCAGTTTCTTGCCAAGGGATGCAGCCTTTTCGATCATTTCCTTGCAGTAATCGATCTTCTCGAGGTCGCAGAGGGATGTTCCGATGCCGTAGCCCTGAGCTTTAAGGAACGTGTAAGCCATTCCGCCGCCGATCACGAGGGTGTCGCACTTCTCAAGAAGGCTGGAAATAACGGTGAGCTTGTCTGCAACTTTGGCTCCGCCCAGGATAGCCACGAAGGGATGTGTAGGATTGTTGACGGCATTGCCAAGGAAAGCCACTTCTTTCTCAATGAGGAAGCCGGAAACTGCGGGCAGGTAGTCCGCAAGGCCTGCTGTGGTGGCATGGGCTCTGTGGGCCGTTCCGAAAGCGTCATTGACGTAGATCTCAGCCATGGAAGCCAGTTCTTTTGCAAAATCCGGATTGTTCTTCTCTTCTTCCTTGTGGAATCTTGCGTTCTCGAGCATCATGATCTCGCCGGGCTTTAAAGCGGCTGCCTTTGCCTTCGCATCGGGACCGATAACGTCGGAAGCCTGGAGAACTTCTTTTCCGAGAAGTTCAGAAAGCCTCTTCGATGCGGGAGCCATTGAATATTTCATATTGAATTCGCCCTTCGGTCTTCCAAGGTGGGAGACGAGGATGACTGCGGCATTCTTCTCCAGAAGGTACTTGATCGTGGGAAGAGCGCCGACGATGCGCTTGTCGTCGGAAATATTGCCCTCGCTGTCGAAGGGAACGTTGAAGTCAACACGTACGATTACTTTTTTGCCGGCCACGTCTATGTCGGCAACTGTTTTTTTGCAATAATAAGCCATAAATCGGATCTCCTTTTTGTGAAAATTCACAATATTTTATTTTATTACTTTCGCCGGTCGAATTCAAGGTTCTACCCTTTTTTCGTCCGTCCCCGTCCCGGAGCTTTTTCTTCGCAGAGGTTACGGATCCCGGAGTTTTGTTCTATCTGTTGTTTATCGCATTCAGGTAGGCATTGATGCTGGCCTCGAATATGTTTACGTTAACGCCGTAGCCCTTTACGATCTTGTCGTCAATCGAGATCTTAACGCTTACAGCACCCTGGGCGTCCGTGCCGCCTGTCACCGACTCGATCATATAGTCGAGCAGTTTGGCGTCTTTCCCAAGGGCGTCGTTTATTGCGTTGTAGGCCGCGTCAATAGGACCCTCACCTGTTGCAAAGCCTTCGAATGCAGTCCCGTCGCTCTTCACTATCCTTATATTGCAGGTGTTTGAAAGCACGTTTCCGGAGTTTATGATGTACTTGTCAAGCCTGAATTCTCCGGAAAAATCCAGTATTTCCGCCTTCACCAGGGCCTCTATGTCCTTGTCGGAGACAATCTTTTTGGCCTCGGCCAGCAGTTTGAACTTTTCGAAAAGTGCATCCACCTGCTCCTTGCCAAGTCCCGTAAAGCCAAGTGCCGCAAGTCTCTCCTCCAGTGCGTGGCGTCCGGAATGCTTGCCCATAACGATCTTGCTCTCAGTCAGTCCTATATCTTCCGGGTCAATGATCTCATAGGTTCTGCGGTCCGCCATCATGCCGTGGACGTGAATGCCCGATTCATGGGCAAACGCATTCTTCCCCACAATGGCCTTGTTGGCCTGAACTTTGACGCCCGTCAGCATGACAAGTTTTTTCGATGCAGGGACGATAAGCTTCGTATTGACGGATGTCGTGCATCCGTAAACGTCACGTCTGGTCTTAAGGGCCATGACCGTCTCTTCAAGAGAAGCGTTACCTGCCCTCTCGCCAATGCCGTTGACCGTGACGTCAACCCTGTCCGCCCCTGCTTCAATTGCAGCAAGGGTATTGGCGGTGGCAAGTCCCAAATCGTTGTGGCAGTGAACGGACAGTTTGAACGGCCTGCCGCCTTCAAGTCCGGCTTTCAAAAACGTTATCAGATCCTTCAGTTCCTCCGGCTGGATATAGCCTACGGTATCTGCAACGTTAAGGACGGAAGCACCGTTGTCGAGGGCGGTTTTGAAAACTTTCAAAAGGTATTCACGGTCTGATCGGGTGGCGTCCTCGGCGGAAAATTCCACGTCAGGGCAGAGATTCGAAGCGTACGAGACGACCCTCGCCACAGTCTTTAATACTTCTTCCCTTGTGGAATGAAGTTTCTGGCTGATATGAAGGTCGGAAGTGGCGATAAAAACGTTTAGAAGCGGTCTCTCGGCGCCTCTTATGGCATTCCAGGCTATATCGCAGTCGCTTTCAACGCAGCGGCAAAGAGAAGCCACAGACACGCCACGGATCTCCTCCGCGATTGTTTTGACGCAGGCATAATCACCCTGGGAGCAGGCTGCAAAACCCGCCTCTATGACGTCAACGTTGAGGGCCTGGAGCATCCTTGCCATGGACAGTTTTTCCGCAAGATTCATGGAAAAACCCGGCGCCTGCTCGCCGTCCCTCAATGTGGAATCAAAAATCTCGACCTTTCTCATTTTACCGCTCACTGTTGACTGGTCAATGCGCTGTCAGGCGCGAATCACTTGCGGCGCTTGCGCCGCAAAAAGGCACTTCTCGCGCAGCCACTATTCACTCTTAACTGTTCACTGCGGCGCTTGCGCCGCACTCACTCGCAGCGAAGCTGCGCTCACTCTTCACTCTTAACTATTCACTCTTCACTATTCACTATTCACTAGAACTTAAATGCCTTGTGCAGTTCCTCCACCTCTTCGTCGGTGATGGCCACTATGCCGCCAATACCTTTCGAGGCAAGGATGGCCTTGGCGCTGTACTCCATGACCTCAAGCTTGTCAAAGGCGTTGAGGAGGCTCTCCCCGGTGACGAGGACGCATTCGTTCTTTATGAGAACAATTGGCGTCATGTGGTCTATGGTGTCGCTCACCAGTTTGTGGTTTTTGAAGCTGACTCCGAAGGGAAGCTTTTTGACGTCCCTCAGCATAATGTATGATTCAGGAATGGTTCTGGAATCAAACTCCGCGTCGCTGACGGCAAAGGCCATAATGTGGGGCGAATGGGCAATGATTATGGAGTTTATCTCCGGGTGGTCGTCGTATATCTTTTTATGCAGAAGAACTGATCTGGACGGTGCCTTGCCCTGTTCGCACATGTTTGATCTTATAAGGACAAGGTCCTCGGGTTCGATGTATTTGCGGTCTTTTCCGTGGGGCGTGATAAGGAATGAGCCGTCGGAAAGCCTCTGGGAAAACGTGCCCTGGGTGCTGGTGAAAAGCTGCTGTCTGTAAGCCCGGGTAATAAATTTTACCATATCCCGACGGGCGGCCTTTTCTTCGGATGTCACGTTCTTATTGACAAATTCGTCGAGCACCGCAGGCTGTTTCTCTTTGGACAGGGCAACCTCCTCGTCCGTCAGTGCGGAAATGGTGCCGACTTTCTGGGCCTCTATCTGCAGCCTTGCGCAGAAATCAAAGGTCTCAAAGGCCTTGAATGCTCCGAAAATATCCTTGGCGCCGACAAAAACCCCGTGGTTTTCCAGCATCACAACGTTGTGCCCTTCCCCGAATTTTGCGGAGATCTTTTCGCTGAGGCCAATGCTGCCCGGGACGTCGTAGGCCGCAAAGTCAACGCTGCCGCACACGTGAGCAACGTTGGGAACAAGCCTGGTCTCGGGTATCTTTCTCACTATGCTGAAAGCCACAAGTGCCGGCGGATGGGCATGGAGCACCGCATGGATGTCCGGCCTCATCTCGTATATTTTCTTGTGGACAGGGAACTCGCTTGAGGGCTTGTGGTTTCCGCACACGGTTCCGTCGGGTTTGACTCTTACTATATCGTTCCTCGTAAGAGAGCCCTTGTCGATGGAACCCGGGGTGATCCAGATGTCACCGTTCTCGTCAAGTATCGACAGATTGCCGCCGCTGGTGGTGGTCATGCCGTATGAATAAATTCTTTCCATCATCATGACCAGCTGGTCGGCGGGATGCATCATAGAAAAATTCATTTTTTCCTCCTTGTACAGTTACGGCAGAATGATCAGATCTCTTTGATCTTGCCGTCGTTTTCCGCATTTGAGAGCCAGCCTATATTGTAACAGTGGTCTCCGACCCTCTCAAGGTCGTGCATAAGCTGGACGAAAATAACGCCGGTCTCAGTTGTGCATTCTTTTGCTCTGAGACGCTCTATGTGGTTGTTTTGGGCCTCTTTTGTCAGGATATCTATTTGTTCCTCGTGCTTGTTCATCAGCGTCAAATCATGCTCTGTTGCTTTATTGGCAATAAAATCCTTCAGGGCAAGATCGAACAGTTCCAGATTGTGGTCAACGATAGGCGCGATCTCGTTCTGGGCGATCTCAGAGAAGGTCAAGTTCTGCTCGATAAACTTTTCGGTCTTTTCCAAGATGTTGATGGCGTGGTCTGATATCCTCTCAAGGTCCGTGACCACGTGGAAAACACGGCCGAAGTAGTTTGAAACGTTGTCGGGAAGCGCATTGGTGTTTACCGAGATCATATACTCGGTGATGGCATTGGTGAGAAAGTCCACCGTGTCCTCCTGCTCCCGGATCTTGTCGGCATTTGCCACAGACCTGTTTCTAAGACCGTCGATAGCAAGGACAAGGTTCTCTTTGGCAAGGTTTCCCAGTCTTTCGACCTCCTTTTGTACCTGTATCATTGCCGTTGTAGGAGCGCCCTTGAGGTTTACATCGATGTGCTCCAGTCTGAGCTCGCCCTCGTGGTCCACTTTCGGCTTGAACTTGTACGAGAGTTTAACGATTGGTTTTACAAGAGGAAGGCATATCACCGCAGTCACAACCTTGAATATGATGTGAAAGAGGGAGACCTGGAATATGTCATTGGCGCCTGTAGCGGCGATCCATTCGGTGTACGGCGTAAACAGTGTCAGCGGCACAAATATGACGCATCCGACAAAGTTGTAGAATGTGTAAATGAAGGCGGCTCGCTTGGCGTCGTTTTTCGCGTTAAACGAAGATATGATGGTTGGGACCGAGGAGCCAAGGTTTATGCCCGCCACCGCGCAGGAAGCAAAACCCATTGGCATTATTCCTTCAAGAGCCATCGCCTGGATGACACCGACGGAAGCGCTGGAGCTTTGCATGATGGCGCACATGACAAGGCCAATCAGGAAACCGATCAAAGGCAACGATGCGACGTTTCCAAGAAGGCTTTGGAACCAGGCAAGGTCCTTCAGGCCTTTCATTGAGCCGCTCATCCACTTGAGTCCCTGGAACAGAAATCCGAAGCCAAGGACTATCTGGCCCAGCTTTTTCAGCCATTTTTTCTTGCCGTAAAGGTAGAGGACTCCGCCGATAAAAATGCAGAAAGGCGCTATAAAGCTTATGTCCCGCGCAATGAGGACACTTGTAATTGTCGTACCTACGTTGGATCCGATAATAACGGATGCGGCCTGTACAAGATCCACTATACCGGCGTTTACGAGTCCCATTACCATGACTGTTGCGGCAGCAGAGCTTTGTATAACAATGGTTGTGCCTACGCCGAAAAGAAACCCCTTGATCGAATTTCCCGTCAGCTTGTTCATGATGGAACTCAATTTGGTTCCTGCGGCGGACTCAAGTCCGTTTCCCATGAACTTCATGCCGAACAGGAACGCACCAAGGCCTCCCAGCAAAGAAATAACGTCAAGTATGCTCATATGCGCTTTCCTTAGTAAAGTATGCTCTCAAATGTTTACAGATACGCTTCTGCCTATCCTTGCGGATTCAAACAGAGCGTCAATGACCGTCATGACCCTAAGGGTCTCTTCAGGTTTAACGATAAGCTGTTCTCTGCCTTCTATTGTGGCAGTCACGTTTTTGTAAAAGTCGCACCAGTCCGAAGCCACTGCGGGAAGAGGCATCTCCTCTGTGGTCTCCCTGGGTCTCGGAGCCATTGTCCTTGTGGGGCCGGCTTCGGTGTAAACAATAACGTTGTCCCAGGCAAGTTCCGTGTCGTCCTTAAGCCTTACTATCCTTCCGTTGCAGGCCCAATCGGTTATCTCCGCGGAACCGTCCTCGCAGAGAAGGTGCCAGCGGGGCTGGTTTATGAAGCAGTTGGTGTCGACCTGGAGCATGGCGTTGAGACCTGACTCAAATTTGATTATCGCCTTGAAATTGTCGTCGACTTCCTTCGTAAATATGGAGAAAGTGTCGCAGTAGACCTCTTTGACTTTTGACTTGTCAAGCCACATGACCTGGTCAAGGATGTGTATTCCCCAGTCGTAGATCATTCCGCCGCCGTTTTCCTTGCGGCCTCTCCACTCCTGAAGCACCCTCTTCGAGCCCTGGACGCGGCTCTCCACCATATAAGGTTTCCCGATGATCCCGGACTTTACGATCTCTGTTATGATCCTGTAGTCCCTGTCCCAGCGTCTGTTCTGATGGACAGTGAACACTTTGCCCGTCTCTTTCGCCACCGCCAATATCTCCCGGAGTTCGTCTGCGCTCAGAGTCACCGGTTTTTCGCAGATAACGTTCTTTCCGTGCTTCAGCGCATCAATGACGATCTCTTTGTGATAGTTGTTGGGGGTGGCCACCAGGACCATATCGATCTCCGGGTCACTGAGCAGGGATTCTCTGTCCCCGTAGGCCACAAGGCTGTTGTCGATGGCCAGCTGCTGCTGTTCCTCACGGACGTCAAAAACGCCTTTAACCGTTACAACATCCTGAAGCTTCTCGCGGATCTGCATAAAGTGATATCCGCCCATACCGCCAAAACCGATTATACCGAGTTTGTGAGACATTTAAAAATTTACCTCTTTTCGTTTTCTGTATGACTGCCGGGTCTTTCACCCTTTATATTATAATAAAACACCCGGTCCATTTCAATTTTTTTGATGACAAACGAAGCCCGTCAGCCCTTCCCTGCGATGGCGGAAGCGATGCAATAAAGCGCCTTTTCGGCTTCTTCTCTGGCCTCAGGGGGCACGTTTCCGGGGACTGCTGTCTCAAGTGAAAAACTCCCGTCATAGCCAATATCTTTCAATGCCTTGCCAAAAGCTTTCCAGTCGATTACACCTTTGCCCGGCAACCAGTGAAGGTCGCTTATGCCGTTGTTGTCGTGCACGTGAAGAACTCTCAGATACTCTTTGCCCGTAAGCCTTACAGCCTCGGAAGGATCCACTCCGCAGACGGTGCAGTGTCCCGTGTCAAGGCAGACTTTCAGGCTCTTCCTGTTGACGTCTTTAACAA
Source organism: uncultured Clostridia bacterium (assembly GCA_947304585.1). Classification (GTDB taxonomy): domain Bacteria; phylum Bacillota; class Clostridia; order UBA1212; family UBA1212; genus UBA1212. Next base: position 62,114 of record CAMZBI010000002.1, on the reverse strand, counting down.
AATCAAGGATCTGAGCAGGGGTGGCCAGGGTCAGCACCGGCATCGGCATGTTTTCAAGGCAGACAGTCACGCCAAAGTCCTCCGCCACGTCGCAGAGCCTGTTCATGAAGCGGTAGTTGAGCTCGTAAAACCTGTCGGGATCCGGGTTTTGATTGTCGCCAAAGGGCATGATCGGATGGATCACAAAGTTTTTGCAGCCGAGAACTGCCGTTCCGGAAATGCTTTTGGCCATCTTTTCAAATCTTTCCTCTCTGTCCTCTTCGGTCTCATCCCTCGGAGGCCAGCGCCAGGGGCCGTGGACCTGGAATATCTCTATTCCCGCGTCATTGCAGTCATTTTTAATGTTTGTGAGCCTTTTGACGAACTCCTCCTGACTGACTTTGAACAGTTCTTTTTCGGTGTCGACAAAATCCTGAAAATCCACGGTATCATAGCCGTGTTCTTTCATTCTTTTCAAGCCCTCTTTGACGCCGTAACGGGAAAGATAGGCGCCTGATTCTATACCGATCTTCATTTTCAGCTCCTGATGTATTTTTTCTCCGCCAGTTTGGCCAAGAGGGTCTCCGCCCTTTCGTCGTTCTGGAACACGCCGCATTTTACGCAGTAGGCAAAAGATGAAAGAACTGTTCCAATGTCCGGGACTTCGTTAAAAGCGTCCCAGCCTTTGACGTTTTCGGCCTGAAACAGACCTTCGATAATATTGCAGATTCCGCAGGCCGTTTCCGCGTCAAGTACAGTCTTGTCCTCGATGCAGTCACCGAGAAACCCGCCAAGGCCGCCCTTAACGGCGCACTCCGCAGCCTGGGGATAGAGTCCAAGAAGCGAGTCCGCCCCATGGGTCAGGAGCCACCTTCTGTGTTCCCCGTCTTCTATTTTATCGGGAAGTTCCAGGATGGCTGACAGCTTTCCCCAGCCGCCTGTCACTTTGACCAGCTCCATGCATCTGTCAACGAAGGCGGAACTGTCTTTTATCAGCACCGACAGCGCTTTTACTGCAAAATACGTAAACTCCTCGCATCTTCCGAGGGTCATTATGATTTCCTCGTCGTCGGGGTCTCCGAAAGAGCCGGTCATGGCTATGCCAAGTTTCACCGCCGGCACGCTTTGACCTGTGGTTGCAAGGTATTTCCCGAAATTTGCGGTCTTTTTTCTGTCTGTTTTGAGGTTGACCAGCTGGGAGAGGACCTTGTCAGCGATGGTAATGGTCTCGTACTTTTCGGAAGCAGCCACCGCCGAGGCAACTATTTTCCGGGCCGCATCAAGCTTCTTTCCGTCAAGGCTGCCCACGGTCATCTCATCATAGGCTTTAATGCCTCTTTTCAGAACCACCGCGGTGAAGAAATTGACCAGAAGATGCTGGGAGATGTTTTTGGGAAGTCTGGCGACAACAGCGTCAAATTCACCCTGGGTGACACCGTCAGCAGTCGTTCTGCGGTCTTCACCGTCATCCGGAGGCGGATAATCCTCTCCTGCGGCAATTCTGAGGATATTGAAATCGTTCGGCAGTTTTTCACCGCCAATGAGATTGCTTCTGATAAGTTCGTAAATGCTCTCCACCGAAACACTCCTTAAATCTGTTTGATTCAAAAACAAGGGGCAGAAAAAACTGCCCCCGAATAATAATATCAACGAAGCTCTGCACCGATGCCCACAAGGCCGTTCAGGATCTTCTTCATCTGTCTGTCTATGTCGTCGTCTGTGAGAGTGCCTTCAGGGCTTCTGAAGCAGAGACTGTATGCAAGGCTCTTTCTGCCGGAGCCCACCTGGATGCCCTCGTAGCAGTCAAAGAGTTCGCAGGACTCAAGCAGCTTTCCGCCCCGCTGTCTGATGATCTTTATCACGTCGCCCTGAGGAACGTCTTTGGCAAGGACCACTGCCAGGTCTCTTGTGACTGCGGGGAATTTGGGAAGTTCTTTTCCTTTGGGAATCTCCACAGCCATATCCGACAGAGGTTTCAGGTCGATCACGGCGATATATGAATCCCTGGGTGCCTCGAAATTGTCTGCCGCAAGGGGATGGATCTGACCGAAATAGCCGATTTTTATGTTGCCGGCAAAAATGTCAGCCGTTCTTCCGGGGTGCATGAAAGGCAGCTCGGAAGAGGCCTTGTATTCAATATCCCTGATCTTAAGCTCTTCGAAAAGGGTCTCAAGAATGCCCTTCAGTTTGAAGAAATCCATCTCGCCGTAGCATCCGCAAGCCAGCTGTTCCCGGTGCTCGGGAAGTTCCTCTTCATTGGCGTTTTTAATGTAAACGTAGGCAATTTCAAAGAGCCAGGCCTTCTTGTTTCTCTGGGCGTGGTTGAAGGCAAGAGTCCGGAGGACCGTGGGGGCCATGGAAGTTCTCATGGCGCTGTAGTCCTCGCCGAGGGGGTTTGAGATCTTTACAAAGTTCCTATGGGGATCGTCGGCGCCGAGCATGAGCTTGTCGTAAACACTTGGGCTCTCGAAAGAGTACGTGAGCATCTCACGGAAGCCGTTGCCGGACATTCCGGTCCTCACCACGTCTCTGATGCGCTGGTGCTTTGTTCTGCTTCCCAGGGTCATCTCGCAGTTCTTGAGAAGAGTGGACTCGATGTTGTTGTAGCCGTAGAACCTTGCCACTTCCTCCGCCACGTCGGCCATGCAGATGAGATCGTGTCTGAAATAAGGGGGAACGAGGGTCTTGTTTTCAGTATCCACCTTGCACTCAAGGTCGGTGAGTATCTCCTCCATTTTCTTCTCGGGAATATCCGTGCCAAGGAATGCGTTGATCTTTTCGGGATCGAAGGGAACGTTTCTCTCTTCAAATGCGTCTTTTCTCACAAAGGAGACGATGCCTTTTTCCACCTGTCCCGCGCCGAGCTCCTCCACCAGCTGAGCCGCCCTGTTGATCGCATGGAAAGCAAGTTTCGGATCCAGGCCTTTCTCGAATCTCGAGGATGACTCGGTCCTGAGGCCAACGCTCTTGGCGCCCCGTCTAACGGTGACTGCGTCAAATGTAGCGCTTTCAAAAACGATCTCCGTGGTGTCCGGTCTGATCTCCGAGTTCTCGCCGCCCATGACTCCGGCAATGCCAATGGAGCCTTCCGCATCTGAAATAACGAGCATATTGGCGTTTAAAGTTCTGTCGGTTCCGTCAAGGGTCCTGAATATCTCGCCCTCTCCCGCACGTCTCACGATTATCTTGTTGCCTCTTATCGTACGCTTGTCGAAGGCGTGCATGGGCTGACCGAGTTCGAGCATTACGTAGTTGGTAATGTCAACGATGTTGTTTATGGATCTCACGCCGGCGGCTTCAAGCCTCTCCCTCATCCACTTTGGTGACGGGGCTATCTTGACGTTTTTGACCGAGCGGGCAAAATATGCAGGGCAAAGCTTGTCGTCGGCAACAAACACTTCCACGGAATCCGCAGCCTTCGTGCCGGCCTCTTCTTTGACCTTGATGTCGGGCATAATGAATTTTGCCCCCATCGTAACTGCGGCTTCTCTTGCGAGGCCGGTGATGCTGAAGCAGTCCGCTCTGTTTGAGGTGATCTCAAAATCGATCACATGATCGCTGTAGCAGACGCCCAGGACTTCCATAATGTCCTTTCCTATAAATGCATCAAAATCGCTGCCCGCAAACATTTTGAGGTCTTCAAGAACTATAACGCCGTCGTCAATGCCGCCCTCAAAAGAGTCCTTGGAAAGGCCCAGTTCCTCAAAGGAGCACATCATACCGACGGAGACCTCGCCCCGAAGTTTTCCGGATTTGATAATGCGTCCGCCTGCGATGACGGAATCGTCAAGAGCAACCGGAATGTGGTTCCCGAGAGCAACGTTCTGAGCTCCCGTGACTATCTGGATGACACCGCCCAGCTTTTCGCCGACGTCCATCTGACACACGAACATGTGGTCGGAATTCTGATGCCTTGCGATCTCAACGCATTTTCCCACCACGACTCTTTTGATACCGCTCTCAAGCTTGTCCACCGTCTCCACTTTGGACCCGCTTAAAGTCATAAGGCTGGCTATGTTTGCGGCAAAATCATCGGTGTCTTCGTATTTTATATCTGTGTAGGCAAGTAACCACTTTAAAGGTGCTTTCATCTCTTCAACCCTCCCGAATGATCAAAACTGTTCAAGAAAACGGACGTCGTTTTCAAAGAACTGGCGAAGGTCTGAAACACCGTACCTTGCCAATGCGGTCCTCTCGATACCTATTCCGAAGGCAAATCCGGAGTAGACCTCGGGGTCAATATCGCAGCGCCTCAGAACGTCCGGATGGACCATTCCGCAGCCAAGGACTTCGACCCAGCCCTCGCCTTTGCAGATCCTGCAGCCTTTGCCGCCGCAGCCCCAGCATGTTACGTCAACTTCAGCACTGGGCTCGGTAAAAGGAAAATGGTGGGGTCTGAGCCTGATCTTCGTGTTTTCGCCGAACATGGCCTTGGCGTAAACTTCGAGAGTGCCTTTGAGATCGCCCATAGTGACGCCCTTGTCCACAACAAGGCCCTCAAGCTGGTGGAATATCGGCGAATGGGTGGCGTCAAGGTTGTCCGCCCTGTACACTTTTCCGGGACTGATGATCCTGATGGGAGGCTTTTTGTGCTCCATTACGTGGATCTGAACGCTTGATGTCTGGGTCCTCAGGAGCATCTTGTCGGTGATGTAGAAAGTGTCCTGGGTGTCTCTTGCTGGGTGTCCTTCTGGCAGGTTAAGCGCCTCGAAATTGTAATAGTCGTATTCGACTTCCGGTCCTTCGGCGATCTCGTAGCCCATTCCGATGAATAGCCTCTTCATCTCCTCTGTTACCTTGTTCAAAGGATGAAGGCTGCCGCAGGGAGCAGGCGTTCCCGGCATGGTCACGTCAACAGTCTCTTTTGCCAGAGTGCCCTCAAGCTGGAGTGCTTTGATTTCCCGCTTCTTTTCGGCAATTTTATTCTCGATAAAGCTTCTGATCTCATTGGCGGCCTGGCCAAAGGCAGGTCTCTCCTCGGGGCTCATCTGTCCCATAAACTTCATCACGCCGGTGACAAGACCTTTCTTTCCAAGGAAAGCCACCCGGATCTGCTCAATAGAATCCTCGGTCGAAGACTCTTCGATTCTTTCCATAAACGCCTTTTTGATTTCGGCAAGTTTCTCTTTCATAAACAGGTCTTCCTCCAATTTACTGCAGCCGGAGGGCCGTCCGCAGGATCTGAAAAAGCTTGTATAAAACAAGCTCCATAAATAAATTATAATACCAATTTGGGACTGATTTGTAAAGAAAAGTTCGTGTAAAATTTTTGTTGGAGATTGAAATTGGGCAAAAAAAAATACCCAATAGATTTGCCTTAGTGATATTATATGTTTGCTCAAAAAAATAAAGGAGGTAAATCTAATGGGCGAACAGAGTATAACACAAATTGTAGAGCGTTTTGAAGGGGCATTCTTGGAGATTTTAACGGAATCACTGACCGGAGACCTGTTGAACGGGCTGAAATCATGTAAGACCCGGATATTGTCAAAGACTTGTGAGACAATATCCGCAATTATTTCAGTTCTTGACGATATGGTCAACTCATCTGTTGAGCGAAAGAAGAGTTCACTTGTTGTTCAAAGGCGTGGTGATTCGCGGACGATCAGTACGGAAATCGGAGAAATAACTTACAAAAGGACCTATTACAGGCACAAGAAAACGGGGGAGTTCAGTTATCTTTTGGATTATCTCATTGGTGCCGATTCTTATGAACGGTTGTCAAAAGAGCTGTCGATATCATTGCTTAAACTGGCAAAGGATATGTCATATCAGAAGGCCGCAGAATATGTTGAGCCATACGTAAGCAGACAAACCGTTAACAACAGACTCCTTTCTCTAAGGAATGTTGCTGCCGACATAGAAGCCGAAAAGAAGGTCTGTGATGAGATCAACATTTATGTAGACGAGGATCATGTTGCCGCCCACGGGAAAGACGGTCGTAAGAAATCGGTCATTGTGCCGGTGGCTGTTGCAAGTTCCGGGACAGATTACTCGTCACCGAAAAGGCCAAGGCTTAAAGATCCGCTATATTTAGCTGAATTCGGCGTTGATTGTGATGTGTTTTATGACAATCTTTACAGCATGATCTCAAGGAGATTCAACCTGGATAATGATCCGGATATATACATACATGCAGACGGGGCAAATTGGATCAAGAATTATGAAATAGCTTTTCCCGGAGCGACATTTGTTATGGACGGATTTCACATAGAGAAGTACCTGAAGAAGATTAAAACATACTGCACGAAGGATATATCATCCCAGATAACAAAAGCTGTGCGTAAGGGCTCTCTGGACAGTTTTGAGAAATGGTGTGACAAAGCTCTGGAAGAGATAGAAAATGCAAATGACCGGGAAAAGTTTATACGACTGCGATCATATTTTGAGAACAACTTTGAAGGAATCGAAAGAAGAGAATTGTCTGATGTTTGCGGAAGTTGTACTGAGGCGATGGTAAGCCATGTAACAGCAGAGCGTTTGAGCAGAACGGGGTGTGCATGGTCGCTAAACGGACTTGGTCAAATGACCATGCTGTTAACACTCTACAAAAACGGTGGCAGCTTAAAGAAGGAAGACATCTGTGTAAGCCGGAATAAAGAAGTGGAAGATGCAAGGAAAGCATCACGCAAGAAGATTGGCTATGAGAAATACACCAAATATTTAGACCAGGAGCGAGCAGAAATCATAAAGGCATACAGAGAACGAGTTTCAAAGAGAGCGTGCGATTATGTTATCGATACAACAAGCGGAACGCAGATACTTTTGAAGCTTCTCTCGAGAATACCAACAACAACTTGACACGGTCTAAAGAAAAATCACGTTTGACAAAACAAAACAATTGCTTTATAATTTTTTCCGCATTGGGATGTTGCCAAGCGGTAAGGCACCAGACTTTGACTCTGGTATTCGCAGGTCCGAATCCTGCCATCCCAGCCACAGGCGGGGCCGGAATCAGCTGTTCCGGCCCCGTTTTGAGAAGGACATGTACAATGTTTTTAATCGCGCCGAATGACCCGGCTTGCCAGCGTCTGAATTTCTTAAAGGGAGATAAAAAACATGATAAAGATTGCTTTTTACGATACAAAGGCTTACGACAGGCCTTCCTTTGACCGTTATGCCGGGCTCCACGGACTTGAGATCAAATACCTGGAGACAAAGCTTGGCGAGGATACCGCAGAACTTGCCCGGGGATGCGATGCGGTCTGTGTATTTGTCAACGATACCGTAAACGCCCCTGTGATCGACCGGCTCCACTCTCTCGGCGTCAAGCTGATCGCTTTGCGCTCAGCGGGATACAACAACGTTGACGTAAGTCACGCTTTCGGAAAGATTCACGTCGTCCACGTCCCCGCTTATTCTCCCTATGCAGTGGCGGAGCACGCAATGGCCCTTCTCCTGACTTCGGTCCGGCGCATCCACAAGGCATACAACCGCACAAGAGAGTTTAATTTCTCCCTTAGCGGCCTTACGGGGTTTGATCTTCACGGCAAGACCGTAGGCGTTATCGGCACCGGCAAGATCGGACACATATTCATGGACATCTGCCGGGGCTTCGGGATGAAGGTCATAGCTTACGATCCTTATCCCATACCGGACAGCTGTATCGAATATGTTTCACCGGATGAGCTTTATACCCGCAGCGACATTATCTCGCTCCACTGTCCTCTGACAGACAGCAGCAGGCATATGATCAATTCCGAAGCAGTTGCAAAGATGAAACACGGCGTTATCATCGTCAATACCTCCCGGGGCGGGCTGATCGACGCAGAAGCTCTTCTCGACGGTATTAAAGGGAGAAAGATCGGCGCGGCTTGTCTTGACGTTTATGAGGAAGAAGCGGACATATTCTTTGAAGACCGTTCCGGGCATATACTTGATGACGATCTGCTTTCAAGGCTGATATCCATGCCCAATGTTATAGTTACTTCCCATCAGGCTTTTCTGACCGAAGAAGCACTTGACAATATCGCCGAGACCACGGTAAACAATATCCTGTCGTTCTATAATAATGACGGAGCCTGCGACAACGAGCTTTGCTACCGCTGCGGCAACGTGGAGAGGTGCAAAAAGAGCCGCAAGGAAAAATGCTTCTGAGTTTTCCCGGCTTAAAAAGCGTGCAAAAAACTGTGACAGGCACGTTGCGGCATTGGCGATACCTGTATAAAAAGGAGACAGTTTATGGCCGGCAAGACCAATTATCAGCTTGTCCTTGACAGGACTTTAAAGGAAATATCGGATTCGGGCAGAGTTCCGCCCCTTCTGCTCCACAGCTGCTGTGCGCCCTGCTCTTCCTACTGTCTTGAATATCTGTCGGAATATTTCGATATAACCGTCTTTTATTTCAATCCGAATATCGAGGATGAAGAGTTTGAAAGAAGGTACAAAGAGCAGGTCAGGCTGGTATCAGAGCTTGAAACAAAGCATCCAGTGAAAGTTGTCAAAGGAGTGCACGATACGGGCAGTTATTACAAAGCCGTTGCCGGCCATGAACAGGATCCCGAAGGCGGCAAAAGATGCAGACTTTGTTTTGAACTGAGGCTTGAGGAAGCGGCAAAAGTCGCCAAGGAAAAGGGTTTTGACTATTTCACCACCACCCTTTCAATAAGTCCCCTGAAGGATTCTGAGCTGCTGAATTCCATTGGCGGGAATTTGAGCGAAAAATACGGTGTAAGATACTTGTATTCCGATTTCAAAAAGAAAAACGGCTATCTGAGATCCATTGAACTGTCAAAGAAGCATTCCCTTTACAGGCAGGACTACTGCGGATGTGTTTTCTCAAAGAGCCGGAAGCTGCCGGAATGACCGGAAAAACGGATCGCCGGCCATTGATATATGTGAATCGTTATGGACTATAGAAATTTAGATGTTTCCCGGATCGATGCTTTATGGAAGCTTCAGAAGCTGTACAAAGAGGAAATTGGGGAGGATGAGCCGGAAAGTGACGCCAAGGACCGGCTGAAGGATGCGATCGGTTCCGGCAGAATTCTTTTCTTTGGAGCTTTCGACGGCGAGAGACTGATCGGCTGCTGCTCTGTCACTTTGGGGTTCTCAACCTTCAATTATCTACCAAGCGGAGTGTTTGAAGACTTTTTCATACTGCCGGAGTACAGGCATCAGGGCATTGCCCGCACACTGGTGGAGTTCGCCCGCCGGCAAAGCGGTGTTTCTTCATTGACTGTGGGATGCGCGGACTGCGACGTTGAAATGTACACGTCCCTTGGCTTTTCTATACGGCTCGGAAATCTCCTTGCCTCTGATTAAAGGGCTCCGCAGGCGTTTTTGTTTTTTTAGTCACACCAAACCGGTACCGATCCTTCACCCTTCTCTGCTCTGTTTCTTCTCGACTGCCTTTTCGATAATAAAAGCCATTATAAAACCGGCAATGAACCCGCCGAAGTGGGCAAAATTGTTTATATTTGAGCCCGTCCGGATCACACCGTATATCAGGTTAAAGAAGACCATTATTGCAAGGGAAAAGAAATTGCCGGTGCTCCTAAACGCCCGCCTGTTTTTGCTGAACATAAGCATGTAGATGAGCACGCCCCCAAGGCCCATGACCGCGCCTGAAGCTCCCAGTGAAAGAAGGGTTTTCGGCAGAAAGACAAGGGAGAGAAGATTTCCCACAAGGCCGGACACCAGGTAGATCGAAAGTACTTCCCGCTTCGAAAAATACCTGGAGACCACCATGCCGAGGTAGAGCAGGGAGAGCATATTGCCGCCAAGGTGATAAATGTCCGCATGGAGGAACATTGCCGTAAACAGACGCCAATACTGTCCCTCCGCGATAAGTTCGTTGGACTGTACCCCGTAAGCGAAAGGAACATCGACACCAAGCGTCGCCTGGGATAAAAAACCTGCAATAAAAACGAGAACGTTCATGGCGATGAGGACGTATATGACCGCCATGTTGGAGCTGCCGAAGATCCTCAGCGAAGGTCTGACCTTTCCCGCCTCCGTTCCCGCGTCCTCTGAGATCTCGCCCGAAAAGGCATAGGGCGTGCCCTTCGCCGAATCGATCCCCAGATTTGTGATGACCCGCCAAAGAGTCCTGTCGATGCAGCCGCCGCTGCCGATCCTTGCAACCTCCCCGGTCCTCAGCCCGACGATATCAAATTCGCAAACGACTCCCGCTCTGTAAATATCGTTAAAAACCGACAACAGGTAGTTGTATGCGTCTGTTCCCCTCCCGAGGAAACCGCTTTCGTCAGGTATAACAAAAACAAAGGCTGTGGCCCTGATCCCCGGGTTGTTTCTGAATCCGGTAAGTCTGGCTTTGATGCTTTCGCAGTACTCCCCAAATCCCGGGCCGTCAACTCTTGGAACGCTCACCACAACAGCGGAACCGCCAATGTTCCTGTAAAAAGAACTGCCGCTTACGGCAAAACCCGCAGCAGGCAGTTTGTTTGTTAGATATTTCAGGGCGTCGTCAAAATTATACATCGCAGTCTCCCGTTTAACGGAGCACGGCCCGGAATCAGTCACCGTAATCGATCACTATTTCATCCGGATATACGTAGCCGCTGTCCCTCGCCCTGCTCTCCTCCGAACTCTCGGAGTGAGCCAGTTCCTTAATGATCTCCAGTTCCTCAGTCTCAGATTCAATGCGTTCCTTTTCGGCAACAGCCGCATCATACTGAGCCCGCTTCTCATTCAGCACACCCTGCTGGCCCGCTATAATGACCAGAAAAGCGGCAATGAGAAACACAAGCAAAATATTTCTTGGGCTGAAAATCTTCTTTAGCATGGCAAAATTCCTCTGGGGATACTGCTGGTTTATTATATCAAAACCGCAGTGACTTGTAAAGTGTTTTTACAAAAATCTTCGGAATTCCGCCACCGTCATCAATTGTAATTATATGCCTAAAAATCCGTTAAAAGTCAGGCTCCTGTCTTGCCTGGTTCCAGGTGTATTCCTTTTTTCTCCAGAAGATCCGCAAATTCTTTTCCGGATATGTTCTCCTTCTCGATAAGGATCGCTGCGAGGGAGTCCAGTATCTCCCGGTTTTCGGTGAGAAGCCTCTTCGCATTTGAGTAGCAGTCGCCTATTATGGTCCTTATCTCCCGGTCAACCTCTCTTGCGGTCTCGTCCGAACAGTCGCTTGACGTGCCGTCCCCAAGATACAGAGACTGTCTGCTGTCGATATTCACAAAGCCAATGGTCTCGCTCATTCCGAACCGGGTCACCATCGCCCTTGCAATACTCGTAGCCTTTTCAATGTCATTGGAAGCTCCGGTGGTTATCTCGCCGAAAACGATCTCCTCGGAGGCCCTTCCTCCGGAGAACACGGTGATCTCTTCAATGGCTTCCCGCCTGGTCATGAGATGCTTTTCCTCTTTTGGCGTCTGAAGTGTATAGCCCAGGGCTCCGGAAGTTCTGGGAATGATGGTTATCTTGGACACAGGCTCGGTGTGGGTGAGAAGCGCGGAGACAAGGGCATGGCCGATCTCGTGGTAAGCCACAGTCTTCTTTTCAGCTTCCGTAAGTACGGTACTCTTCTTCTCCTCTCCCGCGATCACCGCCTCCACTGCGCTCAAAAGTTCCTCCTGGGAAACGCTGGTCCTGCCGTCCCTTACCGATCTTATGGCGGCCTCGTTTATTATGTTCTCAAGATCTGCGCCGGATGCGCCTGCAGTTGCCAATGCCACCGCGTCAAAGTCAATGTCTTCATCCATTTTGACTCCCTTGGCGTGAACCGCAAGGATGGCTTTCCGTCCTTCAAGATCCGGAAGGTCCACAATGATCCTCCTGTCGAATCTGCCGGGCCTTAAAAGTGCCTTGTCCAGGACCTCGGGCCTGTTGGTGGCGGCCAGGATCACGACTCCCTTGGAAGAATCAAAGCCGTCCATCTCCGCTAGGAGCTGGTTCAAGGTCTGCTCACGCTCGTCGTTGCCACCGAACATCGTATCCCTTGTCTTTCCGATGGCGTCTATCTCGTCGATAAATACTATACAGGGCGCGTGTTCAACCGCCTGTTTGAAAAGATCTCTCACCCTTGATGCGCCAAGACCCACGAACATTTCAACGAATTCGCTGCCCGAGAGGGAGAAAAAAGGAACTTTGGCCTCGCCCGCCACAGCCTTGGCAAGGAGTGTCTTTCCTGTTCCGGGAGGTCCCACAAGAAGTGCTCCCTTGGGAAGCTTGGCGCCTATCTCCGTATATTTCCCGGGATTTTCCAGGAAATCAACTATCTCCCGGAGGGCCTGCTTGGCCTCGTCCTGCCCCGCCACGTCGTCAAAAGTCTTTCCCGTGGACTTTTCCCCAACGATCCTGGAGGTGTTCTTTCCGAAAGACATGACCCCCGCGTCCATGCGCCTTGAAAAGATCCGCATGATGATAAACATTCCGGCAACGCCAATACCCATCATCACCACCAGCTGAAGGATGGAGAGCCACAACGTGGAAGTCTCGATGGGCGATCTGAAATCAACGCCCTTCTCGATCAGAAGTTTGACAAGATCCGTATCCTCCACCACCAGCATTCCGGTTCTGTAGTAGACCGGCTTTTTCTTGTCAAGATCCTTTGGCTGGATGGTAATGTAGGTGTTCGTGAGTTCCACCTTCTCGATCTGGTCCTCGTTCAGCATCGTGATGAACTCGCTGTAGGAGATCTCCTTGTAGGTCGGTTTTCCGGCACTGGGCACCAGCCACAGCCAGACGAGAAATATCACCAGCAGAATGAGTATATAAAATATAACTACAGGTATTTTGAAACCCTTTTTGTTGTCTTTTTTGTCCATTTTGTTATCCTTTTAAAGCATTGCCGGCAGCACTTTGGGTGGAATTCTTTATCTGCGCCAATGCCCTGCGCCCGGCTTCCGCAATTATACGACCGTATATTTTAAAAAACCTAAAAAGAAACCGCCATTGCAGCGCAGTGACGGCTCATCAAATACAGGTGATCAGTGACAAAAGCGGATCATAGTTCTTCAACAACTTCGATTCCGGAGATGGAGACCTCAAAGGCCACTCTCGTCTCCGAGCTTCCGTCGGGAAATTTTTTCACGTATTCTCTGCTCTGGATCCGTCCCTTTATCTTAACGTGCTCGCCGATGGTCCTCTTCCCGCAGAATCTGGCATTTCTGCCCCAGCAGATGCAGGGGATGTAATCGGATTTATTATAGGGTCTGTTGACGGCTATCAGGAGGTCTGCGATTTCCCTTTTAAGAGGGGTTACTCTGAACACCGGCTGCTTGCAGATAAAGCCGTCGAGGAAGATCTCATTCATATCAGGCGAAATGGCCGGCCTTTCCTCCGGGGCGGGTGATCCGTCGCCGAAATTGTAGCCGTCGCCTGACTCGTCGTAAAAGGAATTGGCAAATTCCACAGGCAGGCCCTGCTCGTCGTAGATCACTACTTTGCGGGCAAAGACCATCAGTTTAAGCTGGGATTTAGTGGCACCCTGGACGTTGTGGGATCTGAACTGTCCTTCGATGTATATGAACCTTCCGGGAATGATATATTTTTCATCAACAAGTCTGTCTGAAACTATGGCGGGAATAATATCGAGACTGCCGCTGGTGCGTTTGATCTTTACGTTGAAAGCATAAAAACCCTCGCCGTAGATGGAATAGGAAAGGGATGGCTCGTCATCAACAATTCCGGATATCTTTGCCACGTTGTTCTCGAGAAAATCAGAAGGCATATTAAAGTTCCTCTCGTGTGTTGCACCGCGGAGATGACGCCTGTCAGTTTCCTGCGGTCTTCCTTAAGTATATTTGAGCAAAACAGGCTTAAAGCCCCGATGTCTTGCCGTTTTAGCAACGTAAATACTCAGTTTGTGTTGACTTAAAAATCAACGATTCCGTGAGATATTACCACCTTTACCGGTACAAATCAATTCTTTTTTTTGGATCAGGTTGAATAAAGCGCTATTTTTCGAAAAAAAGACAAAAGGTATCAACGCATGCCGGGAAAATCCATCTGCCTCATCGCCTCGTAAACCACAACGGCAACGGAATTCGACAGGTTGAGAGACCTGAAATTGGGGTCGTCTCTCATGGGGATCCTCACCGCTTTATCGGGATCGCCGAAGATCAGAGATTCGGGAAGACCCTCAGTCTCTTTCCCGAAGAGCAGAAAATCCCCATCCCGGTACACCACGTCAGTATGGCGCTTTGATGCTTTTTTAGAGAAGAAATACATTGCCGAATCCGGGTATTGGGACTCTTTGTAAGCGAGGAAATCCGCAAGGCTGTCGTGGACCGTTATGTCCACAAACTTCCAGTAATCAAGTCCCGCCCTTTTCACGTGTTTGTCGTCAATTGAAAACCCCAAAGGCTTTACAAGGTGGAGCTTTCCGCCCACGCTCCCGCAGGTTCTGGCTATGTTTCCGGTATTGGCGGGTATTTCCGGTTCCACCAGCACTATGTTTATCGCCAATGTTTTTCCCTCACTTTTTTATGGCTTCTGCCGCGGCAAAAACAACTTTCCACTGGGCAAGGACCGATTTTTCGGAAAGGTGCCTCACCACGCACTCCGGGGGCTCTTTTCCCGTCTTGTTCTCCGCAAATTCGGAGAAGCCGATCTCGCCCACAAGCCCTGTGTCGAAAAACTCAGTGTCGTTTTCCGAATAGTATCTTCCGAGAATGCTGTTTTGAGGCAGAAAGACCTTTTTCCGCATATAAAGGAGCTGTTCGATATTGCCAAGGGCGATCTGCCTGTATACGTCAAAAACCGCAACGTCCATTCCCCACAGAAAACTGATGTACTCAGGGAGCTTCATCGCATCCTTTATAACGTTAATCTTCTCTTCAGGGAACAGTTCCTTTGCCCTCTCTTCAACAGTTTTCGCGTATTTTGCGTCGCCGTAGGACAGAGGTATATGGATGATCATATCCTCGTCCCGGTATGCGGCAAGCTTTTCCAGCATCCTGATGTGGTTGCAGTTGGGCGTAGCAGAATGGCCTACAAGTATGTTCAGCGGGCCCTCTTTTTTATCCAAAGGTCTCAGTTTTTCAGTCTTTTCGCAGGGAAAAGCCACGTAGCCCGCATGGAGAACGGGGATATTCTCGCCAAACTGCCTCACGAACACTTCTTCGTCCGCAGGAAATATCATGACCGCAGCCCGGACTTTTTTTCTCCAGGTCTCGTTGATCTTGTTCACAATGGAATGCCTCAGTCCCTTTTCCTCTCTTCGCCAATTGTAGAGATCTGCGCCCCACTCCACCCAGAAAGACCTTTTCATTATGCTTGGGTGGAGCATAACTCTGAAAAGGGTTCTGAAATTCCAGCCCGCAGTGTGCCAGAAAATGTGTTCCGCAGACTCAAGATAGGACAGGAACACCGAATACTCTATGCCTTCCGCATAGGGAAGCCAGGCCACGTTGGGAAATTTTGATATTTCCTGCTTCGGATTTTCTCTTGTGTCCCTGACAACGAAAAAATGCTCCTTGGGATCAAAGTTTTTGTTCACAAGGATCGTGAAGTTGTTGATGGTTGCGTAGTTGGAGCCGTTCCATATGTGAAGATATTTGATTTTCCGGGGGTGAAGATTTTCCAATTTGATCCGTTATTCTTAAACAATTGTTTTGATTCCGGCAGGTCTTGGGCACAATTATTATCCCGGCTCAGGACCCGCGCCTGTTTGCCAGATACATGTCGTAACGCTTCTGAAGGACGCTGCCGTTGTCGTTCAGCCATTTCCGGCACCTGTCGTAGTCGGGGAATATCCTGTAAAGCTCACTGTAGAAGCCGTCTCCGTGGTTTTTGTATTTCAGATGACAGGCCTCATGGGCGATCACCGAAAGCATCACCTGTTCCGGGCAGTCGCAAAGGAGTATGTTGAGACTTATATTCCCTTTTCCCGAGCAGCTGCCCCACCTGGTGGTCTGTCTTCTAACTGTGATCCGGCCGAAGGGTCTTCCCACAAGTCCTGCGTAATACTTCACAGCCCCCGGGAATACGTTCTTCGCCTTTTCTTTCATCCGATCTATATCCTGTGCAGTATAGGCGCCAATGTTCTCCGCGGCATTTTCAACGGCCTGCCTCTTCCCTCTGTTTTTATCTATAAAAGCGGTATTGCGTCTTACAAAACCGTCAATAAACTCCTCAGGAACGCCGTAGGGAGCTTTTACGATGATCTGTCCGGTTTTGTCAACCGTCAAACTTACGGTCTTTCTGTGGGACCTGACGATCTTATAGCTGTAATCAGAGGGGTTCAAAGCGGATGTCCTTTTAAATTTCAGTCTTCGCCGTCTTCTTCGTCGTCGAAATCAAATATGTCTGCATTTTCAAGTTTGAACTTTTCATACAGAACAACTGCCAGGTCGTCGTCATCAAGTGGATCCAGGATCGCGGCCTCCGGATCATCGGGGTCCCGCTTCAGGTGAAACGCATATGCCGAAGAATCGTCATCGACGGGTGCAACAAATGCATATCGCTCTCCTTCATAGTCGACAAAACCCAGAAGATCGCATTCGACAGAACCGCCCTCGTCGTCATACATTGTTATCTGGGTTGGTCCGTCAAAATCATCTTCAAAACCGTCATCCAAAAACTCGCCGTCAAGGCCCTCGAGCTCATTCAGTTCGTCGTTGTCAAATTTAGCCATTTTATTCTCCTTCCGGCACTTCAGTGCCCTTCAGACTTCTTGTTCACAATAATCTGTCAAAGCCTTATTTCAGGCTGCGCCTGTCAAGTTCGGCAATTATCTCATTGTATATCGTTTCCACGCCCTTGCCGAAATTCTGGGCTGCAAGGGCCTCTCTCATACTGTCCCCGGAGTCCACCAGTTTGTCCACCGCCTTGAGCAGGTTTTCGGAGGACAGTTCCTCCTCTTCAAGTTTTATCGCCATGCCCCTTTCCACAAAGGAATCCGCATTCAGTATCTGATCTCCCCTGCTGGCGGCTCTTGAAAGAGGGATTATGATCATCGGTTTCTGAAGAGCCGCAAATTCGTGGATGGAATTGGAGCCGCCTCTTGTGATGATGTAATCAGTGGCTGCAAGCACGTCAGGAAGTTCTTCCCCGATGAAGGGGTATTGGCGGTAATTGGCGGGAAATTCACCGTTTTCCACCACGTTGCGGTCGCCGCAAATATGGATCACGTCGAACCTTTTGCAAAGGTCCTCAAGTACTCCGTAAAGAGCTGTGTTGATTCTTCTGGAGCCTTTGCTTCCCCCCATGACCAGCATAACGGGTTTGTCACCCTTAAAGCCTGCAAATGCAAGACCTTTCTCCCTGTCTCCCTTAAAAAGTTCAGGTCTAATGGGCGGTCCGGAATACTTACCCTTGCCGCCTTTGATGAGAGGAACCGTCTCCGGGAATGTCGTGAGAACGGTGCAGGCCACGTTGGTTATGATCTTATTGGCAAGGCCCGGGGTTATGTCGGACTCGTGGGTTATAAGGGGTATCTTGAGCCCTCTTGCCGCAATGGCAACCGGAACTGCCACGTAGCCGCCTTTGGAAAAAATGATATCAGGCTTCAGCTGTTTGAGAAGCTTTCTCGCCTCAAAGATGCCCTTTCTGAACCGGAAATAGTCCTTGATGTTCTCGATGGAAAGGTATCTTCTCAGTTTCCCGGTGTGGATCCCGTGATATGTTACTTCGGGATGGGAAGCGCATATAGTCTTCTCCATTCCGTTCAGGGAACCGATGTAGTGCACCTCGAAATCCCCAAGGTAGTTGAGAAGCGCAATATTGGGCATAACGTGACCTGCGGTACCGCCGCCTGTCAAAACGATTTTTTTCATCTGTACCTCTGTTTTAGCTTACTTTTTCAGTATTTCGTCTTCTGTGATCAGCGGGATGCCGATGGACCGGAGGACCTCCGTGCCCCGGTCGTTGTCGTTGACCCGGATGATGACCCTCGCGTTGATGCCTGATTTACCTACAAATGCGTAAATATACTCAACGGAAATGCCTTTTTCGTCAAAGGCGAGAAGCACCTTTGAGAGAGCGCCGGGCTCGTTGGGTATCTCAATTCCGAGCACGTGGTTGATCTTTGTGACAAAGCTTTTTTCCTTCAGCACACGGATGGCCTTGTCGTTGTCGTCTGTGATGATGCGGAGGGCGCCGTACTGGGCTGTATCCGCAATGGATAGTGCAATGATGTCAATATCGTTTTCGGCAAGAGTTTTGGTCACTTCCGCAAGTCTGCCCGCCTGATTTGACAAAAAAACCGAGATCTGTCTGATGCCTGCCATAACGGTAACCTCCTTTTATATCTTCCTGCTGTCGACAACGTGTTTGGATTTCCCTTCAAATCTGGGAAGGGATCCCGGTTCCACCAGAGTGACGCCAATGGAAAGCCCTATCAGGCTGTTGAGCCGGGCTTTCATCCTTGCTTCAAGACCGTTGATGTCCGAGATCTTGTCGCTGAAGAAGGCCTCGTTCATCTCCACCTTGACTTCCATGGTGTCGTGGTTGTTCTGTCTGTCGACGTAAATCATATAATACGGCGAAGTCTCGCTGAATTCCATGAGAACTGTCTCTACCTGAGACGGGAAAACGTTGACGCCTCTTATAATGAGCATGTCGTCTGATCTGCCCTGAGGCTTGAGTATCCTTGCGGTGGTCCTTCCGCAGGCGCATTTGTCGTAAATGACCCTTGAGATATCCCTGGTCCTGTATCTGATCAGCGGGAATCCCTCCTTGGTCAGAGTTGTGAATACAAGTTCACCGCTTTCGCCCTCTTTTACGTGCTCTCCCGTGTTCGGGTCGATGACTTCCACCAGGAAGTGGTCCTCCTGAAGGTGCATGCCCTTTCTCTCCTCGCACTCGCAGGCCACGCCGGGGCCCATTATCTCTGAAAGTCCGTATATGTCGCAGGCTTTGATGCCAAGATTCGCCTCCAGCTCCTGACGCATGGCCTCGCTCCAGGGTTCCGCACCAAAAACTCCTACTTTAAGGGAGATATCGTCGGGCTTATGACCTTTCTTTCGGAGCTCCTCGGCAAGGAAAAGCGCATATGAAGGCGTGCAGCAGATCGCGTCGGGCTTGAAATCCTCGATCAGAGTCACCTGCCTTGCGGTGTTTCCCGAGGATGCGGGAACCACAGAGCAGCCAAGCTTTGTCGCGCCGTCGTGAACTCCGAGACCTCCGGTGAAAAGGCCGTATCCATATGCAACATGTACCATATAACCGGGCTCTATGCCGCAGCTTACAAAGCCTCTTGATATGCAGTCCGACCAGACGTCAAGATCGCCTTTGGTATATCCTACCACAGTCTGTTTTCCGGTGGTTCCCGAGGATGCGTGAATTCGGTTTATTTTCTCCATTGGAACCGCAAACAGTCCGAAGGGATAGTTGTCTCTGAGGTCAGACTTCAGGGTAAAAGGCAGTTTTGTGATATCCTCCACGCCTTTAATGTCCTCCGGGGCAACGCCTGCCTCGTCCATCTTCTTTCTGTAAGCCGGTACGTTGTCGTAAACCTTTTTTACAAGGGCCACCAGCCTCTCCGACTGAAGCTTCAGAAGCTCCGGTCTCTCCATGCATTCATGGGTCTTGTCGTAGAATTTCACAAAATCACCTTCTTTTCAAAATAATTCAGCGGTTCCTGCCGGCCTCGAAGGCCTTCATATTTATATCAAGCAACTTGGCGGGAACTGTTTTCTTTAACGCTTCTCTCCATATCTCTTCGGGAATATCTTCCACGAGTTTTGACAGCACTCCGCAGAGCACTATATTGACGGCTTTACCCGAACCGCACTCCTCTGCAACGGAAAAGGCGTCAAATGCGGTCACGTCCGCGCCGGATTTTTCAAGACCCTCGATCACATTGGCGGGATATACTGCCTGGCCAAGGACCACACTCATGGGCTCTATCTTCTGAGTAGAAGTTATCACCTTGCCGCCCTTTTTCAGATAGCCTATCCACCTTGCGGCCTCCAGCTGTTCAAAGGACAGCATGACGTCCGCCTCGCCGAGGTCTATCACGGGAGAATACACTTTTTCACCTATTTTAACACAGGTTATAACGCTGCCGCCTCTTTGGGACATACCGTGGACTTCCGAAACTTTAACGTCTCTGCCCGCCATTCCGGCCACTGCGCCGAGGAATTTTGACGCCAGGAGCGTTCCCTGTCCGCCCACACCTACTATCAATATATTTAAGTTGTCGCTTTTCATAACAGTTCACCTCTTCTGATAATCAGGTCATTTGGAAATGGCGGACTTGGGGCAGAGGCCAAAGCAAAGGCCGCATCCCACGCACTGGGAAGGATCGATAACAATGCTGCCGTCTTCTTTTTTGTTGATGGCCGGGCATCCCAGTCTCATGCAGGATCCGCATCTGATGCATTTTTCGGTATCGATATGGGCGGGGCCTCCGTACTTCACGTACTTGAGGAGCGCGCAGGGCCTCTGGGCAATGATAACGCTGGGGTTGTCCCTTTCCGTGGCGCCCTTCACCGCTTCTCTGAAGGCCTTCATGTCGAAGGGATCAACAACGGTCACGTCTGTGATGCCAATGGCATTGGCAAGTTTCACAAGGTCCGTGGCAACGGTCTGCTCGTTTCTGATGGTGAAGCCCATTGCCGGGTTCTGCTGATGTCCCGTCATGCCCGTGATGGAGTTGTCGAGGATGATGGTGGTGGAAATTCCCTTGTTATAGGCAACGTCTATCAGTGAAGTTATGCCGGAGTGGATGAACGTGGAGTCTCCGATAACCGCCACCGTCTTCTGCCTGTCAAGTTCCCCGCACTGGGCCATCGCCTTGGTCATTCCGTGGGCCATGCTTACAGAGGCTCCCATGCAGATTACTGCGTCAATGGCCGCGTAAGGGGCCTGGGCTCCCATGGAATAGCATCCGATATCTCCGCAGACTCTAAGACCCATTTTTGAAAGAACGTAGAACACCGCTCTGTGAGGACAGCCGGCGCAGAAAACGGGAGGTCTCGGGGGAATGGCCACCGCTTCGCCAAGCTTTTCGCAGTCCGGATCCTTGCCGTAATATGCTTTTCTGACAGCAGCGGTACCAAGCTCGCCCTGATTGGTGAAAAGAGCCTTTCCCGTGACTTCAATGCCGAGAGTTTTGATATAGTTCTCAATGAAGGGCTCCAGTTCCTCCACGACAATGAGTTTTCCGACGTTTGCTGCAAACTCGCGGATGAGTTTCTCCGAAAGAGGATAGGTTAGCCCCAACTTCAGGAAGGACGCGTCCTTGAACACCTCTTTGCTGTACTGATAGCAGATGCCGTAGGTGATTATGCCCACCTTTTCTTTACTGTTTTCGGCGTATTCGATAACGTTGGGGATAGTGACGTTCTGTTCATCCAAACCGCAGGCACAGTTTTCAAGCCTCTTCTGCCTTTCGTCCACAACAAGGTGGCGTTTTTTGGCCATTGCGGGCATCATGGCGTATTTCCAGACGTCCTTTTTATAGGGTTTGACCGGCACGCTGCGGGGACCGGTTTTGACAAGACTTCTCTGGTGGGCCACCCTTGTGGTCAGTCTCAGGATTACAGGAGTGTCAAAGACCTCACTAATGTCAAAGGCGAGTTTGGTAAACCTAATGCACTCCTCACTGTCCGAGGGCTCCAGTACCGGCACGTGGGCGGAGAGAGCGTGGAATCTGGTGTCCTGCTCGTTCTGGGAGCTGAACATTCCCGGATCGTCGGCAACTACAAAAACCAGTCCCGCATTTACCCCCGTATAGGAGCAGGTGTAAAGGGGATCTGCGGCCACGTTAAGTCCCACGTGCTTCATGCAGCACATCGACCTGGCGCCGGCAAAAGAACTTCCGATGGCCACCTCTGCGGCCACTTTTTCGTTGGGGGCCCATTCGCAATAGACCTCGCCTGCGTCATATTTTGAGATACACTCGGTGATCTCGGTGCTGGGCGTGCCCGGGTAACTTGCCACTGTGATAACGCCGGCCTCGTATGCGCCTCTTGCAACCGCTTCATTTCCGAGCATCAGTTCCATGTCGCTGTTCATATTCAATCTCCTGTTTTGTTTTCCAAAAATATTTCTTCAGTGACTGCGGCTTCATCATCTCCGCCTGCACTGTCTTCTGTCTCCGTTATGGGTGCCGGGGCAGGTATCTCCGCCCTCTTCTTCTTTTTAAACTTGAATCCGCCGAGGATCAGTTTGGCGGCAGGTTTTTCGATCAGGTAAGTGACCGCCGCCGCAAACAAGATCGAAATGCACCAGCAGAGGATCGTGTAGAGCCACTGCCACTTGGGTCCCGCGTCCATCTGGGGCATGCCCGACTCGCTATCGTAGGGAGGGATGTGCCACTCCTTGAGTTTAATTGAAATGACCTGGTGCCAAATGTACAGGTTGAAGCTCAGGGTGGACAGGAACCTGGCAACGGGGTTCGAAAAGATCGCCCTGAACCAGTTAAACGAGAACGTGGCCCCCACGATGAATGCGACAAAAACGAGAGAGAGCAGAAACCTGTTCTGGACCTGCCAGAACTGCCCGTTTTTTGAAACACTCAGGCCGTATTTTACCACTATTCTTAAAATATATAAAGAAAAAACTGCCGTCCCCGTAAACAGCAGACCCGTATATTTGTTCTGCTTCATGTTCTTTGCAAGGGCTGTTATGAGCAGTGCGGCCATCATGCCATTGGCAAATACACACATGAAGGTTGGGAAACGGTTGACGTAGTAGGACATGTCGTCCCTGTTTGCCCGGATCACGGTGATGTAGTAGACCAGGGACACGGAGTTCATGCCGAGATACGTGACAAGAGGCGCCTTGGTGAAGAGCCAGGCGAAGAGCGGGAATATGATATAGAAGATCATCTCCACGGTCATCGTCCAGAGGACGCCGTTGAATTTTGTGTAAAGATAGGTCTCTTTTGAGAACATCTGGGTAAAGGTCAGATGAGAGACCAGGTCCTTGACGTAGGAAGACACGTTGCCGCCGTAACTTGCGACGCCGACGAAGAACACCGCGAAGATCAGTATGCAAAAATAATAGGAAGGAAATATCCGGGCGATCCTTTTAAGGTAAAACTTTCCGGTACTCGGGAGCCTGTCCTTTTCCAGCATGGCTCTTGCATACGGAAGGAAGAGGCAGAGACCCGTGAGAAGGATCATCATGTCCACAAAAACGTAGCCTGTGGAAAGGATCCAGTTTGAACTTGCGTCCTCCACTCCGATATTGAGCAGTGCGTCGCTCTTTGTGAGATTCCAGAGCCAGGACTGCTGCCAGAAGTGGAACCCGCAGACGATCATGACTGATATTGCTCTTATACCGTCCAGCACGCCGATGTGGGACGTGTCAATTTCTTTTGTTCCGAAAAAACGGTCGAGAAACTTTTTCATAAATGATCAAAGACTTTCCATTTTTTTGTAAAGCGCCTGCATCTCCTCGTCTATCTCGGCAATGCGGTCTGCGGCGTTCTTCATTTCAACACCCATTTCTTCAGGGATCTGCTTGTTTGTCTTATACCTCAGGTCGTGCTCAAGGCTGGCCCAGAAGTCCATGGCAACGGTTCTCAGCTGAACCTCGCAGGTCACGTATTCGGTGTGGTCCGAGAGATACACAGGGACGCTGACGTCCAGGTGAAGGCTTCTGTAACCGTTGTAATTCGGCTCTTTTATGTAGTCCTGTCTTTCCAGAAGAGTAATGTCTTTCTGATTTAAAAACATATCCGCGACGCTGTAGACGTCGTCGATATAGCAGCAGACTACTCTGACACCGCCAATGTCATTGAGGTTCTTCTTGGCGGATTCCAGAGAGACCTCATAATGCCTGCTCTTCAGTTTATTGATAATGCTTCTGGGACTTTTGATTCTGGCCTCTATATGGTGGATCGGGTTTCTTTCGTATTTGACCTTGAACTCTTCATTGAGTATTTCAAAGCGCATCGTAAGGGTCCTGATAGCGGAATCGTAGAGATGCTCAAGATTCCGAAAGTCTCCGTTTCCCGTAAAAATAGCTTCTTTTCTTCTTTCATCATATACGTCGTCATCAATGATTATATCAGGAAATACCTTTGAAAAGCTTTCATTGCCCATAGCAAGCCTCCGGTGTTTATCATTCATGACAATTATACAAAACAGGGCCTCCGTTTTCAAAGCTTTTTCGCCCTGTTAAGGTTTTTTTAGCCTTGCCGCCAGGGCCCCGATATGCTAAAATAGACCGGAAATCAAAGATCGCTTCAGGAGGTTTTTTACATGAACAACGGCAAGTGCACCTGGTTTATACCCGACGCTTTTTATCCCGAAACCGACAACGGCAGCTACGTAAGTCACGAGGCCGTATGTGTGCTGAACACGGGAGATGAAGACGCCGACATAAAGCTCACCCTCTATTACGAGGACAGAGAACCCGAGACGGGTTTTTCGGCAAAATGCGGTGCCAGAAGGACCCATCATATTAGACTTGACAAGATTGTCGGTGAAGGCGGGAAAAAGATCAGAAGAGGTATCCCCTACGCCATATTGGTCGAGAGCAATGTGCCGATAGTCTGTCAGTACAGCAGGCTGGACACCACCCAGAGCGAGATGAGCTTTATGGGCCTTATCGCATACTGACATTCGATTTCTAACACACCCTTTGGAGATAGCAAATGTACGAGAGCAACGAGCAGCTTTTGCAGAACGAAATACTTGTGCTTTACGTCATAGACAGCCTTGACTTTGGCATATCCGACGCCCTGCTCACGGACTTCATCATGAAGCCCGGGCTTATCAATTATTTCAGTTACAAAGACGCCCTTGACTCTCTTATAAAATCCGGATTCGTCGCCAGGGTCCGTGGAAACGACGGTACTGACCTTTATGTTACAACCGATTCCGGAAAAGTCTCAAGGCGGGCAATGGAGCCCCGTCTCTCACTGTCGCTTCGCAATCCCTACGACGAACTGCTGGGAAAAGAGAAAGAGACCCTTGCCTCCCGAATGACGGTGAATGCGTATACTTTTATCGACGCCAATAAAAACCTCTCCGTCAGATGTCTTATAAGGGAAAAAGGCAATATAGTCGTGGATCTCAGGCTGCCTGTGCCTGACAGGGAAACAGGTGATGCGATCTGCGAAAAATGGCTTGAAAACGCCTACGCACTGCTGCCGAAGATCATACTTGCGGCATCCGGTGAATAAACTTGTCATTCGTTATAAAAGATCAGGCGCCGGGGAGGACCGTTTTCCTCTTGGGCGCCTGTGTTTTACTCAATTATTTTTTCGTCTTTAAGAAACCTGTCCAGAACGTCCGCCGAGTTTCTTATGATCTCCGGGCAGGGACGCTTTTTGTAGAACTCCCCGTTTCTCTTGGAGGGCGAGGGATCATCCCTCCTGCGGTCAAGGTGCAGAAGTTCCCTGCAGACAATGCTTCCGCCGTTTGCCTCCTCAAACAGTTTGGCAAGAGTCTGTATCCTTGCGTAATGATCTGCCTTGACTTTTCCCGTCTCAGGTGTGTCGTAACCCGAAAGCAGGCCCAGAACGATCACAGCGCCGGAAAAAGCTCCGCACACCTCTCTCAGTCTACCGATGCCGCCTCCGAAGGAAGAGGCGATCCTGAGAAGTTCTTTTTCGTCACATCCAAGCACGTCCGAGAATGAAAGGACCACGGCCTGAGCGCAATTGTACCCTTCCCTGAAATATTGTTCCGCTCTTTCGCCTCTTGTAAGTTCCTCTTCCATATTATTCACATTCCTCTTGTGTTTTTTCAGCCGGATCCGCCTTCGGACAGGTTGCGGAGGACCGGATTCAATGATATAATCTTGTCAGGATCTCTGGGGTGTGCGACAACCATCTCATATTTTGGACCTACATCATTTACTCGGGAATCGGGCGGTGTCTTAACATACCGGGCCTCACCTTTTTAAGGAGACGCTTGTTGCGGAACAGTGGATGGTAGACGAAGACGCGATGAATCCCATTTTGGCGCTTTTCGGGTGCCAAAATTAAGATACGGCTCCCCGGAGATCTGTTTATGAAAACGGCAAAGCGCACAAAGCGAAAATTCTTTCCCGCTCCGCTGCTTTGCCGCTTTTTTATAATTAAACGCTTTTTATAGTCTTGGCGATGTCGTAAACGGTCTCTTCCGTCCAGTCTGGGTTGACGAGTATGTAGGCGGTCCTTGAAAGAAGGTCAAGGGTCTTTTTGCACATATCCGGGGTGTAGTCAGTCTGAAGTCCTTTGTTCTCCGGGAACTTGTAGGGATCCATTTTCGGATGAAGTGCGCCGCGCTTTTCCATGATCTGGGTCCAGTTGGTGTAGACGTGCTTGCCGGTGTCAAAGGGAATGGTGATCCCGATTCCCGCTTTTCCGCATTTTTCCGCAAATTCGCGTGTCTGTCCTTCTACTTCGAACCTGAGAGCGACGGTGGTTCCCAGGTCTCCCTCGATGTCGTGGGACGGTGCTGTCTTATACTTGGGAAGCAGAAGGTCCGTAAGAAGTTTCTGATTCTTCTTAAGGTCCCGTCTGATCCCCGGCAGTTTTTTCAGCTGCTCCCTCAGGATCGCGCCTGTGATGTCAGATACTCTGTACTCTCTGCCCCCGAACAGGTCCTGGGAGATGCCGCTTAGTTGATCGCCGAAAAATGCAACCGCACTTGCGTCGTGGTAGATCAGAGATCTCTCGTAGATGGTCCTGTCATTGGTCACAACGCAGCCTCCCTCGCCGGAGGTGATAATCTTGAAATAGTTGAAGCTGAACGTTCCGGCATCGCCAATGCTTCCCAAAGGTCTTCCCTTATAGGTGCCGCCCGCAGACTGGCAGGCGTCCTCAATAATTTTGATGCCGGTGCCCTTTACCGCCTCGGCAAGAGCGTCCATATTCGACGGGAAGCCCTGAATGTGGACCGGAATGATTGCCTTGGTGGCTTTTGTGATCTTGCGCTTAACGTCTTCCGCATCCAGCGTCAAGGTCTCGTCTGCGTCGCAAATAACAGGCACTGCTCCTGTTTCAAGGACTGCCAAGGCCGTGGCAATATACGTATAGGCCGGAACTATGACCTCGTCGCCGGGGCCAACTCCCGCGCCGATCAGGGCGGAAACTATTGCCGCATATCCCGACGTCATGAGAAGCGCATATTCGGTGCCGATAAAGTTCTTCCACTCGTTTTCAAAATTGTAAACTTCTTTGCCGCTGCAGTTGATCTTGAAAAAATCTCTCGAATTGATGGCTCTTGCCACGGCGTCGATCTCTTCCTGTCCAATCCTGTACATTGTCAATACTCTCCTGTTTTTATTTCAAGCGCCAAGAATGCGCAGATACTCGTTGATAATTATAGTCTCGGCGTCGTCCGTAAAATTAAAGTCGTGTCCGTAAAGGAAGCACTCCACCTCGTAGCCGCCGTTCAATATCTCCCCTTTTGAAGGCAGATAGAGATTGGTCCCGTTTGAACAGGACAGAGACAGAACGTGCTGATAGGGAGCGTAGCGCCTGAGCCTGAGCCCTGTGGATGAAAACATCTCAAAGGGGAACGGCAGGAACGCGATGTCCCCCACCACCGGTATTGAAGCATCGAAAGTAAACTCGCTGTCCCGTTTTCCGCTTTTTATCGCTGCGGCAACGCTGACAAGATGGTTGTACCTGAGCCTGTCAATGTTTATGAGTTTTTCAGGTTCTTCGTACGATGCGATCCTTTTTTCGATATCCTCAAGGTCCGGCAGTTCCTTCAGCGGAAGGGTCACTTTGCCGGTGAACAGCCTGATCTCCTTTTTTCCAAAGCTTTTTATCTGTCTGTACGCCCTTACTGCGTCCATTGCCGCCACAGCGCCAAGTTCTTCGGCATATTTAATGTCGCCGCAGCCCACTGTAAAGCCATTGGTGTTTCTCGGACCAACGTCTCCGCAGCAGCCCTGCCAGAAAGCCGTAATGACCCCGGACTCCTTTTCAAGCCGGTCCATCATAATGCCTTGCCAATCCCTGCTGATCTCCCGGTTCTCTCCGGCGGCAGTCCCGTGGCAGCCGTAATGGACCATGTTGATTATGCCCTTTCCTTCCTCGTCTCGGACTGCTATAACGGTCATCTCCGGGTCGTAAACGCCAAAGGGGTTCTGTCCGAGAACCACGGCACCGTTCCTCAGGATCTCACGCCTGTTCATTCCCACGTCGCTTTTGGTGGTGGAGACGCCAAGGACTGCGTTTTTCATATTGCTCACAGCGCCAAGAGCAGCCTTTTTTACAGCCGGAAGAAAAATGTTTTCCGCGTACTCCGTGTCGATGCCGCCCCATCCCTCAAGACCGGCAACGTTCGGCGCCGAATGGGTGTGGGTGGCTGAAATAATGACGGAACTCTCCGGAAGACCTGTTGAAGAGGCTATCTCCCTGACTGCCCTTTCTGCAAGGTCGTTGTCGATCTCGCACACGTCGCAGGTCACAAGGACAAAAGTCGTCACACCGTCAGAGAAAGCGGCAGCCGTAACGTTTATATGGTCGTGTATTGCATTGCTTTCAAGATCCGGTCTGTATCCGAAAAGGCAGGTTCCGATTTCAGGTGTTATGTCGGCCCGGTCGGCACCGCAAAGGAAAATGCTCATCTGTAATCTCCGCTTATTCGTCTGCGTTCAGTTCCGCAAGGACATAATTGACGTCAAGGCCGTGGACCATGCAGGCCTCTTCCAGGGTCTCCATTGCCGCAGAGGGGCAATATACGCAATGCATGCCGCAGTCTGTAAGAATGTCTGCAGCGTTTTCTTTCATAGATAATATATCGCCTATTCTGTCGTTTTTAGTGATTTCCATAACCGATCTCTCCTCTTTTCTGTTTGTTTTTAAAATTCAGGGCCGCATAAACCGCAGCGGCGGAATGCAGCCCTGTATTGCATTTGCGCAATGAATGCAAATCTTCAAGTATTAGAAAGATTATTCCGCAGATTCTGTGGTTTTTGCGCTTTTCGCAAGTCTGGATTTTTTCCTTGCGGCTGCGTTCTTGTGGATAAGACCCTTTGAAGCTGCTTTGTCAAGGCTTATTGAAGCCTCTTTGACGGCTTGGTCTTTGTTCTCCGCATTCTCAGCTATAGCGATGCGGGCTTTCTTGACTTTCTTTCTGAGAGCCGACTTGGCCTGAGCGTTGCGCTCGCGGCTGATCTCAGCTGTAATTACTCTTTTTTTAGCCGATTTAATATTAGGCAAATCTGTCACCTCCAAATTCCGCCGATTCAGCGGTATTATTTCATATCAAAGATTAAAGCGCCGGTGAATCACTTCTCGGATTCATTGATCTTACGTCTGAGAGTAGATCCAACGCGAAAATAAGCTTTTTTAGCAGCCGGGACATCGATCATGTTCTTCTCACGGTTTTCATTCTTCAAGCCGGTGATGTCAACACTTCTTCTTGCTGCGCGGGGCTTGGATCCGAATGCGCCAAAACCGTTGACCTGAACTTCTTCGCCGGAAGCTACCAGATCACCGATGGTGTCGAAAATGCAGTCCAGCATGAATTCCGTGTCCTTTTTGGTAAAGCCACTCTTTTTCGCGATGCACGCAATTAACTCTTTTTTCTTCATTTGATATCAATTCCTTCCTGGTTTATTCTCACAGAAGTACCGCACCGAAGTCCTTCCGGTGCGGAATAACTTCATCATATGTTGTATGCAAAAAGTCAGTTCTCGGTGCCGTCTGTCTCATCTTCGTCGAACTTGAGTTCGCCGCCGATAAGATCGCCGATCGAAGTTCCGGAAGGAGTCACGTCATCGTGGAACTCTTCTTCTTTCGGTTTCTTCGGAGCTCTCGGCTTCCTCTCAACAGGTTTTCCCTCTGAGTCTGTGTCGGAAGCTGCGTGCTCTCTCTTCGGTCTCTCTCTCTTCTCTCTGACGGGACGCTCTTCGGTCTCTTCGCCTTCTTTGGCCGGGGGATCGTAAGCCTTAACTTCTTTAATGCCAAGGCTGAGTTTCTTCTCCTCAGCGTTAACAGCGAGCACCTGAGCCTCAACGACCTGTCCGATCTCAAGGCATTCCTCTGCGCTGGCAATGCGCTTGTTGGAAATGTGAGAAATATGTACCAGAGCTGTCACACCGGGGATCACGTCTACGAACACACCGTAATGTTTGCCCTCTTTGGTTACGGCATATCTTGCAACTGTGACGGTGAGAATGTCGCCGACCTGATATGTATTCTCTGCATCATACCACGGATCATCCTCAGGCATCTTGGCAGTCAGGTCGATCCTGTTCTTCTCGCGGTTAAAGTCAAGAACTTTAACTCTGATAACGTCGCCCTTCTTAACTGCCTCGCCGATTTCCTTAATTCTAAGCCAGGAAGCTTCCCTTACAGGGAGGAATCCGTCATATCCCGGTTCAAGCTGCACGAAAGCACCTGTTCCGGTCTTTGTCAGTCCCTTTACAACGCCGTTGTAGAGTTTGCCGACCTCAATGGAGCCCCAGAAAGCATTGTCTGCTTCCTCTTTCTTCTGGAGAAGAAGAGTTTTCGCAGATCCGCTGATCCTCTGTCTGCCCTTTTCATCGGTCTCAAAGCGTGTAATGAGAACTTCCAGTTCTTTTCCGACTTTGTCCTCTGTCTTCTTCACGTAGAAGAGATCCAGCTGGGAAGCAGAGATATAAAGCTGAGCGGTACCGTAAGCAGCTATAACGCCTCTTTCGGTAGCTCTGATAACCTTGACAGTAACGGGGGTTTTGTTCTTGTAAGCTTCTTCGAGTGCGATAAGGTCAACATTTTTATCAACTTTTGATTTGGATAGCTTTACCTCGCAGTCTCTGTCGCTGACATGAACAACGTATGCTTTTACCATAGCACCTATTTCAGGTGTACCATCAAATTCATTGATATCAACATAGCCCTCATACTTAAAGCCAAGGTCAAGATAAACGCGGGTGGCGTCGATCTTAATAATCGGCTTCTCAACAACTTCTCCGCTTTTAACAGTAGTCAGACTCTCATTGAGCAGATCCTCAAATGACTCGCCCTCACTCTCGGGAGCGGCCTCGGCAGCGGCATTCTCAGCCTCAGCTTCGGTTACAGGGACATCAGCCACAGGAGTCTCATCAGCTGTCGCAGCAGATTCCACAGCTTCATCGGTCACATCTTCGTTCACGATCGATTTCACTTCATCCATAATTACCAAAACCTCCTCGATGAGCCAACCGGGCGTCGATGCTCCGGCTGTCACACCTATATGAAAAAAATTACTTCCGCTAAGGTCCAGATCTTCAGGTCTTTCAACAAGCTGAACCCGGGGGCAAACCGAGCGGCAAATGTCGCAGAGCTTCAGCGTGTTTGAGCTGGTCCTGCTTCCGATCACGACCATAAGATCGCTCTCTTCAGCAAGTTTTGCAGCCTCTTCCTGTCTTTGGACAGTAGCAGAGCATATAGTATCATAAATAAAAATTTCGTCAAGTGTTTCTTTTAACTTTTTTTCAATTTTAGCGAAAATTTTTGTGTTGAAGGTGGTTTGGACCACGCAGGCGTAAGGGCCGCCTTTCGGGTCGATTTCGGAGCATTCCTCCTCATTGGCGATGATAACTGCAGAGTTGTCGCAGCAGCCGTTGATGCCCTTGACCTCAGGATGTTCCCGGTCTCCAACGATTATGATTTTTCTGCCCGCTCCGTATTCCGAAGCAACTCTGTTGTGGATCTTGGCCACAAACGGACACGTGGCATCTATTATTTCACAGCCCTTGCCCTCCAGCTGCCGTAAAACGGAAGGAGCAACTCCGTGAGCCCTTATGATAACAACGTCGCCGGGAAATGCCTCATCGGGACTGTCAATAACCGAAATTCCGTCCCTCTTCAGCCTTTCAACCACTTCCGAATTATGTATTATGGGTCCGAGGGTGACCGTGCGCCTCCCGGTGTTTTCACGGGCTGCGGCTGCCTCGAACGCCTTGCTGACAGCTCTGTCCACACCAAAGCAAAAGCCCGCTGTTTTTGCAACTTTGACCGTCATTAGTTTATGACTCCTGTTCGTACGTAATGCCTGTGAGCGTGATCAGTTCCCGTTCACCGGTTTAAACCCCGTTTTTTCCGTTACGATTCCAACCGCTGCGGCAACCGACTCCTCAAGGCCCAGATCCGAAGTGTCGAGGAGCACAGCATCCTCAGCCTGTTTCAGCGGAGAAGCGGCTCTGTGGGAATCCCCGTAGTCCCTGTCAATGATATCCTTGAGAACTGTTTCATAGTCTGCCTCCATGCCCTTGCCCAGCAGTTCTTTATATCTTCTTTTGGCTCTTTCTTCGGGGCTTGCGGTCAGGAAGATTTTGACCGAAGCGTTGGTGAGAACGTGGGTGCCGATGTCCCGTCCGTCCATAACGATACTGTTTTTGGATCCTATCTCCCGCTGCATCGCCACAAGGAACACTCTGACTTCGGGTATTGCCGACACCTTCGAAGCTGCCATGGATATGATCGGCGTCCTGATAAGGCCCGACACGTCCTCTTCGCCAAGGTACACGTGCTGAACGTTGCTATCGTCATATCTGACTTCAAGGCCCGTGTCATCTAGAAGAGAAACGATCTTTGCCGTTGTTTCAGCGGTCAGTCCGCCTGCCTCCACTTCTTTTTCCACTTCCGGGATACTTCTCACCATGTAAAGGGCAACGGCTCTGTACATCGCTCCGGTATCCAGGTAGCCTATCTTGAACTGTGAGGATATGGCCTTGGCAACAGTGCTCTTTCCCGCCCCGCTGGGCCCGTCTATTGCAACAGTCAGTATCTTTTTGCTCATTTGTTTCTCCTTCCGGCGGACCGCTTCCAAAATCAAAGGTCTCGCCTCTTTGTATAGATAGAGTGATCCGGTGACGAGGATCACGTCGTTTTCATTTGATTTCCCAATCGTTTTTTCAATTGCTTTCCTGACGGGCATTGCCGATGAGTTCATTCCCGACGCCGATGCCAGATCCCTCAGTTTCTCACCGTCAAGAGCTCTTTTGTTTAAAGGCGTGACGCAGCAGATGCTTTCTTCAAAAGGCTTCAGCATGCGGATCATGGCCTCACGGTTTTTGTCGGCCATTATGCCTGCGATGATCTTTACTTTTTTCCCGGGAAAAAACGCCTCCAGGTTCTTAGTCAGTTCTTCCCAGCCCGGTACGTTGTGGGCACCGTCATATATCACCGCAGGTGTTTCGCTGAACACTTCGAACCTTCCGGGGATCCGGACCCTGCCGAAACCTTTTACTGCTTTTTCAGGAGGAATCGCAAATCCTCTTTTGCCAAGAGCAATCAGAGCCTCTGCAGCGCAGCAGCAGTTCTTTATTTGCGCCCTTCCCGGCATTTCAAGCCTGATGTCCTTGAAATTCTTATAATCAAAAACGGTTCCTTTGAGAGTCAGTTCTCTGACACAGGCCTTTTCGTAATCCGGAACAGTCAGTTTTCCCTTGTTCTTTTTTGTCTCCCGGGATATCACATTTAAGACGTCGCTGTCGCCGCCGTAGAACACCACAGATGATCCCGGTTTTATTATGCCCGCCTTGTTTTTTGCGATGTCGGTCACCGTATTGCCAAGGGCCTTCACGTGATCCTTGCCGATGTTCATTAGAACCGATACTTCGGACCGGGGGATAACGTTGGTGGCGTCATAAAGGCCGCCCATACCGCATTCAACTACACAAATATCGCATTTTTGCCTACTGAACCACATAAAAACACAGGCTGTGACGATCTCAAAGGGCGTGGGTCCGTCTCCGGCACCGTCAAGTTCGCCAATGGGTTCAGAAAGCTCCGCCATAAGAGCCGACAGCTCGTCGCAGGTGATCCTGGCGCCGTCAACGGTTATGCCTTCATAAGCCTCAAAAACATCGGGGGATGTGTACAGGCCTGTGACGAACCCTGCCTCAGTGAGAGCGGCGGCTATATATGAAGCGCAGGAACCCTTGCCGTCTGTGCCTGCGACGTGAACGAATTTAAGATGATCCTGCGGATTCCCGGCTCTTTCGAGCAAATAAGAAACCCTGGAAAGACCGGGCTTTGAAAATTCACGTTTTTCCGCATGCAGGCGGTCAATGGGATCAATTGGCGTCATCAGGCCTCCGTGGCACAAATGCCGTTGTCTTAATTCACTGGGGCAAGCCCTTTGCAGGCTGCGCCGTAAACGGCTTTGTTGGTGTAAAGTACGTAAATTATGGCGGATTCCGCGGCAGCCTCACAGACCGTAATTATGTTTCTGGTGAGGAGCAGTTCCGGAAGAGCGCTCATGCCGTTGTACATGATGGCAAGAAGAAAGGACATCAAAATTCCCTGGGTGATGACCTTGGTGAACACCACAGTCAGTATAATGCCGGGAAGAGACCGGAGGGACTCTTTTCCGCCAAGGCCGCCGGAGCCCACTCTAAAAAGTTTTATAAAAAGATATGGAAGAAGGCCCGCCAGTGCTGCAGGCACAGTAAGCGAAAAATTCCATCCGGTGAACATCATTGCGCCGATGAAATCAGAAACGGCTCCGACGACAAATCCCACAAAGGGGCCGTAAAAGAAACAGGCAAGTATCGTCGGAAATCTGCCGAGCCCTATTCTGATGGTGCTGCCGATGTTTACGGACAGCAGTCTTGTGAATATAACGGCCAAAGCCACGAGCACAGAAGAAAAAACCCATACCTTCCAGGAACTGTTTGAATTGCGTTTTTTGTTTTCCACGGTGATCACCTGCCTTTAAATCCGTTTGCGGGATGCTTTTTTAAAAGCCGGGGCGCCGCAGGCGCTCCGGCTTTGACGTTGAATAATGATTTTTACGATCAGCCAAACACGATCTTTTTGGTCTCTCTGGCGATTGCCAGTTCCTCATTGGTGGGGATGACCAGTATCTTTACTCTCGAATCCGGAGCAGAAAGATCTGCGGCTTCGCCTCTTCTGTTGTTCTTTGACGTATCCATCTTTATGCCAAGGAAATCCATCTCCTCGCAGACCTTTTCCCTGGTGTAGAAGTCGTTTTCACCTACTCCTGCGGTAAATACGATGGCATCGCATCCGTTCATGGCGGCGGTGTACTCGCCGATATAGGCTTTAATTCGGTAGATGAACATATCCCTTGCGAGGATCGATCTTCTGTCGCCGTGATCTGCAGCGGCCCAGACGTCTCTGGTATCTGCTCCTACGCCGGAAACGCCAAGGACACCGGATTTCTTGTTCATGATCATGTTGAGTTCTTTTCCGTTGTAGCCCTGCTTCAGAAGGAACGTGAGGACTGCGGGATCCAGTTTTCCGCAGCGGGTGCCCATTACAAGACCGTCAAGAGGGGTGAATCCCATGGATGTATCCACGCATTTTCCGTATTTTACAGCTGCGATGGAAGCACCGGACCCTATGTGGAGGGTGATGATTTTGAGCTCTTCAAGAGGCCTTCCCAGCATCTCGGCAGCGCTCTCGGCCACGAATTTGTGGGATGTGCCGTGGAATCCGTACTTTCTGATGCGGAATTTGTCGTAAAACTCGTAGGGAAGCGCATACATGTAGGCTTTTTCGGGCATTGTCTGGTGGAAAGCGGTATCAAAGACACCTACCTGGGGGATGCCGGGCATTGCCGCTGTCACCGCATTGATGCCGACGATGTTCGGAGGATTGTGAAGGGGAGCCAGAGGTGTGCATTCCTCAAGAGCCTTCATGACTTCATCAGTGACCGGCACTGAGCAGGCAAATTTTTCGCCTCCGTGGACCACTCTGTGTCCCACAGCGGAGATCTCGGAAAGATCCGAAATAACGCCTATCTCTTTATCGGTAAGAGCCTTGATAACTTCGCGGATAGCTACTTCATGATTGGGAAGATCGACTTTAATCACGATCTTGCCCTTCCCGGCGGGGGTGTGGTTGAGAACAGAATCATTGATACCGATCCTCTCGCAGAGGCCTTTGGCAATGACCTGCTCGGTCTCCATATCGATGAGCTGATATTTCAGCGACGAACTGCCGCAGTTGATAACTAATATCTTCATTTGATCTTCCTTTCGTGAGCTTGTTATTGTTCCTGGGCCTGGACCGACGTGATGGCAACGACACCTACTATGTCCTCGGCGGCGCAGCCTCTTGAAAGATCGTTGACGGGTCTAGCTATACCCTGGAGAATAGGTCCGTAGGCTTCAGCCTTAGCAAGACGCTGGGTGAGCTTATATGCAATGTTTCCGCAATTGAGGTCCGGGAAGATGAGAACGTTGGCTTTTCCCGCCACGGGGCTTCCGGGGGCTTTGGAGGCGCCGACTTTCGGCACAAGAGCTGCGTCGCCCTGGAGTTCTCCGTCAAGGCAGAGGTCGGGGGCTTTCTCTTTTGCAAGTTTTGTAGCCTCAACCACTTTTTCGGTGAGCTCGCTGTGAGCGCTTCCGTAAGTCGAATAGGAAAGCATTGCGACTACCGGTTCTCTTTCGATGAGCTGCTTAAAGGACTTGGCAGACTCAATGGCAATGTCGGAAAGAGCTTCAGCATCCGGGTTCTCCACAAGACCGCTGTCGCCGTAAACAAATGCTCCGTCGGCACCGTACTCGCAGTTCGGAACCACCATTACGAAGAAAGCGGAAACCTTGCTGGTGCCGGGTTTTGTTTTTAATATCTGGAGCGCAGGTCTTACAGTGTCCGCGGTGGAGTGAGCAGCTCCGGATACCATTCCGTCAGCCTCGCCCATCTTCACCATCATCGTGGCAAAATAGACGTAGTCAAGCATAGTGGCTTTTGCCTTTTCGGGAGTCATGCCCTTGTTTTTCCTGAGCTCGTAAAAAGCGTCAACGTATTCGTCAAACCTGTCGTATTCTCTAGGGTTGACGATCCTGCACTTTGAGATGTCCAGACCCTTTGCCAGTTCGGCGATCTTTTCTTTGTCGCCAACCAGGATGATATTGGCAATGCCCCTCTCCTGAACCATGGCAGCGGCTTCGATGACCCTGATATCTTCGGATTCGGGAAGCACGATAGTCTTAATGTCCTGTTTTGCACGGACGCAGATTCTTTCCAAAAAATTCATAAAATTTCCGCCTTTCGATAAACATGCGGAAGCATTGTCCCGGGTTTGCGCCAAGGCATTTTTCCGCGATATTGATTTTACAACTTCGGGTGTTTTTTTACAAGGCGGAACAGCGGTTTTAAGGCTAAAAATCTACCGGTTTTATTATCTTTTGCTCCGCTGAAAGAAGGCCGGCAAAGCAAAAAAAGAGGAGCGCGGGGCTCCTCACACGTGCAGGACTTTTTCCGGAAGAATCATATCACAAAACCTCCGTTCGGCGACAGGACTTGTCCGGTGATAAACGAGGCCTTGTCGGAGCACAGGAAGAACACCGCCTCAGCTATTTCCTCCGGGGTGCCGAGTCTTCCAAGAGGCGTATCTTCCGAGAGACTTTTAAGATCATCGGCTGACAAACGGCTGTTCATCTTCGTGTCAATGACTCCGGGAGCCACGCAGTTTACGTTGATGCCCGAAGGTCCCGCTTCTTTGGCAAGTGCTTTGGTGAAGCCGATCACCGCCGCTTTTGACGCGGAATAGGCCACCTCGCAGGAGGCGCCGCAGATGCCCCAAATGGACGAAATATTGACGATCTTTCCGAATTTCTGTCTGATCATTTCCGGAAGAAGCGCTTTTGACAGCAGAAACATTGCGTCGGTATTTACCGAAAAAATGCCCCGCCACTCGTCAAAAGACGTATCGGTGATAAGTTTTGTTATGCTAAGGCCCGCATTGTTGACCAGTATTCCGGCAGGACCCATCTCAGATGAGATCCTCTCGGCCATTTCAAGTATGCTTGACGGATCTCTGAAATCGGCCCTGAACGCTTTGGCAACGTTTCCGCCTCCTTTGGCGTTCAGTTCACCACAAAGATCCTCAGCCTCTTTATAGCCGCTGCTGCAGTGAACTGCAACGTTGTAATAGTTTTCGTGAAACTTTTTTACGACAGCCCTACCGATGTCTCCGGAGCCGCCGGTCACGAGAACCGTATGTTTAAAATCGGAAACGTTCATAGCTTCAGTCCCCCGATCCGGCATCTTCGACAATAAGATCCACAGCCCTTCCGAGAGCCCGTCCTCTGTGGCTTATGGAATTTCTCACGTCCGGCGAAAGCTCCGCAAAGGTCTTTTTCTGACTGTCCACGTAAAAAAACGGGTCGTAGCCGAATCCGTCAAAGCCTCTGGGCTCGTCGATAACTCTTCCGTCCACCCTGCCTCCGGCGCACATTATCCTTCCCTTTGGAGTGATCACCGTGACCGCGCAGGAATAATGGGCAGCCCTGTTTTCAACGCCTTTCAGTTTTTCAAGAAGGAGCTTGTTGTTGTCGGCGTCCGTGGCATTGTCCCCTGAAAACCTGGCGGATCTTATACCCGGCGCGCCACCAAGAGCGTCAACGCATATTCCGGAGTCGTCGGCAACGATATAGCTGTCCCGCAGACCGTCAACGGAAGACACGTGGGCGTAAAGAGCCTTTGCTTTTATAAGGCTGTTGCCGTAAAAAGTATTGCCGTTTTCCGGCGGGAACTCACCCATGCCGGTGTCTTTTGCGGTCATGAGAACGACCTCGATGTCTTTTTTTGAAAAGATCTCGCCGAACTGTTTTATTTTGTTTTTGTTGTTTGATGCAATGCAGATTTTGATCATTTTTAATTAAATACTGTTTTTAAGCGCCGCCAAAGCTTTTTTGTCATAATGAAAAATCTGAAGAAAGGACTGCTGTCATTGGCGAAAAGATATTTTTACAGGATGACCGCCCGCATGCGCAGGCGGTCATCCGGCAGAGGAAATCAGTGCTCGCCCAGCACTTTTCCCATGATGGAGTCTATGGGCATGACGCCTATCGCTCTGCCGTCTCTGCTCTTGTTTCTGTTGTCGCCCATCACGAACATTTCGCCTTCGCCGACGACCCAGTACTTTCCTTCAACGGTCTTGTAATTCGGGGTCTCTTCACTGTTTACGTAGGGTTCGTCAAGGACCTCCCAGGTCTCATCCGGTTTTTTCTGCGTGATTTTGTAGTAAATCTCTTCACGGGCGGCTATATTGGCGGGTGTCGGGTCCGAATTGTATCTGTTGTTTGCTTCGATGTATTCTTCAAGGCCCAGGTTTTCAAGAGTAGTCCGGTAGACCTTATTGTCTTTGAAAGCTATCACGTCACCCTCAATGCCTATAACCCTTTTTATGTAGTATGTATGGCTCTCCTCGGATTCGGATTTTTTGCCTGAAAGAAGGACCACTATGGCATTGTCCAGCAGAGCTTCCTTAAGGTCTTTTCCAAAATCTCTCACCTCTCCCGTGTGGTCGAACACCACTACGTCTCCGCGCCGTATATCTCTGAAAATAACAGGGAGCCTGCTGGTGAGAAGATACTGTCCGTTTTGAAGAGTGGGATACATGGACGTTCCGTTGACACGGCTCAGCCTGACTATGTAAATGTTTATTAAAAGCCCCAAAATTACGGCAAGTATAAATATCAGCACATACGAAAGGGTCTCCCTTAAATAGTACAATCCGCTGGGCTTCTCAGCGTTTTTCAGCCTTTTGAAGAAAGACTTCTCCGGCTTTTCCGCTGTCTCTTCCGCCTCACCGTCCGCCAAATTATTCTCTTCCGCTACTTCGGTATCAGACGTACCTGCAGGAATACCGTCATCCGGGTTTTCGCCGCCTTCCGGCCCTTCCTGTGTGAAATATTCCTCTTTTACCGCATCCTCCGAGTTTTCCTCAGCTTTGCTCTCGTCGTCTATAGGTCCAAATAAATCTTTAAATAAACTCATTTTTATTTCCTCAAAATCAACCGAATTTCAGTTTTCGTGCTTCGTTTTTACCGAACAGGGCTTCAAAATCCCTGTGTTTCATATGTCTCCAGGCTCCGGTTCTGAGTTCCCCCAGTTCAAGCCCGCCAATGGAAGTCCTTTTAAGTTTAAGCACCGGAAAACCCACAGCGTCCAACATCCGTCTTACCTGTCTGTTGCGTCCTTCCCGGATCACAATTTTCACCACCGCATTGGGTCCTTTAAACCTTATCACATCCGCTTTTGCCGGAAGGGTCAGTCCGTCGTCCAGTTCCACGCCGGCTCTCAGCTTTCCCAGGTCCTCTTCGGTGGGTTCACCTTTTACAAGCGCTTCATATGTCTTTTCAGTCTCATATTTCGGATGGGTGACTCTCTGCATGAAATCCCCGTCGTCTGTAAGAAGAATGATGCCCTGGGTGTCGTAATCCAGTCTGCCCACGGGATAGAGTCTTGTATTCTCAATTTTCACCAAATCAGTCACGCAGGTCCTGCCTCTGTCATCGGAAGCAGAGGAAAGAACTCCGAGAGGCTTGTTGAGAATAATATAAGTCTTTGTCCTTGTGACAGTAACTGTCTTTCCGTCAACGGTGACCTTGTCCCTTGCAGTCACTTTATGAGCGGGATCCGTGATCCTTTTCCCGTTTACAAACACTTTGCCCGAGGCAATTATCTCCTCGGCGGCTCTCCGGGACGCAACGCCCGAGTGGGCAAGAAACTTTTGAAGCCTGAATTCTTCCATAACACCTCTCCGGTGCAGGACCATTACCTGCAACGAATCTATTTTACCATCAAAATTGCAATTTTAAAGCGATTCTTGAATCAGCCGCCAAAAGCCACCACTGTTTTAAAGAAACAATCAATGATTTCCGGGGTCCCGTCAAAGGAGCACTCCCAGGGCTGTTTCACCATCGCCGGAAACACCTGAAATCTTAACCGGCAGTAACCTGTTCTTCACGTTTTCATCTGTCCTGACGGCAACCTCCACGTAGTTTTCGGCGTGGCCCTTTGCGATGCCGCCTTCGGATTCAAACAGAACGTTGACGGTTTTTCCGATCTGGGACAGAAGGAATGAGGCTTTAAGCCCTTTGGTTGTCTCCTCAATGATCTTCACCCGCCTCTTTTTTTCTTCAACCGGGATCTGGTCCGGGTACTTGTCGGCAGCGGTGCCGGGTCTCCTTGAATATGGGAAGACGTGGACCCTGAAAAAACCCACTTCTTTAACGAATTTCACTGTTTCAAGAAAGTCCTCCTCCGTCTCGCCGGGAAATCCGACTATCACGTCGGTGGTGACGGATGCATTGGCAAATTTATCACGCAACAGTTCGATCTTTCTCCTGTACTCTGCAGAATCGTAGCGTCGAAGCATTTTTTTCAGCATTCTGTCGGAACCCGACTGAAGGGACGTGTGAAAATGGGGGCAGAGTTCCGGTATTCCCGCCAATTCTTCAATTGTCTCGTCGGAAACAAGATCTATCTCCACCGAGCCGAGTCTTACCCGCTCTGCGCCGGCGTCCACCACGGCTTTTACCGCATCATATATGTCGGCGCCAATGTCTTTGCCGTAAGCACCTATATTGATGCCCGTGAGAACGATCTCCCGGTGCCCCGACAGCACCAGATCCTTTGCAACTGAAAAGACTTTGTCTACAGGCATGGACCGCACCCTGCCCCTAGCAAAAGGAATGACGCAGTAGGAGCAGAAACAGTCGCAGCCATCCTCGATCTTAAGGTTTGCCCGGGTGAGATTTCTGTAATGTTTCGGAGCCAGCAGTTCAAACCCCTCCCCGGGGCTGTGGGGCAAAACGTCGAATATCCTGTCGGAGGGATCCTTTTCGCCCGCAAAATACTCTTCAATGAGCGCCAGGGTTTTTGTCCTGTCCGTATTGCCGCAGACAATGTCGGCGCCTGTGTCAAGACACTTTTCCTTCTTTATCTGGGGCATGCAGCCGCAGAGAACGATGCAGGCCTTTTCGTTTTCCCGACGCATCCTTCGGATGAGTTTTCTGGCCTTCTTTTCGCTCTCCTCCGTAACGATACAGGAATTGACGATAATTACGTCAGCCTCAATATAGCTTTCAGCCTCGGAAAACCTGCCCGTCTCTGAAAGAATACGGCTGAGAGCCTCTGACTCGTAAGTATTCGTTTTGCAGCCGAAAGTGTAAATAAAAAATTTCAACCCTGTCCGCCCTCTCAAAGCATATGCCTGATTGTCCGTTTTTCTGAATTATCCCAAGATCTCCAGGAGTTCCTCCCTTGTGATGGAGACGTTGTCAAAGTTTTCACCCGAAAGAAGTTCTTTGGCGAGTTCCTTTTTTCTGTCCTGGAGTTTCATTATGTTTTCCTCGATCGTGTTGTGGGCAATGAGTTTGTACACCGTAACGATATTCTTCTGCCCGATGCGGTGGGCCCTGTCCGTCGCCTGGTTCTGAACGGCAATGTTCCACCAGGGGTCAAAATGGATGACTATGTCCGCGCTGGTGAGGTTGAGACCGGTGCCCCCGGCTTTCAGAGATATGCAGAAGACCGGCACGTCCCCGGAATTGAACTCCTCCACCATCCGGGTCCTTCGCTCCTTCGGAGTCTGACCAATGAGAGAAAAATATCTGATCTTCTCACCGTCGAAACGCTTCTCAATGATCGACAGCATACTGGTAAACTGGGAGAAAATAAGAATTTTATGTCCGCCCTCTATAGCTCCCTTCACCAGATCGACGCAGAGATCCACCTTGGCTGCCCCGCCATCGTAATTGTCGTAAACAAGGGAGGGATCGCAGCATATCTGCCTCAGTTTCATAAGCTCCGCAAGTATCTGGACCGTGACGCCTGTATTCCTGTCGTCGGTCCTTTTGCCAAGGCTTTGCCTTATTGACGAAAGATTTGCCCTGTAGAGCTCGTCCTGGGCATCGGTCAGCTGCGTGGTGATGGTCTCTTCCAGCTTGTCCGGAAGATCTTTCAGAACGTCCTGCTTGAGTCTTCTGAGTACGAAGGGGTGGATGATCTTTCTCAGCCTTATCAGGGCGTCGTTGTCCCTGAAACTGACTATCGGAGTCTCGTATTCCTCTTTAAAGCCCCTGTAGTCGTGTAAAAGGCCCGGCATGAGGTAGTCAAAGATGCTCCAAAGCTCCGACAGTTTGTTCTCTATCGGCGTGCCGGTGAGGGCCAGTCTGAAACCGGATCTTATCTGTTTGACGGCCCGGGAAGAAAGGGTGGCGCTGTTTTTTATATACTGTGCCTCGTCAATTATCTGATATCCGAACTCAATATCCGAATAAAGCCTTACGTCCCGTCTCAGAAGGTCGTAGGAGGTTATCGCGATGTCGCCGGGTCTCAGCTCTTTGACAGTGGCTGCCCGTTCCTCCTGCTTTCCGGAAACCACAACTGCGGGAAGGTTTGGCGCAAACCTTGATAGTTCGCTCTTCCAGTTGTACACAAGCGATGCGGGACAGACGATGAGAGTTGCGGCCTTTGCGCCTTCGTCGTATTCAGACTTGAGGAATGCGATGGCCTGGACCGTCTTGCCAAGACCCATTTCGTCGCCAAGTATGCCGCCAAAGCCGTTCTGCTTCAGTGTCTTGAGCCAGCGGAAGCCGTGTTTCTGATAGTTTCTCAGAGTATCGCGAAGGGACTCGGGGACCTCAAAATCGTTGTCCTCGAAGGTC
Source organism: uncultured Clostridia bacterium (assembly GCA_947304585.1). Taxonomy (GTDB): domain Bacteria; phylum Bacillota; class Clostridia; order UBA1212; family UBA1212; genus UBA1212. Next base: position 18,970 of record CAMZBI010000002.1, on the reverse strand, counting down.
TTCATGTTTCTTATGAGGGCCCGGAAATCCCGGCTTCTGCTTATGAGCACGCTCTCATTGTCGGAAAGCTCGCTGTCGAGGTAAAGAGCCCTGAACTTCGGCACCACAGCGGTACCTCCCGAGAGAGAGACTCCGCTCATCTCCAGCATTCTGCTGACATTGGCAAGGTTCGATATCCCCTCACCGTCAATACTCACAAAAGTTCCGTCTGTCAGTCTGAAAAATTTCTTTTTTCTGTCGTACTTTCTGAGAAGTTCCGACAGTTCTTCCGGGGTAAAATCATCGCTGTGCACAGAGAACATCAGAAGATCGCCCTGGAGAGACACGCCTGCGGATATTCTTGACGCTTTCTTCACCTTAATATTCCGGATCTTTTCTGATATGTAGACGTCGCCCAGAAGCTCAAGCTCGTATACTTTTCCCGTTATGAACTCATAAAAAGCCTCGGCCCCTTTGGCCATGATAGCTGCCTTGAGATTGGGGTCGTATTTGTTGAAGTAGCGCTTCAGTGATTCATAGGCGGCCATCTCCGCTGCTTCGTCACGGGAGGAGCCCTCGTAATCCCTCTCGTCAAGGACGTTGTACCTCTTTTCCTCCTCGCCCTCGCCGTAGCAGGCATAGAGCTCGCAGGAGATGATATCCTGACCCGGCATGTCTATGTAGAACTTCATGACCGCCTCCTTGGGCATGTAGGCGTTTTCGTTGAAGTCCACGAGGGTCACGTCAAACAGTCCCTTGAGGTCCTGGAGCATTTCCGGGACAAAAAGCGGAAGGTCACGGTCGGAAACGAAAATGCTGGTGCAGGAACTGGCAGCCACATACTTGAAAAACGCCAATGCCCCGCCCATCTGCTTCTGATCTGCAACAAAGACCTTGTCTCTGCCTATAAAGATCAGATCATCCATACCCACAAAAACGGGCATAAAAGAGCCTGTTATCAAGGCTCCCCCGTCAAGGCCGGTCACGGTGAATTTCAGATCAGGAATCTCATTTACCACAGTGTATTTTCTGAAAACCGGTTTGACCACCGGGGCCTTGCTCTGGCCTTCTGAACTGCTCCCGGTCATTTCACCGGACTCTCCGCCTTCGCCGGTCCCGAAGGATATCTCCGCAGATCCCCCTCTGTTGTAAAGAGATCTGTCGGCAATATCTATCTCTTCTCCCGCAACGCTCTCAAAAAAGAGATCCAGAAGTTCGTTCTTTAGATTCAAGAAACGGAGATCCTCCTCCGATTTTGGTGCGGAGTAGGTCCTGACATATGTGTGCCTGTTTTTTCTGTATCTTTCAAGAAACCGTATCAGCTTTTTCCCTGCATCGTCAAACAGGTCGACGGAGTGGACGATTGCCTTGTTTTTGCCGTAATTAAGGGATTTGTTGTGCATTACGGCCGAGGCGTATCCCGCAAGGTCTTTGACAATGTACAGTTTGTCGTCCCCAGCCTTGAACTCAACAAATATGTTTGAATCCGTAACAGTGAGATAGGGGACGATCCGGAGGGTCCGCTCCCGGTTCTTCACCGCGATCTCCAGATGGCGCCGGTATTTTTCCGCTGTGAGCATGGAAAGGAAGGCCTTGTCGGTATCAAGAACGATATCTTCAAGCATTATTTCCGAAGACCTGTTCTCCTCATCCTGAAGGAGACCCTGGTCTCTTAAGTCTAAATATTTAAGGATGAGAGCGATGCAGTGCTTGCATATTCTGTCTTTTTCATTGGATCCCGGGCAGGAACAGATGTACGACACAAGTATTCCGGTGGAGGGGTCGTCATCGACCTCGTCTATGACGGCTCTTGCTGAATAAGCGTCATGTGTCCCTTTAACTGTTGCGGAGACCTCCCTCATACGCCCCGATTCGGTGCCTTCAAGGTTTATGCAGCTGAATCTCTCTATCCTGTCTTCGTTGAAATAATCAAGTCCGTGCTGAAAATCGACTCTGGACGAAGATGCGGACTGAAGCTGAAATCTTGTGTACAATAACTGATCCCTCCTTTCGGTAAAAATTGTGCCGGTGCTCTCTTTTGCCTCCCGGTATCAGTCGAGTTTTCCTATAACTCTCTCAAGCACTCTGATGCTTCTTGCAGCGGCAGTTTTGGCGAATTCAGCAAAATCCGAAGGTGACTCGCCCCCTGCGTTGTCGGAGATGGCTCTTACCACCGCAAAGGGGATCTTGTTGACTCTGCAGATCTGTCCCACGGCGCCGCCCTCCATCTCGCAACAGATGCAGTTTTCAAAATCGGCCCGTATTGAGTCCTTTTGCTCCTCAGTGTGGATAAACTGGTCTCCTGTGGCTATAGTGCCCTTCACGGCCTTGATACCCTCAAGAGCACAGGCCTTTTCCACAAGGGAAACGATCCTTTCGTCGCAGGGAAGATAGACCTCTTTTATGATACCTATAAATCCCCGGGGATCCCCGATTGGCGTGGTGTCCATATCGTGCTGAACAGCGGCTGAAGCTATTGCCACGTCGCCAATGGAAAGATCCTCCGTCAGAGTTCCTCCCACTCCCGTATTAATAATATAATCGGGGCTGTACCTCAGCACCATTATTTCCGCACAAACGCCGGCAAAAACCTTGCCGACTCCGCAGACGCAGACAACAACGTCCGTGCTGTGGAGCTTGCCGCGTGTAAAAGTGATGCCGCTGATCTTCTGAGAAGAGACGTTTGTGAGTTTCTCTATGATTCCTTCGGCCTCAAGATCCATGGCCATTATAAGCCCAACCATATCATTTATCCTTTCCGGAGCGATTCCTTCTGTTACAGGGCTCCATTGAATTTGTTAATTAACTCGTTTAAAATCTAACGGTCTTCGAACTGATCTTACTGAGGATTTTCCGCAATAAACGGTATAACGCCTCCGGACCAGCCGTGGCAGAGGCTGTGCCTAAATCCAATATAGCAGTATGCGCCGAAATCGCCGTGTATGTCTTTGAGACCTGCGGGTGTGGGCTCGTCCAGCCTTCCCGTACCCTCAAGCCACTCCATGTTGAAATCCTCAAAGAAAGTAGTGGCTCCGCGGTCCAGCATTGCCCCGTAGTAATCCTTCATAAGCCTGTAAGCGGTCTCTTTGCCGTGAAGCTTGGCAATTGCGGTGAGGATGAAATAGCTCATGAACGTGGAGAAACCCTTTGCGCCGCCCTCGATGAGCATATCCGCCTCTTTTTTCGACAGTTTGCCTGTTGCGAAGAACTTAAGAGCCAGCACCTGTTTTGCGCTTTCCACAGGCATGTCGACCTTTTCAAGCTTTGCAAGCAGCTGTTTTGCAGCCGTCGTATCTATACCAAAACGCTCGAAATTCTGAATCGCTCTCTTCGCGGCAATAATGTTTATCGCCCTCACCCCGCTGGGCTCGTCGGGCTGTTCATGGGTCGGCCAGTCCACAAAGAGACTTGGGTAGAGAAGCTCTCCGCCGTCGCCAACGTGTTCGTTCATGAGTTTTATAAGACTGTCCATATAGGGCATCTGTTTTTCAAGGTAATCATAGGCGCCGACCTTCATTGCGTAATCCGTGAGGATGATGATCCACCACATGGAATAGGCAGGCATTCCGTTCATCCAGCCCGGCAGAGGGGTCTGGTCAACGATAAAATCAAGAGATTTCTCCACTATATCGCAGCGTCCGTAAAGCGTTGCATAAGCCATGGTCTCCGGGTACATGTCTCCGATCCAAACCAGCCTGTCTCTCTTCACGCCGTCCCAGATGTATCCGCTGGAGCCGCAAAGATCGACTGTCCTTCTGGCCACGTCGAAAATGTCCTTAACTCTTGAGTCGCCGCCGTTGTATTCGTAGACCGTGTCGTTTGAATAGATCTCGCCCTCGGCAACGATGCTCTTGATATTGACACCGGTGCTCTGGAGGAAATCGATCCGTAAAAACCTGAATCCGGTCTGCATAAAGCGCATATCCGAGAAATTCTGAAGAGCCACTACCGCATCTCTGTTTGAGTGGTCATTGCAGGCGCCCTTGTAACCGAGTTCTGCCATGGTCTCGCCAACGGACTCGCCGAAGCGCAGTCTGACGTTGGTAAGTCCGCCAATCGTATACGTGAGGATCCTTGCGGTTCCGCATATCTCCTTGCCAAAATCAAGAACGATGAATCCCTCGCCCTTAATCTCCGCAAAATCTCTCTCTCCAAGGCCTATCTGCAGTGGTTTTTCTCTTAAAAGTGAGTCAAGATTTGAAAAAGATCCTTCGCTTAAAACGATCCTCTTCGGGAAAACTATCTCGGTTTTTGTATGACTTTTCATATGCGCACCTCTAAAAAATACAGTTATTTGATCATTTTGTATTGTATGGCAAAGGCGTGCGGAAGCATGATCTCAAACACCAGAATCAAAATCCAAGATGTGACATTTAATGCTTCGCGCACGCCGGCAGTTAAACCTTTTGAAGGTTATTCATGTTGTAAATTGCATTTTATCGCCGTCATCCTTCGGCATCATCCGCCCCGGGAAACCGGCTGTTAAAGGACAGATCCTCAGATCTTGTCGCTGTCGTTGAAGGGGTCTCCGCACTGAGGGCAGAACTTGGGCGGATTGGAGGGATCCTCAGGCTGCCAGCCGCACTTGTCGCAGCGGTAAAGGGGTGCGCCTGCGGGTTTCTTTTCGCCGCACTCGTGGCAGAATTTGCCTTTGTTTATTGCACCGCATTTCGGGCAGGTCCAGCCGTCTTCTGAGGGTTTCTTCTCGCCGCACTCAGGGCAGAATTTGCCGGTGGCTTCGGTTCCGCACTTGGGGCACTTCCAGGTTTCTGCGGGAGCGGGTTTCTTTGTTCCGCAGGCTGCGCAGAATTTTCCGGTAGCCTTTGCGCCGCAGGTCGGGCATGTCCAGAAATCTGCGGTGTTCTGTTCCGGAGCGTTAGGCTGCTGCTGAGCTGCCATGCCGTAGAGAGTGGCTGCATTTGAGCCGGAGTTCTGGGCAAATCCCATTCCGAGGAATCCCTGCATTGCGCCGCCTTCGTTTGCAGCTGCAAGTTTCATAGCTTCGATCTGTGCCTGTGTCAGAGCGCCTGCAGCGAGGCCCGGATTGTGGGCAAGTCTCGCTTCGTACTGAGCGGTGCTGATCTTGTCCTGCCACTCCTGCTCGACAACGATAGGATTGAGGGCGATCTCGACCACGACGATACCTCTGCCCTCGCCCCACTTCTTTGAAAGGGCCTCGTTGACAGCATCCTGCAGTTCAGGAATATGGTTGATAAGATCGCTGGGTCTAACTTCAAGAGCGGAGATCTTTCCGAGAGCGGGCTGGAGAGCAGCCACGAACTCGGTCTTCATCGTGGAAGCGATATCTTCTTTTCTGTACTTCTCAGGCACGTTTCCTGTGATGCTTGTGTAGAAAAGAAGCGGGTTGTCGATCTTAAATGTGTAAACACCGGAGCACTTGATCGGAACGTCAATGTCAAGGCCGATCTTCGAATCGACAACTTTGAAGGTGATCGGGCTCTGGGTACCGAACTTGTTATCCAGGATCTCCTTCATGTTGAAGTAGTAGACCCTCTGATCTTTTCCGGTGTCACCGCCGTAGGTGAACCTGGACCACATCACTTTGAAGGTGTCAATAATGTTTTTACCGAATTTTCCGGCAAAGATACTGGGCTCAGTCGATGAGTTGTAAGTGAAAAGACCGGGCTCGCCGCAGATCTCAACGATTCTGCCCTGCTCAACGATGATCATGAACTGACCTTCGTTGACAACGATACCGGAACCGTTCGAGATGATATTGTCACTTCCTTTAGTATTGGCAGACCTTGCTTCGTTGACTCTTTTCTGGCCTTTCACCATCAATGTATCATTCTCAAGAGCATCGCAGTAAAAGTATTCCTTCCACTGGTCCTGGAGAGCTGAACCGCCGGCGCCTTTTGCAGCCTTAAGTAAATTACTGCCTAAATCTACAATTCCACTGATTAATCCCATGTTATAACTCCTTTCGATATATATGAGATGACTTTCATAAACATATAAGCAGATTTTTATCTGCATCAATTCCGATTTGAGTATACCATTTTTTAAAAAATATTTCAATAAAAAACAACACCAATAACAACCGCTACTGAACAAAAAAAGAAAAAGCCCTGCAAAAGAGCAAGGCTTTAAACTGGTCGGAGTGACCTGACTTGAACAGGCGACCTCTTGCACCCCAAGCAAGCACTCTAGCCAAACTGAGCTACACCCCGACGCCGAGAGAGTATAACACAATCGATCATTGTTGTAAAGCAGAATTTTGAATACTTTACAGTCTTGATCCGACCTCTCTCAGAATGTCAACTGATGGTCCCGGGATCCTTCCCAGATGGTCCGGGCCCACGTTGAGCAGATAATTGACGCCAAGGCCGTTCATGTGCCTGAGATTCTCGAGGATCGTATCCGCAGACTTCCAGTTGTTGTCGTAATACTTGAATCCCCAGGTGTCGTTCAGCGTGCAGGGAGATTCGTAAAGGATTCCCGCGTCGTTTTCGGAAGGTATGAAATTGTCCTCTGCGGAAACATAATCGCCGTAGCCGTTGCCGATACGGGAGTTGACCAGGCAGTCAGGCTGGTAGAATTTAACCATCCTGTAAAGTTCATCGGTCTGATCCCGGTTCAGCGTGACAGGAACGTCAAACCAGATAAGGCAAAGGTCGCCGTACCCGGTGAGTATCTCTTTTACCTGGGGCTTTATCTTTTCCTCGAAGCATATCGAGTAGTTTTTGGCCTTGTCATCGGGAAAATCCCAGTTGTTGGTAAGGTATGCCGCATGGTCGCACCAGTCCTTGCCAAGTGTATAGCCGCCTCCGTGGGGGTGTGCCCAGTCAAGGTCCTGAGAATAATAAAGGCCGAGACGCAGGCCGTACTTTTTGCAGGCCTCCGCAAGCTCAGCGACCACGTCTCTCCCAAAAGGCGTGGCATCGTACACGTTGTAGGGATCTGCGGAGGATCTGAACATTGCGAAGCCGTCGTGGTGCTTTGACGTGAAAACAACGTATTTCATTCCGGCGTCTTTGGCGAGTTTCACCCACTCCTCAGCGTCAAAAAAAACCGGATCAAAGGCACCGCAGAGCTTCCTGTACTCTGCGAGCGGGATCCGGAAATACTGCTGCGCCCATTCGGCGATGTAATTATCCATCCTTCTGCCCTTCCACTCCCCTCCGAGAAGAGAATAGAGACCCCAGTGGATCATCATGCCGAATTTTGCGTCTCTGAACCATTGTTTTGAATCCATGATCTAACCTCTTTTATGTTTTTATGAGCTTTTTTTCTTGCGTGGCTTGCGGCTCGTCTTGAGAAGTCTCGGTTCAACCGCGCTGCCCTTCTTAAGTTTCATTTTCTTTGTTTCAAGAAGCATCGCCAGGTCCCGGTCGAACCTTTTATCGATTCCGTTTTTAACGAGAAGTCTTTTGAAGCGCTGAAGCGTGGTTGCGTCGGGAACGGTCTCGCTGAAAAAGTCAATGTTCAGGAAGTTTCTCATTGCATAGCTGTCATAGACGCAGCTCTCTGTCGCCTCGCTTGAAAGACCGAACAGCTCCTGGATCACATACATTCTTATCATCGTTTCCAGGGCAACAGGTTTTCTGCCCCGCCTGCCGTTATAATAAAAAGGTTTAACCACGATGATCCACTCGTCCCAGGGAATAAGCTTGTCAAAAAAAGCGAGCATTTCGTCCCTTTTCGTGGTACTTTTCCTGTTTTCATATTCAAGACTTGAAAAACTCTGCTGAGCCATTTTTAAACTCTCCCGTAACAAAAAAGCATCAAAACCAATACCGGTTACAATTGTCTGCCTGTCTGGAAAAATTATAACATTTTCAGAGAAACCGGTCAACACCGCAGGGTTCGGATTTCCCCGATTTTTCCCTGGTTTTAACGCCAATGCATTCCGGCTTTCCAGTATGAGGGGGCCCTGTTCCGAAGGCTTTCCGGCAAAAAAAAACCTGCCGAAGCAGGAATTTTTGGTGACTCTTACGAGAATCGAACTCGTGTTTCCGCCGTGAGAGGGCGGCGTCTTAGCCGCTTGACCAAAGAGCCGTGGCTTTTCAGCGCTCATAGATGATAACACTAAAAAAACGGGTTGTCAAGCGAAAAAACGAAATAGTTAACAGTTTTTTAGTGATCAGTTAATAGTTGTTGTAGTGATCAGTGAACAGTTGTGGTGCGGTACGCTTCGCTCAAATGATCAGTTAAACAGTTATTAGTGACCAGTTGTGGTGCGCCTTCGGCGCGATTGCGGCAAGCTGGCACGATTGCCAAAACAGAGTCAACACCGTCTTTTCCAAGGCATGACGCTGTGGTAAAGAGCGGAGTCAACTCTGTTGGAGAAAAGAAACTGAAATGAGATTTGAATACTTGTCCTGAAAGTAAATGTCCGGAGCTTATACGGATCAGCAGTAGACCTCTGTGCCCGGGTTTTCGCCCTTCACGCATCTGATGATGTTCTCGGGGTCGCTGACGCCGAAGACCTTGATGGGAAGTTTGTTCTCGATGCAGAAGGCTGTGGCGGTAAGGTCCATGACCTTGAGCTGCTTATCGAGGACCTCGTTAAGGGAGATGCGGTCGTATCTTTTGGCATCCGGGACTTTGGCAGGGTCTGCGTCGTACACCGCGTCTATATTCTTGGCCAGCAGGATAACGTCGCACTTGAGTTCCGCGGCGCGGAGAACTGCACCTGTATCAGTGGTGAAATAAGGTCTTCCGGTACCGCAGCCCAGAAGAACAACCTTGCCGGATTTAAGCATTGAGTCGGCCTTGGCTTTTACGTAAAACTCGCAGACCTGGTCCATCTGAAGAGCCGACATTGCGCAGGCGGGAACGCCGTTTTGCCGCAGTTTATCGGCAAAAGCCATACAGTTCATTACGGTTGCCAGCATGCCGATGTGGTCGGCGTCGGTCCTGTCGAAGCCGGGGTTTTTGGCTCCGCGCCAGAAATTGCCGCCGCCAAGCACCATTGCCACCTCGACGCCCATGTCTACAGCAACGGTTTTGATCACTGAGGCAAGCTTGTCGAGGAATGCCTCGTCAATGCCGGTTTTCCCGGAGCCTGAGAGAGCTTCGCCGCTGAGTTTTATCATGATCCTCTTGTACTTCTTTTCCATGTGAACCTCCTCACGTTTTAAAACGGTCGCCTGATATGAAAACGGCACGGATCCCAAAAGATCCGTGCCTGATTCTTCTTAGCCTTTGAGCTGTTTCTGAACTTCTTCTGCGAAATTCTCTTCCTTCTTCTCGAGACCTTCGCCCATCTCATATCTGACAAAACGTCTGATCTTGATGTTCTCGTTGAGTTTGGCAATGGTCTGGGTAAGAACGTCTTTCACTTTGAGCTCGGGCTCTTTTACAAAGCTTTGCTCGAGGAGACAGAAGTCTTCGTAGTATTTGGACATACGGCCCTGAACGATCTTTTCAACCACTTTCTCGGGTTTGCCCTCGTTGAGTGCCTGGGCCTTCAGAACGGCGGCCTCTCTGTCAAGAGCTTCCTGGGGAACTTCTTCCTTGGTGATGTAAAGGGGCTGGCTTGCGGCGATCTGCATTGCCATGTCTCTGACGAACTGTTTGAAGATGGCGTTTCTTGCCACAAAATCGGTCTCGCAGTTAACTTCGATAAGAACACCGATTCTGCCGTTGCCGTGGATGTAGGACTCCACAACGCCCTCGGAAGCGATCCTTCCGGATTTTTTAACGGCGGTGGAAAGGCCCTTCTCGCGGAGATAGTCAACAGCTTTAGCCATATCATTGCCGCACTCTTCAAGAGCTTTCTTGCAGTCTGCGATGCCGGCCTGTGTTTTTGCTCTGAGATCTTTAAGTAAATTCATATCTACAGCCATGATTATAAATCCTCCTGTGTGTAGTTTGACCCGGCCTCAATGCTCCCGCTTAGCGGAATTGCCGGACTTTTTTATTATTTCGCGGAAACGATGGTCTCCAGATCATCTGCACCGAGAGCGTCATCGCCGGCAGCTGCCTCTTCCATAGCCTTCTGTGCGGCATAGGCCTCAGCTCCTTCGCGGCCTTCTATAACGGCGTCTGCCATTTTACCGGTGATCAGTTTGATGGCACGGATGGCGTCGTCATTGGCGGGAATAACGTAATCAACGTCCTCAGGGTCGCAGTTTGTGTCAACGATACCGACTACGGGGATACCAAGCTTTCTGGACTCTAAAACAGCGTTTCTCTCAGTCTTGGGGTCAACGACGAAAACTGCTGCAGGGAGACGGTCCATCTGTCTGATGCCGCCAAGGTTTTTCTCAAGCTTGTCGCGTTCGAGTTTCAGTTTGGCAACTTCCTTCTTGGGCAGATAATCGAACGTGCCGTTCTCTTCTTTTGCGTAGAGCTCGTTGAGACGGTTGATCCTCAGTCTGATCGTCTGATAGTTGGTGAGCATTCCGCCAAGCCATCTGTTGGTGACATAGAACATTCCGCAGCGTGCAGCTTCCTCGGCAATGGAGTCCTTAGCCTGTTTCTTCGTTCCCACGAAAAGAACAGTGCCGCCCTGCATGGAAATATTCTGGATAAATGCGTAGGCTTCGTCGATCTTCTTAACGGTCTTCTGCAGGTCGATAATATGGATACCGTTTCTCTCCATATAGATGTATTCGTTCATCTTAGGGTTCCATCTTCTGGTCTGATGTCCGAAATGCACACCTGCTTCAAGTAACTGTTTCATTGAAATAACACTCATTTTAAACCTCCTGTTTTTTCCCTCCGGCACCGTCATCCGCATCCGGGAGCGTTTTTCGCGCCAACACCCGCCGCGTCAGGGCCGTGTGAATTTCAATCCGAGCTATGATACAACATTTCCGTTGCCAATGCAAGAAGAATTTTTCGCGGCTTGCGCCGCAAGTGGTGCGAGCCTGCGGCTCGAGTGGTGCGCTGCTGCGCAGCGAGTGGGGCCTCCGGCAAGCAATTGCGGCGCCTTCAGCATAAAAGCGCCGCACCGCAACTGTCCACTGCTCACTGTTCTCTGCTCACTGTTCTGCGCCGTCTGAGCACAATCACTGTCGCACAGGCGAGTAAAATAATCGAATCACTGCCTGCGAAACCGCCGCAGCCCTTGTCTTTTCCGGGCTCCGTCGCAGGTTCTTCGGTGGGATCCGCTTCCGGTTTTGATGTCGAATCAGAAGATACTGCAGTGGGTTCCGGCTCGGATACCGGTGTTGTTTCGGGAACCGCAGTCGGCTCTTCTGTCGGTTCTTCCGTGGGTTCTGGACCCAGGTCTCCTACGTTGGCGTAAGCGGTCTTCATTGCCGGGTAGTAGTCAAGTTCTTCGCCGTACTCATAGAACTCCCAGTCCTCAACGGAGTCGCTGACTCCCTCATAGTAGCCGATGGCGCCGTCGTTGGCCCTGTAGAGAACGATCAGATATCTGTGGCCGTAGCGCAGAGCCGCCCCGAATTTCAACGTCAGATTTGAGTTGTCCTGGTGGTCGAATATCTCTCCGGAGCAGATGGACTTTCCCGAAACGCTCTGCCCGTAGTCGCCCGTCCATTTGAATACGTCAAACGCGACGTCGGAATCGCCGTTCTTGTTTCGCCAAGTCGGTGCTTCGATCAGAGCGAGGGAATAGAGGACCTGTCCCTCCGGGACCTTCGGTGTGACTATACCGTACTCGTGGAAAGGATGAACTCCTTCGGGAGCCCTGGGGATGACCGTCTTTTCGGGCAGTATCTCAATGGCGCTTTCCTTGCCCTCAAGGTTTAGAAAATAATCCAATACGCCTTCGGCCTTTTCGCACTCGATAAAGAAAACGAAGGGTCCCCTAAGTCCGAACTCCAGCTTGTTATCCGCATATTTCATCTCGGCTATCGGAAGTACCGCATAGGGATTGCCGCCCTCCTCGCTTTCGGGGGTCAGCTGGGATATTCTGAACAGGTACTGTCCCGCCGGGAGAGCAGGTTCGAAGGTGAAATAAGGCAGATCCTTGCTGTCTCCGTCAAAATAGACTTCCTTGGCGAGAAGATCCGTCCCCGTGACAGTTTGTTCAGCATTGGCGTCCCACTTGAAAAGTTCAAACCTCACAGTGCATGCGGAGTCGCTTTCGCTTTTTCCGGCGTAGAGTTCCGGGAGCCCGACGGCTTTCAAAGGCGCGGCGCATCTGAAGATCACGTAATCCGTTCCCGTGCATTCTCCGTCATAATCAAAGGTATTGAGCCAGATCGACGGGGAGTGTTTGTTGTTCTCGTCGTAGGTATAAGCCCGGACCGTATTTTCCCCGGTCGAAGGCTGTCCGCCCTCTTCCACATATGCGTTCAGGCAAAGCATTGATATTGCCGTCACCAACGCCAACAGTATCGCAACAGTTTTTTTCATTTTTGCACTCTCTTTCAAAAACTGATTTTTATTCAGACCGTTTTCGAGCCCACAGAATACCCTTATCCGCTGAAAAGTTCAATCCTGCAGAAGGTTGCCGTCAGGAGTAATATAGCAAGTCACGTCCGCAGGGACTTTCACGAAGTACTTTCCATTCAGCATCTCCACAGAGGGCACGCTTTCGTTTCTGCTCACTTCGATGGAGTATTTGCGGCCAAAGTAGTTGTATTCTGACACCCCGGCATATTCCATGTCGGAGGGCAGATTGGCACTGATTTTGAGCCCTTTCACCTCCGGGTTCACGCCAATGATACCCGTGAGGAACGACAAGGGCACCAGTCCGGACTCCGGAAACTCGCCAACAATGCTCACCTGGTAGTAATTGCCGGGCAGCGGTCTGGGTGACCTTCTCAGGGAGTCCTTGTGAAATTCTGCCATTATAGTGTTGAACCGCCCGATGGCGCTGTCGGCGGAGAGAAGGGTCCTGCCAAGGATGTCGTAATATGATGTGTAGAAGATCGTGCCGCCGTTCTGCATCTGATTGCCGTACTCGCCCCAGTGGCCCGGTTTCACGTCGTTGAAGGAGTGGCCGTTGTACCACCAGTAGTGGAGACCGTCCTCCTCAATTGTCTCTATTGCCACGGTATTTGAACGGGCCGAGACCTTAAAGTTGTAAATATCGCCGCCCTTTGAAGTATCCGATTCGACAATGCGCTTGCCGTCGATCCACTCATATATGAGTTTCGCCTGCTCCTCCGAGGCAAGTCCTGCTGAGACCGCCATGAAGTTGACGAAGGTGAGGCCGAAATCCAGCACGTCGCCCTTCACGTTCACCGAAGTTATATAACGGCCGTTTTTTTCGCTCCAGAAATAATTGTTGAAGACAGTCTTTATGTTTTCAGCAATCAGGATATAGCGGTCTGCCTCGGAGGCGTTGCCGAGAAAGCTTTCAATGTCGGCCATCGCCAATACCGACCGGTAGAACAGGATGTTCTCATATGCGGAATTATAGCCGAAAAAGTTCAGGCTGTCCCAGTAGTTGGACGCCAGACCCCGGACGGTACCGTCGTTTCTCGGGTCAAAGATGGTCATAAGGCCTGACCTGCCGTTCAGGTTCGTGAGCATGTAGTCCATAGCCTTGCGGAGCTTGTCCCGCATGACCTGCCCTTTCCCGTTGGTGCTCTCGAGAAAGCCTTCGGTGCCGTTGCCTGTCAGGAGGAAATCCCGGGAAGCAATAATAAGTGTCGAATTGTTCGTATAGTGGTTCTGGGCGTCAAGGTGCTGAGGCGCAGAGCTTGTCGCAAATATGAACCCGTCACCCCTGGAATTTGTCTTATATTCACCCGTATCGACCAGGTATGTTCCGCTTTCTTCGTCAAAATACCAGCCGTCGCCGCCGTAAACCGCTCTTTTCAGGGAATTGGCATGTACCGTCAGGGCCTCGTTATACCCGGACCAGTTCAGCTGTGCTCCGTTCCAAGCCGTCCATTCCACAGAGGAAGTCATAGTGGTCCCCGAGCGGAAAGGTTCCGGGTTCTGGGCGGATCCGTTTAATGAGTTGTACACAGAGGGCTCCGTTTTTGCGGTGCCGAATATGGTCCACATATTGCTCAGGTCTGCGTCGTAATAGCCGTCGTACGAAGAATAGAAGAAGGTGCCCTTCCTGCCATATACCCGCATCTCCTCCACGCTGAAGGAATAATCACCGCTGAAATAATCCGAGTAGCGGACGCTTTTTATGCGCAGACCGTTGGCGGCGATCCCGTCAAGAGGAAGGGAAAGGGTGGCGCCCATGGGATTCGGAAAATTCATGACGCAGGAATAGTATCCCTCAGAATTGGGCAGCACGTAATAATAGTGAGGCAGCATGTACCAGATCTCTCCGCCGTCAGTGGTGTACTCGATACTGATATCTGAAGGGAACATGACCGTATCCGAGGGGAATTTGATCTCAACGCTGTCGAGTGTATAGTAATCGTCAAAAAGATAACCTACGTACTCCTGCCGGTCCACAAAACCCGTGACTTCGCTCTGCCATCTGGTCCTGTTGTCGCCGTCCGCAACGTTCTCAAATCCGAATTCTTCACCTTTGCAACCGGAGCCGATGGGCGTGACGTCTGCGATCATTTCCGGAGAATAAGCCTCTCCCGACACTTTGACGGTCTTTGGCTTTGACCAGTCAAACGCCGTACCCGCCTTCAGATTCACTGCGCAGGCCTTTATCTGATATTCGCCGGATTTCTTGTAAGTATGGCGGATCTCGCCAGTGACTTTGTAGTTTTCTTTGTTGGCGTAGGGACCCCTGTAGCTCCAGGTACCGTCGCCCCAGTCAAGGACGTAGTAATTGTAATCCTCCGTCGGCTCTTCAAGGTTCACCAGCACGGCGGTTTCAGAACCTGTTACGGCGGCAGACGCACGGGGAACCGTCACAGTGACGAGGTCTCCCTCTTTCTGCGGATTCCTTGTGGTTTCGTATTCTATTCCTTTCATTATATGCACCTTCGGGTTCACTTTGTCCGGCTTCTCACCGCTTTCATTATCCGCCGGAAGGCAGCCAAACGTTCCGAGAAGGACGGTCACGCATAACACCAATACAGTAAGCCGTTTTAACATGCCAACCTCATTCACGATCGCCAAGACAATCAACGGCCCGGTCAGCCGTCATAGAGGGTGTTCCACTTTTCGTTGCACTCGTTTTCGACTTTTTCCAGGGCATCGTCAATGGTGAACCTTCCGTTCACCACATCCGGCACCACGTTCTGAAGAAATTCGGTGACTATCTTGGCGATGTCCGGCGGGAGAACGCATTCGATGCGGCCGTAGGTATCCGCTTCGGGATATGAAATGAAGGCGTAGTAGTTTTTACCGTTGTCGGGATCGTCCCTTCTGTCAGTAAAGGGAACACGCCAAAAACTGTCGTCTGCCAGGCTCTTTACGTTGGGCACGGAGCCGCCCTCCTGGCCGTTGTAGGCACGCTGACCCTCCGGGGTGTAAAGCGAGAGCACCAATGCCGCCGCTGCGTCACTGTTTCTGGTTCCGTTGAAGACCACAAAACCTGTTGCCCCTGTTCCCACCTTGTGGACGGGAGTTGCGGGCATGGAAACCACGTCCCAGTCTATGCCTTTCCGCTCGTAATCCCTCCCGATGCTTGCCAATGATATGAACACCATCGACTGGAACGCAGGCTGGTACGAAGAAAAGTCCCTTCTTGATTTAGAGCCTGTCTGGACGGACCTGCCTCCGTTTGTAGGCTCGTAGCGCAGCAGATTCTCGGAGACGATATTGCACATCTCGGAAATACCTTCTATAACCTTCTTGTCACTCTTGAAGTAAACTTTTTTGAGGGCCGTATCGTAGTATTTGCCGCCCCACCCCTCAACAAACATGACGGAGACGGGTGCATAACCGAGGGGCATGGATGCGCCGACCACCTTGCTGTCCGTGTTGTCCTCGTCCGTTGTGAGCTGCGCGCAGTAGCTTTTGAAGGTCTCCCAGGTCCATTCGTCTTTTGACTCAAGGTCCACCGGATCCTCAAGGTTGGCGGCTTTGATGAGGTCCTTGTTGTAGTTCAGGCACATGTGGTTGTAGTCCCGCATTGCCATGTAGAGGCGTCCCTCACAGACCCCCATCTCAAGAATGGCCGAGAAAATGCTTTCAAGGTCGATTTGATAGGCTTCGACGTAATAATCCAGGGGCATCAGGGCCTGCTGGACCACGGCGTAGTCGTAAACCTGGGTCTCGTCAAGGAAAAACACGTCGCCGACAGTCTTCGAGGCGACCCCCGCCCTAATAGCGTCCGTGGGCACGTTAAACTCCACAGTAACGTTCACGTCTTTGTACTTCTGGGTAAAGGCCGCGATCCAGTCGTTCATAGACCTTTTGGAGGCCTCGTCAACGGTCATTGAATACTGGAGTTTGATCTTTCCCGCAGGCTGGGGAATGTAGTCGTCCGGGAGCTGGCCGTCAAAGGGCTCATAAGTGCTGCAGCCGAAAAGCACAAAGACCATCAGCGCCGCAAGAGAAAAAGCCAGTATCTTCTTAATAATCATTTTGATATCATCCAATGATCCGCACCTCCGAATATGATCAAAACAGTGATCTGGTGTATGTAAAAAACATCCGTCAAAAGACGTTTTCAGATTGGTTCCATTATAAAAGACAGGCAGAATCATTGTCAAGAAAATTTACCTTCCGGCGCTTCTCTCCGGGGCCATATTAACTCTATGAAAAATGCCGTGATTTAAGTATAATAATCACCGGCGGGCACCCGTATTCGTTAAATCGTGGTTCCCGTAACCGGAAGGAAAAACACTATGAAGATCGCTGGACTTGACATTGGCACCACAGGCTGCAAGCTGACTGTTTTTGACGAAAAGGGTCGTTTTCTTGACAAAGCATACGGGACTTATCCCATGATAAGCGGCGCTTTCGGGCGGGAGATCGACATAAAAGAGATGACGGACAGCGTGTTCTCCGTGCTTTCCCGGATGACGGTCAAGTATAAGGACATAGGATGCATTGGCGTCACAAGTTTTGGCGAGTCCTTTGTGATTACGGACGGAAATGGAGAGCCTCTTGCCAATGCGGTGCTCTACACCGACCCAAGAGGTGCAGAAGAATGCGGGGAACTGGTGAAAAAGCTTGGAACTTCCAGGATCGCGAAGATCACGGGTCTTTATCCCCACGAAATGTATTCGTTGCCAAAACTGATGTGGTTCAGGAAAAACCTCCCCGGGGTGTTTGACCGGGTCAGGCACGTCTTTTTGATTGCAGATTACATCGTCTACAAACTCACGGGAGAAGCACTTATAGATCATTCTCTGGCTTCAAGGACCATGGCTTTTGATATTAAAAATCTCTGTTGGTCCCGTGAGATATTCGAAGCGGCAGTTATCGACAGTTCTCTTATGTCAAGACCGGTGCCGTCGGGCACCTCCGCAGGTTTCTGGAAAGGGATACGGATAGTCAACGTTGCCCATGACCAGGTGGCGGCGGCAATAGGCGCGGGAGTTTTTGACGGAAGTACTGCTGTTGACGGAGCGGGCACGGTCCAGTGCCTTACACCGGTCTACGACAGCCTTCCCGATATTGGCGTGATGTCAAGGAACCGGTTCTGCGTGGTCCCCTACGTGTTTCCGGGTAAATACGCGGCCTATGCTTTTTCCTACACAGGCGGCGCACTGATCAACTGGGCCCTCAGCTGTTTCGGAAAGGGAGAAACCCACGAAAGCCTGGAGAAAGCCTATATTGCCAATGACCCCACCGGACTTCTGGTACTGCCCCATTTTGCCGGAGCAGCCACCCCTTATATGGATACCGGTTCAAAAGGTGCCATTCTTGGTCTGACCACCGAGACAGGCGCTCCGGAGATATACAGAGCCTGCATGGAGGGCGTCTGCTATGAAATGCTGGTAAACTACGATGCTCTTAAAAGTTCGGGTGTCCGTTTCGGCAGTCTCAGGGCCACAGGCGGAGGGGCCAAAAGCCGGATATGGATGCAGATGAAAGCAGACGTTCTGGACCTTCCCATCACCGCCCTTGAAACCTCCGACGCAGGAACCGTGGGATGCGCCATGTCCGCAGGGATCGCAGCAGGTCTTTTCAAAGACTTCAACGAGGCTGCGGAAATCATGGTTCAGGAAGCAGACACATATCTGCCAAGGCCTGAAATGCACGAAAAATACATGGAAATATACGAAAGATATAAAAAACTGTACGGAGCCGTAAGGCCCCTTGTGTGAGGAGATTTCAGATGATAGTCAACTTGAGAGAAATACTTAAAACAGCCGAAGACAAAAAGATCGGTATCGGCGCCTTCAACACCCCGAATTTCGAGTGCCTCTGCGCCGTGCTGAACGCAGCGGAGACGTTGGACCTTCCGGTGATCATTTCCCATGCGGAGCTCCACGAAAAACTGTCGCCGCTTTCCGCGATAGGTCCGGCGATGGTATTGGCGGCAGAAAGATCAAAGGTGCCGGTCTGTGTTCACCTTGACCACTGCAAGACCATGGATTACCTGGAATACGCTCTTAACCTTGGCTTTACAGGCGTTATGTATGACGGAAGCGACCTGCCTTTCGAGGAAAACATCAGAAAAACCAAAGAGGCGGTAAAAATTGCCGCCGGATACAATTGCGGAGTTGAAGGGGAACTGGGCTATTTGTCGTCAAAAGAAAGCGGTGCCTCAGGATCAGCCGAAAAATCAGGCCCTGTATACACAGACCCCGACGAAGCGGTATTGTTCTGCAAGGAGACAGGGATCGACGCCCTTGCTCCCAGTTTCGGAACGGCCCACGGGATATACAAATCAAAGCCTATCCTGGATCTCGGCCGCGTAAAAGACATTCACGCGCTGACAGGTCTGCCCCTTGTTATGCACGGCGGAAGCGGAGTCTCGCCGGAAGACTATAAAAAGGGAATCAGGAACGGTCTTAGAAAAATAAACTATTATTCGTATATGGCCAGAACCGGCGCAGCCGCGGTAAAAGAGCTTTTGGCAAAGGAGGAAGTGACCTATTTCCACGACATGGCCCTTGCGGCAGAAAAGGCAATGGAAGCGGAAGTTTTGACTGCGATGAAAATATTTGCCGACATTTGAAAACAAAAAGCGGAAATGATTTTCCGCAGCTGAGTTCTTATTCATAATAGGGTAGAGAGGGATTTCGGTCCCTCCCTCCCGTTGCACCGTACGTACCGG
>CAMZBI010000001.1 GCA_947304585.1 uncultured Clostridia bacterium | reverse complement strand
CGTTAAGGTGCGGCTAAAACTCCGTGCAAGAGTGGCTTCGGGCCCGTTATTTGCATTCCAAGTGGCACAAAACCCCTTTCGTTGGGAAGAGCTTCCACGTAAACCGGCACATCTATACCTGCATATGATCCGTTCTTGACAGCCTCGAATACCTCTTTTCTCTCGTCCATGTACCATTCGGGAACACTTATGAGCTCACCGGACGTCCCATCCTTAAGGTCACCCTCTTCAGTCAATAACCAATGTGCTCCGCATATTCCGCACCGGATCGTCTTCCCTGAGCTCGTCATATACCCCTTGGATCTGCAACAAACACACCTGTAAAGAGGCATATGCAGTCCTTCCGCCCGTTTTTCTCCGCCGATTCTGATGCCGGTTTTCTTTTGCCACGCATATTCGTCATATGAAAGCTTTTCTTCTACGGTGCGCTGTATCTCATCCGGTTCCGCAGCTTTGATCTCCTCCGCAGTGTAAACAAGCTCCGCCGTGCTTTCAATCCGCACCTTCCGGCTGTGTTCCTCATCCCAGAACGGGTTTGCAAGGTAAGCGCCGTGACTGGAAATAATAACCAACGGCACACCGAGCATTTTAGCCAGCCTTCCAAGATTATTGGGAAGACTTGAAGTAATACCCGCATCGCAATGTCTGGACTCGGGAAAGATCACGACGGGTTGCTTCAGCACGTTCAAAGCATATTTAACGTTTGAAATCACCGCAGTATCCGCCGTGTAACGCCTTTTTCCAATGCATCCTCCTGCACGGTAGGGGCCAATGCCATAAGCCGCAAATCCCTCCATGTCCGATACGTAATTTGCCCTATGCGGGAAAAGCATTCTCGGGACAATGAAATAATCAAGGAATCCCTGATGGGTCGAATACACGAGAAAAGGTGGTTTCAACCCTTTCATGTGTATCTTTTTGATTTTCATGCCCCTTGTACTAAAGAGAGCCGCTGCGTAATACAGAGGCATAAGAAGAGGCGACTGTTTTACCGGTCTCCTCTTCATGTCAAAAGGGGTCATATCCTTCTTTTTGTTTACAAGTCCCATTGCATTTACGAAAGGCAGATCTTTAAGCGTTTGTAGAAATTCTGTCCCTTTTTTCTCAAATTTGCTAGCATTGCCTCTAGACTGGTATGATAAACACTAGTGATTTTTCCAGTCCGAACGCATACTCAACCATTACATATGGTACTTCATTTTTCGTTTATTATCAATCTCAAACAAACAAAAAGCAGGCTGAAGTTTCACCATACAGTCGGCAATAAGCCGTTATTATTTGTCTCAATCCCACTCTTGGTTTTTCTTGAAAACCCTTGCTTGTAAGGCTTCAATAACGTACGAATGCGTCGCCGCAAGAGACGCCGACTGCGTGTTTCAAGCTTTGTAGGATTGAATTCGCTTGAATCACTTCGTTTGCGTCTCTGCGTCTCCTTATCCCCAGAAGCGCGAGCGCTTTCGGGGGCCCCTATATGTTCCCCTCGAAAAAGGTCTTTTGCATCTTTTTATTTCGCACTAATATTTTAGGCCTTTCGAGCCGCTCCAATCGGCTAAAAATAGCCGATTTTTGCGCGTGCATCTATTTTCGTCGCCGCGAACGCCGACGATTCCGTCTTCCAAGGAATAATAGCTGTTCTCCTTGAAAGACTCCATTTCCACCGTCCCGGCTCCTCTCCCCAAAAGTGCAAGCGCTTTCGGGGGCCCCGGTTACCTTGTGGTGTGTAGTCGTTTTAGATTTCTTGGCGTTATTTCCTGGGTTTTTTAGGGTTTTCGCGGGCACTGTACATCCTATTTAGATTTGTTGTACATTTTCAACTCCACTACATTCATTTGTTTCTCCTTTTTTTGCATCTAAATCCGCACGCTTCCTCAGTGCGGATAATAGTATCTTGCATAACAGCTGAAATGTCTTCTTTACTTAATGATAGAACATTCGATTCTATGTTGATGATTCTTTCTATTTTTAAATCTTTCCATTTCCCATTTCTTTCTTGAGTAAGCTGTTTTTTTAGCTCAACAACATCTTTCTTTGCATCACTGATTTTTCCAAGATATAAATTTGTGTACATTCGAAGGATCATTTTATCGTAAATCGAGCATGCAATATAATGGTCGAAAGACGTATTATCCTCATTAATACATGACAAAATCTTGTCAGGAGACGAAATACTATCAAAAAAAGGAATAATTTCCGTTGAAATAGCAGTGGTAACATCACTCATCCATTTTTCAAAGCAGTTATTTGGATGTAAAGGCAAAATCTTATAATTTGTTATTATCTCCAACCGATTGCCGTAAGTAAAATACCTGTAAGAACTAGGTATGTAAAGCGGCACTAGGTAACAGTCACAATACACATGACTTGCGTTAGAAAACTCAAAACAAAAAACTATATTATTGTAGTTTTTGTAGAAAAATGAGTTTCTAAATGAATAACCATAATAGTTGAAAAACGGTTTATAGTTTTTTAACAGGCTATGCATTTTTGACATTTTTTATCCTCCCAGAAGTTCCACGAGAAACAATTCGACCATTCAAATACGATACTTCAGTTCGAAGATTTGGATTACTAAGCCTATAAACTTCTTTTGCAAATTCAGTGTGTTTAATAGTTCCAACAACAGGACCTTTTTCAACAGCAGAGAATCTAATGAATCCCACCACCAATAAATAAGATATATAATAACGACACAATTCCGCCTGCTGCAATTCCCGACAGTTCGCTCCTTGAGGCGAAAGACAAAAAGCCTGAAATGCCTGCAGAAACCGCCCCGCAAGCTTGAGCGACCGTATAACCTTTTCCGATCATATCAAAGAATGATCTTACCGACACCTCAGCGTTTTCGCTCAAATATGCCTCCCTCGGTGCATCCCCCGAAAAAACAGCCCTGCCGGCAAGCAGCACTACCGTGTACGAAATCAATGCCGTAAGCGGCAGAACGATTGCCAGAAGAGAAGTCTTGCCGGAAACTGTTTTGACAGTCCCTGAGACCATAACAGAGGGATGCGGAACGGTATTTTTCCTGTCAACCGCGAAAACACAGGAAGCAACAAAAGAGCTGTAAATCAAAAACACAACGGTAATTATACCCTTTGATTTTTCGACAAAACTCCCGTAGCTTCCCCGAGCAGGAACCTCCGGGATATTGTTTTCAATACGGCAGATAAGGAGTTTGTCTTCCGGAGTGTCCGCGTTATCCGAAACGCGAAGAGCGAGCAGAAACCTATAGTCCTCATAGGAAGGATAAACATCAAGGCGTTTAAGCGTTTCGAAAAGTTGCTTTTGCGGCTCACTGACAGACATCTCTATCATTTTATCGTAATAAAACACATAGTCATCCGCGCTGATTGCCACTGCCGCCTCCTCTTCAAATCCGGCGGCAAGCGAAAGCTCGGAAAGAATGTATTGCCATGTGTACGTTGAAAACACGTTCTTTTCCTGAAGAACATTATACATTCTGATCTCGTCTGCGAGGTTGGACACATCTTGCTCGGAGTCTGTATCCGCATTCTCCAAAAGCCTCTCCGCCGCGTCGATACGGTTGCGATAGTAGTTGTCGGAAATGTCAGCATACTGTTTCAGATCGGTTTTTTCTCCCGCGGTTAAGATAAGGCATAACGCCAGAGGCAGAAATACGGCAGCAACGAACGCCGCAACGATCTCACGCCTAAAGAACGCTTTTATGAATTCGTTTTTTAAAACGCCTAACACGGATTCAGACCCCTTTGATTCTCTGGAAAAACTCTTTTTCCAGGTCGCCGCCTATTTCTTCTTTTTTTGCCGTGGAAACGATCTTTCCCCTGTCAATGAAAATGTAACAGTCGCACAGAAGACCCGCCTCATGAAGGTTGTGACTCGAAATGATCACCGTTGCACCGTTTTTCTCTCTGTAATTAGAAACGATCGTTCTGAGATCTCTGGTTCCAACAGGATCGAGTCCGTTCGTCGGTTCGTCGAGCAGCAGTATTTCAGGCTCCCCTACGAGCGCCTGGGCCATTCCAAGCCGCTGTTTCATTCCGAATGAATAGCCTGATACTCTGTCGTTTTTTCTTTCGCCAAGGCCGACAATCTCAAATACTCTTTCAATATCATCGTCCGTTATTCCCTTCTTAACATTCCTGATCAGCTCCAGGTGCTCTGTTCCGGTTAAAAAAGGGTAAAGCGATGGAGACTCGCTTATAAATCCGATTTTTGACAGCATCGCGGGATTGCGGCGCCTCGGATCAAAGCCCAGAACGTCGACATTTCCGCAATCATATAAGGCAATCCCCATAATAGTCTTCA
Organism: uncultured Clostridia bacterium; assembly: GCA_947304585.1. GTDB lineage: Bacteria > Bacillota > Clostridia > UBA1212 > UBA1212 > UBA1212. The sequence continues at coordinate 168,870 of CAMZBI010000001.1, read as the reverse complement.
TTATGGTGCTTTTACCCGCTCCGTTTACTCCGATCAATCCGACGCACGCGCCCTTCTCTATCTCAAAAGACGCGCCGTCAAGAGCATTGATCTTTCCGTATTTTTTCACAACATCCTTAAAAGTAATCACCGACATAGTTTAATCCTCACTGCGGCTTTCAATTAAAAGTCCAATTATTACAAGTACCAGTACGTGTAATAAAAACGAGAGCGAAGTCCATAAAAAGCTTTGACCGGATACCGGCAAAGAGTTCAAAACGAACGGAGTCCAGTCCGAGACGGAGACTATACTGTATTTAAACCAATATGCTTCATCGCCGCCGTTTAAGAGTCTTATCCGGAAAACCGACAACAAAATCGAAAGCACTACCCCGGAAACTGCAGCGGCAGGGGTGTTCTTTGTCAGCGAAATTACAAAGAACACAAACGAAATCACAAGGATCACAGTCGGAATCATTGCCAATGAAACAATCAGAAATACCGAAAAAGGCGTACAGAAAACAGATTTGCCTAATAAAACGATAAAAACCGTTTCAAACATGGACTTTCCGGAAAAGACAAGCGCCGAGACTCCGAAAATCAACGAGTACGATAATGTCCCAACTATACTTACAAAAAAAGAAGCCAGCAGTTTGGAAAGAATAACGCTACTTCGGCTTGCAGGAAGAAGATAAACCGGAGGAATCTTTTTTCTCTTACGGTCAACGCCGAAGATGACGGCGGCAGAAAAAACTCCTATCAATCCAACAGAGGATATTTCAGAGATTAACGTAGAAATACCGGTAATACAAACCATTGCTGCATTCACGTCCGGATTGGATGCATTATGTTTTGCAGCTTCAATAAGCCACTCGTTTTCAAGAAGCAGTTTCTGCTTCTCCTCGTCCGAACCGGAATTCATAAGCTCGTACATATTACTCTGATATTTTGTTGCCCTTGACCAGTTTTGTGTATTTTTATCGGGAACACTTTTCGTCTCAAGTAAAAAGGCATACCGGAAATATGTCATAAGCTCCAAATCATCCTCCGGTTCTTTCAGCATGTCACACATTGTCTGCAGATAAAGCATATAATCGTTATCGTCAAGAGCCTTTTGAAAAACTATCCTAACTTCTTCATTGTCATTTGCAATCGCAGAAATAACCTCGTTGGTACATTCACATTGCCACATGGCCGCATTAACACTATGCTCCAGAAGCTTGCAGTATCTCGGTATGACTTCCCGCTCATCAAAATCAGCATTATCAAGTAGTATTTGTGCTTTCTCTGCCTCTCCGTTTTTAATAAGAACCTCCGCTTTCGAACGCAAGTCGGCTACTTCCGTTTTTAAATTGTCAATCCGCTTCTCAATGGCGCCTGCGAAAACCTCTGTCCCTATACTGTTTTCGTGTTGTTGAATTTTTGCTGCAAAATCGTTTCTTACGTCTGAAATAATATGAAGAATCATGATCAGCGACAAAGCAACAATTAACACCCCAAGCGGAATCCACTTGTTCTTGAACTTTATAAACTCATTTTTTAGGCATCCAATCATACTATCTATCCTATTCCGGCGTCCATTTCACAGATTCAACTTTCCAAGCGCCGGATACATATTATATTATGAGTTTAGCAAAAAAACAGGCATAATCAAATATCCTATTTAGATTTGTTGTACATGCTAAATAGTTTTTTTAGTTATCCATAAATGCTTTTCACCTTTTAGACCGAATTGCAATGATATATTAGAGCACTTTCCAGTAACCGGTCTTTTTGGAGCCCACTCGTTCGATATATCCATTCTTGCGCAAAAAAGCAATATTGTTTTCTACGGTAGTTTCAGCACAGTCGAGTATAATCTTAAGCTGCACAGTCGTAATATTCGGATTGTTTCTCATCTCGGCAAGGATTCTACGGCGACGGAGATTCAAATCCTTTTTATCCCCCATCTTATTCCCCAGTTTTTTTCCTGTTGATGTTTGGGGATTATGAACCCTATGAAACGGAATTGTCACAACAATAGAGTTTTCTCTAAACGTGAATGCCTCTTTACCGTAAACCTCAATAATCTTCGGAACGCCTCGTCCGGATTTTTCACTGATATGAAGCTGCAGAAAGATTTCAGATAGCTTTTAGTTGACCGGAATCGATTCTCCGAGGAAGAATCCTTCCATTGTCTGAGCCATTGGAATACTTCCTCTGGATAATATTTCGATGCGGTTAGAAAAAACAGAAATGATGGGAATACAAAAGTGTTCTATATACCGTTGCTCCATACATCACATTTTCTTGGTTTAGTTCGCAACCCAACAACCATTAGAGCCAATTATATCATTCTCCACACTTTGTCCTAATCTACAGCATTTTAATAAATCTGAATACAGTATAATTCTCCTCTTTTTCGAGCGAGCCTTCGACTTCAACTTCAAAGGTATCTAATACTACCCTGACGTCATATTCAATGCAAGGTGAACCGTCTTTCAGTACATGTAAGGTGCGTCCATACATCTCCCATTTTTCATAATTCTTCCCATTCAGTATTTGCGAAAGCTTGGCTTCGATTTGCTCATTCAAATCTGACTCATCTATGTTCTTTAACCTCTCTAATTTAGATCCAAGATTCTCAAAAGAAGGCATGCTGTTCGAATTAAATCCAACAATTACTCCATCTGTATTAACGATTGCGGAATAAATGTCGCTGGTCTCAATTCCGTCAATCGTTCTTACGAACATAAATTGATATATATCTTTCGAATAATTGTCCTGTGGATACTTTTCTGTGAAAACAATCTCGCTATCATATTCATATAGCTTTTGAATCGCGATTTGCCTGCATTCTTCGCGTGATTTCCCAGAATTTTTGTTAGTTTCGCAGGAAAAATAATCAATAGAGAACAGGAAAGAACTAAGCTTCTTAGAATACCTGTTGATGCAAAAGCTTAGCGTATACCTTCCGTCTTCTATAACCCTATATCTATCAACAGCACACTTATAGTACGGGTAAATGCTTGTTTCTTCGTAAGATCCCATATACTCCTTCCCATATATATTAATTCTGTATGTCGTTTCAACGAGGCGGGGATCTTCATAACTCTTAGTAGACAATTCTATGTCATTTTTGTATGTAATCGGAATTAGTCCGCTATCGGAAATCCCCGAAAGTAGAAGTTCCCCTTTTCCCCCGGTGCAGGAGCATAAACTAACCACAACAGCACAACACAACATAATTGGAAACAAGTTGAGCAATACCTTTTTTGCCATTTTCTCCAATCCTCCTTTTATTCATTTCCGTACGCAACATAAACAATATCTTCGAGTCTGCTTGCACTATCATTTGCAGCATCTATCGATGCCTCGATGCTTTGTCACTGGCTATAACGCGAAACTCCGGAGATAATCAGTTGGCCTGAACTATTATGCGAAACTGCCGATTTTCCTCCTTGTAATGTCCGGTGGCAGAAAAGACGTATACCGGCTGAGCAACAACAGTGTTAACATCAAAGGTTTGAGAATAATAGCACAATTCAACGTCTTCAATCGTTACTTTCTCTGGCGCCTCTTCTAACCCGTACATCATTGGTATATTCCCTTTTTCTATAGATTTCAGCGCTTGTCGTATGTTTATAAGTTCACATTCTCCGGCCTCATAATAATCCGGCATATTGTACATTATGGAAACAACCTCGCCATTACCGTTAAACTGAACCGTTGCGCGAGGCTCTCCGTAAAGTTTTACTCCGTCAAGCAAAAAATAATGAAAAACGGTATATCCGATAACCTTTGTTTGATTGTCTGCCGGATCCGTCAGCGTACGTTCACTGTAATACCATTCACTGTCAAACCTTTGGTTCGTTAACCCATATTTTTTTAATACTTCTTTCGACAACTCAGCGCAATACTCCTTGCTTACTTTTGTTTCAAAAGATGTTTCCTCCACGCCTGTATCGTATCGGATTTTACCTGTTGGCCAAATAAGAAGCCTTCTCATTTGATTCTCTGATTCGTCTCGATATTCGATAATCTCATCGACGATAGGGCATATTTGCAACGTATTAAAACCGAATTGTTTAGCAATGTCATCATAATTGTCGATCATTGAGGACACATAAACAAACGCATTATCGCCAGAAATCCTTTTTTTCAAAGCGTTAACATCATATTCTATTTTAACATTCGAAATTTTCCAATGGTCATATCCCACAGCACCGAAGTCAATCCTAAACCCAGTTCCATCTTCATTTCCATTGCTACATGCAGCCAAAAGCATGAGTGTTACTGTAATAATCCAAATCACAAACAATACCCTTTGTTTCATTGTCGCGCCCTTCTAGATATCAACTTTCTGTCGAAACCATATTTCTGTATGTAGCTCTATACTCATTTTACTAATCATCTCACAATTTAACTAATATAATTGAGGATTAGTTCCGCCAAAATTAACAGTCTCATCCTTAATTCTCTGCCTTATTTTAGCATACCTTTTCAAATCAAGTCCAGCATCTTAAAGTCATAGCACCGTTTGTCCCTGATTCCAAGTGCCAAAGTCCATTTTCTGCCTCCGGAATGATTTTACACGCTAAAATAGACGCAAAAAAGAGACAAAATGTCACTTTCTAAAAAAACGAACTTCATGTGAATTTTCAGATTAAATGCAACACCATAGTCGTTTCAGACTAAACGCAACAGTGGCCAGAGATGGGTGTTGCGTTTACTTTGAAAATTCACATTCTAATAATCGTTGTTCTTATTTCTTAAAAATGCGCTGAAACACTTTGTGTTTTTGACCTTGCGCCCCCTGGCTGCTGTGTTAGCCGGCATCATCGCAAATGTCATTTGCCCCCTAATAGCCCCCAAAAAGTGGCATTGGCGATGACTCCGAAAATGCCCCCGGACGTGTCCAACCCTGCGCCCCCAGCGCGCAATTAGTTGAACAGTCTGGAACAGTGTGGCACAGTTTATGAGGGGTTTGGGACACTTTGGAATATGCACAGCGTAGCACAGACCGGCATAGAAAAAGGGGACTCCTGAATGGAAATCCCCTTCTTGTGGTGCACCTTCAGGGGTTTGTGGTCAGGTGCTAAATTTAGTGATTTTCTGTACTATTTCCAAGTCTTAAGCTGCGGAATTTGAACTCGCGCCCCCCGTGAGGTTGGGGGCAACTTGTTCACTCAGATCCGACGATTGGCCGGATTTCACTCCGACAGTTGGCCGGAAATATCTTCGGCCGCTACGTCAAGCGTGTTCCTTTGAGGTTCCAAATTGGAACCTCAAAAAACGTGCAACCCCAAAAATATGCATTTTCCCCGTTTTTGCTACCCCAATTTTATGCATTAACTCTTGTCCTGACTTTTATTGACTGCTACATCACGAACAGACCTCGGTTGGAAAAACGGACAAACTTCGGCCGGTCCGTCTTCACTAAAAACGAAGTTTCCAGTGAAGTACAGTGTAGTTTTCAGTAAAGTGCAGTGTAGTTTCCCTTTCTCCCATATTTTTAAACACGTTTGGAATCTCTTTTGCCAGGTTCTCATCGCTGCAAACGGCCAATCATTTAACTTGCTTTTTTTGTTTCATGTGATATAATAACTTTGGACTTTCGGCAACATTTTCCATTTATTGCCGATAATCCAAAGTCAGGAGGTGATCTCAACGGATACATCTGTAAGCACTTTTATCAATACACATAGCCCTTTTTCAACTGAGGAATTTGCAGACTTTCTTCAGTCATCTCATGAAAAACTCGGACGCTCTTCAGCTTTCAATTTGCTTAAAACCATGTGCGCAAACGGTAGCATCCGGAGGGTCCGTCGTGGCTACTATGCAGTTTCGGACATAGTAGCGTACACATATAATCTTTCTAATACCGCCAAGAATATTGTCTCTGCCATACGGTCGAGTTTCCCTTTAATTTCCTTCCAAATCTGGGAATTGTACCAAATGAATGAGTTCGTCAATCATCAGCTTGCAAAAAACACTATTTTCCTGGACGTTGAGAACATGCAAGAAGAGACTGTGTTCAACCTCCTTTTTGAAAAGTTTCCCCACGTTCTTTTGAATCCCGGCATTGACGAGTACTACAGATATTCCGGCGATGAGACGATCATTGTTGGAAGACTGATCTCCGAATCGCCTTCTACCATTGGAGATTATTGCCAATGCTCCCTCGAAAAGCTTTTAGTGGATCTTTTCGGCCGCACTCTTGCAGGTTCTATAATTTCGCGTTCGGAGTATCCTGCCATTTACGAAGATTCTTTTCGAAAGTACAGCATTAATGCTCAAAAACTGTTCCGCTATGCCCGCCGCAGAGGAGTAGAGCAAAAAATTATAAAATTCATCGCAGAAGAAACCGAAATCGATTTGGAGGCAATCGTATGATAGATAAAAGAGTCTACGAAATAGAATACATCCGTGATCTTCAAAAGAAGTTCTCATCGGATCCGGGGCTCATAGAAAGAGCCATATATGCATTTGGATTGCTTGAGGCAATAGCAAGTGTTGGCATGCCTTTTTGTTTCAAGGGCGGAACCAGTCTTATGCTTATACTGGACAAGCCAGCTAGACTGTCCACTGATATTGATGTTATTGTTGCACCCGGAACAGACGTTGACGGTTACATAGAAAAAGCATCCTCCATTTTCCCGTTTGTGGACAAGTCGGAAGATATTCGCAAAGGAAGAAACGGTATTGTGAAAAGACATTTCAAGTTCACGTATTATTCGCCAATACGGAACAAAGAGTTTTATATCCTCCTCGATATTGTGTTTTCACACATACCTTATGCAAAAACGATCCGTAAGGAAATCAAAAACGACCTTCTTCTCACGACCGGGGATAATCTGTTTGTTGAAATGCCAACTGCCGACTGCATTCTTGGCGATAAACTCACCGCTTTTGCTCCTCACACGACCGGGATACCTTTGGGAACAGGCAAAGAGCTTGAAATCGCCAAACAACTGTTTGATACGTCAACGCTCACGGATCATCTGTCGGACTTTGATTTATTATCGGAAACATACGCCAATTCTGCCCTGGAAGAAACCGAATTTCGCGGCAGCTCCTGGTCACGGGAGGATATTCTGAAAGACACCATTCGCGCTTGTACAAGTATTATAAGCCGCGGGGCTTTTGACGGAAATGATTATAAAGAATATCTGCGTGGAATTAAGTCGCTCGGCAATCATATCCTTCTCAGAGGATATAACACCGATGAAGCCACATGGAGAGCATGCAAAGTTTTGTATCTTGCATCATGCTTGCTTTCAGGCAATCCCTTCCGAAAAATCGATTCGCCGGAAGAATACTTAACCGCTCGTCTCAAAGGCGATGACTATAAGAAACTCTCCTATATCAGGAAACAAAAAGCCGAGCCTTATGCCTATCTGGTTGAAGCAACACGCAATCTGAAATAAAAGATTCGTGCAAGACGGCATAGCAGAAAAAAATATATTCCTTACTGGGCCTGATTTTCGTTGACGGGTCGTTGATTATAAAGCTGTTTTCGAAGTATATATGCCGTAAAAACGGCCATTTTAAGCGATTGTTTCGTTGACGAGAAGTTGACACTAACCTTAATTAAAGTGTTGCACCAATTGCGCTTTATCGAAGCCGACGTAAAATACCGCTTCCGATAAACCCATCTCATTTTTAGTAATCTGCTTTCTCATCAAAAAGGCTGTCAATATCTTCGTCTGTCATGGGTTCAGCAATATTGAGTGGAGGTATTTGATTATAAGATAAAAACCTTTCTCTGCCTTTCAATCCCTCATCAAAGTTCAGGCTATTACTTTTCAGCGCTTTTGCAAAGCCAGAAAGCCCGTAGCATGCTCTGCCATGTTCTTGTTCTATTTGATCAAATAAGCCATATTGATATAACGATGAAATAACGGTATTAATCTCAGACTTACGTTCAAAATCGAATTTTTTAATATACTCCAATTCTTCGGGAGTGCAAATGTTGATAAATCGTGCAAGCTTATAATACAGAGCCTCCTCCATATCACATAAAAGATAGCAACGCGTCAACATTGCAAAATAATCAATTTTACTATCGTCATTCATTTCGTTAATCAAATGTATCTGTTTCTTTACAAATGATTTGTAATCCTTGTTATCCCTGGTAAATTTTGCCGACATCTTAACTTGATCACTATAATCCCTAAAAGTGCCAAACAAATAACGCTGCATTTTATCCCAAAACAAAACCGTAGGGATATGAAATAGAATATTCTTCAAATCAACTGCCGTGCCAAGCAGTGCACTGATATCCCCAAGAGAAACTGCTTTAATAATGTTAAAAAAAGCATCACCAGAGTAATTTCTAATGTCCTTGGATTTCAATATTGCGGTTAATGTTTCAATCTGGTTTTCAAACACTTATATCCTCCTAGCAGCCAAAAAAATATCGCCTAACCCAAACGTTTAAATCTGGTCCCCGCATTCACGGTAATGTAGCTTTGTATGAAAAATGCAATAGCATTTTTCCAAGTCCTTATGCAGTACCGCCCGTTAAAATAGTACTTTATTTCGCATTTTATTTCAATCTTAAACACCTGTGGTACAAGATAACAGCAGTTACCATTCGCCCCATGATCTAATTACCGGGCCGGAGGATCGGATCGTTAGGGTGAACGATGGGGTGAACGATAGGGTGAACGATCAAGAAAAAGCTCTGTTAAATTACCTTGCTCAAGACCCTGGATACACTGTAATACAACTTGCCGAAATAATGAATGTAAGTAGAAAAACAATAGCTGGGTATTTGAAGAACTTGAAAGACAAAGGCATTATCGAGCGTATTGGATCATCAAGAAACGGTTACTGGAAAATCAAAAACAACTGACTAACCATAACATCAAATGTACCGCCCACAGTTTCAAAGTGACAGTTTTGTCGTCCCCAGTGTCACTTTGAACGGAACAGAAATGATGGTTCTTACAATACTGAGGCAAAAGCCGGATTCATCTAGGGATGAAATTGCCAATAAGATATCAAAAACAAGCCGTACTGTACAGAGGGCGTTAGACACACTTAGAGAAAAGGGTTATATCCAAAGAATTGGCTCCAAACAAACATCAACATGGGAAATACTGAAATAAACCAAACTCACATATCGGCCATTTTTCATTAATAACCCCCCGCCCGGCACCCCGGGCGGGTCCTTTTTTCCCTCACATCAACCCGTTTATCTTTTGCACTTCCTCAGCGACAAAACTGTCGTCGGCTCCGACGTAAATATTGTAAGTCATCTGGAAGTCCGCATGTCCCAGAAGGGTCTGTGCGGCCTTGATTGACACCCCCGCCTCGCAAAGTCTTGTCGCATAGGTGTGGCGAAGTGTGTGGCACGAAAACCTCGGCAACGGAATCTCCGGCCTCTCGGCATTGTGCTTTTCAAGGATTTGGTGGATTATGCTGTTTATGCGCTGCTCGCTGATCAGCCTCCCTCTGCCGGAGCAGAAGCAGAAGTTGCTTTTGTCGCCAACCGTCGGCAGCTTAATGCCAAGGTCTTTGATCATTTGTTTCTGCATAAGAAGCGCCTCGTATGTCTGGTCCGGGATCGGGATCTTGCGGTTGCCGGCTTCCGATTTTACGTCGTTGAGTACAAAGGCACTGCCGATGATATTAAACTGACAAAAAATCGTTACCGACAAAGTTTAGGCCTTATCATTCCGTTCTCCAAGACCGCCGTTTCCGCCTTTGCCACCGGTTCTATTGGTGTCACACTTACTTCTTCTACCGGGTGCCCAACGCCAAGAAGTGCGGTGAGTATGGCGATAATAATTGCAATCAGTATTCTCAAATCTGAGACCTCCTTCTGTGTGATCTGCAAACACAATATCACAAAGAAAACGGAAGTCCAGCGGAATAGTTTTAGAAACCTCGCTCCTTACTCTTTCTGTTAGAAATATCTCTAACGCAATCTCGAAAATCCAATGTAAACTTTTGAAGGGTTAATATAGGTTCTCCGTTCAAAAACTTTTCGTAATGATATCTTAGGTTTATAAAATCATTTGAGATAAAATCCAGCTTTTGATCAAAATCTCTGAGTACTATGCATTCACTTATCAAGAGAATAGTTTCTGTGTCGCATGGTTCCATTTGTTCTTTGATGTACAATTGATCAGACTCTTCTAATTTCTCGAACAGTTTTCTTAAATTGTGCTGCATGCAATCTCTGTCTTTCGTCACATTTATCCCATTCAACATTAAAGTTGCCTTTAGATAAAGCTCAGCAGAGAGCACTGTCATCACACAAATCTGGCAATCAAAGTATTGTTTATTCGCTTGCTGCAAAACAGAAATTGCGTTATCCCAGCGAGAAGCCTCACTAATAGCATATTTTGCAGCATAATCCAAATCAGAGTCGTCAGTTATACTATATTGAGTTCTTCCCTTTGCCTCAAGCACCTGATCGGTAATGTTTTCCCAAGAATCCATACGTCCCTCTCTTTCGTTAATTTTTAGTCATTATGAGAGATATTTGGTTTAAAAACATCACTCTATTCCGACGAAGAATAATCGTAAACTCGCTCGTAATAAAACGTTCCGTCATTTTCAAGCCTTTGCCGAAACAAAGTTAATCCTTTACTACTGCAGACACGTCTTATCCTCTCAAAATCGTTTTCCTTGATATTATACCCGCAGTAAACTGCCGTGGCATACGGAAAGTTCAACTTACTATCCTCTTTGTCGTTAAGAATTATTCTCCACTCTTTTTCAACCTCGAACTCAAGTCTTTTTTGTAGTATCTGCCTTTGGGCATCTACCAAAACAGCTTTTGATTTCTTTCTTGCCTTCTTAACCGGTCTGTTATTTATGATATCGACTAAGATTGGCGAAATATCTATTTTTTGTCTCTTTTTGAAATACTCCACAGGAAAGGTTTCAAGCATTAAGTTCATTGCTTTTGAATCGATCTGTTTTCTTTCTGGCTTAGTGTATTCCACTACGAAGCCGCTATAGCCATCTGCATAATTTTCCCATAAATGCATATAATCGTATGAATCTGTCAAGCAACAAACTTTAACGTTGTTCCTATGAATATGCGCAATTTTTGAAAAAACAACTTCGGCATCTCTTATGAAGACCATAATAGGATCGACCACCAGTTTCTTGAACTGCGCCATTGCGGCCTTCTTTTCTTTTTTTGAGCGTCGCACAACGGTTGCCTCAAAATCGCTCTGGAGTTTTCCAATCGAGTATGACTCTATTACATTGTTCGAAAGAGCATTGATCAGCCACTTCTTGTCCGCACCAATGCTCTTTAATTGTTTGGCATGCTCTCTCCAAAGCTTCTTTGCTATAATTTTGCAAACCTTCGTTGTCTCGTTCGTCCCTTTGTGGCAGTAGTCTCCGCCCAAAAATACTTTTGAATCCTGTTTGTCTTCGTACGCAGAAGGAAGTGGGCTATAGACATAATCCTTTTCAAAAGCGTCAAATCCTTTTTCATCGCAGGAACGGTATTTGTAAAGTCTTTCCGGATACATGTCGTACTTGAAGAGGCGTCTTTGAGAAGCATTATTCTTTGTTATGCCAATAACCCGGATATCTACCAGATTCTTTAACGTCTTCTTGAAATAGTGTTCCATACGTTATGCACTCACCGTCTCGCATTGGCTTCTCCTGTCTGTATGCTCCTTCCTTGTGATCTACAGACACAATATCACAAATAACGAGGCCAGAGGGAAAAACAACATTCGTTTTGCCTCATTATTTCTTTTTTAAGCAATTGTTTTGGATGGCTTGAGGATACTGAAACCGTTTCTCTGTTCCGTTAAAATTCACCACAATCACTCCATCGCCAATACTTTGCACAAATCCATCTCCGTAAATGTCGTGTACTAATATATTTCCAACTTGTATCTCTGGAATATGCATTCTTTCCTTTTCAGAAAGGCTATTTACAATGTAGTATCCTCCTCAGCTGCAAAAAATAGCGTTTCATCCTCGTCTAGAGTTAAATAGTTGTTATCGATGCTGGGGATACGGAGGAAAATTCTATTTAGCACTTGCATCGCTAGGGAAAAATCAATATTGGGATCTGTATTCGCCGCCCATGCAATCATATTGCACCATTGCGATAATCGGTCCTCCTCAATGGTATCAGTTTCCCAATACTCCTTTAAGGTCTCCTCATCAATATCATAAAGGGTGGTTTTTATTAAATTGCTGTACTTGTCAATTCGGCCAAATGCTGCCGGCATCAACACATCTATCCCGCCAGTAGTTCTCATCGGAACCTTTCCTCCAGCAGAGAAAGAGTCTCGTATGTTTGTATTAACTACGCCTTTTTTCGTAACCAGCCAAAGTGCGTAACGGTTGTATTTCTTCGGACTTGATGACCTCAAAACCTCTGGAAATAAAGTGTATCCCTGTACTGTCAAGATTTCTTTCGCCTCAGGAGAAAGCGCAGTCCAAAGTTTGACCGTTGGAGGCGCAGCATCTTCTTCGACGTTTCCGGTTTCTGCCCACCATAAGCTTTCTCCTGGCTTCAGCTGGCTTTTGTAATACCTTGACACCGGTTCCACTGGGTTAGTCATGTTTCGTATGACGTCATACGAAACACCCATTTTATCGAAAATAGTCTCGCCCTTACCCAGCTCCATATCAATTTGATACCTCGGATAGTGAGTCACTGATATTCCATATAGACACTCCTCGTACGGCCGACTTCTGAATTCCACAGGTGCTCCTAACTTGCCAAATGTCAAAAAGATACGCTCAACACTCGGAATCCTTGTTGACTCTAATATGCTGCTCCCGATTGACCGCCAGTGATTCTTATTTGTGCTTTTAACTTCCACCCCATAGTAGCCATTTGCAACAATGTCTGGAAAAGCTGATCCTGAAACCAACTGGATTGATCCATCAAAAGGAGTATTAATCGACGACCGTTTAAGCGCATCAAACACATCTTCTTCGAGTTCTGTCCCATTTCGCTTTGCGTAATAGGCGTCACGCCCCGATGCCTCCTTGTTAAGCAAAGCATCCGTTTTGTGCATTAAATCACGAAACTCTGAAATTGTCGGAATGTTGTTCTCAGAAATAATCATCTTTTACTCCTCACCGAAATACATCTCCCATCTTTCAGAAAGGTGTTTAGCTATATTGTATGCAAGCACACATGGAACTGCATTTCCTATTATTTTGTAAGCGTCGCTTGAAGAGACTGAAGTAAATCCTTCTCTTGCAGGTAATATAAACTGGTAATCATCTGGAAAAGTTTGAATGCGGGCGCATTCTCGAACAGTCAGTCTTCTCTCGTTCAGCCCCATTCTTAATTCTTCAGTATGTTGGCCACCATGTTCGTAACTCAATCTTCTATATTCTATATTGCCATGATGCTCCGATCGTATTGTGGGTCCAATATCGTCTAGTCTTATCTCTGTTTGTCCTTGGCAATGTCTCCCCATGTACTTGGCCTTTGAATACTTCTTTTGAGAAGGATCATCTGAAAGGCTCGGCTCAGTCAACCCGCTAAATGCTTCTCTACAGGTTACTGGTGTATATAGCATCTCAGCTTTTGTGTGATATGCATGAGTGATCGGCGGATACGGATCATATTCAGTTGGAATAATCTGCGAAATCAATGCTTCCATTGCCTTAGTATTTAGAGAATTCTTCTTAAACCCGAAGAAAATCACACGTTCCCTTGATTGTGGAACACCATAATCAGCTGCATGAAGAACTCTTGCAGGAATTACAAGATATCCGCCATTAGCGGCATTAGCAAAGTCATGCTCGATTATTTCTTTCACATCGTCGAGATTTGTCAGTCCCTTTACATTCTCTGCAATAAAAATAGCTGGTTTCGTTATCGTTATCACATCTCGCATCCACATATAAAGCTGCCCTCGGCTCTCGACGGAAGGCTCATCAGCATCTAGTTTGCCGCCGGTATGACTTTTTTCCGAATTAAAACCCTTCCTTTTACCTGCTATCGAAAAATCTTGACACGGAAATCCGCCTGTAACAACATCAACATTACAGGGGAAAACACTCTCTCCATTCTTGGCTTGTTTGACAAGATCTACAATGCTTTCGAGTCTGTATATCTTTTCAGCATTATCAATCCGCCTCTCGAAATAAGACACCCACGCCGCTTTTGCATCCGGACGTATATCATTTGCAAAGACTGTATGAAATCCAGTTTCGACGACACGAACATATTCTCCCATATCTTCTTTTATCCAATCTGGGTGAATTTGGGTATTAATCGATCTTCTAAGGCATACAAAACCTCCTTCAAAACCAATATCCATACCACCACATCCAGAAAACAAAGATAATACATTCATTTTTCTATCCTCACATATCATTGGTTTGGGCTTCAAACCACGCAGATTCTACGATTTCATAATCAAGCCTATTCGCTTCGCATAATGTTTTTAGTTTTTTCATTGCGGTAAGATTAGGCTTAGCTTTTCCATGTTCCCATCTATTGATTGTTGACGACGTCACTCCGAGTTCTTGGGCAAAACAAGCCTGTGTCATAAATGCTTTTTGTCTTATAGTTTTAATTGCGATTGGCAATTGCATTAAACTCACACCTTCCTTAAGAGTAGTTTGAATTATTATAGCGCAAACCTCGCATTTTCTACAATAGAATTCATCTCTTATTTTTTCATGGTTGGCACAGTATAATAAGTCAAATAATACTTAACTCATTGTTTTCAGTTCGCACCAACCAAAATGTCAATCTGAAGACTTTCTCTGGATTGCAAGTTTACTGAAAAAAACAGCGTTCGAAACACTAGCCCAGCAGACTACAATGATAAAATCATAGTCAACAGATCATGGGGCAAGATATCTTTATACGGAACGAAAGTAGGTGCTCTCCCTATGCTGGTATACGCATAGCAAGCCCCCAGTGCGCAATTAGTTGAACAGACTGGAACAGTGTGGCACAGTTTATGAGGGGTTTGGGACACTTTGGAATACGCACAGTGTGGCACAGACTGGCATAGAAAAAGGGGACTCCTGAATGGAAATCCCCTTCTTGTGGTGCACCTTCAGGGGTTTGTGGTCAGGTGCTAAATTTAGTGATTTTCTGTACTATTTCCAAGTCTTAAGCTGCGGAATTTGAACTCGCGCCCCCCGTGAGGTTGGGGGGCAACTTGTTCACTCAGATCCGACGATTGGCCAGATTTCACTCCGAGAGTTGGCTAACTTAATGCTTTTCCACACCCAGTCCAGTCCGTCGGTGCATCTCTGCTCATATCTTAATTTTCCAGCTTCCCGATTTGTTTGATCCGGTTCTTTCTATTACATGTTTTTTCATGAGCGACGAGATGATCCTTTGGACAGTCTTTTCCGATTTCCCAATTCTAATAGCCATTTCAGCCTTTGAGATACCTTCATTATTCTGAAGTAAATTGAAAATGACCTGCTCTGCGTCTGTAAGTTCTGTGTTTATCTGGACATTTATCCGGACATTTGTCCTGATAAATTCAAAGAAGAAGCCATTTGCCTCCTTTCGATAATTCCAAGTAACATTCTGTCGCTTGCAAAAATCATTTACTCGTTGAAATCCGGTGCCTGATTTCTCAACATCTTTACTCCTAAACAAAACATCCAGAATAAGCCTGTTTCTTTTGTACGATGGGAGGTTCCTTGATATGAAATCAATTGGCGTAAGGTCATCGGGAAAAGGCCCGGGGTTATATATCTCGATTTTTCCGGGATGAATGCCTATTTCAATCTCAGGAACGGTTTCATAATCTGCATGAGCAAAAGCATTTACAACTATTTCACGTATCGCCTCTTCAGGGATTTCCGGAATCTCTTTCCTCTTTCTGGTTCCTATTTCGCTTCTCCAGTTGATATGGTTCAAAATATAGGCTATTGCATCGTTCACAAGGTTATATATATTTCCTTCAAGAAGTTTCAAATCTGTAATTGTTATTTTATTATCTGTGGCATACGATGCGAGTTTTAATCCGATCTTTGCATTTTTTCCAAAAAGAGCATATCCTCCGTTGTTTATGTGTCCGTCGTGCACAATGTCAATTGTGGTTATCAATTTCTCTTTATTATACTCATTCATGGACAAGCGACCGCAGCTTTTTGCAGACTGAAAAAAGTCTTTCAATGCATCATCATCCAAATCTTCAGAAGTGTAATCCGTCAGGTATTCCTCCCACTTAGAAGAATAATCATCATTCTTTATCAAACGTTTTAACTCGTCAGGAGACATGCGCCTGTTTTCTGTTCCGGTACGAATTAGATACTTGCCATTAACTGCATAGGGTCTGTTATGGCCGGAAAAGGACACTTTAATGATTGTTCTTTGCTCTACAGTTATCACCTCTATTGTTGGCGTAATTCTCGGTTCTATAGAATCACTGATTACCCTTGATATATCCTTTTTTGTGGAATCACTTATTTGTTGGCCCTTAACGTATCCGGAATCATCTACTCCGAAATACACAGTGCCTCGACAATGTTTGTTCAAGATAGCCGCTATTGATTCTACAGCTTCATTCCTTTCCCCAGTAGTAAGCTTGAACTCAACTGTTTCACTTTCAGATCCAATAACCATTTTAAGCCTCCTCTCAAAACGCTACCAAATTATAACATGGACAGCCGAATATGTCCATATAATTAATTTCAAATTTGTCCATATAATTTCATTTTTTGGTGCTTTGGTGCTTTGGTGCTTTGAAGCTCTATTGCTTTGAGGTGAAACTGCAAACAAGTTATCGGATTGCTTATCAGATAAGTTATCAGATTAGTTATCAGATAAGTTATCAGAAAAAAACGTGCAACCCCAAAAATATGCATTATTCCCGTTTTCGATACCCCAATTTTATGCATTATCTTGTTCACGGGTTGGAAAAACGGACAAAAAGCACATAAAAACGGTTGGAAAAACGGACAAACTTCGACCAGCCCGGTAAGTAATGATGGCGTAGGGGTTCTTGGTCCAAACGTATACAACGCTATCGATTGATTGATGGTGTTTACACAACACTCCAATTGGATCGTCAGGGTGAAAGATAGGGTGAACGATAAGGTGAACGATAGGTGAACGATGAAACCGGTCCGTCTTCACTAAAAATGAAGTGTCTACATCATAGTAACGATTCCGTTTAATAAAACTGTATTGGAAGTTGCAGGAATCAAGGAAAATGGCGGTTTAAATGGCGGTTAAACACATATTGATGAAACTATACTTGAGATTATGATCAGAAGCCCCAAAGTGTTTAAAGCTGATATTGCGGCAGAAATTGGAAAAAGCTTAAGAACTGTTGAAAGAAGAATAAAACTGTTTTCGAAGTAAATATGCCTTAAAAACGGTCATTTTATGCGATTATTTCGTTGACGCTAATGCTTTTATCGAAGCATTTCCTCTCCCGCCCGGCACCCCGGGCGGGTCCTTTTTTCCCTCACATCAACCCGTTTATCTTTTGCACTTCCTCAGCGACAAAACTGTCGTCGGCTCCGACGTAAATATTGTAAGTCATCTGGAAGTCCGCATGTCCCAGAAGGGTCTGTGCGGCCTTGATTGACACCCCCGCCTCGCAAAGTCTTGTCGCATAGGTGTGGCGAAGTGTGTGGCACGAAAACCTCGGCAACGGAATCTCCGGCCTCTCGGCATTGTGCTTTTCAAGGATTTGGTGGATTATGCTGTTTATGCGCTGCTCGCTGATCAGCCTCCCTCTGCCGGAGCAGAAGCAGAAGTTGCTTTTGTCGCCAACCGTCGGCAGCTTAATGCCAAGGTCTTTGATCATTTGTTATTTCACGTGAGTGCACCTTCAGGGGCTTGTGGTCAGGTGTTAAATTTAGTGCTTTTCCGTACTATTTCCATGTCTTAAGCTACAGCATTTGACCTTGCGCCCCCCGTGAGGTAGGGGGGCAAATTGTTCACTCAAATCCGAAGATTGGCCGGATTTTACTCCGATACTTGGCTGATAATCGCTATTCACTGGTATTCTTTCACAACACGCTATTTTATCTCACGTGGGACAAAGCATTTGGACTTTCGGCAATAAAAAGCATTTATTGCCGATAATCCAAAATCGGAACATGATTTCAACGGATGCTTTTTGTAAGGGCGTCTTCTTTTTGATATATCGGTTCGTCTTCACTAAAAATGAAATTTCCAGCGAAGTACAGTGTAGTTTTCAGTGAAGTGCAGTGAAGTTTTCCTTTACAACTTCATTTTTTTCTTGTATACTGCCTGGTACGGAGGTGAAATACCATGCTTATTCAGGAAATTGCCAATGTAAATTTGGAATCAAAGAATATCGAGTTTAAAGGGATAATCGAAGAAGGAACTGACAGTAAGGGAAAAAGCAAAGAGATCGGATGGCTAAAAACACTGACCGCATTTGCAAACACAGAGGGCGGAGTTCTTTACGTTGGCGTGGAGGATAACAGCCACAAAGTAGTCGCGCTGGATCATGAAACCGCAGACAAAATCGTTCTCATGGTTCATCGACAGCTGAGGAGCAAAGTAACTCCTTTGATCAACTACGAAATATCCGCAATACCGGTACCGGGTATATCGCCAAGCCGTTACGTCTTAAAGATCGATGTTAAGAAGAGCAGTAATCTGCCTGTTATGATTCATCAGGACGGATTGTTGGGAATCTATGTGAGGATTTTTGGAAGGACTGATATTGCCTCTCCGGAACAAGTTCGCGACATGGTCATTATGAGTGAAGAGATTCCGTACGATCGACCTTTTACAGAGATAGAATTTGATCCCGGAAAATTCCAAAAACTCAAAAAAACAATTGAAGCCGGAGGAAACCAGTTTAACGAAAAGGCGCTGATTTCCCGTTCTATCATGTCTTCAGACAGGTATCTATCAAAAGGTGCACTTTTGTTTGAAGATGATTGCAGCTGCGAGGAAACACATGCGGTGGCAACGCTTTGGCCCGGCTTGACCAAAGGAGACAACATTGTATTGGCGAGTGAGGAATACAACGGCAATCTCCTTGACGTCATAGAGAAGTGTGCTGCTTTTGTTCGAAATCATTCTGCCAACGGCTTTAAGAAAGAAGACCTTGGGCAAAGCGACTTTATCGCTTTTCCGGCACGATCTGTGACAGAAGGAATCGTCAATGCAGTAGGTCACCGAAATTACTTCATGTTTGGAACACAGATCGAAGTGAACATATTCCGCGACAGACTGGAGATCACATCTCCCGGTTCTTTGATGGGAGGAAAAGAGCTGAGAAAAGAAAAGAATATTTCTGCTATTATCCCACGTCGTCGGAATAACGTGATATGCGCGATACTTGAAATGTGCAGATATATGGAGGAAAAAGGCTCCGGATTTGATAAAATCGCCGAAGATTATTCGCCATATGCCGACCGGTACCAGCCGTACATTACCTCTGATGCATCTTCTTTTACGCTGACACTTCCGGACCTGACATATCGTTTCGGAATTTCCGATGATCTAATTCCCGAAATCTATACAGAGGGAATCACAACGGGGAAAAATGATCTTAAGATCCTTGCTTACTGTTACCAATCAGCACACAGTGCAAAGGAAATTGCCGAATATATAGGCATAACCGCATCTACATATTTCAGGACGAACACTCTCGGGCGGCTGTGTGAAAACGGTTACCTTCTGGAATCAAAGGGAAATGGCAGCAGTGTTTTCCGTTCGAATCAAGAAAAAGTTAAACTGAAGCATTGAGCAGCAGTTGTAATATTGTTATGACTTCCCCCCCGCCCGGCACCCCGGGCGGATCCTTTTTCTTACATCAACCCGTTTGTCTTCTGCAGCTCCTCAGTAACAAAACTCTCGTCTGCGCCGACGTAAATATTGTCGATTCCGTTTAATAAAACTGTATTGGAAGCAGCAGGAATCAAGAAAAATGTCGGTTTAAATGGCGGTTTAAATGGCGGTTTAAATGGCGGTTTAAAACATATTGATGAAACTATACTTGAGATTATGATCAGAAATCCCAAAGTGTTTAAAGCTGATATTGCGGCAGAAATTGGAAAAAGCTTAAGAACTGTTGAAAGAAGAATAAACTATCATGTTGAACTGGGATATATTGTTCGCCAGGGATCAAGGAAAACAGGTCAGTGGAAAGTGATAAAATGATCGTCGCATCTATTTGGTATTGTCAATGAATTTATCGTCGCTATCAGATTTTTTGTTTGATCAACCTCATCCAGAATCAATCCAAAAGCTTCCCGATCGTTAGATACACCTACAAAAAGAATACCGCCAACACCATTGGCAAAACCAACTATGGACTTAGCCCATTTTACAGGGTTTTCCCGATTTAGTTGTGCTTTGAATTCACATTGCAGGTCTTCCGTTATGACATCGGAAAACAACTCATTAATTTTCATCTGTCCCACCTCCATCGCATGGATCGCTCTAACATTATATCCAACATTGCGCAACATTACGGCAACATTTCGATTTATCGCAATGTTGCCGTAATGTCAAAGAATGCTATGCTCTGGATCTTGGCCGAGAGAGCAGAAGCAGAAATTGATTATGTCGGCAATCCCGGAGAATATGCCAGTGGTTTTTCGCCAGAAGAATATATCAAGAACAATATTGAATCCGAAATGAAAAAATAGCCAAAGTGTTGTATACCGACAAATCAATCGAGCAGTTTGGAAGCGGTTTTAAACGAATCAATAGCTTGTGTCGTGATGCTAACCTTAAGTATTCATATGAAAGCAGAAAGAGTCTTGGTTGGAAAAACGGACAAAAAGCACATAAAAATGGTTGGAAAAACGGACAAAAATACGCTTTTGGGGGTTGTAAAAGCGGACACGCTGTGGCATAATAGCAACGAAGAGATATAAAAAGCGGGGTGTTAGAATGATTATACGAAAGATCGACAAGGATCTGGAAAGATTCTATAGTTCAGAGACAAATAAGGCGTTACTGATAACCGGAGCACGTCAGGTCGGAAAGACCTATAGCATCCGCGCATTCGGGAGATCTCATTATGAGAACTTTGTAGAGATCAACTTTCTTGAGAATAAGGACGCTCAGTCTCTGTTTGAGAACGCAACCGGCAGCAAAGACCTGCTGATGCGCCTGTCCGCGATTACGGGAGAAAACATGATTCCCGGTGAAACACTCATCTTTTTCGACGAGATACAGGCTGCGAAGGAAATTGTAACAGCGATCAAATTTTTGGTCGAGGACAACAGCTACCGCTATATTCTGAGCGGATCCATGCTTGGCGTCGAACTAAAGAATCTCCGGTCCGTTCCCGTTGGATACATGGATATTGCGGAGATGTATCCTATGGATTTTGAAGAATTCGCACGGGCAAACGGGGTTTCAAGCCTGATCATCGATTCACTTAGAGATGCTTTTATAAACCGTAAACTTGTCGATCCGGTCGTTCACAATAAAATGATGTCGCTGTTTGAGTTATACCTCATTGTCGGGGGAATGCCGGCAGCGGTCGAGAAGTATTTGAAAACGAACAATCTCAGCGAGGTACTTCGCGAACAAAGATCCATTATGGAGCTCTACAAAATGGACATCAGCCAGTACGATCCGGATCATAAGCTGTATATCGAGGATATCTTCGATCTGATACCGAGCGAGCTTAATTCCCAAAATAAGCGGTTCATCCTGAAAAACCTCAATGAAAATCTGAAGTTTTCAAGGTATGAAAACAGCTTTATATGGCTCAAGGAAGCCGGCGTCGCCCTGCCGACATTCTGCGCAAGCGAACCGCACGTACCTTTAAAGATTTCAAAAGCCACCAATCTTTTCAAGCTGTTTCTGTCGGACGTCGGCTTGCTTGCATCCTCCTACATGAACAATATACAGGTCAAGATTCTGAATCACGAGAAGGATATCAATTTCGGAGCGATCTATGAAAACGCCGTCGCCCAGGAACTCAAAGCGCACGGCTTTGACCTGTATTATTTCAAAAGCAAAAAGCAGGGCGAACTGGATTTCATTGTTGAAAATGACGGGGAAGTCCTGCCCATCGAGGTCAAATCCGGCAAGGATTATAAAAAGCACGCAGCGCTTTCAAACGTGATGGCAAACGATGATTACAATATCCCGGCAGCTTACGTATTCAACAACGGCAACGTCGAGCAGATCGGTCGTGTGATATATCTGCCAATTTACATGCTGATGTTTTTGACGAAAGAAAAGGAAAGCGGAGAGATGATCTATAAAATAGACATTGACGTGCTGAAATAACCGCAACAATCCGGAAGAAGGCCGCCCATCAGTTGAGCGGCCTCAGCTTCAACGTGACAATAATGTCATCCCCGGTGTCACTTTGGATGTCACTTTGAAAGGAACAGAAATGAAGGCCTTAATCTTCCGATGCCGGAGCAGAAGAAGTTGATTATCTCGCCAACTGTCGGAAGCTTAACGCCAATGCCTCTTAGCATTTGTTATTTCACGTGAGTGCACCTTCAGGGACTGCGTCAGCGCAAGCTGCGCCTGCTCGTCATCAATGGCTAAATAAAACATTATCCGGATGACATCGCCCGCTCCGCTGCGCCTCCTTCTCCCCAAAAGTGCGAGCACTTTCGGGGACCCCTTTGTGACGGGTTCTCGTCGCCGCGAACGCCGACGATTCCGTCTTCCAAGAAGTTTTAATAGCTATCCCTTGAAAGACTCCATTTCCGTCGTTGCGGCTCCTTCTCCCCAAAAGTGCGAGCACTTTCGGGGACCCCTTTGTGACGGGTTCGAGTCCCATCAGGTGCGCTTTAAACACGAAAAAGAGGAGCTAGCCAAACGGTTGCTCCTCGTTGTCTGCGCACCCTGCACCTTCAGGGACTCGAACCCTGGGCCCACTGATTAAGAGTCAGTTGCTCTACCAGCTGAGCTAAAGGTGCGTGTTTCACGCGACGCGTGCTATTATACTTCCGCAGCAGGACGGTTGTCAAGCACTTTTTTTGGCTATTTGGCGTGCGTGCGGGGCTGCGCATTATATGCGCTTGGCTTTAGATAGTCTCCGGCCTTGAATTGCCAAAGCCCCCGAGTTAACGGAGGCTTCATCTGTCAAAGACTTTTTGTGTTTGACCTGTGTCTGCCGGGGTACCGAATCGTTAGCGTCTCATGGCCCCTGCATTGGCACCTGCATTGGCGTCTCACGATCCCTGCATTGGCAATTGCATTGGCAAAAGACTCAATCTTTCTAAACCCTTCAGCCCTTTCCGTCCTCTTCCACCTTGAGTTTCTCCAAGATGATCTTTTCGCCGTCCATGGAGATGCCAACCTTGCTGCGGGGGGTGATGCCGGCCTTGGCGAGGTAGCTTTCGGGAATGAATATCCTGTGGCGGCCGTCAATGAAGGCGAACTCGGTGTGGGTGCCCGAGTCGTGGCCGGCGGTGGCGTTGAGCATTTCCTCGTTGCTGTGGCTCATCTCGGTGGTGCGGATGAACTCGGTTCCGATACGGCCGTCGCTTATCGTGACAACGCGGGGGACCATGTGGGAGAGCTGCCGGTCGTGGGTCACAACGATGATGGTGACGCCCAGTTCCTTGTTGAGCCTTGTAAAGAGGTCCATGATCTGGGCAGTGGTCTTGGTGTCAACGGCGCCGGTGGGCTCGTCCGCAAGGAGGATCGGCGGGTTGTTGGCAAGGGCGATGGCGATGGCCACACGCTGCTGTTCGCCGCCGGAGAGCTCGAACATTTTGCTGTTCATGCGGTCGTGGAGGCCAACCTCGTCAAGGAGCATCCGGGCCCGGGCGTCGTCCACCTTCCCTGCCAGCTGCATGATCAGCTTCACGTTTTCGATGGCGGTGAGGTAGGGTACCATGTTCCTGGCGGTGTTCTGCCACACGAAGCCAACGGTCTCACGCATGTAGCGGCTCATTTGCTTCTGGTCAAGCTTCAGGAGGTTGATGCCGTTGACGTAGATCCTGCCGGCGGTGGGCCGGTCAAGTCCGCCAATGGCGTTCAGAAGCGTTGATTTTCCGGAGCCGGAGTTTCCTATAATTGCGATAAACTCGCCCTTTTCGATCATCAGGTCCAGGCCCTGGAGAGCCATGACCTCTATCTCGCCGATCTTGTAGAGTTTTATGAGGTTTTCGCAGTAGACGATCGCGTCCTCAGGAGGTCTGAAGCCCTGCTGGTAGTCGTCCTTGCCGTATGTAAGTTCAGCCAAGCTTTTGATTTTCGCGGACATCGGCTATCCTCCCGTCTTCCAAAGTATAGATCACGTCGGCAACGCCCATGATGTTGACGTCGTGGGTCGTCATGACGATGGTCAGGTCCTCGTTGTCCACAAGTTCCCTGAACATTTTAACGACTTCGAATGAAGTCTTGGTGTCGAGCTCCGAGGTGGGCTCGTCGGCAAGCAGCAGTTTCGGGGAGTGGGCAAGGGCCCTTCCGATGGCGACTCTGGCCTGTTCTCCTCCCGACATCTCGGCGGGCATGTGATTTCTGCGGTCCCGGATGCCCATCCGCTCCAGCCATTTGATGGAGCCTTTGCGGCGCTTCTCCGAGTGGTAGCCCGCGATGGAGAGAGCGAATTCCACGTTCTCGATGGCGCTCATATTGGCCATTAAGGCGGTGTTCTGGAACACTATGCCCATGTTCACCCGGCGGAGGTTGTCCCGGCCGTTGTCGTTCATTTTCGCGTAGCTCTTTCCCTCAAAGGACACCTCGCCTTTGGTGGGCATGTCTATGGCGGCGATGATATTCAGGAGCGTGGTCTTTCCCGAGCCGGACTTTCCGCAGAGGATCACGAAGCTGCCCTTTTTGATCTTCATGGACACGTCGTCCACGGCAACGATCTTCTGGTCCTTCCGGTAAAACTCCCTGGTCACGTGGTCAACGTCAATGAGCACTTCGTCGCTTTTCTTTTTCGGAGGGGTCGCAGTCGCTTCATTTTCGCCTTCAGCGGTGCTTTCCGCAGGGTTTTCGACGGTCGCAGGGTTTTCCTCAAATTCGGCGGCGCTTCCGGCATGTTCTTCCGGGGTCATTGCATTGGCGTCTTCTTCGAAAGTATCAATATCCTTTTTTCTCTTTTTCATCCCGGATCACTCCTCTCCGATCTTCACTGCCTCATTGATCTTCAGTTTCCTGATGAACATGGACAATACCACGATTCCCGAAATGAGCATCGCCAATACGACGGCGTAGATCCTCAGGTTGTCGCCTCTGTTGAACACTATCTCAAGGGGCAGCGCACTGCCGGTGTAGGCGATCTTGAGGAGCGGCGCATAGATTCGCACGGTAACGGCGCCAATGAGAACGCCCGCCAATACCGAGACGCCGGTGGTCAGAAGATGCTCGATTATGAGCATTGCCGTGAGTTTGCCCTTGGTAAGACCCATGGCCCTGAGGATGCCGAACTGGAGCCTTCTGTTCCTGACGTTCATCAGCCAGTAGATGAGGAAGCCCACGAAGGACACCGTAAGAGTTGACACGAAGCCGATGGAGTAGGAACCGTTGAGGCCTCTCAGCATGGAGTCGCTCTTGGCCTGTTCCATGATGTCGGGACGGTACAGAAGGATCTGGCTCTCATCCTCGATGAGGCCCGAGTCGTAGGCCTGGTCAACGAACTTATCGTAGCCCTTCTTTGCGGAGTCTGTGAGGGCGATGTAGAGATCAAACTCGTTGGTGCTTCTCACGGAGTAGAGGTACTCGTAATTCATTATGACGTAGCGGTTGCCGGAGTTGATCGTGCGGACCAGCTCGTCTTTTTCGTTGTAGATCTTTGTCTCAGTGTTTGAGCCGTCGCCCATGGTTGGCCAATATTTCACAACCGCCGCCACGAAGCAGGCCATGGATTTCCAGTTTTCGCCGGAATTCTGGTTGCTTCCGTTGATCTCCAGGGAGATGGTGTCGCCGGGCTTTACGTCAAGTTCCACCGCCGCGGCCTCCGAAATGATGACAGCCATTGGTGAAAGCTCCATAGCGTTTATGAGTTCGTTGTAGGACACCCCGTTGAGGGAAGTGCCGCACCAGCCGATCTGTCCGTATTCGTAGGGGTCAACGGCCATGAGGCTGAAGTCCTGGTGGGGCCTGCCGGACTTGTCAAAGGCATACACGTCGCCGCAGTGCTCGACTCTGGAGACCGCCTTAACGTACTCGTTGTTCTCATATTCCTCAATGGGGAATGCTCTGTAGGAATCCGGCACGAACACCCGGGTGCCGTCGCTCCTGTAGATGTAGGGGGCGTACTCGGAAAAATCCGGATGGACGATGGCGTCGGCTCCATAGGTGAACTTCACGGTGTTTTCCACGTTGTTGTTGATGATACGGGCCGAGGCTGAGCTGTAGATTCCGACGCTGATGGTCATCACCAGGAAGAGCATCAGGAAGCGGTAGTCGTTGCCGCCTCTTGAGACCTGCACGAAGGCTGCGTAGCCCGAGGGTGGCAGGACTCTCTTGGTGATCTTGAAAATGATGGCTATGATGAAAGGATAGATCCTCAGGAAGAGGAGACCGCAGCCAAGAATGAACAGCGAAGAGATCACGTAGACAATAGGGTCCACGGTGCCGTCGTAGTTGAAGCCGTTGGTCCTCCGGTAGATGATGAGGAGACCGATGGAGATGGCAAGGCAGATGATGTCCACACAGGCCTTTTCCCACCAGGCCAGGCGGCTCTTTCTGGCCCGCTTCTGTTTGAGGTTCACTATGGTTCCTCTGGTGGCCATGAGGGCCGGCACAAGGATCAGGGCTGAGAAGAACACGCAGGCGATTATTGCGTAAACGTAGGCCATTCCGGTAATCTTAACGGGCATGATCTCCCTGGCCTTGAACTCCAGAAAGCCGCTGGCGTTGCCGACGGTCTTGGCCAATAAGAATCCCAGCAAGGGGCCGAATACTATTGCAAACACGGATATGAAGCCGCTCTCGATCACGTAGCGCAGGAATATCTGAGAGGTCTTGGCGCCTCTGCTCTTGAAAGTGGAGATCTCGTTCCTGTCCTCCTCAATAATCATACGTGTGACCATGATCATGTAGAACGCCAGCATCGCGATGACCGGCACGTTGAGCACCCAGAGAGACATCTGCATCTGGGTGGTGCGGCGGAGGTAGGCGTTGATCAGTTTGACCGAGTTGAGGGAAAGGCTTCCGCGGCCGGTGCCAAGCTCTTTCATGTAGGAGTAGAGCTGCTGGTAGTAGGCGATAAATGAGGAGAGATTGTCGATGCCGGCCTTTGAGAAGTCAAGGTTCACGTAGATATTGGCTCCGGTGAGGAGTTCTGCCTTGGCGCCGGTGAAGAAGCTCTGCTTGAAGGCCTCCCTTGCGCAGAAAACGTTTTCGGTAAAGAGCTTTCCGTTGTCGTACCAAAAGGCGGAGCTTTCGTCGTTGACCTCGAACACGCCAACGGGCATCACCTTGACGTAGAGACCGTCCCTGGACATGTTGTAGATTCCGCCAAGCTCCGCGTTCTTCTGCTCCTCCCAGACGCTCTTCTCCACAATTACTTCAATGACGTCCCCCTCAAGGTTCTCGGAGAACTCGCGCCCTTCGATGATGGTGACGTTGTCAAGAAGATCCGTGACCGTGCTGATGCTCCAGGCGGTGGAGAAATTGAAGGTTTTACCGGTCCTTTCCACCGAAAGAGTGCCCACGTAAAACTGGGTGTAGGAGTTGTACACGCTGACCGCAGTGCCCTCGAGACCGTCGAAGACTTTGCTCTCCATCTCCAGCTCCTTGTTTCCTCTGGAGGCGCCGAAGGACTGGACGGGAACTTTACCGGTGAAATACATCTGTCCGGAGGGTTTTCCGTTCTCCCGCTCGTATGCCTTCATCTCGGTGGATAGCATCTGCCGCAGGGTACCCATTGTGTACATAGGAATGCATGCCAGCACCCCGGTGATCAGAAGCGATCCCACGATGAGGCATATGAACATCCATATGTTGTTTTTTATTTTGCTTATAACCGACTTGATCATTGTTCTTTTTCGTTTTGCAATGTGTTTATTCCTGCTCCGGGGCGCCGAACATGCGTTTCATCCCGGGAAAGCAGGTTTCCGGAAGACCGTTTTATCAGTATTGGACTATCTGCTGTCCGGCTTCAAGTCCCGCTTTGATCTCCACAAATGAATCGTCGGAAATGCCTATTTCAACGTAGCACTCCCGTCTGAGACCCTGAGAGTCAAGGACGTAAACAAAATTTCTGCCCTCGAAGGAGTACAGGGCCGAAGTGGGGATCTTGAGCACGCCAATGGCCTGGTTGTCCTCTTCAAACCGGACGGACAGCCTGTCGCCAACCTTGATGCCCTCTGGAGCCTCGCTGAGGTCGATGTAGTAAGTGATCGTATCGGAATCCCAGGTCACGCTGTTTGAGGCGCCAACGATCTTTCCGTGGAATGACTTTCTGTCGGCGGAAGCTGCAGAGGAGGTGGTCAGTGTGACGTCGGAGTGAAGACCGATGGTGTACTTTTTGGCAACGCTGGACTCAAGTATCATAACACCCTGGGCATCGCTCATGATCTCCGGATCCACCACCACCATGATCTCACCGGGAGTGATCTCAACGTTCTGATCTCTTCCGATGGTGAACTTGGTGTTTATATATCTGACGGTGCCGTCCACGGTGGAAACGATCTCCTTGTCGGCAACCACCTTCTCCATGTAGGACCGCTCCGCCTGAAGGACCCTCTTGGCAAGGCTGTTAAGTCCGCCTGCATCCAGTTCCCGGTCGATCTCTTCGATCCTCTGGACCGCCGCGTCCACTTTCATGGTGGCAAGCACGTCGCCCTTCTTGACCGCCTGTCCGGACCTTACCGAATAGCCTTCAAGGGCATATCCGCCGACGCTGAACGAATACTTGACCGCGCCGAAGGACGTGACGGAGCAGGTGCCCGTAAGTTCCCTTTTGATGTCGCCCCTGATGACCTGGTACATCTTGTACTCCACTTTTATCGGAGTGCTGAGAGCCACCACGTCTTCTTTTTCGCCGTAGTTAAAAAGTCCGCAGCTGCATAAAAACAGGCAGAGGGCCAGCAAAAGGCAGCCGCCTGCTAAAGCTTTAGAGAATCTTCCGCGTAATTTCATAAAAACTCCTTCTGATCGGGGTGGTCCGCCGCCTGCCCGGAGGCAGCCGTCAGTCTTCGCTCCCGACTATTGTTTCCTCGCCGTTTTTCAGGAAAAACAGCAGGCATTCTTCAACTTTATTGCCTGATATCGTCTCAAGAGCGTCCCGGTAGCATCTCAACTGAAGCTTGTACGCTTCTATTACAGCAGGATCCGCCGCCCGTTTCTCATTATCCGTCTTAAAATCGACAACATAGATACGACCCCTGAATTTGTAGTATAAATCAACGACTCCCTGCAATGCAATTGATTTTGCTCTTTTTAAAGAACTTTTAATAGTTTGAGCCTCTCCTTCGGCCTCTTTCCCGGCCTCTTCGCCTGATTTTTCAGAGGTCTTTGCAGGGGTTCCTACCGCCCCGATGTAGGGCAGATACCTCTCAATGTCCGTTTTGAAGGTGAAGGGCACCTCGCACCGGACCTTTTCCGCACCCCGGATCTGCTCCGCCCGGTCAGACATGAGGAATCTTTCCACCATCTCCCTGTCCGCGGAAAGGAGCTCTGTTTCGTCATGGATATTCTTTTTCAGAGTCTCCTCAACGTAGTTTCTTATGGAGGCGGCTTCTCTCTCCGGCCAGGCCCCCCGGTCCTCGACAACGATCTTCATGATCTTGTGCATCAGGGTGCCAAGAGCGGCGCCTTTCAGCTTTTTGGGCTTTTTCCCGCTCTTTGTTTTTGCTCCTTCGGGCATTTCTCCCGAAGGCGAGGGAAATTCTCTTGCCTCCAGACTGAAAACGTTTTTGTCGCCAATGTTTTCGCCCTCCTCTTCGGCATAGCGCTTCAGAGCGGAGACGGAGATCTTGACGGGCATGACTCCCGCATTGGCGGTCTCAAGGATATCGGCAATGGCCTTGACGCTTTCGCCGAAGGTATCGTGCTCCGGCTCGTCGGCCCCGGTCTCTTCCGCGGGGGCCTCTTTTAAAGGCTCTTCTTTTGCCGGCTCTTCTTTTTCAGACTCCTCGGCCGGAAGTGTTTCGGCGGCCTCGGTATCTGACCCGGCCTCTTTCCCGGCCATTAACAGCAGTTCGTCTTCGGAGTACTCCCGGATATCCCAGGAAGGGGAACCCAATGCGCCCTTCAAGATGAACTCGAAACCGGTCAGACATGCTTTTGACGCCAACGTCGACATAACAGGCAGGGGCAGTTCGTTTGAGAGGGGGCCGTTTCTCTCGATGTCGTCGTTGCTCTTGTGGGAAGCCACCACGAACAGTTTCTCCCTTGCCCGGGTCAGGGCCACGTAAATGACTCTCTGCTTTTCTTTGCGCTCCTCCTCTTTTTTGGAGACGTTCATCAGTATGTTGGGAGCTGTTTCCGCAATTTTTTTGAAGCCCGAATCCCCCTCAAAGCTGAAAGTAAGGCCTATTCCAAGCTTCTCGTCGCACCGAACCGCAGCCGGTCTGTCGGTACCGACCACGTTGGTCGCCACGTAGAAGACCACCGGGAATTCCAGTCCTTTGCTCTTGTGGACCGTCATGAATCTGATCTTGTCCGGATCGTCGGAGGCCACCGCATATCCTTTGAGTTTTTGCGAATCCGACTTTTTCGCATCTGTTTCTGCTCTGCTAACGATGTTCCTGACAAAACTGCAGAAGCCGCCGGAGATACCTGTGTCGAAAGGCAGGGAAAAGTCAAGGAACATCCTGAGGTTGCCCTTTGCACTGTTTCCGCACTTTTCGTAGTAACCGTTAAAGTTGATCAGTTTCCACACGAAGGCAGAGGTGCCGGTGTTCTCGGAAAACTCCCGCAGTTCTCTGATCTTTTCTACGGTTTCCTTGATTTTGACCTGCAGTTCCGCCGTAAGGATCGCGTCTTCAAGGTCTTTCCCTCCGCTGCGCTCAGCTGCGGCAACTATCCTTTCCCAGAGATCCGCGTGTTTCAGTTCTTTGCCAACGCCATTGGCGGCGGCAACTATCCCCGTAAGTTCCTCAAAATTGAACCCGAAAAAGGCCGATCTCAGGACAGCCGCCAGGGGAACGTCATTTCTCGGATTGTCGATGATCTGCACAAAATTCAGAATGTCGTAGATCTCCGGGGTCTCAAAGAAAGCATCCGTGCTGAAGGTCTCCGAGGGCAGGCCGTAATCGCCAAGGCCGCCGGACATGGCGGCAAGGCTTTTGTTGTTATTGGCAATGATGCAGATGTCTCCGTACCGGAGGGGCCTGGGCCTGAAGTGTTCCTCGTTGTTTTCGTCTCTGTAGGATTCGGAGACAGTGAATCCTTTTTCAAAAAGTTCCCTGATCTTGCAGGCCACAAACAGGGCCTCTCTTTCCGGGCCTTTCATGGGGGCTGCTTCTTCTGTTCCGGGGTTGTCCTGATCGTCGGTATTCTCCTTTTTTTCCGTCTTTTTTTCAGGCAGGAATATCAGTTCGCAGCGCTCTTTAAGAGCGTCCGCCCCGTCGGATGACTCGCTGTACCTTTTCACCGCGCCGTAAGCAAGCACGTGGCCGCCGTTTGCGTAGTCTATGTCAGAGGCATTGGCGGTCATCATTTTGGCAAATATATCGTTTATTCCGCTCAGGACCGGCTGTCTGCTTCTGAAATTTTTGGAAAGGGTCTTGAGCACGCCCCCGTTGCCTTTGCCGTATTCACGGATCTTGGCAAGCATCAGTTCCGGCTTTGTGTTCCGGAAGGCATAGATGCTCTGCTTGACGTCACCCACCATTATCATGTTGTGCTCATAATTATAGGCGCTGTCCGCGGTCCGTGAAACAAGGGTCAGGATGAACTCCTGAAGCAGGCTGGTGTCCTGATATTCGTCAATATATATTTCGTCAAATCTTCTGCGGTAGGCTTTGGCCACGTCGGTTGCGGGGAGTTTAAGAGCCATGTCGTAATCGTTCCCGATGCCTTCTTTTTTCCCGCAAAGGATCTCCAGCGCAAAATGGCTTATGGCGGAGAAGGAGAAGGTCTTTCTTGCGGCGCAGTCTTCAAGAGTCTTTTCGTATACTTTAAGGGCGATCTCAGCGATCAGCGACACGTATTCGCCAAGTTCCCCAATGCCTTCCCGGAAGACCTTCGACCGTTTTTCCGGATCAAGGTCGGCCTCCTTGACAGTATCATTTTTCTTTTTGCTGTCCTTAAGAAGCGGTTTCACTATAGCCTCATAGGACTCTTTGTAATACTTTCTTAAGGTTTCCCTTTCCGCCACAAGTCTTGCCCTGACGTGCTCCTGTTTTGCCATCATTACAGGATCGTCCGCCTTTATCTTGCTCCCGGGGGCCTTGCTGCTTTTTACCGGCAATGAATTAAACAGGGCCGGGAAGGGTTCGCTTTCGCTCTCCAGCCTCAGCAGTTCGGCTTCAAATCCGCCTTTAAATCCCAAAAACCACTCCCGGTGTTTGGCGGTCTCTGCGGCGTACGCTGCGTATTCCTCCGGGTGTCCGTCTATGTGTCCTATCACTGCCGCCAGGTGATCCCGGCACTCTTTCAGGACCTCTTCGTATTCCTTCTTCAGGGCTTTGTAAATATCATTATCCCTGATATCGTCGGGCACTGTAAAAAGACCGGCGCCATATTCCAGCCAGGCTTTCGGGTCCGGCAGATCGTCGCAAAAGCTGCAGATTTCAAGCAGGATCGACGTCAGTTCGCTGTCGTCTCTGAAGGCCTTGCAGGCTGTAAGTATCTTTCTTATAGTCCTCCCTTTTGGATCGTCGGCGGACTTTGAATAGTATTCCTCAAGGACAGTCTCAACGGCCCTTTTCCTTATGACGTCGACTATATCATCGTCTATCGCGAAGGAGGAATCAATTGAGCTTTCGACTGCGGTGAAATTCTTTCTCACCACTTCCAGACAGAAAGCGTCAATGGTGCCGATCATGGCCTTGGGAAGCATATACACTTCCCGGTCAAGTTTCTCCGCAAGAACAGTGTCGCCGGTTTTCCGTAGCCCTTCTGCGGCTTCTTCCAGAGCTTTTCCGATCTTGACAGCCAGTTCCGAGGCAGCAGCCCTGGTAAAAGTCACCACTGCGAAGGAGTCTATATGTCTGTCGGCCGGAAGTTTCTTCGTTTTTTCAACGATCCGGTCCACCAGGGTCTTGGTCTTTCCGGTGCCCGCGGCTGCGGAGATCAGCACGTTGCTCCCGGAGCCGTCATTGGCGTTTATAACATATTGCCGGTCTCCGCTGTCGTCCCGAACCGAAGGCACGCTAAAGGGGGTCGGTGTGCTGCCGACCCCGCCGGTCAAAACTTCTGTCTTTATGTCTTCTGTCATGGTGTTGCTCCACGGGCCTTCTGACCGGTCTCTCTTTCCGCCTCAGGCTGAAATGTCTTTTTACCAGATGTCTCGGATCTCGTCCAGCATGCCGTTTTCGACAAGGACTTTCTCCGCGTGTTTTTTTATCTGGGAGACCCGCTGTACCGACAATCCCAGTTCCTTTGCCAGGTCTCCGAGATTCTTTTTCTCCGTCCCGAACAGACCGTAGTAGGCTTCAAAAACCCGCCTCTCCCTGTCGTCAAGAACCTTTATATGTCTTTTCAGTATTTCCTCGATGGCGTCGTCATTGTCCTTTTCCTCACCGCCGGCAACGATCTCGTACAGCTCGGTGTCGTCATCGTCGCCCACAGTCGCATCAAGGGAAATCACAGGCTGTTGTACCCTGAGCATAAGCAGTTTGATCACTTTTGACTCTTTTATGCCCGTGATCTCGCTGAGTTTCTTTGGTCCCGGGTACTTGCCGTATTTCTCCCTGTATTCGCTTTCCGCATCGGAGATCTTTTTCATCTCCAGGTGCACGGATTCGGGCTTTCTGATGAGTTCGGCGGCAAAAACAGCCCGCCTCAAAGACTTCATTATGTCGCTGCTGGCATAGGTGGCGAGAGTCGCCCCGTTGCTTTTTTCAGGGTCGTATTTCTTAACTGCAGCCATAAGCCCCTCGTTTCCCGCCGCCACCAGATCTTCCAGTTCAAGGCCTCTGTTCATGAATTTCCGGGCATAGTGAACCAAAAGTTTCTGCTTGGAAAGGATCAGCCTGTCCAGGGCCTCCTGATCGCCCTCCCGGACTTTCTCAATAAGCAGGGCCTCCTCTTCGGGGGTGATATTGGCGTATTCCCTGACCTCGTTGAGAAACCGGGCCAGGGGGTCGACGGAATCCTCCGTAAGTTCCGCCTCTCCGGGATTTTTGGTCACCCCGGTGCCCCTTCTTTTGCCGCTGAGTGCTTCATCGCCGTCTCCGGGAAAGTCCTCCGGTCCGCCGCCTTCCGGAATGTCTCCCTCCTGAGGAATGTCCGGGTAAAACATATTTTCGCTTACGTCAACATCCTCAAAGGGATCTTTTACTGTTTTTTTACTCATCGCCAATACCTCCGGTCCCGTTGAGGCAGTCAGTTTTCAGGTCCGCTCAGTCTTTGTTCAAACTCAATCCTTGTTCAGAAGGAATGCGCCTGCGGGGATCCCTGCGGAGTTGCAGAGGTTGATCTCGTTTCCGAAGGCGTAGGAATATTTAACGTTGTAGGCAATGCCCGCAAGAGCAGTGTTGGAGGTCACCTCGACAGTGTCTTTTCCCACAATCTTACCTGTGAGTGCGGAGCTGACAGTGTTCTTTGCCGGCACAGCGGCGTATCCTTTTACGGTATCGCCTCCGTCAACAGTCTTAAGTCCTTCGCCAACGTTCTTGTACTTGATGGTGGCCTTTTTGCCGTCCGCCGAGTAGGTGACGGACTCGACAATGGGGCCCGAGGCGTTGTCCAGTGTGATGCCGCCCTCGCCGTGGAAAGCGCAGGCGATCTTGGCGGCTCTTTCGGCCTGCTCAAATTTGCAGTTGGGGTGGAGCTGGTTCCAGAAGGTCTTGTCCGTCCAGAGGTCGGAGGACTGGATCTGGAAGAAGTTCTCCCTCATGGTGACCATGCTTCCCATAATTCCGCGGATCTTGCCGAAATCCATGATTGCCCAGGGGTTGGAGCCTTTGTAGTCAGCCGGTTTCGGATATTCCGTGGGGAACTCGATGAAGTAAACGGGGAAGTTTTTGTTGGTCAG
Source organism: uncultured Clostridia bacterium (assembly GCA_947304585.1). GTDB lineage: Bacteria > Bacillota > Clostridia > UBA1212 > UBA1212 > UBA1212. The sequence goes on along the minus strand of CAMZBI010000001.1, from coordinate 133,948 downwards.
GTTGTGGACGTTCCTCATGTGGTCGATGAACTCGCAGTAGGCCTTGGCGTACCTGTTGGCCTCTCTGTCCTGCATGTCGCTCTCGCCCTGGTACCAGAGTATGCCGGCCATGGCCATTCTCTCATAGGGGTACATGAATTCGTTGTACATGAAGCGGGCCTGGTTGCCGTTGACGCCGGTGGCCACGTAGTAGCCCTTTGCCTCATTCCAGGTGTCCGTGTTGTTGTTTTCCGCAACTTCATTGGGCAGGAAGTGGGCGAGAGGCATTCCGTTGCCGTCGATCTCGATCATTCCCACAGGCACTGTGCCGTTGGTCATTTTTACGTAATTCCAGGCAAAAAGGTAGCCGATAGCCGAGAAGTTGGAGAGGCTGCCCCTGGTGGCTTTTTTCCAGATGTTCTTCTGTTTGATGTCCTTGCAGACCTCTGCGGTACCCCGCTTGTTTCCGTTGGACATGGTGTGGGAGTTGTAGCAGATCCTGATGGGCAGATCTCCGTCAACCGAATCGATGGAGCATTTGTCCGGATTGTTCTTGCCAACGTAATCCCAGTGGATGCTCATCTGGTATGCGCAGTTGGACTGGCCAATGACCATGTAGACGTCGCCAACGAGAATGTCCTCAAGGACGACTTCCTTGGTGTCGGTGTAGACCCGCAGGTTGTTGCCGAGGTTTGCATTGGCCTCCAGCTTTGCCTTGAAGGTGAGGACCCACTCGCCATTCTCAACAAGGGCTTCGGTGAACATGCCCATAAACTCGCCGGACACTTTTTTACCGTTCTCGGATTCGTCGGCCCAGCCCCATACGCGGATACGCTCGCCCCGCTGAACGACCATGTTCTTTGAGAAGGTCTTTGATACAGTGAAGTCGGCGGCGTAAGGCGCGTCTATCGTCTCGTCTATCATAACGTCCGGATCCGGTTCCGGCGTGGGGGTGGGTTCTTCCGTGGGGGACGCCGCAGGGACAGGAGCTGCCGTGGGATCCACTGTCGTCTCGACGTTGCAGCCGAAAGCCGAGATGCAAAGTATAACTGCCAGAAGTAAAGCCGCAGCTGTTTTGAGATAGTTTCTCATGATCGGATATCTCCTTTTAAGCACAAGATGTATTTAAAATTTCCGCCGTCTTTGGCGGTCTGTCAAACAACTTTTATTTTACTGTTTTTCGGGGGCTTTTGTCAATGATTCCGGGGTTCTTTTACCAATGTTTCCGGGGGTCTTTTGTCAACGGTTTTTAAGATGCAGGTCACCTCCGGAGGCTCGCAGAAGCCCCCTCCAAAACCCTTGTTTCCGTTGACAAAGGAGGTCCCTTGGTGTATCCTTAAATCACTTTTCCGGACATCCGGGTTGTTTAAAAGGAGATACGAAATGAACTCTGATTTTACTGCACGCTTCAGGAAAGTCCTGTCTTTGCTGCTGGTGCTTTCGGTATTGGCGGCTGTCGCAGTCACGGGAGGTTATTCCGCCCTTGCGGCCGACGAAATGGTGGACGGGGACCTGCTTTTCGAGGAAAACTTTGACTCTGTCGCGAACGGTAAGCTGCCCTCAGGCTGGAAGATGAACAAGGACCTGACAAGCGGCGGCAGCGCCTCCGTGCAGGACGGAAAGCTTATCATTGACTCCTACAACGTGGGCTTCGGCAAGGTGCTCCTGCCCGCTCTTCCCGAGGAGACAGGCGATTACTCCTTTGAGTGCGACGTGTCCTTCATCTCCTCCGCCAACGACTCCCGTTGGATGTCCCTCATCGTCAGGCAGCAGACCGCAGACGAGGAATACCTTCAGATGTGCGTCAGGCGCAACACCACCGCCTCCAACGGCATTGAATTCGCCAGAAGAACCCCGGGCACCTGGTCCGTTATGAACACCGGCGCCGCACCTTCTGCCCTCGGGCTGAACAATACAGGTCACATAAAAATCTCCATCGTGGGGAACAGAGTCTTTGAATACTTCAACGGCAAACTCGTCATCAACACCGATGCGCTGGAGGGCATCCGGGGCATCTACAAGAAAGGCGGACTTGCGATCCAGGCCGCCAATGCAAAGATCGCCATTGACAACGTCAAGGTCTCAAAATGCACTTTCAAAGAAGATCCTTCGACCGGCGACAAGTCCTACATGAATTACGACTTTCTGAACTCAGCAGTGGTCGCTTCCGCAGCTACGGTCTGCGAGCCCTCGTCTGCAGAGGAACTTGAAAGATTTCTTTCAATGTCAAAACGCCCCGAGAACGTGATCCTCTGGGTGGACGAAGGCGGAAACTTTGTCTCAAGAGACGGAAAAACTGTCATCGGCTCTTTCGAGGAGGTCTACAACTCCATTTACCGGGCCATGGTGCCCGTCTTCGGGGTGAGAAACATTGGCGCTGCCGAAAAGATCATCGAATTTGTCAAGAGCAAGTCCTTTGTCGACTGTCTGTTCCTCTCCTCCGACCCGGAGGTATTGGCAACTCTCCGGAGCAGCCGGAAGAAAAGCGGGGGCGTTCTGGACCTGACGGAGACCGCCGACCTTTCCAAATACAAGACAGATCCCCAGGAGATCGTCTACGCCGTCAACCGGAGTTCCGCCAAGACCGTTCTGATCCCCGAGTCCCTCCTCGACAAGGCAGGCGTTGAATACGTCCAGCACAGGCTGATCACAGTGTGGATCCGTGAAGAGGCCGACACCCCCGTCATGCTCCACAACGGCATCCAGTCAGGCGCCAACGGCATTGTCACAGACACCCCGGACCAGCTCATCAAGGCCTATGACTTCTACAAAAACGACATCAGCGTCCTTGTAAGAAATCCCCTGATTATAGGGCACAGAGGCCTTCCCTCCGCGGCCCCGGAGAACACTGTGGAAAGTGCGAAAGAGGCGGTTGCCGCGGGTGCGGACTGCATCGAGCTCGACGTGCGACTGTCAAAAGACGGGGTCATCTACATTCTCCACGACGAGAACCTCGCCGGCACCACCAACGGCAGCGGCAGCATAAATTCAAAGACCTCCGCCGAGCTGGACAAGCTCTCCGTAATAAAATCTTCAAGTTACGGCACCTTCACTAAATACCCCAAAGTGAAACTTCCGACCCTCAAAGAATTCTTCGAGGCGCTGAAAGACGAAGACGTGATGTTCTTCATTGAGATAAAGGAAGAGAAAAACGACATCACTCAGAAAGTCTTCGACCTGGTGGAGGAGATGGGTCTGGAAAGACGCTGCTGCATGATCACTTTCCTGTCCTCCCAGATCGTTACGCTGCGGAAGATCAGACCTGAGATCTCCGCCGGCCAGCTCATGGGCACACCCAGCGCCAATTCCTACGCCGGAGTCATAAACAAGGTCATTCCCGAGACGGTCACCCGGAACGCCACCTTCAATCCCAGCGGCCTTTACTCCGACAAGGTCATAAGAGGCCTCATGTACAGGGGCGTCACTGCCTGGCCCTGGACCTACGGCCAGACCAACACCAGGAACGCCTATCTTCTCGGCGTCGGCGGCATCACCACTGACACCTCCGGGGAAGCCGGTGATATTGCAACCGGGATCAACATTGGCACCGGTTACGTGAACCGCATCTCCCTCACCACCAAAGAGGCCTCTTCCGTCACCTTCACGCCAACGGTCAACACCCGCACAGGCAAATACGAGACCGGCGGCAAATACCCGGACGGCACTGTTAAAAAAGCTCCCGAGCTCATCGTTCTCGACGGGGAAGAGTTCATCACTGTAAAAGGCAACACCGTCACCGCCAAGGCCCCGGGCACCGCCCACCTGATCTACCGCCTGGAAACGTCAACGGACCCCTCCAAGGCCCCCACCTCCACCAACGGTTTCAGCCTCTACACCCAGGTGATAACGGTCACCGTTACCGAAGAGGACCTTCCGATCCCCACCAAAGCTCCCGCACAGGAAGACCCGGCAAAGGAGCCGGAAGATGCGGACAAGACGTTTGACCCCGTGCCGGTGATCATTATCGTTTTGTGCGTTGCAGTTGTCGCAGCGGGTGCCGTCGTTGTTGCGGTGGTTCTGCGTCGAAAAAAAGGTAAGGGTGAAGAGTGAAGAGCGGACAGTGAACAGTAATCACTCGAGCCGGAGGCTCGCACCACTCGGCGCAACGCGCCGCACCACTCGCGCCGAAAGCGCAGATCAGTGAACAAATAACCGCAGACTTTTACCAAAAGCCCCGGGCTCTCCTGATAATTTCGGGGAGCCCGGGGCCTCTTTTTTCGCCGCGCCTCGCAGCGCGGGTGTTTCCTTTGGCAATTATTTAATCAGCTCTTTGAGCCACTTTTTCTCTTTGCGTGAGATATCGCCGTCAACTCCGCATACCATCATGCAGACCATAACGATATCACCCTTCAGTTCATCGGATATTTCGCCTAGCCGGTCAGTGACGTCATTGACAAAAGCTTTGTGCTCCTCGGTGCCCTCGGTCACGTAGGCAATATACTCTAATGCCTCATCGAAAGACAGGCTGCGACCCCCCAGAGCCAATTCGAGCAGGGGCTTAATGAGGAAGTATTCCTCTCTTGCTAACATTCCGTCGCTTACCACTGCACCGAGAAGAAGCTCGATAAAAAGGTTGATCCCTTTTACGTCATCCTTCATGATGAACGTCAGCGCATCTATGATGCGGGCGCTTTTCTCGAAGATGATGGCGTTATAGGTTTTGGGGTCCATATCCTCAACTGTTTTGCAAAGTCTCTCAAATTCAAACATTTCTTTTCCTCCTTGTATTTCTCCCGGGGGTTACCGGGAATTGTTGTTGTTCTGTTGACGCAGGATTTATTGCGTCTTTACTGCCCGGCGGTTCCCCTCCGGGGTCCGGACATGCATCGACCTTCTTGTATTAGACTATTTTATCACAAACGAAGGCAATGCGGTCACTGCTTTTTGGCCTTTTTCTTTTTTGATATGCCGATCCCTGTGAAAACACCTGCGGTGATCAGCGCAGCCCCGCCTATGGAAAAGCCCAGAATTGGCAGGATCTTGTCCGCACCGTCTTCATCTATAGAACCAACGGTACCACACCAGCCTCCCCCGGCCCCATATTCTTTCGGAAGTTCCGATGCGGACAGCCAGGCATACGTTTCAGGCTCCCCGTCCCTCAGATCTCCCCCTTCGATCTCCCACTTTCTCTGGGAAAATACCGTTTCCCCGGAGAGGTTGTAAAACGCCCGGACTGTGAGGACGGAGCCCTCTTTGCAGTATTCTTTGAAATCGGGGACCTTCAACTCAAAGATCTCCGTGGCTGTGCCGTCGGATCCGGTCTCCGGTGAATACGCGGACACGCTCATCTGTTTTCTGTCCGCAAAAAGGATCTTTTCGCCGCTCAATATAACGAGGGTAACGTCCAGGTCCTCCACCCCTTCTCCCGTGTCGTTGACAAGTGTCACAGGGACTTCCACGGTCTGTCCTGCAGTCCGTTTCTCTGTGTAGGTGCCAATGGTGATCCCCAGCGGAGCGTAGGAGTTTTTCATGAGATACTTGAAATATGATTTTATGCATAGACTCTCCGGACCGGACATGTCGGAAGACAGGAAGAGAATGTCGGAGGTGACGCCCTTTGCGGAGGATGTGGACGATGCAAGGCCGCAGAAGAACAGCAGCCCCGTATAAGCCCTTCCCGCCCGGAAGGCCTCGATCTGGGCAGACATCAGGTCGCAATAGTATGTTAGGCGTTCGTCGTCCGTGATGCCCGGTCTTGCGAGGTTCCAGATGGCTGCAGTACCGGACATGGCCTTGCCCTCTCTGTTGATCCAATATTCGCCGTGCTCGTTCAATATAAACGGATGGCCCGGGTAATCTTCGGCGGTCCAGCCGATATCGGCGGTGGTGACTATTGGCCTGTCCGCTACCATACTCTCGAGGCCTGAGATGCCGGAGGTCCCGATTATGTAGGGGTGGCACTCCACAGGGTCGGTCTCGCCAACAGGCGGACGCCAACCGTTATCCCAGGGTCTGTGCTGGATGTCGTAATCCCGGCCTTTTTTGATGATACGGTCATTCAGAGAGTTCGTGGACTCGTTCTGGGCGTCAAAGACCACCAGCGATGGGTGGTATCCCCGGTCCTCTATCCACCGCTCTATCTCCGGCATGATCGTCTTTATGGTGTCCGTGGGGTCGTTGCCCCAGGTGGGGTATTCGTCAAATATCATCATGCCCGTCTCGTCGGCAATGTCGAACCACTTGGAATTGGCGTGGCCCAGATGGGTCCTGAAGCAGGTCCAGTTGACGCTTTGAAATTCGCTGTAAAGCTTTCTTATAAATGCCTCGTTCCAGGGCCTGGTGCCGCAGAGGGGGTCGTCGAAGAACCTCTCGATGGCCACGTTGGTCCCGAAAAGGAACCTGCGCTCACCGTTCAGCAGGGCATAACCGGTGCCGGCCTCAAACCCGAAGGTCCTCATGCCGAACCTCACGGAATACACGTCCCCGGCGGTCTCGATCTCGGCTCTGTAAAGGAAGGGTGACTCGGGGCTCCAGCATTTCTCACGGCTGAACCCGCCAAAGAGCACCTCCGGTATCTCAACGTCCGCAGTTCCTCCGGCCTCAATATTCACGTTATTATAGGAGATTTCTCCGACCTTAACCTCTTCTTTGAGGGCCTTGCCGTCTTTGAAAAGTCCAAGCTCATAGACGGTGATCTTGACGTCCGTGGAGGCGTCCCGGTCCTCGCGGTTTGCAAGGGTGACTTTGGCGCCAATGCTGCCCCGGTCAATATCCGGTGCAAGCTGGACTGCAGTCACGTCCGGGCCGCCGCAGAAAACAAGTTCCACCGAGTCCAGAATGCCCGGCTCCTCGCTGCTTGACTCACCGTCGTTCAGCACGTGGGCAACCGACTTCGGGTTGTTCCACTGGCTCAGGAAAGATCCCAGGGCTATGGAAATATAATTGGTCCCCTTGTGGAGATACTGTCCGATCTCCGTTGACGATGACGTGTAGTTGTACTCGTAAGTATCGACCAGGACTCCGTTGACGTAGATGTGGCGGCCGTACATGGCGCTGCCGATGTTGAGGAGCACCGTTTCCGAGGGCTCTTCGTCAAGGTCTATTATTCTCGTGTACACCGGCATCGTTGTGGTGTAATCGCCAAGGGAGCAGGCCGCGTTGCCGAAAAGTCCCGGAACAGGGGCAGTATTTGCATAACGGATGGCCGGCAACTCTTCCGGCGGCTGCCAATCCGCCACGTCCGTCAGCGCATCGACTCCCCAGATCCCGTCGAGGAGCACCGTCTGTCGTTTCAACGCACCGTCTCTTTTAATGCTTACCGTTTCGGTTTTCTCCGCATAGGCGACGCCAATGCAGGCCACTTTCACGGTTCCTTTTTTGCAGGTGACCTTGACCGTCCCACCGGTCCAAAGCTTTTCAAAATTCCCCCCGACTGTCCTGTATATGTTTCTGGGCGTAGAGGTCAGTTCAATGCTTCCGGTCTCGCCCCCGCAGGAGACCTCCAGGACTGCTCCGACTGACGTTGTGTACGTGAAGTTGAGGATGTTGGTGCGGTCAACTCCCGGCGGTATGAATATGAAGGATGTCCCTTCGGTCAGCTCCGCGCAGCGGCCGTAGGGCGCCATGTAGTCTTCCTTGGTATTGTTGCCCGCAAAATTCTCCGCGGCAACTGTGTTCTCCGGCGGAAACTCGCTGCTCAGATTCTTTTCAAGGGTTAAGTACAGATAGTCAAGGTTTGCGTCCACCGCCGGCTTGATCCTTATATCCGAGCCTGCGGGCATGTAAACCATTGGCGAGGTCGCCATATATGAAGAGGACATGTACCAGGAGTTGGAGGTGGAAAAACTGATGCTGCAGAGGGTGGTAAAGTTTTCCTCCCCCGGGTAGCGGATCTGGGCAAGCATGGAAGATGTGTTGGGGGATGCGTAGGCAATGTGGATGAAATTGGACTCGGGGACGTTCTCAAACAGGAAGAACTTGCCCCCGGTGGAGCCTGCCGTGGCGCCGCCGGATGCGGCCTTGTCGTTTTCCCTGATCATCGAGATCTGTTTCTTTCCTGTGGAATCAAAGACCTTTGCATCCTCGCACTCGTATTTTTTCAGGATTTCGGCGGTCCCCTCTCCTCCGGCTGCAACCGGATTTCCGTAACCGAAGCATCCGCAGACAAGCACAAGAGCCAATACTATCGCTCCTCCCCGGACAATGCGTTCTGTCATCCTTTTCATTATCGAATCATCTCCTGCGGCTGTTCTGCCGTTCTGAATTGAATTTCTCCGGCTGTCCCGGTCGTTTATCGTTTATGATAGTTCACTGATCCCCGCCGGTTTTTTCAAAGCGAACCTTGAAAAGTCCCGCCTTGCCGCCGCCGTTCGAGGTTACGTAAACCGTTCCGTTGACTATGTTCACCGACTCGGATTCCACATCGTTTTCCAAGTCCAGAGGAATTGACGCCAAAAGCTCGCCATCCCAGTCATAGACCAAAAACTCCTGATGAAAGCCGTTGATGGAGGACCTGACGAACCAGACGCAGCTTCTCGCCGCAAAAACGCCTTGAGACAGGGTTCCGGAGGGCGTCACATCCCGGGACTTCAGGTGTTTCAGCTTTGAATTCCAAAAATCAAGGGTGCTGCCGTCCCAGCGGGCGGAGGCGTATCTTTTAAGCTCCGGGCAGTAGCCCATTGCAAAGAAAGGCTGCTCAAGGTTGCCTTTTTCGATGACCTCGAAGGTCTTCTTGTCCACCAGCGTGTAGCCGTTCCAGCACTCCGTCAGTGTCCCCTGGCAGGAGGTGACGTAGTATGCCCGCTTTTCGGGGATGTATGTGATGTTATTGGCGTGTTCCAGATAAAGGGGCTCGCTCTGCTTCACGAAGTTGCCCTCTTCGTCGAATTTGCAGAGGATGGACACCTCCTCGCCCTTTTCGTCAATGCGGTTGAAGGCCACCACCCAGTTCTTTCCGTCAAAGCAGCAGCCCTGGGCGTTCCCGTAATTTCCGTCCGGGCTCACAAGGTCAAACAGTTTGTCGCCTGTTGCGGTGTAGCCGGCGCCGGGATCTGAGGGCACTCTGTACATGTCGGGAGCGCAGCTCTGAAGGGCGAAAACAGGCAACAGCAATGCGATCATCGCCAATGAAACCGCGGCCACCCGCAAAAAACGCAACCTGACGGTCTTCCCAGTGTCCTTCATGATATGCCTCCTGCAAGCTTTTCTCACAGGGAATTATACCATGAACAGGCCTTCAATAAAACGCTTTTGTTTGACCGTCCGCTTCTCCGTCTGCGCAGGCCGGCCTGTCTGTGGATTGCGGAGCCGGAATATGATATACTGACCGCAGGCAAGGATTTAGCCTGACGCAGCGGAGATGTAAAATGACTGGATTTGGCGAAGACAAAACGAATATCACCGTCGTAAAAGTGGAAAAAGGCACCCCTCTCGCGGAAAAACTGCTGGAATTTGTCTGGAACTTTTCCTGGGAGGAAGTCAGGGAACACACCCTGCAGGTGATCGGCGGCTGGGCTTTTGAGGACTGGGAAACCCCCTTTGCGGCGCTTGCGGGCGACCGTATTGTCGGGATGGCGACGATTGCCAAGACCGACTACTACCCTCTTCCCGAGATCTTTCCCTGGATCTCCACCATATTCGTGACCGAAGAGTTCCGGGGTCAGGGGATCTGCGGCAAGCTCATCGATTTCGCCAATGACTACGCGGCAAGCCTTGGCTTCACCAGGACATACATTCCCACGGGCCACACCGGGCTTTACGAAAAATACGGCTACAAATACGTAAAGGATATCGTCAACTACGGCGGCGATGTGGACCGTCTCTACGCAAAAGACCTGTCTCTTTCCACGGTCTATTCAGACGGTTATTACACCTTCTGTCTTCGGGAGGGTACGTCCTGCCTTATCGCCGGGAAGCGGCGGTTCACCCTGACCTGTCACCCCTTTGAGCCCTGCCTGTATATTACAGATGAATGCGGAAAAAAGACTGTTGTCCGCAACGCCTTCGACCCTGCGGTGCTGGCGGAAGTTTTCGGAAGAGGCAGTAACGTAACTTCCGCAACGGGCCGGGAATATGACGTCAATGACTTCTGCCGCATGGTTGAATATGCCGCAGACCTCGGTGATACGACGATTGACGAAGCGGAGAAAGTGTTTGGAAATTCTCCGAAAAAGAAGGCAAAAACAGGGTCGCCGTCAAAGGCACGGGCTGCAGGCTTTTCTTCGTTTGAAGAGGACCCGGGCGTAAAATGCGAAACGGTGACGGACAGCCGTCTTTCGGAACTTCTTGCGGAATACCCGGATCTTGTTCCGGAATACTGCATCGTTAAAACGTCTGCAGAAAAAAGTTCTCCGGAGATCCACCGGGCAGCCCTTGCCTGCGCCTGCAGGAAACTGTTTTACGACGGTAAAGAGCAGGTCTGGAGTTGTGATCTTAGCTCTGCAGCGGGAAGGCCCGTTTCTCCCGACAGTCTTTTTGCCGCTGCAGAAGACAGAAGAGGATCAAATTACGCCGGCGCATTTATGTACCCGCCCTGGGGGATGGAATACACCCGGGATGATTTTGACAAAGTGAATTCCGCACTGTTTCCTGCGGGAAAGGATGCTCTTGAAGTTTACGAGTGGACCACAGACTGGTCCGACTATTTTGACGACGGTTGCGAGTGGTGGGGCGCCCTCTGCTTCACGGTATACGACGGAGCCCTTGACCGCTTTGTCGTGATACTTTCGTCCGCAACAGACTGACTGTAAAACCTGGGTTTAAACACGCCCGGCAGCTTGCTCAAACACGAAAAGAAAGGCAAAAAATGCTTATCGACATCACACAGGAACTGTTTTCCTGCCGGGTCTACCCCGGCGACATGGGCCCCGAAAGGCTCCGGCTCGGGGATATTGACAAAGGCGACACCGTCAACCTCACCGGCTTTTCCATGTGCGCCCACAACGGCACCCACGTTGACGCCCCCAGCCATTTCATCAGGAACGGCAAGACTGTTGACCAAATGGGCCTTGAGCCCTTCGTCGGCGACTGCTACGTTGCAAGGGCTGAAGGAGATGTCTCCGCAGAAAAGGCCCGGGACATACGCCTTAAAGCGGAGCAGGCCGGGGCCGGTAAAAGAATACTCATTGCGGGGAAAGCCACTGTGACTGAGGAGGCTGCATCGGTGTTTGCTGCGGCCGGCATAATGCTCCTCGGCAACGAAAGCCAGACCGTGGGCCCCGAAGACGCGCCAATGAACGTCCACCTGATACTCCTCGGCAAAGATTGCGTGCTTCTTGAGGGCGTGGTCCTTGACGGCGTTGACGAAGGCAGATATTTCCTCAGCGCCGCGCCGCTGAACCTTGGCGGTTGCGAAGGTGCGCCCTGCAGGGCATATCTCATAAAAACAGAAGAGTAAACTGCTTACAAATCAGGCCTTTTTCGACGGGTCTTTTATCCTGCCGGCAAGCTTGGCGATGCCTTTGAACAGCTTGCCGTTGGCGATGTGGACGATCCCCTCGGCAACGTTGAATGGCAGCCTGCCGGAGGAGGACATCGAGAGGGACCTCATGGAATTGGTCTCCATTATTTTCCGCGTGAACAGGGCGGCTTTGATCTTTCCGCTCCTTTCGGCGGGATTTTTTGTTTTGCGGGCCTTTTTCAGCAGTCCATTGAGGTACGAGAGCGCCGCGCCGAGGATGATCCTCCCGAAAAAGGTCTGTTTAAAGTCGGTCAGCCTGCTTTCCATGGTGAGAGGGACCTTTACAAGCTCTTCCGGAAGACTTATCCCGAAGGCCTCTTCGTAGTCCCGGTCGGTCATGCCGAGAATGTCGTCCCCGGTGTAAATCGCCAATGCTTTTTCGGAGTAAGGCGGCTCCGCGTCCTCTCCTTTTACTTCAACGGCTTTTTCCAGGATCACCGTCTCCGAGTCTTTGCAGATCTGGATGAGATAAGTGCCCGGTTCGAGTACGAAGCGGTCCTCATTGGCGTTGAAATATTTGAGATCGTCAAAATCGATCCTGAGCTCCGCATTGCGGGTCTCCCCCGGCGCCAACGACAGCTTAGTGAATGCTTTTAGCTCCCTTTTGGGCTTCAGCACGTCCGAGGAAGGGCCGCTCACGTAAAGCTGTACCACTTCTTTGCCTCCGCGGCTGCCGGTATTGGCAACGCTGCAGGAGACTGTAAAGCCTTCTTCGTCCTCCGCCACCGAAAGTCCGCTGTAGGAAAAGCTCGTGTAGCTGAGACCGAAGCCGAAGGGGAAGAGAACCGGCTTTCCGTAGGTGGCATAATACCTGTAGCCCGCAAAAATGCTCTCCTTGTAGATCTCGGCCTCCCTGCAGGAGAAGTCGCCGGCAAAGGGCACGTCCAAATATGAGGCGGGCCAGGTCTCCGCAAGCCTTCCGCTTGGTGAAATATCGCCGAAGAGCAGCTTGCAGACCGCATCGCCCCCGTTCTGCCCCGGAAGGTACATGTTGAGGATAGCGCTCATCTCCCCGGCAAAGGGAAGCTCGAAAGGCGAGCCCCCGAAAAGCACCAGGGTGATCTTTTTACCCTTGCCAATGAGAGCGTCGATAAGCGCCAACTGGTTGTCCGGCAGCATCAGGTGTTCCCTGTCTCCCGCCTCCCCCTCCGTGTAGTCCGGAAGGCCTGCAAAAACCAGAACTTTTTCGTGTTTTTCCGCCATTTCGAGGGCTAGTTCTATCTCGTCCCGGTCAGGCTCCGTCTCGGTCTCGATGTACCCCGGCGCAAACTCATACCTGACTCCCCGTGCCTTAAAGGCATCCTCCGGAGTTGTAAGCAGCGCAGGTGTGATCATGGAACTGCCGGACCCCTGGTAGCGCATTATCCTGAAAAGATCGCCAATGACCATAAGGGGCTCGTCCTCCGCAAGCGGCAGAGTCCCGTCGTTTTTCAAAAGCACAGCGCAGTCCGCTGCGATCTCTCCCGCAAGGGCGTGATGGACCTCAAACTCCGGGTCCTCCTTTTTCGCCTGTTCCGAAAAAGATTCAACTGTTTTGAGTATCCCCAGAACGGCCTTGTCGAGGTGCTCCGTGTCCAGTTCACCGCTTTTTATCGCATCGTAAAGGACCCTGCGGCAGAAGACTGTGTCGCCGGGCATGTCCAGATCGTCGCCGGAGCTTATGGCCTTGACCTTGTCGGCAACGGCCCCCCAGTCGGTCATAACGATCCCCTCAAAGCCCCACTCGTCCCGGAGCACGTCTGTGAGGAGCCATTTGTTTTCCGAGCAGAAGGTGCCGTTGACTTTGTTATATGCGCACATGACGCTGCGGGGCCGTCCTTCTGTCACGGCGATCCTGAAGGACTCAAGATATATCTCTCTGGCGGCCCTGCTGTCCACTATCGAGTCTCCCACAAAGCGGAAATTCTCTGCGTTGTTGAAGGCGAAATGCTTGAGGCAGGCGCCAATTCTTTTATCCTCAAGGCCCCTTATCTCAGCCGCCGCCATTTTTCCGGAGAGCAGAGGATCTTCCGAATAATATTCGAAATTTCTTCCGCAGCGGGGGTTGCGCTTGATGTTGGCGCCGGGGCCCAGGACCACGTTGATCCCGTAGAAAAGAGCTTCGTCGGCAATGGCACTGCCTGTGCGATATGCATTGGCGGGATCCCAGCTTGAGGCCACCGTTGCCGCAGGGGGAAAGGCGGTGGCCGGAAGGTTTGCTTCAACTCCGTTTTCAAGCTTTTCCGGCTCGCTCTGGACCCTGAGCCCGTGGGGACCGTCGGAAAAACGCAAAGAAGGCACAGAGAGACGGGGCACCGGGTTCGTATACATGAACCTGGTCCCCGTTACGAGGAGGACTTTCTCCTCAAGAGTCATCTGCTTCAGTTTTTCTTCGGGTGTCATTGGCGTCAACAGTATTTCAGACCTTGAAAGTGCCTTCACACTCGTCTGCGGGCAGAGGCCTGAGGGAGTTGCCTTCCTTCAGATAAGTTTCAAAGGAATAGGGTTTAAGAGTCACTTTTTCTGAAAAAGAAGGGAATTTTAGCATCACGGTGCGGGCGTCTCCCGTGGGGTTGAAAAGCCTCACCACGTCCCCTTCGCCGTAGGTGTATTTTTTGTATGCGCTAAGGACCACGCAGTCGTCGCCGGTCACAAGAAGCCCCTGCTCGGGCCTTGTGCCCTCACCCGAGGGGAAGAAGGACATTGCAAAGGGCAGCTCGCAGAAGTCCTGGGTCAACCTCTCCGCCCGGTCCAGAAGGTCCTCGCCGGCAACCAGCCTGAAGGTGAAGACGTTGGTGCCAATATCGATGTGGGGCATGAATCTGTCGGTGGGAAGAATGGTCCTGTCGCCAAGCGGGTGGGCGGTGTAGGCAGCCGTGCGCTCGAGGGAGATCTTGAACTCGTCCCCTTCGATGCTGGCTCCGTAGGTCTGCTTGCCGATGACCAACAGTTCACCGCCGTCGTGGGCAACGTGCTTGTACCTCTGGGATACCGTTTCATCGCCGTTTGAGCGCAGCGGTTCCCTGCCGTATGGAGTCTGGCCCGTGACGCACTTGAGTCCGTTTACGGGCAGCGCCAGTTTTATCATCTTTTGTTTTTCGTACATCTGAAGCCTTACGGAGACGTCAACGGCGGCGCCTGTCTTCGGAAGATAATACCTGACCAGGGCCCGCGATTCATTGTAGCAGAACAGAGCCTCCACAACTGTGCGGACAGCGCCGTTTTCGATGACTCTTATTGGCGTAAGCGGCTCCTTCACTGCGCAGAAAACAGCGGTCTCCTCAGGTGTGGCCAATCTGAAACAGCCGGCAACGTCCCTGTAGGAGCTCACGGTCATGCCCCAGGGGTCGCAATTGTCGTTCAGAACGTCAAGCCTCAACGCGCCGGAGGACAGGTGCTCCCGGCCCGCTGTCTTAAGGGATTCGATAAGACCTGTGGTTTTTGATATTTTCAGCGAGATCGTGCCGTTGTCGAAGAGGAATAAACCGTCTTCCTCCGGCAGGCTCTCCACCGGGGTCTTCTTCACGTCCTCAAACTTGCAGACGAACATGGTGACCGAGGAGGGTTCCGCCGCAGCCCTGAAGGATATCCGTTTTCTCCAATCGATGGGAATATTCGACAACTCTTTCTCCGCCTGGCAGGGGATCTCCCGCCCGTCAAGGGTATACAGGTGCGGCTTTTTGACCATGTCCCCCCAGCCCTGATCCCAGAGCATAAACTCGCACTCGTAAACGCCCTCCACCGGGTAGGGATTGGGGTTGAACACCACCACGGGTATCTCGTCGCTCTCCGCCTTTCTGAGGCCTGCGCACATGGCAAAAAGAGCTCTGGCCCGAAGCTTCGTCAACGTGTCGAGGGCACCGCCAAGCTGCCGAAGGCCCATCTCCTCAACGGGTTCCACCGATGATCCCGGCAAATAGTCGTGAAACGTGGCAAAAAGCAACGCCTTCTCGGCATCACCAAGCTTCTCCTCCGGATAAACCGTCCCCGCAAGCCTTGCATTCATGCACATCTTCTCCGTGGCGTAGAAGGCATCCTCAAGGGCCCTGTAGGCGCTTTTCAGCCTTGCCTGGCTGGTATAGCAGCCCACGCCCCAGGAATTCATATCCTTGTCCCAGGGCACCAGGTCTTCCTTTTTCACCTTGTCGAAATACTCGTAGGGGGAAGCGTGTTTTACAACGTCGCCGTTCTCCGCGGCCTTTTTGCTAAACTCCGCCAGCAGCTCCAGGTCCTTTTCCGAGGCACCGCCGCCGTGATCGCCAACGCCCCACAGACACACCCCGCTGCCCCCGTCCGGAAGCTCTCTCAACATGGTGTCCGCCTTGCAGTGGGCCGTGTGAAGGGCCGTGCCGTAGCCCGAAGGCTGCTTCTCGCCAATGATCTCCGACCCGTCGTAACCCTTCCACAGGTAGTGGTTGGGCAGCTCCGGCTTGTCCCCGGGCCTGCAGTGGATGTAGTATTTGTAGCCGCACTTGGCAAGTATCTGGACCAGCCCCCGGCTGTGGCCGAAGGAGTCGAAGTTATTGGCAAGTGTAGGCTTAACACCGAATTTTTCCGCAAAATACTTCCGCCCGTACACCGCATGGCGCAGGAAGGTCTCCCCTGCCGGCATATTGCAGTCCGGCTGAATATACCAGCCGCCAATGATCACCCAGCGTCCCTCGTCCACCAGCTTCCTGATCCTCTCGAAAAGAGCCGGCTCGTACTCCTCCACCCACTCGTAGAGGGCTGCTTCGTTGTGGCAGAACACGTAGCCGTCAAACCGCTCGCAAAAGTCCGCGGCAACCCGGAAAGTCGACACGGCGGCCGCCGCGCCTTCCTCCCATTCCCACTGCCAGACGGGGTCCAGGTGGGCGTTGGAAATAAGATAAAGGGTTTTGTTCATTGGCATGTCCTTCTTTGTCAGATTGTTCTTCGGACTCCGGGTCCGGATCAGTTTTGTGTTTTAATGATAGCACAAAATAGCGAGAGATAACAGTGATTAGTGTGTGCGCTGACGCACAAGTGAGTTCGCCTTTGGCTCGAGTGGGTGCGCAAGCGCGCAAGTATTGCGGCTCCGCCGCACCGCAACTGTTCTCTGTCCATTGTTAACTGTTCACTGCAGCGCGGAGCGCCGCTCTTGCGCCGCAGGCGCCAAAGGGAGTATAATTGGCGTGGAACTGAATTGACAGTTTCATAAAGAGAACCCGAACAGACCCTTTTGAAACTCACCACGATGGAGGATCGAAAATGAAAAGATACATTAGATTTGCAGCTGCGATGCTGGCGGTTTTGATGATGGCCGCTTTCTGTGCCGGCTGTGTAACAGAAGAGCCGGGAAACACTGTCGTTCCCACGGCGGAGGCCACACCTGAGATAACAGAGGAGCCCACGCCGGAACCCACCCCGGAGCCGCCCAAGGGCTTTGAGTTGCACTTTATTGACATTGGCACCGGCGACGGTATGCTTCTCATCTGCGACGGGGAGGCGATGATCATTGACTCCGGAAACGTTGGCAGGGGCGAGACCATGGTGAATTATGTGAAGAGCAAGGGCGTTGAGAAGCTGAAATATCTGGTGGTCACCCACGGACATGCGGATCACGTTGGCGGCATGCCGGAGATCATCGAGGCCTTTCCCTTTGAAACCATGTTTTTGAACGTGGAGCAGCTCTGCGACGAGGAGCCTTACAAAAAACTGTTGGCGATCGTTGAGGAGCGGAGCATTCAGCCGGTGAATCCCGAGGTCGGGGCGGTGTATACCCTTGGCGGCGGCTCTTTTGAGATCATGACGCCTCTGAAACCCGACAAGTCGAACCTGAACAACAACTCCATCGGCTTCAAGTTCACCTACGGAGAGAATACGTTCCTGCTCCTGGGCGATACCCAGCAGACCGTGGAAACCCAGCTTCTGAAACAGGACGGCATCGATCTGAAGGCGGACGTGTTCAAGGCGGATCACCACGCCAGCTCGGCGGGAAACATCAAGAAATTTCTGGAGGCCGTGGCGCCGTCATACATCTGCGTCCAGGTTGGCACTGAAAACAAACTGGGCTACCCCGACAAGGCGACCATGAAAAGGATCGAAAACACCGGCGCTGAGGTCTACCGCAACGACGTCCACGGCACGGTGGTCTTCTACTCCGACGGCACGACAATCAGGGTGGAGACCGAAAAAACGCCGGAGCCCGCGGAATAGTTTTTGCCTATAATTCGGATCTTGTTGACGCCAATACAAGCCGGCCGCTTTCATTTCAACGTGAGGGCGGCCGGTTTTTTTGTCCCTTCGTTTTGCGGAAAACAAGGCCTGATTCCATTGGCCCTTCCGGTTGGCTGTTCAGTAGTTCTTTCAAAAGATTGTCTTTGACACGGGGTATAAAACGGGGTATAATAAAGGGGTTAAGGAAGGGGGTTAAGCCGTGCCTGACCAAAGTGCAACACAAAAGATTGCGGAATTGACCGAAAAGATCGCCAATCTCCCCAAGGGATATATTTCCAAAAAGACAGTAAACGGGAACGTGTATTTCTACCACCAATGGTCGGAAAGCGGCGTGAAGAAAGGCAAATACCTTCGGGGCGATGAGGTCGCAGTTCTCTCCGAGCAGATCGAGCTCAGAAAGAGACTGCAAAAAGAACTGGCTGAGATCAAGGAGGGGAGCAGATCTTCGACTGAAACTCAAACCGGCTTTTTGAAGTGTACCCTGTTGCATAAACGCACGCCCGTGATCGCACTCACCCTTGACGGCGAGACCGGTTTTATTCAGAAGACAGGGGAGGTTTTCGCACCGGAACACTTGCCGGTCGGCATTGGCGTGAAAAGAGGAGTTGTCGATCGAGCTTCGCTGAACGCGTGGTGGACGGATCGGTCCATTCCGGCAAGCCGCTCGGGTGTCCGGGAGGCAATGGAAACCCTTCATATCACAGACACCAGAATGCTTTTGGTCCGCTGTTTTGACCTTTCCCTTTCGGATCAGTACTGGATCTGCCCGGAAAACTCCGGACTCACCTGGGAAAAGATTAATTTCTTTGAAAATGATTTTTCCGAAGACATTGGCGACGTGCTTTTCGGGGCGGACAGGAAAGCAGACCCGCTGGATTTTTCCTCACCGGACAACACCTCCGACGGCAACCTGAAAAAGCGGTGGAAGATCATTGACGGCAAGCGCTGCCTAATCAAAGGAGGCTCAAACCCCTATCGCCAGCAGCCCCTGAACGAAGTCATCGCTTCGGAGATCATGAAGCGGCTGAACATCCCCCACGTGCCCTATACGCTGACCTGGAACAAAGGAGCCCCTTACAGCGTGTGCGAGGATTTTATCAACGGGAACACAGAACTTGTGTCGGCTTGGCGGATCATTCAGACTGGGAAGCAGCCGAACAACAAGTCGCTATATCAGCATTTCATTGATTGCGCAGACGTACTCGGAATTCCCGGCGTCAGGGATTTTCTGGACCGGATGATCGTCCTTGACTATATCATTTTAAATGAGGACAGACATTTGAACAACTTCGGCGCGGTCCGTGATGCCGAGACTCTCGAATGGCTTGGAATGGCGCCAATATACGACAGCGGCTCCTCCCTTGGCTACGACAAAAGCGTGCCAATGATGCGTGACGGGTCGGAAGTCATCTGCAAGCCCTTCAAAAAGCATCACGAGGAGCAGCTTAAGCTTGTTTCCTCTTTTGACTGGATCGACTTTTCCGCGCTTTCAGGCACCGGTGAGATGATCAAAAAGATCCTTTCGGACGAAAACGCCATTGATTATATGGAGGAGAGCCGTATACGTATTATCGCCGAACTGACGGAGCGCAGGATCAAAAATTTGGAGACCTTTGCAGGCTCAAAGACCCGCAGGCAGACCGTCAACACTAAGGACGAAGTTGGCGAAAACACCGCTGCCTCTTACGGGGATAATAAGTGAGGGTATCTTCTGAGTTTCGTGCTGCAAAAAAGGAACCCGGCATGACGTCGGATTCCCTTTGGTTTAAAGTTTCAAGGCTGGGGCAGGCTCACGCTTCAGCTTTTCGTATATCTTTGCGGCGCATTCCTCCACGTCTTTCAGCGGGACGCCAACGGATCCGCTTATCTCACCGCTCTTTCCGCCTCCTCGGCCTCCGAGGATCCCGTTGACCTGAGGCGCCAGTTTTCCAAGGTCCAGGGCATCGGATTTCATCACGTATCTCAGCGCACCTTCCTGACCGAAGACCGCCAGGAAAAACAGCACCCCTTTTGCCTGTTCCTTTCCGAGACGGTTGGCGATCTGGGCGTCCGCTTTTTCGTAGACAAGGAGTCTGTAATCTTCCCGTTTTCTCTGCTCCGACAGCTTCATTTCACAGATCTCCGAGATCAGCGCAGCCCTCTCCCGGCCCGCCTCTTCAAAGCTTGCCCTGAGTTTTTTCACCGCCTCCGGGACCTCATTTGGTTTGACGGAAAGCATTTCTCCGGCAGCCTTGAGGGCGTTCTGACGCCTTCTCAGTTCCCTTATCGCCTCGTCCCCCGCAAGCATAAAGAGTCTCATGCCGCCCTTGTATGGCATTGCGGAAATTATCGTTATTGCGCCGACCTGTCCGGTGCGTTCGAGGTGAGGCGCGCAGCAGGCGCAGGTGTCGGTTTCGCCTATTTTTACGATCCTCACTTGGCCCGTGAGCTCCTTTTTGCTCCTGTATTCCAGCCTGCTCAATTCTTCATCGGAGGGGAAAAGTATCTCGATCCTGTCGTTTTTGCGGACGGCTTCATTGGCAAGTCTCTCCGCCTCGGCAAGCTGCTCCGCCGAAAGGGGCCCGCTTGTATCGATGGTCACGTACTCGGTGCCCAGGTGAAAGCCCGTGTTTTCAAGGCCGAAATGCTTGTGGACGGTGCCGGAAAAAACGTGCTCCCCGGTGTGGTGCTCCATGCGCCTGATGCGCTCTGCCCTGTCCACGCTGCAAACGGCATTGCCAACAACCGCCGGCGTTTC
This sequence comes from uncultured Clostridia bacterium, assembly GCA_947304585.1. GTDB lineage: Bacteria > Bacillota > Clostridia > UBA1212 > UBA1212 > UBA1212. The sequence goes on along the minus strand of CAMZBI010000001.1, from coordinate 113,657 downwards.
GGAATAATGCACGATCACGTCGCCAATTTGCTCCGCCTTCGTTATGCTGCTCCCGCCAATGAACCCCGTGTCAAATTCCTGGCCCCCTCCCCCGGGGAAGAATGCGGTCCTGTCAAGAACGATGGCGTAAAGGCCGTTGTTGCAGGGGACGCAGGCCAGTACGTTGGCGTTGAATTCCAGGGTCATGCCCTCTGTTTCGTATATTTTTTCGGTTGGGGGAAGGTTTTTAAACAGATCGTTCATAGGGTTCTCCGTTGCACTGTGTGCAGTTATAGGTGATGTTTTCTGCAATGATTGACCGTTAGTGAAGCGTGCACGAGACTGGCGCTTCGCCTCACTGCTCCGCAGTTGAACCGTCGAGTTTTTTTGCCAGACTCCTGAGCTTGGCGGCAGTTACGGTCTCGCTGTAGTGTCTGCCTTCATAAGTCGGATGAAGAACGGGGTATGGTCCTCTGGTTCTCAGGATGTAATGCTCTCCGATCATCCATTCTATCACGGTCTGAACGTACTCTCGCGAAAGTGACGAAAGGCTGCCGTATGTGCTTAGCCTGTCAAGACCTGCGTTTTTGATGCGTTTGCTTTCCGAGCCCCGCAAAACGTCTGTCAGGACTGTTGTGCCATAGTATTTTTTCGCACTTATCTCTTCAAGACATTGAAGAACAGTGTGAACATATGCATTTACACTTTCCACATTGGTGTTTTTCGTGCGTATCTCCGCTTTTGAGACCGTTTCCACGGTATTCACGCGAACCGGTTGGCTCACCGGCAGTTCCTTTGCCTCAACTTTACTTTTGATCTCAGGCTTTATTTCCAAGCCTTTCTTTCTAGCCACAGGCTGCGCAGGAACATCGTCTTCGATACCCATCAATTGGTAGAACTGCTTTCTGGTCATCACTCTGTCGCAACCGGTCTTGTCCGCCTTATAGTTGGTGCATCCAAGGAAATAGTCTCCCGTCTTTGAAGGCTTGACTATTAAATAGCCGTGGCGGCACTTGTCGCATTTGACGATAGACAGTTTGCCGGCTTTATACTCGTTTGTCATAAAGCCGCACACTTCCGGCTCATTTGTGCAAATATGCAGGCGAAGGCCGTAAGAGTTTTTATATCGGAACTGCATCGGATATCCGCACATCGGACAGGTTTTTTTGACAGAGGGGATGTCTTTCGGATTTTCGTTCCACGCTCCTTTGAGGGCAACGTTTTTGAAGTCGTGCTTTATCTCAAGAAGAAATTCCGAGGGATTCTGCTCCGGGGCAATGCAAAAGACCCTGTTTTTGGTCCTCGTCAGCGCAACATAGAACAGCCGACGTTCTTCGGCATAGTCAATAGCCCGGTCGCCTTTCACCACAAATTCCAACACCGGATCGTCCTCGATCTTAGAAGGAAATCCGTATGTTTCATTGCGGCCATTCAATATGATGACGTTGTCGTAGCCAAGTCCTTTGGAGGCGTGAGCCGTCATAAACGTAATGTTGAGCCTCGGATATTTCACCGATCTAAGTTTGCTTCCATTTGAGATAAATTCAAAAAGTCCTGATCTTTCCAGCCTGTCCCCGTCAAAACCGTAACGGCCGAGGAGAAGGATCGATGAGTTATCGGGCTTGCCCTCCTCTTTGTTGTACCGTATGATCTGCTCCAATGCGATCTCCACTGCATTGGCAATAGCATAGCTTACGCCGCTGCGATTGTCCCCCTTGGGATCTTTCCGGGTACTGTCATAGGTGTAGATTATCACCGGATCTTCTATATGCTTTTTTGAAATCAGATCTTTCCGGATCTGTTCCGAATTCTTTTGTATGAATGTACCGGCAATATCGATCACATCCTGGGAGTTCCGGTAAGTGTTGACGATTTTGAGCAATTTTGCATAGCCCATTATTTCTGCAAATTTGGTAAACAGCGTGATGTCGGAGCCACTGAATGCATAGATCGACTGCCAATCGTCGCCAACAGCAATAATCTTTGCGTCGCACACCTCGTGGAGGGCGGAGACGAGGTCGAATCTTTGTCGTGAAATGTCCTGATATTCATCAACAATGATATACTTAAAATCAAGTTTCTGCTTCATTTCTTTGACTTCCCGGAGAATGCGGGCGGATTCATTGATCATGTCCTGAAAATCCACAGCGTCATTCTCTTTCAAGAATCGCTCATACTCGAGATAGCAGTCGTTGCAGATGTCTAGGAACAGGCGTGTCCTGACGTTCTGAGTTTTGTGGTACATTCTGTTGAACTCGTCTGCGGTGAACCCGTTGGTTTTGAAATTGGTGATAAAGCGGCAGATCAGTGCTACAAGTTTGCGGATGTAGCGGTTTTCTTCCGATGAGACAAGCATCTTCATCACTTCTTTGTTTGACCTTGGCGTTAGCACGAATCCGGCATTCTCAAGCTGTTCCTGAAGGTGCTCGGTTATGGTTCTCCCGTCCTTAAAGGCAGAAAACGTATATAACAGCGTCGTGCCGTGCTTTTGGTGCAGACGGAATTTGTCGTTTATCGCCTTTTTGTAATGTTCCAGTTCGTCGGGGCTGAATCTGTTGCTCTCTCCGCTTTCTGTTATGCCGAAGTGTTCGATGTATGCAACCCTGTCTCCCTGACGGATCATAAAATCCGGCGTGTAGGGCTTGCGTGCGTTCGGTATATCAAATGGGTACAAGGGTTCATAATCGTAGTCAATATTGTTCAGATAGAGAAAATTGGCAATCTCTACCTCCTGATTTGAACGAAGGACCTCGCTCTGTATTGTAACCGACTTTCCGGTCCTTGTATCAATTACCTGGCGACGGAAATCGCTGATCTCACTTCGCATCGTTGTAAAATTCGACTTGGCGATATTGTTGAAGAACTTGTTCAGATCGGCCCCTTCATAAGGCGCGTCGAAGTAGGAGGCAAAGAAGAGGATCAGGTTGTTGACAAGATTCTCGTTTTTCAAAATCGAGGCCTTCAGATAGTCCTGTATCACGAAATACAGCTTCGAATCCTCGACAATATTCAGTTTTTCGGGGTGCTGTTTGCGGAGGATCGCGTTACCGGTAGAATGAAAAGTGGCAATGGGACACTCGATATGGAGCTCGCCGATGATCCTCTGCCGTAACTCATTGACGGCTTTGTTTGTGAAGGAAATAACAAGAATCTGTTGTGGATCGATGTTCTGCTTCTCCACAAGATATTTTACTTTTGCCGCAACAGTTGTCGTTTTTCCCGCACCGGCTCCTGCAACCACCAGGCAGAAATCCTCGTCAGTAAGAACCACTCTCCGCTGATCATCGTCAAGCCTTATGTTTGGATCACAGGGAACAAGTATTCCGTCAAGATATTCCTTCTCCGAAACCATTTTGGCTTTTATATATTGTTCGTTCTGCGACTCTATGAGAGATTCGAGGGCTTCATATTTGGCGAGAGTGCTGACGACTTCCATATCGCCAAGGTCGTTTTCTTTGCAGTATGTCTTAAGCATTCCGCTGTTTTTCAGAACGGAAAAAAAGTTGTCAGTCTTTTTAAAATGCGCCAGTTTCGCAAGGTACTCGCTCTTTGCAACATAGTGGTCTGCTTTCAAGACAGAATCAACAAACGTCTTGAGCTCCTCAAAGTCAAGGCATTCGGCTTTTGGTTTGACGTCAGCCGGTCGTTTTTTATTCCGTTTGAAAAATCTTGTGAAAAAGTTCATGTCTCCAGCAGCGTCACTGTATCTTCAAAATATATACCATGCGGCCATCGTGAATTTCTGTCCAGTTAATGCGGTATGAGCCTTTTACAGATACCGACTCATGCACATGACCTGTTGGCTTTTCTATTTTGCCGTTTATCTCTTCGCCACCTCGGAAAAACCGGTAAATATCGTTTCTACCGTACCTGCCGCTGTAGAAGTTTTTGTCTTCAACGACTGTCATCACAAATGTATCGGTAAAGCCGTTCTGCTTCAGTTCCTCCATAAATGATATATCTTTTATGAATGCATACATCTGTTCCGGGTATTGTCCGTTGCGGGGATACTTTAGTTCGATTGCATATTTTTCGTCCCCGGTTGCGTTGTAAACAACAATATCGATCTCATGTTTAACGCATTTTGCTTTTATCCCAAAAAACGATATGTTTCTCTCAAACTGAACTTTATAGCCCGGAAGCTTTTGCCGGAGAAACATCCCCAGTTCGTGCTGCAAAGAAAACTCGTTATAAATTTCGATATTCTCCTTTTCTGCGTGATTCCAGAACTCATGAAGAAGCGCTTCTATTTTGGCCATTTTTCTCTTTCCTCATCTGCCGGCAGCGTCAATCCTTAAGCGTCCCAACAGGTATGATCTTCACTCCGTCCTCCCGCGTGTATGCCACTTTACCGCCGGTGATCACCATGAGCAGATCCGGCTCCCTCAAGGGAACCTGTGTCTCCTCTTCGTTATACTTTTTGATAAGCTTCTTCAGCTGCAAAAGGTGGGCCGCACCCTCTTCTATTTCATTGCTGCCCAATTTGAACTCCGCCAATGCATAACGGCCGTCGTTTAAATGAAGGACCGCATCAGCTTCAAGCCCATAACGGTCGTGATAATAGGACAACCGCCCGCCAAGGGCTTGGGAATAGATTTTAAGATCTCTGATGCATAGACACTCGAAAATGAAGCCGAACGTCTTGAGGTCAGTCTGCAGATTTTCCGGCGTCAGACCCATTGCCGCCACGGCTATAGACGGGTCTGTGAACCCTCGCTTTTTGCCGGAACGGATCGTTGTCGCAGAACGGATCGCAGGGCACCAGGCCTCGATATCCTCTACAACAAAGAGTTTCTCCAATGCGTTGACGTAGCTGTCGAATGTGGCAGAAGTCATACTGTCTGCATTGGCGGTAACGTCCTTAAGTATGTTCGATTTCTTGGCAAGTGTCGAGACATTGCGGGCATAGGAGCGCAGTATCAGGTTTGTCCACACCGGATTCCGCTGCACGCCGTCAACAGTTGAAATATCTGTCTCGCAAATGTTGTTGATGTAATCGGAAGCGATCAGAAGCTTTGCCTCATCGCTTTTCCTGCGAAGCGAACCGGGCCAACCGCCCCTGCAGGCTGCAAAGATAAGTTCCTCCACCATCAAATCAGATGTGATTCCGTCAATATTTAGAGTCGGGTCATTAAACAAGGCCTTCAGCGAGATCTTGCCGTTTGATTCTTTCGACTCAAACAGACTCATGGGATACATTTTCATGCGGGAGATCCTGCCGGTGCCTGAGTGCATGATCTTGTTGTTGTTCACGGATGTTGAGCCCGTCAGAATAAACAAGCCCGCCTCCTGCCGCTGATCCACCGCCGTGCGAACCGCATCCCACAATACGGGAGCGACCTGCCACTCGTCAATCAACCGGGGATTTTCGCCTCGTAAAAGCAAAGAGGGCTTTGTTTCGGCAGTTGCAATGTATCCGTCACGATGATCGGGATCCTGCATCCTCAATATGCTTTTTGCTTGTTGTTCTCCCGTCGTGGTCTTTCCGCACCACTTCGGTCCTACGATCAATGTCGCGCCAAACGCTTCAAGCCTTAAGGCAAGTTCATTGTCAACAATTCTTGGTAAATACTCCGGCATAGCAAACCCTCCAAGATAGATCATACAGTCAAATTATAACCTTTTCCCGGCCCCGGGTCAACACGCGTTTTGTATTTTTGGGGTATTTCATTTTGTATTTTTGGGGCATTTTGTTTTGTGTTTTTGAGGTAAAACACTGCCCAGACTCGTCCCAATCAGTATGACAAGTGCGATCAGGCAGAGCATCTCTCCGCTACCGTAGGAGTCTGATGTGCCTGGATTGGGAGTCTGTCCACCGGAGGAGCCGTTGCCGACCTGGCCGAGTATCACGTAAAGATCGTAATAATCGTCATAAAGTCCGAGGCATGCGTCCATGCCCACGTTGGCGCTGAAGGCCTTCGCAATCACCGTCTCCCAGGACCCGTATTGGGCGTACAGTTCGTCAGGCAGCGGTCCTTCCTCGTGACCGTATTTTTCAAGATTTCTCTGCTTCAGTATTTCCAGTCCCTCAGGGTCATCCGCATAGGACTCCAGGCGGAGCTCGTTGCGCTTCGTGCTCACCGCCCTTGCGATCTCCTCAACGCTTTTGCCCTCGGCCTGCATTTGACGGAGCATGTCGTACATCTCCTCAATGCTTTGGTGGTATGCGATTCTTTCCTGCCTTCCGCTCTCCACAAGGTCCGGATCCGACCAGTCTGCGCCGGCATAAGCCTTGAGACTGCCTGTTTCACTCGGTCTGAACCCGTACACCGCGTTCCCGTCCTTGACAATATCTTTCATTGCCTCCGGGTTCTCCAAAGGATCGTGTTCATACTCGAAATATACGGCTGTTATCTTTGAGGCATCCGTTTCCTTTTTGCCTTCGTTGTCGAGAAAAATCTTGCCGCAGTTCTTGCAGGTCCAGTGTTCACGGTTGCCGTTGGCTTCTTTCGTCACCTCTATTGCATCTGTGTGGATCAGGTCGTGCTCCTCTTTCGGGACGGTTTCAAAATCGGTGGCGCCGCAGATCCGGCATATCAGATCCCTCCGGCCCTCCTCCGTGCAGGTTGGCGGTGTGTATGAAAGTTCCGAAAAAGTGTGCTCGGCACATAAGACGGTGTATAACTGAGCCGGCGTTCCGAAATAATCGCCAATGCCCGCCGCGAGCAGCATTGCCGGCCCCGGCTGAGCGTATCCGTCGTACCAGACCACGTAGTCTTTGCCCTCCTCAAGGTTTTTTCCCTCAAACACCACCGTCACGTCCGGTTTGTGATCTTCCTCGGAATAAACCACGTTGCTGGCTGTGATCTCTGCTGTTGCAAGGCTGCGGACCATGTCCCCCTGCTCGGCCATTTCGTCCGCAAGGTCAAACAGTTCAGTCACGTCAACTGGGTACCAGGTGGTATAGATGTCGTCGATATAAAACATATCGTCAACACCGGTGATATCGCCAATGTCCTCTATTGGCAATTCCCTGACCTCAAGTCCCCAGAACTCTTTTTCAAGGTCCGCAGGGCTGAAACCGCTGAGAGGAAGGACCACCGGAACATAGTATCTTTCGTCCATTATGAAGGCTGCAGGTGCGAAAGAGCAGCCCAGGAACCGGGGACTGTCCATGGGGATAAAGGAACGTTCGGAAATATCTTCGGAGTCGAGAGTCAGGCCCTTTATCCTCATCTCGCCGTTTTCTTTTTCCACGAGGAGAAATCCCATCAAATAATCATTGTCCGCTGTTTTGATCAGAATGGTTACGTATCCCGACTCCCTTGCATTGTCGTCGAAGGTCACGTCGGCAACGTGAACGTTGTTTTCGCTGTCAACAATGGCGAAACACTTTCTCTCCGCTCCCGTCACGACCCAGGAGATCCTGTCCGCTGCGTAAAAATCTTTCATCAGATCATACTGAACGTCGAGCTGATAATCAGTGAATTCCGTCATGTCAGGGGAACCTCCGATCTCTCCCGCCGTAAAATGAATACCCTCCGGGTATAGCTCCTCAAAAGGAATCTCCCCGTAGGTCTTTTCCACAAGCTGCCGGAGTTCCGGTATGTCTGCGGAGATATAAACGTCCATCGAGGAGCCGACTTCCGCAATATTGTGGGCGGAAATATTGTCAATAGTGACCTTGTAGGTGTCGCCTGAGTCGAAATAGTTCTCGCGCTTTTTGACCGAAACGTTTTCGAAGTGCAGCACCTCGCCGTTTTGCTGGGCGGCGATCTCCGCAAGGTAATTCTCCGCCTCATCCATCGTCCCGAATTCTCCCCGGGAAACAAGGTGCCCAATAAGAGCCTCGTAACGGAACCATCTCCGCTTTTGGGTCAACCCCTGTTTGAGCTCGCTGTAGGTCCAGTCAAACTCCTCTTCAAGGGCAAGATTCGACACGGTCTCCCCCATTCCGCAGATCATGGTGTAGAGAGCCGGCGCCAACGTTCGGCGGGTCAGATAGTCCTTCTGGGGACCATCCGGCAAAAGCTGCAGCGCATCCTCCATAGCCATCACGTACTGATAGGCGTTGCTCATGGACAAGTCGCCGCAAAACAGGCTGAGTCCCGTGGGATAAACCGTGACAAGATCGGAGGCGTCCGGAATTGCGAGTTCTTTGTCAAGGCCTCTTACTCTGACAGATTTGATCCTTTTTTCGGTGGATTTTGTGAATCCGGAATAGATGACGTCGTCGCCGCTGTTGTCGTTGTCGCCAAGTATATCCAGAATGCGGAGCGCAGTCTCCGTGTAGACGTTGCGCAGCCCTCTGATGTCGTCCTCCGAAAGAACGTCAAACTCTGTTTGAGGCACGCTGAGAGCGCCGGCCAGATCGCCAAGATCATAAAGCGACTCCTCTTCCAGCGCATACCCAATCGAGTATTTCAGGGAATAGAGTTCGTCGTAAAAATTGTACCTGCCGTTGTCGCAGCTTTTGTTCTTCGCCTCGCCAATGAGTATACCGTCAAGCTCCGCCAGCGCCGGAAGCAATCTGTCCACAAAGTTTTTTGTGTCGACGACCGAAAGTGTCGCATAATCCCTTTCCACATTGGTGTAGTAGTCTACAAGCCCGTTCACGATCTCCCTGCCGAGGTCGAAGCCGTTCATTGCCGGGTTCATGGCAAGGGCGTTCAGCCAGCTTGCGTAATCCTGTCCCGCCCCCGGCTCCGTCTCCGGAGAAACCACAAGATAATCCGCGTACAGGCTCAGCGCCGCAACGATATCGGTGGTGCCCATCAAACAGGCGTCAAAATCTATGATTTCGAATTTATTTCCGGACTGTATCAGTTCACTTGACTGAAAGCCGTTGATGATGTCGGCAAAGGTCATCATTGACCAGTATCTGTCGTCAAAACCGAAGCCCCCCACAGGCCCGCCGCCGTGATCCCAAAGTATCAAGTCATAGGCATCGGCTGGGTAATTGGTGCAGCAGTAATCTATAAACGCTGCAAGGGCGGCAGGGTCCGACATTTCCGCATCTTCAAAACCGGGCAGGCCCTCCGGCTCGACAAGCGTCATAAATCCGTGCTCCTCGCTCTCCTTTTTGCCGGAAAGACTCCAGATCTGGTTCAGCGAAGGATCGATCTCCTCTGCCCCGTCAAGGTATTCCCCCTCTGTGTACCACGCCTCGGACCCGCCGGTCATAACGATAAACTGCAGGTATTCGTTGTAGTTTGCGCTCATGCTCTGGGTCAGATTGTGGGTCGCGAAGCCGTCGTAACCCTCAAGGTCCGAGCCCACAAGGTAAAGCATGACCGTCCTTGTCACCGGCGCTTCGGTCCTTGCGCTCAAGGCAAACGCGAGAAAAGTTACAAGAAAAATCAGTAAAGCAATTGTTGCGGCAGCAGTTCTTTTTGCGCGTATTTCAGAATTCATTTTGATCCTCACATTATTAAAGGAAAATCGCCAATGCCCGGCATATCGTTATCGCCAATGCCGGACCCGTTTGTGCCCCGGTCCCGGGGCTTGTCACATTTATGACCTGCCTTTTGTGAGGCAGGCTTTTTGCCGCCACGGGGCGTGTTTTATCCCGGGCAGCATTTTCTCCGGGCCGCAGGTCGTAAAGCTTTTACACCTCGCCGTCAAGGCTGAACATCAGCGTCTCGCCCCGAATCATTTTGACTTTGATCTCGTCTACATTTTCGCCGAAATACTCTCTTCTGTACACCTCGAAGGGGCTGCAGATCTTTTTCAGTCTTATGGTCTTGTCGCCGGTGGTGGCGGCGTGTATCGTCAGGAAGCGCTCGTTGGCGAAAACGAAATCATTGGCGTCGGAATAGATATGGCAGCCGGTGGCCCTGGCTATTGCCCGGTAGATATCTGAAGTGAGCCACTTTGCCGCGCTGAAAAAGGTGGTGTGGCCCTCTTCCGACTTGCGGCTTATGGCGGGCAGTTTTTCCTTGCAGAGGGTGGCGCAGGTCTCAGCCTCTTCGTCATCGCACACGAACAGGGGGTAGGCCACCGAAGTCTGGTTACCCAGCTGCATGGCACAGCCGTCCTTTACCGCCTTGTCGGGTTGACCGTACACGGTGCCGGGGTCGCAGTCCTTGCCAAGGACACCCGCCGGGTCTATCTTGAATTTTGCATAGGAGGGCCAGTCTATACGTTTGATCTTCATTCCCGTGAGGTCCGAAATATAGTCCTCGCTGAGCTTCGGAGAGGCCTCCGGATCCGCAAAACCCTGACCGTAAATAAACAGGGCGGTTTTGCCTTGGCGTCGCACCTTCGCCTTGATCTCCTCCCGCTCTTTTGCGGTGAGGCAGAAGCAGTTGACGAATACGTAGAGCTTATAGTCCGGGAGGTCGTCCCGGCCGATGTCGTTGTGGTAGTAAAAATCCGCCGGTGCGCCGATGCGGGGTATCTCAAGGCAGCGGTTAAGCTCGATCATCTGGAAAAGGGTCGGCTCCGACACCATGTGGACGGATTCCTCGTCATAGAAAAAGGCGATGTCGTTGTGCTTTGTGCGGTCCTTGGCGTAGAAGGCCTTGGCGATCTCCTGCTGGCGCTTCATAAGCTTCAGCAGCTCCGGGTGGTTGAAGCGGCCCAGATGGTACTGGTCAAACCACCAGGCTGAAATGTCCTGGCAGATGTCCCGGCCGAAGTCCCTCTTCATGGTGTTAATACTGTCGCCAATTTCATACTGCTCCATATAGTCCCTGGCGCCGGCCCGGTCCCCTTCGCAGATCGTCCGGGTGTCGTCCTCGGAGAAAAAGAGCCTGTTTCTGAGCCGGAAGGAATCTTGCATGACCCGCTGGGAGGCATAACCCCCCGGCTGCCGTTCAATATATACGTTGGGGCAGGCGGTCATGTCCACGTACCCGCTGTCCAGCATCTTGAGAGCCCCCGCGCACATGCACATGTTGTAATAGTCAAGGCACCCGAAATATCCGTAAAAGGCGCCCACAAGGGTATCGGGATACCTGCTCTTTATCTCCCTTGCAAAATAAATGATGGAGTCGGCGGCGCCAACATGAAACGCCCTGTAAAAGTCCGCCGTGCACTGGTACTTTTCGATGTTGAGGAAGGATCCGGCGTTGTTCTCGTTCATGTGTCCGGGCCAGTTGCCGTCAATGGGGAACCTGGCCACCAGCGAATCCACGTGAATAAAGCTCCTCTCGAACATGTCCGGGATGTGGGGGTCGTCGATATTGGCGTCGGGGTCGTTCCAGGCCTTCCGTAGCGCCTCCTGACTGCCGTATCTGTCGTAAAGATAGGCGGAAAACGCCTGCCGGAAAGCTGGGCTGAAATCTCCGTAGAGGTCGCAGGGCCCGGGCTCGGGGATCTCAAAACCCATGTAACCGCCCTTGTGGATAGTGAGTCTGTTGCTGGGATACCACTCGGAGGTGTTGCCGCCGGCGAGGAAAACGCCAATGACATGATCCCCGAGGGGCGTCTTTTCAAGATCGTTCAAAAGCCCCAACACGTGCTTTGAGGCCTCCTCCCGCCAGGCCTGAGAATAAAGGGCATACATCCCGGGATAGTAGCCGTTTTCGTAGCTTTCCGTGATGACCCGCACCGGCACGGTCCTCCCGTCCTGGTACCGCATGATCTCGTCCGGGTGGTTCTTCAGCCACTCAACGGAGGGGTGAACACCAAGCCTGAGGAAAATCTTGGCGTCCGGCACCGCCTCAAGGAGCACCTTTCCGTCCTCGAGAAGCCTTTCAAAAGCCCCTTCGTAAAGCCACTCGGGATCGCAGATAAGAAAAAACACTTCAATGCCCGCCTCACCGAGGCTGCGCAGGTATTCCCTGTCCCGAGTGTGGGGATGGGCTGTGAAAGCCATTGGCGGAATTATCCGGCCCTCCACTTGCGGTGCAGGACTTCCGTTGTGGTCAACGATCTTTGCTTTCAACATGGTCTGTCTCCTTTTCCTGTCTGCGGTTTGTTGTTTGAATCCGGGGGCTGCAAACTGTCCTGCAGCGTTTATTTGCCTGCAAGTTTCAGAAATCTTGCATCGTTCATCTGTTCGTTCGTCACATACTCGCCGTTGTAAAAAAGCGCATAGGTGGTGACCGGGGTCGGTGCATTCTGAGCGGCTGCCTTGTCCTCAATATGGATCGCCTTAAAAGGTATACCGTGTTCTTTTGCGGTTTGTTCAACTATCGGAACGTACTTGGCGTTGAAAGGGCATTGGCTCGTATAGTAAAGAACGTATCCCGCATCGCCAATACGGGGGTGCCTTGCGCATTCTCTGAACATTGGCTTTTCTGCATTGGCGGCGAAGGGCAGGTACCAGAGCTGGATGCCGTTGTCCGATTCGTCACACACGGAAAAGCCCTTGTATTTCAGAAATTTCGGATCCGCCAAAAACGTTTTTTTCTTTGCTGAACTCAGTATGCAAAGACCCGCTTTTCCTTTTGTTTTACTGTCCTCAATGCACAGATTCAGAAGATCCGCCCCGTAGCCATGGCCCTTGAGAGACCCGGAAACCCACAGGCAGTCAATATACATGTAGCCTTCCGCTTCGATCGGGCTCCAGGCGTTCTCCGCCGGGATGTACTCGATAAAACACTTTCCCCGCTCCGTGCTCTTCAAAAACACAAGACCGTCATCAAGGCGGTCTCCAAGCCAGGCTTTTTTCGACGCCACCTGCACGTCATTGTTGTTGGATATCGCGCAGCAAATATGTTCCTTCTCAAGATTTTCTTTGGTAACTCTGATATACTCCACCGGGACCCTCCTCTTTCGCCAACCCGTGACTGCCGGTTCTTTGCTTTTTGTATTGTCTGTATTTTAAACGCCCGGCAGGACCCTGTCAACCTGAGCAGGCAGTTTTTTCACTTTTTCTTTGGCTTTTTCGCCGGTTGCTGATACAATAATGACGGAAGCAAATTTCCGCAATTTTTACACTACAGGAGCTATATCATGAAAAGAGTACTGCTGCTTGGCGATTCCATCAGGATGGGTTACGACTCATTTGTAAAAGAGCTGCTCGACGGAGAATTTGAAGTGTTCTACGACGACAACGACAACGGCCGTTTCGCTGCCTACACCCTCTGGCAGGCCAACCAGTTTTTCAAAAACGTCGGCCATTTTGACGTAGTCCACTGGAACAACGGCTACTGGGACATGCACATTGAGCCGCCAATGACAACGCCTATCCACCCGGTCCACGAATACGTCCACTTTCTGGGTCGCACCCTTGACGAGATCCGTCGCAACGGCGCAGTCCCCATATTCGCCACCTCTGCGCCGATCCTTCCCGAAGAAGATGCAGCAACCGTCATGCAGGAAGGCATAAACAGGACTTTTTACAAAAACGAATGGGTCCTTGAATACAACAAGGCGGCAGTCGACTTTATGCGCAGCGAAGGAGTCGCCGTCAACGACCTTTATTCCCTCTGCCTCGAAAGCCCGACCTTCTACAAGACCCCGGACCTTCTCCACCTCACGGAAGCAGGTTACAGGCGCTGTGCGGAGCAAACCGCCAATGCAATTCGTGAAGCGGCAGCGACGATATAACCCTACTCAGTAGCCCCGTGACAGACATTCCAAAGCCTTCCCGATCCGTTAGCCCTAAACGCCTTTGCGTCAGACTCATCATAGATTATCCGGCGCCGACGTTTATTTGAAGTATACAAAACACCCCGTAACCGTTTTTTAAGACTGTTACATCACGGGGTGTTTTTTTATGCCCAAAGGGCTTAACCCATAATTTTGAAATAATCTATAAGGGCCCTTACCATATCAACGTTTCCGCCGTCATACCTTTCAACAGCCATAACGAGAAGCATGTCGCCTGATTTGAGATCTCTGAGAGCGTCTCTCATAACCATCTTGCCGGAAGATCTGATCTCGCCGTCGGGTCCCAGAACAGTATTGGACACCGTGTTGAAATCGCCTCTGTGAGTAACGGTGACCTTGCAGAAATCCTTGGCGATAAACGGTGCAATAGCGTGACGGAAAGAATCTCCGATTATAACGGCCTTGGCTGTGGTGGGTGCATCGGACTCGAGGATCCTGAGTTCGCCGTTGGGGTCTCCGTTTCCACCGACAACATTGTTCGAATACATATAGGTTTGAGTCACTGTGATCTCAGGCTTATAGTTTATCGAATAACCGGTGTAATGCTTCGCAGGTCCGACGCCGAGGGATACAAGGTCTCCGCTGGCAGCATCGGTGAGCTCAACGTCTACACTCTGCAGTCCGGTGACTGGAAGTCCTATGGACTGGTAGACCTGCATTGCTCCTATAAATCCGCCGACCGTATTCCAGTGTGTATCCTGCTGCAGATATGTCTCATAGAGGATCTTTGCGGATTTAAGCTGCGCAAGCGGGTATACATAGTGTATCGGGCTGTTCACGGACTTCAGGTATTGCACATACCCGGGCTCGCGCTTCAGAGAGTCGTCCACCACCGTTACTCCGGATGGCATATATTCGCCGTAGACCTGTTCCTTGTTGGGCGCTATCAGGTATACCACATTGATGCCTTTGCTCTCGCAGATGCTGTGGAATTCTTCGTAGACCGCCGTCCAGTCCTCACACTCGGCTTCCGAGAGCACGTTTTCGCCCTGGAAATAGCCAAGGCTGTTGTCGCCTGCGTAGAAATACCAGTCGTGGATACCCTTGAATCCCGCGCCCTCGTAGGTGATGGGACGTCTTGAGTTGTAGAAGCCGGGCAGACTCGTTCTCAGGACGATATTGCTGACCTTTCCGTTTCCGCACCTTGTGCATCTTTCAAGCACATAGCCGTCATGGGCATAGGTAGCCTCCTGCTCCCTGATGAGCGCATAATCATGTCCAAGAGCGGGAATATCGGTTGATTTCACATGGCCGCAGATACTGCAAACCTGCTCGCTTCTTCCGCTTCGTGTACATGTGGGAGCGGACTTCTGAACCGCAGCCCCGTAGCGGTGATCGCAGGTCTCGGAGCCGGAAGGCGTGGGCTCCGGTGTGACGCCGGGATCAGCAGTCTCTTCCTCGGTGTTATAGTCAATGTATATTACATATTTAGAACTGATATCCGTTTTAAACGTGAATACTCCTTCGCTGTAAACAGCGGACACCCTTGTTATCACTCCGTCATCGGAAAGCGCGGCGACCCGGATATTGCCGAGATCCACGTCGCTGGGTTTCTGATATTTCAAATTGACAACTATCTTTGCTCCGCCGATAGCGGTAAACGTTCTCGTTCCGGCCTTCAGATCCACCGTCAGTACAGCACAGACTATCTTGTCGGAAAGTGCATTTCTCTGCTCTTCCGTAAGATCCGAAGTAATCGCTTCTTTTGCTTCGAAAGTTATATCCCTGCCGGATCCCGCAGCATTTATCAGCCCGGTGAATGCTTCAGTATCAAACGCAAACCAGGCGTCTCTGAACAGGAACTGAACGTATTTATCCGCAGCTTTCTCGGCTGCAATTTTGGAAACAGCCTGCTTTTGGAGCTTGAGCAACGTGTGCCGTGAGGCATCGATCATAACATCCCGGTCCTTGGGTACCTCGATGGAGGAATTAAATACCAGCGGTTTGTCAGGCTCCTCTTCGCCCAGAAGAGGGAATGAAATATTCCCGTTGGAGCCGTCCATGAGAAGCACCTCGCCGGTTACAAACCTGACAACGAGACAGACAAGATTTTCTCCTTTAATTCCGTCAAGAGAGAACGACAGATTAAACCTTCTTGCGTACCCGCCGCCTGCCGCCTCGACTGCGCTTTCATGAGGTGTAAAGAATTCCTCGCTGAAAACCGGATCCGCCTTTCCGATCTTGTATCCGAAAGACTGGATCTCTTTTGAAAAACCGACCCATCCCCGCATCAGAAGAGTCTTGTATTGGGAATTACTGTTATCCACAACACCGCCGACATTTCCAAGCTTGGAAAGGGCTGACCCGTCGCCGTAGCCGAAATTCGCAATATCGTCCAAAACAATGGTGTCAAGAGTACATGCAACAAGTTCCGCATGTTCGCCGGTAAAAGGCGTCGCCGCAGGTTCGGGCGTATCGGTGGGCCCGGGAGTGGGAGTGGGTTCGGGAGTAGATGTGGGCGTTGGCGCGGCCGTCGGCGCCGGCGTGAATGAATCTGACGGCGTGTTCTCCGGTTCCTCTGTCTCATCACCGAAAAGTCCACTGAAATCAGGAGTCGGCGTAGGCTCGACCGTCTGGTCCGGCGCCAAAGACGTATCAGGCTCCGGCGTGGCGTTTGCCTTTGCAATAGCCTCGTAAATAGGATCCAGGACCTTCTCGTTATAAATGTCCGACATCGATCTTTCAGCCTTGTTGAGCGCCGAAATGATGGAATTTCGCATTGGCGAATGGTCGTTAAAATAGGTATTTATCTTAGCGAAGTAATCGTTTGAATACTCCTCCGGAAAAGAGGCGAGCTGCCTGATCTCTCCTGTTTCGGGATCCGGCTCTGAATCAATTCCTGCAAGCCCAAGGACCCACACTAAAGCGATGACCAGCGCAAAAATGCAGACTGCAACTATCGAAATTACTGCATTAACCGAAAGCTTCTTCATTGTCAACGACTCCTGCTTTTCTTAATACAAATCTTGCCTTGCAAATGATAACACATTTCGCACGCCCGCTCAATCCTGTCTTGTGCCCGCAACACGCAAAAGGCCCCATCTGTTTCTTCAGGCGTTATACCCCGTAATATTTATCCGGTAAATGTCCTCAAACAGAATCTGTTCCCCGTCCACGGAAAGTCTGCGGTAGTTATAATCTATTTCGTCTACCCTGCCGTAAATGATAACGTCGTGAAAAGCGTGATAACAGCTCACTCTGACGCTCATGCCCCGGGACAGCGACTTCAGAACCCTGGACACCTTTTCGGCTTCTTCATCCGAGATCCCGTGCTTTTCGACCCTGTCGTGGATCTCTTCTCTCTTGCGCAGAGCCTCCTGAAGTCCCTTCATTGCGTCAAAAGGAGCAAACTGCCTGGCTCTTTCCTGTCTTGTCATCATCGCACGTCACGCATCTCACTTAATATCTTTAATAGTTTTGACGGCAACGCCCTGTATAACACATTTGGGGACAAAAATGTCTTCCATCGTCCTGTTCTCAGGATGTAGCCTCACGCGGTTCTTTTCCGGATAATATCTCTTAAGTGTCGCCTCATCGTCGATCAGCGCAACCACGATCTGCCCCGGTTCGGCGGTGTCCTGCTGCCTTATAAGGACAAGATCTCCGTCGTCGATATCGGCTTCTATCATCGAATCTCCGTATGCTCTCAGAATGAAGAATTTACCGCTGCCGAACAGCGAAACAGGCAGTTTAATATATTCCTCTATATTTTCCTCCGCAAATTTCGGGATTCCGCAGGCAATATCGCCAAGCACAGGAACCCTTACCGTCTGGGACTGATTCTTTGTAAAAGACAGGTTTCTGTGGCCGGAGCATGTCATTTCGCCGTTTGCACACATATTGTGTATATACCTGTGAACCGTAGTCTTCGGTATCCCGGTGGCTGCCGTTATCTCGTCCATCGTCGGGGAACAACCTCTGGCGTCGATGTAGTCATTAATAAATGATTCTATTATCTTTGATTTTTCGGGGCTTGAAGTTCTCATGGTGTCGCTCTCCTTTCAGAACAAATATTCCGTATCTGCCGAGATTATACGCCAATGTTCCGCGGCTGTCAAGCGTTTTTTTCAGTGAAATGAGTGCGAATGGTGTGAACCTACGGCTCTGTGCGCTGGCGGCGCAAGTGGTACGAGCCGTTGGCTCGAGTGGTGCGACCTGCACCGCAAGTGGTTAGTGAATAAAATAAAGCGGTGCGCCTGCGGCGCAACGACCGAAGCCGTTTGCGCGTCAGCGCACCACTGTTCATTTGTTCACTGCGACGCTTGCGTCGCCTCATTGTTTACGCGCGGCGCAACCGCGCACTATTTACTGCGGAGCTTGCTCCGCCTCACTGCGGCGCCGGCCGCATCACTGCGATGCGCAGCATCGCCTCACTTTTCCGCCTGCTCCTTTTTCTTCTTCAGAACGATCAGAATGACCACAACTGCGGCTCCTGCCAGCAGCAGGGCGACTATTATTGCAATTATCCATGGGAGAGGGCTGGTCTTGTCGTTGTCATTGGTGCCGGGGGTGTTGGCGTCGGGCGTTGGCGTCGGGGCAGGCTTGGCAGAATCCTCAGGAACTTCCGGTGTCTCCTGCTCTTCCTCTTCGCCCACCTTGTAGCCGCATACCGTGCAAGTCTGATTTTCGTCGAAAGCGTGGTCCTCGATCATGATCTTTTCACCGCAGGCACAGTGGATCCAGTGCCGGGTCTTGTCGTGTTCAAGGTCGCCGCCAACGTGCTTTGCCGGGTCGATGGGGATCACCAGTTCCTCCGCCGTGACTTCGATCACGCCCTCCTTGCTGAGGTAGATCTTGCCGTTTTCGTCGGTGTAATATCTCTTTGTTCCCGTGCTGACGCAGGTGGGGGCCACTCTTGCGTGCTCGGTGAGGGTCTTGCCGCCGGTCTTTACAGCCGAACCCTTCTTGTAGTGGCATACGGTGCAGCGGTCGTCCTCTCCAAAAGTATGCGGGGCGTTGTCGATGTGCTCGCCGCAGGCGCAAATGGTGTAGTGCTCGTTTTCGTTGTAGCCAATGAGATCGCCGCCGATGTGGTTGTTGGGATCTTTCGGAACAAGAATTTCTTTTAGACCGAATGTCGTTGTGCCTTTGTCATCATACGACCTCGTGCCGCATTTACTGCACAGATAATGCTCTTTACAGCCCTCGCTCATACACGTGGCTTTAGCAGCATCCATATGAACAAAATCATGACCTTCCGCAGGAATAGTTTCTTCAATGCTAAGACCGCAGATATCGCACTTTTTACGCCTTAATCCTTCTTTATCGCAGGAATGAGGATCGCTGATTATCTCGTATGATATCTCGTGAGGAATGATAGACGTCTGCTCGCCGCATACCGTGCAGTACTTGTAGTGGCCCTCTTCGACGTAGTTCCAGTTGGCGGACCAGGTATGCTGCGCTTCTCTTTCTTTCCCGCATACATTGCAGAATTTATCGCAAGCGTTATCGTATGTATGTCCGGTTTTTGCTATCGTGACATCCGAAACTTCTTTTCCGTTTAAGAATTTCTTTCCGCATCCTTCACAGACTTTGTGCGCTTTAACTCCGGTTGAAATGCATGTGGCCGCGTAGCCGTTAACGCTCTTATACTTGGTGGTAATTACCATGCCATCCATATAGGCATTAAGGTCTTTTTCCCACCATTCCCAGCCGTCTGTGTCCATAAAGGTGATTTCCGCCCTTATCTCACGACCTTCATCTGCGGCACTCAGCTCATAAGTTTTGCCTATTCCGAGGGTTTCGTCCGTATCGGCGTCTATCCACGTCACACCGTATCTGCCCGCATCAAACTGGGCCGCCTGTTTATCCTGAATAGAGTCAGTTTTTTCGATATGGAGAACGCCGTGCTGACAGAGCCCGCCTACGATCACCATCTGGGGCTGAGCAATTCCGCAAGTCTTGCAGTGTCCGTCGTAATAGGAGTGATGATGCTTGTTTATGTAGCCGCACTTTGTACAGACCTGCCAATGGTCTATTTTATCCACGTACCAGCCGTTCATCGGGCCGTCGTTTGAATACGTATGACCTGGTCCGGGTTCGTTTTCAATATATGTGTAGCCGCAGGTCTTGCATTTGGCTATTGTAATGATTTTATCGCAGTAGCGGTTAACTATCTTCTCAAAATCGTGTTTTTGCTTAGTGTTCGGGATCGGAAAATCTTCATCCGCGAAATGGCCTTGTGAATTAGTGCACTTTGGATTGGAACAGAACTGCCAGTGGTAGACCTTGTCGTAGAAGTACCCCTCGACCGGTATGTGATCGATTTTGTTCCTGCCGGCAACTTTTTCAAGCACGTGTCCGCAGTCTACGCAGGTGTAATGATAGACGGCGTCTACGCAGTCTCCCACGATTTCAGTAAGCGAATAATGGTGATTTTCAGGATACGTTATTCTCCCGTGGCAGACGGTGCATTCACGCCAGTGGTATGTGCCATCATACCAGTAGAGTGCATGGGCGGAATGGTCGGTTTCAACAAGGTGTCCGTACATATTCTTTTCGTACGGAGACAGTTTTCCGCAAACCCATACGGTAGTATGCTGATTATGCTTCGCTTTCCAGTTGATGGTGAAAGGTTCGGAATAGACGATCTTGCCTCCGCGCCAATCGTAAACAGCTAAGCGCCAAGTAAGATTCTTTCCCTGCGCCTCGTAATCTTTAAATTTTCCGTCATATGCGCTTGACTTGTGATACAATGAGCCGGGGAATACAGTTGAGCCTGCTTCATAGCTCATGCCGTATTCTTTGTAAGAATACGTTTTTAGATCGTAATCGTAAAAACGGAAGCCAGACTCTTTATATTCAGCAACGGTTTCAGGAAGCTTTTCGTCATCAAGTATTGGCAAAGCGCCTATTCTGAGATATCTCCATTTCGGAGCTTCATCAGTACCAACCTGGCCCACCTCGATATAAAAGTCTATACGCTTGTTATTAGGAAGAGACTCTATGTCGGTTGGCTGTTTAATAAAATAGTACTCCGGCGGATCGACCTTCGGAATCGTTCTTACTTCCTGATATCCGCACTGAATACAGGTATTTTCTTTCCTGCCTGTCTTTTCTATTGTTGCCTCTTCAAGGGTTCTGGTCACGAATGTATGAGGATGTTCCGTTATTTTGTAATCGCATCCCGGGAAAATGCAATGGCCGTCGTGGGTTCCGTCGTCAATGCACTCGTAAACGATAATGTGATGGTTTTTGTCGTGTTTTGACGTGTCAAGTTCTTCCGGGTCTGTTTCGTCATCAAGGATGCACTTGGAAACTCCGTAATACTCGCTGTTTTTCTTGCAGCATTCTTCGCAGAGTCCGCAGTATTCACAGAAAGACAGGTCGAGTGCTTCTGTGCACCGTTCGCACTGATCGCAGAGCCAGCCCTCGGACGCGCAGCATTCGCGGCAATGGTCTCCGTCGGATTCGCAGCGTCCTACTTCCTTCATGCACTCTTCGCATATTTCGCAGTGCTCCCAGCATTCTTCGCACAACTCGCAGGTCTCGCAGTACCCGATCTCCAACGCCCAGGTACAGTTGCCGCAGTTTTCGCATACGTCCTCGCAGCAGTTTACACAGTGGTCTCCCTCATCATGGCACTGACCGACATCGCCGTAGCACTCTCCGCAGTATTGGCAATGATAGCCGTTGTCGAAAGCGCACTGGAGGCAAATGCCGCAGGTTTCGCAAAGATCTTCTCCGGTGCAAAGCGTACACTCGTCGCATTCAGAACAATAAAACTCTTCGTAGCATTCTATGCAGTGTACGCCGCATGGCGCGCAGTCGTCGTCTTCGCCATCTTCGTCGTTATATATGACGTTGTTCCCGCAGTGCTCGCACATTGTGTTTCCGTCGTTATCGGCGTTTTCCTTGATGCATTCTTCGCACATTAAACCGTCTGAAGTTTCTTTGAGTTCCACGCAGAATTCGCATCTCATACACATGACGCAGTGCGGCACGTTGCCATATGCTTCGTCCACGCACGATTCATTGCATTCTTCGCAATGAAATCCCAACTCGGTAGCACAAAGATAGCACGCCATGCACTCTTCGCAGATGTCTGCGCAGTTCTCGCAGACGTAGCAGTTAAAGCATATCATTACGTCTTCGTCTTCCGGGTAATAAGTATCACACCAACCGCATTTGTATCCGTCAGCGTGGACGTGCTCCGGCTGAATCGCAGTCATAAGCGATACCATCATTACGACCGCCAGAAGCAGTGATAACAGTCTCTTTCTCATATTGTTCTCCTTGTTCTCAGTCTATACCGGGATAAGCGGACCTGTGATGACAGGTCTGTCCGGCAAAGCGGAATTCTCAGGTCTGACGGTCTGTCCTTTCGACAGTAACCTGCCGTGTTTTCCGCAAAAACCGGCACTTTTTAAAACCAACAAAACAACGTACTGACGAAAATCAAACGGTTTTCGGTCGATTTTGTTAAAGTTGCTTTATTTTATTAAAAAAAGGGGAAATAGTCAACTTCTGTCCCCGGCAGTTCGTCAACGACAACGTCGCATTTGCAACATAATTTTTGTTGCATTTGCAACAATGTTGTTTGAACCTGCTTCATTTTTTGCTAAAGTGCGTATCTCTTCAGCACAGTTTTGCGGCTGAAAAGCTGAGAAAACAGCCTTTTTCGCAAAAACAGTTGACAATTTAACATTTTTAGGTTATACCTTTGGCAATAACTCCGAAAAGGATAATTTAAGCATGAATGTTTTTAAAGAGTTTTTCGGCTTCGGCGGGTATGCAAGGCCTGCCGAGGGGTACATGTCCTGGCAGCACTTGACGTTTGTCTCGCTGCTGATGTTGGCAATGATCGCCGCGGGGATCGTTATTGGCGTCAAATTCCGGCACAGGGACGAAAAGGCCAAGATGCGGGTGCTGGCGGTCACGGCAATTCTCATTGACGGGCTGGAGCTCATTAAGATACTTATCACAAGTCTCCGGGGAGGAAACCTGCTTTTCGTTCTGCCGCTGTTTCTGTGCAGCATCCCGCTTTTCGCCATCCCCATGGCCGCATTCTGCAAGGGCAGACTTAAGGAGGCGTCTCTTGATTTCGTGTTCATTTTCGGCCTCTTGCTGGCCTTTGCGGGCACCTACGGTGCAGGACAGAACTATGCCGTCTATCCGGTGCTCTCCTTTGACAACGTGGTCTCCGGGCTTACCCACGCCCTTTCAGGTTTTGCCTCTCTGTACATTGCAGTCTCCGGGCTCATCAGTATGAAAAAGCGCAACATCGGCATATCGTTCCTGATCATGACGGTGTTTTCCGCACTCGCCTACGTTGCCGATATTCTGATTCCCTACAATTACATGTTTCTCATCCGGGGCGACGGCACCCCTTACGACATTTTTTACAACCTTGTGGGCGGAAACCCGGTCCTCTATCCGCTGCTAGTGGTCTCCATGCTTCTTGTTTACATCGCGGCGTTTTACCTTGTGTTCTACGCGATCAGAAAAAAGAAAGCCACGCGGTGCGTCTCCTCGTAATTGTATCCCTCCCAGGCTGGCTGCTGACGCTTCGTAATTGTATCCCTCCCAGGGTCCTGCAGCCGTCGCCTCGTAGTTGTAACCCTCCCGAATTGGCGGAGCAATGCTCCGAATCACTTGCAACGCCGCCGCGAACTGTATCTCTTTTCTCCTATTCTCAGGTAAAATTCAGGGGTCGCCCTATCACCTTTTCAGTGATTCAGGCGGCCCCTTCAGGGTCATATCAGTTTGTTATCTGTCGGTCACCTGACTGTCTCAGGGATTACCTCAGGCCTGTTTTGGCAGGCCCTTCGGTCAGATGGTCCACTTGGTGGCGGTGGCAGTGGAGGAAGTGTACTTGACGCCGCCAATGACCCAGTAAGCAGAGACTGTAATTGTGTACTTGCGGAGAAGGGCTCCGTTGAAAGTTCCGGTGCTCACGTTGGTTGAGAATTTGGTGGTCTTGCCGGTGAGATTGTCCTTAAAGATGTAGCTGTAACCGGTGGCGGTGACGTTGGTGATCTTAGCGGTCAGGGTCTTGCCTTTTGCGGTGACTGTGACCTTGGGGGTCTTGTTGTTGACCTGAGTCACCTGTTTTTCGGATACGTACTTGCCAATGAGCTTGGCGTCGTCAGCCTTGTCGATGAGGTAGAACTTAACACCCTGGGCATTCTTGGCAGCCACAGAGGCGTGAAGGTACTTGCCGGAGATGTACTTAGACACAACGGTCTTGGAATTGTTGCTGGGGTTGTCGAAGAAGCAGACCGATCCGCTCTTGGGCGCAAGGACCATGTTGCTGCTGCTCTTAGCGTTTCTCTTGAAGGCCTGCACGTCGTCGTAGAGGTTGTAGCCGGGGTTGGACACTGCGTAGACGTATGCATTTCCGCCGGTCAAACCGGTCTTTCCGTTCGAGAGGGAAACGGAGAAGGTGCGCTTTGAAACTTTATCGCCCCAGTTGCCGTCAACGGTAACGAGGTTCAGTTTGCCTTTCGCCTTGTCTACGTTGGCGCTGATCACAATGCCTACGTGGCCGTTGGTGTACTTCAGTTTTGAAGAGACGGTGTTCGAAGAACCCTCGTCATAGTAGGAGATAATGTCACCGGGCTGAGGCACGTACGTACCGTCTTTAATGTCTTTAAAAGAGTGGGACTGACCGTATTGGCTTTTCAGAAGTCCGAAGGAGTAGGCGCCTGCTGTGTACGTATAAGTGATAAGGTCACCTGCGTCGGCCTTCATCAGGACCCATGAGATAAATATCGCACACCAGGCACAATACCCCTGTTTACCGGTTTTATCGTGGAACCATTTTCCATAAACTGTCTTGTTGTTAACAGTCTCGGCATAGCCGATCTGTGATTGAGCAATGGCAACAACTTTCTGCTGAGTGGTTTTGCCGGAAAGACTCGGGAGCGCTTTGGCGGGTGCATATTCAGCTGCCTCTGTAGGGCGAACTGTTCCAACAGCAACTCCGAAAAGTACTATTACTGCCAGAATAACAGCAATTATACGCGATCTATTAGTAGTACTCATGATAAACCTCCATTTTGATTTGAAAGGCGGTCATGCCGCCAATGATTTTATTGTTTTTTGGGATTTCTTGTCCTGACCGGATAAATTATCGTTCGCTGTTTATCTTTTTCGTTCGGCCTTTTGCCTTTTGGCCGATGCATTTATTTGAAAAAGCGACGGTGAATTAAAAAGGTTGAAAAAAGAATCTTTAATAATGTTCGGCTGCATTGCCGGCAACGAACGCCAACCTGTTCTTCCGAATAAATTATTTGATAATTTAGGTAAAAACGAATCTGTTAACTAAAATCTAACTGAAACTTTTTTTGACTTTCAGGGGCAACTGTTTGTTCGCCTCTGTGACTTTAATCTACCACGAAATTGAATTTTTTAAAGGGTTTTAAATAATTTTTTTGACTGGAATTTTTTTGACTCTCAGAGGCAACTGTTTGTTCGCCTCCGTGATTGTAATCTACCACGAAAATGGTTTTTTTAAAGAGCTTTTAAAAAAATAATCAAAACTATAATGTGATTATTCTCCTGCGCGTAAGGAATCATCCCTCCAACTATTGTTGAAGGGATGAACGATGTCTTCTACGACATTATTTATTAAATGATTCAAGGGCCTTTTCGAAAGCGTATTCGCACAATGTGCCAAGTCTTTTGTAATAGACCGATTTGATTTCGTCCAGGTATTTATCTTCCACAAAGGAGATGGCGTTGGCTTTTATTTTATCTATGCAGTTTCCAATATTAAAAATACGGAAAAACAAACTGTAATTATCACTATATTTATTATACGCTTCATCGAGCTTCTTGGCGGTGTCGATGAAAATCTCGCAAAGGTCCTTGTAAGCTTTGCCTTTGGCATGGGGCGCAATAGTCTTCAGATAACAATCAAATGCGCCGGCTCGCCATCCCTTCAAATCGGATTTTGATATATAACCTCTATCGATGCAATCTTTTCTGGTCAAAGTGTTTATTTTTTTATAAAGACCGCCGGAATACCGATTAATCTCGTCCTCTTCCTGGCTTGTGAACGCATTTGCTTCAGCTGCAAAAGGCTGTATGCATATGATGAGTGAAAGAACAACGAGGACAACAGTAATGAGTTTTTTCATAAAAACCCTCCTTTTTTGAATTATTAGAATATTGGTGAGAAACAATTGTGAATTATAGTTTGACTTCCAAGGGCAAGTGCTTGTTTGCCTCTGTGACTGCAATCTACCACAAAATTGAAAATTATAAACTGTATTTTTAAATTATTTCAAAGCTATTTTTTCGACGGTTTGCCTGGTGCTCGTCGATTTATAATTATTAATAATTTTTAACAACAACGATACTCTATTTTCAGACTCTTTTTATTGATCCGGCGCCTCATCTTCTCCGGTTTTATCCCCGTCCCCTTCTGTCTGATCTTTTATCCTCTCATTGACCAGTTCGTCAATCTTTTCCCTCCAGTCGTCGGAGCACATGGCCTCTGCGAAGGGCTCGAAGTTCGGGTTGTCGCTTGTTTCCGCAGTCCTCTTGATCGCCAGTTGCTGGATGAATGCAATGATTAGCGCTATCGCCAAAAGACCGAGGCCAATGAACAGGCAGGGCCTGACCCAGATGCCAACGATAACAAGTATCAGCGCAGGGATCACGATAAAGAACAATCTAAAAAGATTAATCAAAAAGCCTGCCCAAAACAGGTTCCGATTATAGTGTCTTTTCACGGGTTTCTTTCCTTTCCGGGAGTAATGTTTGCGGCTGCCGGCATTGGCGGTTGGCTGCGATAAAAGTCCGTTGGTCGCTGTTTCAGGAGCGCCTTGTCTCTTTTCTATGCACGATCACCTTTACGACCGTCATTATTGCCGTTACAGCCAGGGCGATGAACGCGCCGGCGAATGCAACCAGCATGCCTATGGGCGGGGTCAGTTCGTCAGATGAGATGTTGTCGTAGTACAGGCGGGTCGAAAGGGCGACGTGCAGGAGGTAGGCGGCTGCGAAGTTGGTCCCGAAGAGAGGCACCATCCACCAGCGGTCTGACGCAAGCCCGATGATGAGAAAGGCGATCGGGGCGGCAACAAAGAATACAACGATGTCAAAAGGCGCGCCGCCAAAGTACGTCATAAACGCCAAGGGCACGATGACGTAGAATGAAAGCGATATTATAATTACCTTTAGACAGGTTTTCATTCTGATCTCCGCAAAACGGCCCGGAAAGCAAATCATACCGGGCCGGATGAATGTGAACAAAGTGTAAGAGCCCTGTGCTGCGCCTTGGCGGTGTGCACGGCCATAAGCCCTCAAGGCGCCGGTCAATCAGCCTTTTTTCTCCGCACAGTCATAAGCATCACCGCGCTGACGGCCAGGCAGAAGACCATGACGCCAATGCCGGAGTCTCCGGTGGGCACAGGAGCAACGTGTTCGGGTTCGAGGATCCTCACCTCTATGCAGTCAGCCTCTCCGGTGATGTTTCCGCTGACGGTTTTGAACCAGACGTAATAGACGCCGCTTTCGGTTGCGGTCGGAACGGTTTCGCTGAATGCATCCTCAGGGGGAACGGTAACGCCGTCGCTTCCCAGGGCGTAAAGCACCGTCAAGCCTTCTTTCGCCTCTGCGGGGATGACGAGGGGCTGAGCGGTTCCGTTCTCGTTCAGGCGCTTCGTCTCAGGAGCCGGTGCGCTCAGTCTGTTTTCGACAGCCTTGCACCAGGCAACGTTGACCTCGTTGTAGTGTGCGAGAGGAAGTATTGACGCGGCGCCTGCGAGTGTAGCGGCGTTGCCGACTGCTGTCTTGGCTCCGAAGGACTCGCCTTCACTGTACATGAGCATGTACGTCACTATTTTCCGCAGGTTTGTAACGTTGCTTCCCGAGAGCAGGGTGTCCATGTGGCCCTGCAACTGGGCGTCGAACAGGTCGCCGTACTTGCCGGTATGCATTTCGATCAAGGGCCGAAGGACTGTTTCGGCTGCAGTTGCCAATTTTGCGTCCGCGCCCTCGTCAAGGGAAGAGTAATACGCGATCGGTTTGCCGTCGTCGTCCTTTTCGCTGACAAGGAGATATTTGAGTATGTAGTTCGTGAGTCCGGACGTTGGCGAATATCCGTATCCCACTGCGTCTCCGAGATCCGAATCCACCATGCCCAGCGTTGCGTAAATGAGCGAGCAGACCGTCTCCGCAGCGACTCCGTCCTCGTACGCCTGGGTTCCCTCCTCGGGACCGTAGATACATGCCTTCAGCAGAGCGCCAACCATTTCTTCGTCTGTCGCATTGTCCGGATCGGCAACGAACATTCTCAGGAGGGCCACCACCATGCTCGCCGCAAAACCTTCCGTCGGAAGCATGCCGGAGACTGTTGCGATTGCGGTATTGTAGAGGGGCGAGCCCTCGTTTTCGACAATATAGGTAAGAATCGCTCTAATGGCGGTATCCGTCAGTGTCTCTCCGGTGATCTCTGTACCGGTGAAATACGACAACAGATCGCAGAGCACCGCGCAGGCGGCTTCTTCATCCGTCGCTTCCTGAGGGAGCCTTCCCTCGGCTTTGAGCAGATCTCTTCCGTAGGCGATATACGCCAATGCAAGAGGTTCGACCATAATGCCGACCGCGCTGTCGAGTTCAACGTCTTTAAAGCTGTGGAGCATTCCGTAAAGCCCGGCGACAGCCTTCAGGGTCTCGTCGTAGCCGTTGGCGGGAAGGTCGCCGATCGAAGGAGCCAGGTGAACAAGGCCTGCCACCCGCGATTCAACAAACTGAGCCAGACTCACTCCCTCCGGAGCGGAAGGATCGTCAACTATCGCAAGATTTGCAAGGTCGAAGGTCTTCATGGAGAACGTCCTGTAATCGCCTCCGTTTACGTATTCTTCGTAGGTAAACGGCGCGAAAACAATGAGTTGTTCCAGCATCTCCTCAACTGTGACCGCACCGTTAAGGTCGCTGGTCTCGACAGTGCCGAAATAGGTGTATCCCCACGCCTCAGGGGGCAATTTTGTGATAACGTCATAGGGAAGAGGATAGTTTCTTATACAGTTGAACACCGGATCGTGGGGGTCCAGAGTTCCTTCGTCCGTGCAAACATACGCTTCTCCCTCAGTGTCGCCGGCGTATGCGGGGTCCTCCCTTGGCCCCGAAACGCTGAGCCAGGCCGCCTTTGAGACGCTCTCCGTAACGGTCTTCGGCGTGGCAAAAGTGTAGCAGTAGACGTTGTCGGGGGTAATATTGACGTTGTCGAAAAAGGCCGCCCCGCCGCCGGCAAAGAACCCGCCTAGAGCGTTTGAAAGTGCAGCGCCTCTCGAGTGTCCCGCGATCCAGATCTTGAGATCGCCGGTGACGTTGTTGGCGGTGAGGTACTGCTTTACAAAGCGAAGGATCTCGTCCCTGCCCTGTTTGAACCCGTCGTGATATTCGGCGTCGCCGACGGTGAAGTTGCCGACCCACTCCTGTTTGTAGTTGGCGCTTCTCGGGACAACGGCAAGCAGTGTATAGGTCTTTCCGTCCGCCTCCAACGTTCTGCGGCCTAACGCCACGCCGGCGCTGTTTTCCTGCTTTTCAAGCGTATAGTATTTGTTCGTTTCGACGTCCGAAAAACCCATGCTCTGCAGCATGTCGATGACGTTTTGGGGGTTGGAGGAGGGATCGTCGGTAAGCTCCGGATCGATGTCTTCGCCCCAGCGGCCTGCGGAAGAGATCGCAACCTGAGCGGACAAAGTGGCCAAATGCACACAGCCGGTATAAGACGAGGCCATAAAGCATCTTTCTCTGAAGGTAAAGGTGTCTGTCCCCTGAACGTTTGTCTCGCTCTCGTTCGAGGTGTAGCTGTAAGAGCCGCTGATCACAGCCGGCATCTGTGTTTCTCCGTCTGCAACGGAACACAGGGGCGTTCCTGCGGCAATGACCAATGCCAATAATATTAAACAAATCGTTTTTGCGGTACTTTTAAACATGTCTGTATCCTTTCATCAAGTTCAGTTTTTGCGTTTTCAGCGCTCTTCCGGACCGCTGCCGTTATTCAAAACTGTTGCGCAAATATATCAGCGGACACCTCGCCGCACAAATAACCGGTCGTCGCTAAAATGATACTTCATTCCTCACCCGATTTCAATCTTGGAAATCCGCAAACAATACAACCAATACAACAAAACCCCGAAAACAACGGTGTTTTTCGGGGTCGTTGGACGGAGCGTATTGTCGCATCCTGCCGCAGAGACAATGGTCATCGGGCAGGCGCAGCGGCGCCATTCAGCCGTTCAGCCGTTCAAACTCAGCTGCAAAGCAGGCCTCACGCAAATGCAAGTATAATTGACGCTTGTGCTTCTGTTATCTATTCTGCCTTTACCGGAAACGAAGTAGGTTTCATAAGAATACCAGCCGGGCGACCGCAACCACCAGCTGCCTGCGGCAGTATTAACGTCAACCCGAGCGCCCTGCGACATTGCATAGGCCGTTGGAACGCCTTCCCTGTATGGGTCATCTCGTGAACTGCCTATAAATCCAAGCCTGCTATCGATGGCTTCCATGTAGCTCAGCAGGAACAGCCTGTTGTAAGTGTCGTCGCAGATATACCTGCTTTGGTTGATGCCGGAACCATGTACAATAAATGTTGTTGATGCACTGTTGTCAACAAATGATTTTTTGATAATTCCTTTTTCATCGTCTGTAAACGCAGTCTTTAAGAACGAATCATTTAACCAGGTCCTTATGTGAGACATTTCGTAGTTGTTAAGGAAAAAATCGCTTTGTTCATCCAGCGGATATTCGGGAAAATTCGGACAGTCAAGCAGCATGTCTGCCAAAAGGAGTGCGCTGCCGTTTGATTTCGACAGTATTCTCCATTTGATGGGATCATATTTGAACCAATAAACCGTGTCGGGATAGTAGCCGTTGTCGTCCTGATAAGATTTTTCCTCCACGGAGCTTTGTGTGATAAACCAGGGTCTGTATTTTGAAAAATATACCCCCCTGTACTTTTCTCCGCCAAAGCTAACGTCTTTATAGACCATGAAGTCAGAGGCTGTGCCTTCAATGAAATAGTCATAGGAAGTCCAGGTGCTTGTGTCTCCGGCGGAATTTGTCAGGGCAGCTTTGAGCTCCTCGTCCGTGACTTCGGTTTGAGGATACCTGCCCAAATAGATGCAATTGCCGACGCGGGTGTAGTATTGCGAGGCCGTTGTGGGTGAAGCCTCCGGCGTTATGTCTGCTGTTTCAGTCGGCGATTCTACAGGAGAAACGTTGCCCGAACAACCTGCCAGCAACAAAAATATTATCAAAAAAAAGCAGAAGCTTTACGTATTCGCATGGTTCTCATTTACGATCCGCCTTTCTGTCTGTGGGTGCCGACACGGAAAAGTATTGGCGTTTTCCTTGATCCTCATGCATGCCATTCCCCCGTATATGATACTTTGTTCCGGGCTCACGGTCAAGATTGATTTCTTTATCAGATAAAAAGCAACGTCTCCGGGAATCCGGATCCGGTGTTCCCTTTGCTTTCCCTCAAGCCTCACCCAAATAATCCTCTCTTGTTATTTCAAAAAGGTAACATCCGTCTACAATTCCTATCTCTTTGAACCCTGCCGCCTTATGTGCCCTGTACGCCGCATTGCGGTCAGTCTCGAAAGAATTGCGCAGCTTTGGTATTCTGTTAACCCTGAAAGCTCGATCCAGGAGCAACTGAAGACCCTGCTTGGCATAGCCCTTGCCTCTCTCCGGGGCAAAAATCACCACGCCAATTTCGTAGCAATCCTGCCGGGGGTTGTAATGATAGTTTACGTCGCCAACAAAAGCGCCGTCAGAGGTGCGCTTTAAAAAGGCATAAAACCTTTTGTCCTCGTTGCCGATCCACGAAGCGAGCAACTTCTCCCACTCCTCTTCCGGATCAGGAATACATCCGTCCGGCGGAAACCAGGGTGCATTGTAAGCCATCGTTTCCGGGTCAGTCATCATTTTTATATAGAACCAGCCGTCTTCTTTTTTCGGGATGTATAGTTGCAAGTCCATTTTTTGCACGGACCTGATGCCCCCTTTTCCTTGGCGATAAACAGCGCCGGGCTGTTGTCGAAGCCACTAAAGTTTTTCCATACTGTCCATTTTTCTTTGACGGCTCTTGTGTGTCTGCGTGGAGTCAAATCTTAGCCGTTCTCACTGAATGGATCGTTATGCAACTTACACGCACCATCTCTTGTCAATATGCGGACAATAATTACCCCGGGGGCTTTTTTTGTATTTATCAAGCACTAATTTATACGCCTCTTCACACTTGGTGAATTCCGCTGAAAGAATAATATCGGCAAAAGACAATCCGCTTTTTTCTCTTAAAAATATCGCATCTTTATTACTGACGCAGTCAGCCGTATCAACACCACAATGGTGGGAGAATACTGACAAAGCATTATCCATTTCAAGGTGCTCATATAACGAGTTGTTTACAATGCATATCGACAAATCGATCGGAGCAAAAGCTACCGGAGGAGTTGCTCGTTGACAGGCAGAACCAACCATTTTTTCTTCTAAACCTCTGTCTCCCTCAGCAACTTTCTCCATCACATCAAATAGATCCAGATTAAGTTTATTGGAAAACGCCTCAGTAAAATTGGACTCTATTATTGGAATAATCTTTTCCACAAAAAAATTGTCTCCATAATGTTTGTACTCATAGGGATGAAGTGCCTTCATATATAACTCATTAAAGATAACTTCAAATATGTCACTATTGTTAAACTCAAAAGAACTTATATCCAGGGAGTCATAAATCTCTTCAATTTCGGGTTTCGACAGATACAGGCTTCCCTCCGTTTTCATTATACTTTTTTCCAAATCCTCAACACCGCGTTGTAATTCCTTTACTACATGATCCAAAGAATCAAAGAACTTTTCAAAAACATCAATAATATAATCAAGGCGCTCAAGGATATCACCAAAAACAACTGCAATAGCTTTTGTATCACGGTATTTGTCAAGTAATGACTTCTGATCTGCAGATTTAATCAAATACTCTGCTCTGAACTTTCTTTGTTTGAAAAACCCTTTCTGATCAGCGCGATCGTACGCATGCTCAATTCTCTCTGTTCCCTTGATGTCGTATGCTTTTTTAAAATAGTAGTTAATGTCTTCAATATAAGATGCCGTTAACGAAGAGCTGCGTTCATACTCTTCAGCCACTTTTGCTCTGAACTTATACAGAAGCATACGCATTGCAAGCGGGTGGACAATGTGTCCATGACTTGTAACAAGCTTCATGATGTCCAAGTTGCTGTCAGGAATAATTACAAAACCTGAATCATCCGGGATGACAGGAACAACCAAACTGCGAATATGGTCAATTCTGCTGTCGATCGTATAAAAATAATCCTTTAAAGCAGTTTCGCAGCGGGTTACACCGGTCACTAAATTGTCCTTCAGCTGCTTCTCTGTAACACCGGCTCCATCAGATTTCGTCTTGATTTCTTCGTCACTCCTAATTTTATCCAAGACAAAATTATACACATGATCGTAATATACGTCGACCTTGTCGAACTGACTTCCGTCTTCAGAGCTATCTGTAATTGCATTGGCAATAAAACCAAGTTTGGAGTTGCCATCTTCAAGCATGCTGTTAACAGTCGCAACAAACAGCTTTCCA
The DNA here is from genome assembly GCA_947304585.1 of uncultured Clostridia bacterium. GTDB lineage: Bacteria > Bacillota > Clostridia > UBA1212 > UBA1212 > UBA1212. Next base: position 80,611 of record CAMZBI010000001.1, on the reverse strand, counting down.
AGGCTCTCCTTGTTGTCTCTTGAGTCACCGCTTTCAGGGCTATGATCACATTTTGTGTTTTTTATTTCTCGATCTACTAACGTCCACACGTCGGATAATTCACGAATCGTTGCGCGCCAGCAACAGTATTTCACAACAAAACGGTAAGGATAAGTTATGCACGACGAGCCAACGTATCCACAAACTCCGGAATAGTCACCATAAATCCCGTACGGTACTAGGGCTAAATTCGCATCCTTTTTAGAGGCATATAATCCAGACGTTACAATGGTCAACAGGCAATTGGACACTTCATCAATGAAGTCCCACCGGTCGTTTTTTGCGTATTGAGATTTGACAAATAAGACTTCATCAAATGGGATTTTTCTTCTATTTCCCTTGTCTTTGTCGCTATCAAACAGATCCATTATTTTCATATCCCATACATCATTTGCCGGTGACTTTGACATACATATTTCGTTAATCATATTCAACTCTTTTAAAGTTGCATACGCATTCGCACGCATAGCGTCTTTCTCATATAACGACAGATCGTCCCATAAAAAAGAAATAAAGGATTCAGGAGAGATAAAAACGCCTGTTATTATTGTTTTTCCGGTACTATAAGCCTCGGACAGTCCCCTTATCATCAATGATAAAGGTATTAGTACCCCTGAGCCAAAGCCTCCTGCTAAAGAAGTCACAATCACAACTCTAACAGGTCCTTGAGCCTCGTAATACGCTTGCTCTAGGCGAGATAAGAAATCATTTTTTTCAGTTGAAGGAATGATTCAAAAAACAGTCTTCCGAATGCTCTATTGCCTCCCACATTATGTGAGATGGGAGGAATATGATCAAACGGAAACCATTCTTTATTGTTTAATATTGATGTTAATACTGATAAATCCGTCGAGTTCAAATCTCTTATAGGACTCACGAAAAAACACGGGAGTCCGGTCGATCCTTTCATTATATGGTCAAGATCAACACAATCGACATCTAATCCAAATGCCTCAACTTTTCTTTTATCAAGTTTCCCATATATTTGTGAAACAGCCCTGCATCCTAATCCGCCAAGCCCAATAACTATTGTTTTCATGTTCCCTCCAAAATGTCGCAACAATATGTGAATCTCATCCGCTTTTTATACCGCAGACCGGTATGAAAAACCATTAGGTTTTTTCTGCTTCTTATGCATACAATATCCACCGGAATGATACTTCATTTTGAACTCACATTCAACATTCTTCAACGCCTCCTTCGTAGCAATTGAACTTGAGCGGGCAACAGTACTTTTCTGAATAAATGTCGTTTTCAATTGTTTATTTCTTTTTAAGATCCTCCTATTTTCAATTTGTAAAAAATGCCTGCTGAAGCTTCACCACTCAGTCGGCAACAAACCGTTATTATTTGTCATTATTCCACTCTCGTTTTTTCGTTTCCTTGAAGGACTCCCCATTTCCGCCGTTTTGGCTCCTCCTCCCAAAAGTGCAAGCACTTTCGGGGGCCTCTTTCTTTACTTGCTCCACCACGAAAAAAGACCCCGCGAAGGAGTCTTTTTTCGTGGAGTGTGTAGACGTTTTAGTTTTCTTGGCAATAATCTTACATGAATTGGGCCATATAAACAGGCACGCAAAGCGTATCGGTATCTTTGGCGAGATCTTTAGTATAAACAAGATATTTTTGAAGAATACGCGACGAGTACTTCTCAAAAAACTTATCTAAAGAAACATGGGCCTTGTATCCTGACGATTTAACTTCAACAGGGCAAATCTTGTTTCCGCGTGCCAAGAGAAAATCGATCTCGTAGTTGTGCCGGGATGACTCGTTGAAAAATGTGTAGTAAAACAACCTGTCTCCGTTAGATGCAAGCGTTTGTGCCACGGCATTCTCGTACAAATATCCAAGATTTGCTCCAATCTTGTCGTTAAGCAGTTTTTCATATATGATATTTTCAGTAAAATCACGGTCCTTGAACATCAGTGTTACGAAAAGTCCGGTATCACATACAAACATCTTAAAAGAGGAAAAGTCTCCGGTGGCCGAAAGGCCGACGTTCGGGTCGTCAGCATGACAAGCAATCAAAACGGTCCCTGAATCTGCCATATCGGCTATCATTTCGGATGTTTTTTCGGTCTTTCTCTTTTGCAGAGCACTTGTTATCATATATCTTGATGCGTTCTTCGAAAGTTGCGCAGGTATGGCATCGAACATCATAGAAGCTCTTCCGGATGGGTCGATTTTCCTGAAATCCTCTTCGTAAAGCGACAAAATCGTTCGCTTGACAAGATCGACTTTCCGTAAATTATTCGTTTCCAGGTATTCATTTACAGCCTGAGGCATACCGCCGACAAGCATATATAACCTGAAATCGCGCATAAGTCTCCGGTTCAGCTGTTCGCCCACAGCCTTTCGCGATTCAAAGCATTGGCGGATCAGAGGAATCGTCGTATTATCGCCAATGGCCCAAAGGAATTCCTCATAGTCCATCGGATACATTTTGATTTTCTGTTCCTCACTTGGAATCAGAATGTCTTTTACGTTTTTCTTTATCGAGATAAGAGAGCCCGTCTCAAGATAATCGTATCTTCGGTCCTTGACCAGATGCTTTATCGCCTGCCTGGCTTTTGGAAAGAACTGCACTTCGTCAAAAATAATAATAGATCTGTGTTCTTCGAGGTCGACATGGTATAGCAGTTGAAGTTGAAGAAAGAAGAAATCAAGATTCGACATATCATCGAAAAGGTTCTTGACAGCCTGCGGCGCAATTGAAAAGTCTATAAGAATAAAACTGTCATATTCATTTTTCGCAAATTCTTCCGCTACTGTCGATTTTCCAACTCGCCCAGCCCCTTCAATCATCAACGCAGTTCTGCCCTGTGATTCCTTTTTCCACTCCAAAAGCTTATCATAGATTTTTCTTCTAAACACGGCGTAATCTCCTGTCGCAATTTCTTTTGGGTCAAATCACGACGTAATCGCAATTTGTTTTTGGCATTATATATACATAATCGCAATTTGTCAAGTGAATTTGATTCATATCCAAAAACGTCGTTGCGGCTTTTCTCCTCCCAAAAGTGCAAGCGCTTTCGGGGGCCTCTTAGCGCTTGTACAACGCCACGAAAAAGCCCCCGCGAAGGAGTCTTTATCCTTGGGGGGTGTGGTCGTTTTAGATTTCTTGGCGGTATTTTCCCGGGTTTTTAAGGGTTTTCGCGGGTACTGTACATAACTCCGTAAAGAGTCCCGCTTACTTCTTCCCTGTCCCATTGGCAAGAGAGCACCTTCGGATCATCAGAGTACCGGGATTATTTCCCAAAATCATAAAAAATTCGGGGAATAAGCTTACGAAAACAATCTTTCCGGTCCGGGTGCGTTTTGTCCCTTATTATGTTACCGTCAATGAGGTATAATTTACATGCGATCATGGTCAAAGGAGGTGTTTTCGCTGAATATCGGCAAAAAAATAAGTGAATTGCGCAATAAAAACGGTATGTCTCAGCAGGTGCTTGCCGACAGTTTGTTTGTCTCAAGAGATCTGGTCTCAAAATGGGAAAACGGAACGAGGCGTCCGAATTATCGTATGATCGAAAAAATAGCAGAAGTATTTAACGCCAAAGTTGACGAAATAGTTGATACAACCGACCTTGTTTTCAAAGAACTCTTTGACGGCAACCTTGCCGGAATCGAAATCAGCGACGCAGATCTGGCAGTTGTTTTGGACCGTTTTCTAAGGAGCATCCCGGAAAAGGACGCTGATATTTTTATTAATCGTTACTATCACCTGAAGAACACTGCCGAGATCGCTGAAGCGTACGGCATTCGCGAGAATCACGTCAGGAGCATTCTCTCAAAGACAAGAGCCAAACTTGCAAGGTACATAAAGGAGTCAAAAAAATGAAAGATAACCAGCTTTTCGACGCGTTCGCCGGTATAGACGAAGAAATGGCTGACCGTGCTTTGAGATCGTACTCAGGATCGAGTAAAAAAAACAGCCGGAACCATTTACGATGGATACCCGTGTCCGTATGCGTTCTTCTAATCGCGGCACTTGCTGCCGTGGCAGGCGTATTTGCCTATTCGGAAGCCAAGGCCTTTGACGCTGCTTCAGCCTTCTTTGAAAACAACGGACTGAATTCGGAAGGTCTCAGCCGTACAGAAATGAAAAACGTATTCTTCGATATCATAGAAAAAAGGTTCACGGATGAGAAAACAGCGGAAGTAATCAAAAACAGTGTTCCCTGCGAGGAGATCGGGAACGCCGAAATGACACCCGAGATGCTTGAGGAAATCTGGAACAGGTACGTTTTCCCGCCTCGAGAGACAGACAGCGGCGCGATACCGCCGGAGCTTACGAGCCTCATCGATGAGAACGCCTTTAAAGACGCCAAAGCTTTTTCCGACAGACTGCTGAAAAGTGAGACCGTTGAAAAAGATCCGGAAACGAGAACGGTCGTTCAAAAGGTAACGATGCTCGATATCTTTGGCGACGTTCTTGCCGAGTATACCGTGAAATGCGATGACGCATACATCGTCACGACACTGACCGCAACTTCCGACGGAGGCTTTCTTTTCGTCCTCGGCTTTCAAGATTATACTTATGACTATTTGGATCAAAAACGGGCGAGCGATGAAGGTTACGCCTCGAGAGTCATAAAATGCGACAGATTCGGAAATCTCCAGTTTGATAAAGCATTTGACGGCCTTGAGGGCAGTTCGTTTTACAACTGCATCGAAAGGGAAGGCAGATATTTCTTTTTCGGAACGCATCGTGATCAGCAGAAGTGGCGTGACTACGGAGAGACCGACGTTATAATGATCATTCTCGCCGATGACGGACAAGAGATCAAAAGAGGTTTCCTCAAAGGCAGTGATTTTGATCATTTAAACTATGCAAAACCCTCTGAGGGCGGGTTTATGCTTTTCGTCAGAACGCAGTCGACCGACGGTGATTTTGTTGATTCCGGTAAAACCGTTCTCGCTGTCGACATGAACGTGGAGATCGATTACGACCTTAACGTTCTCGGATCGACAGTGTCAGATAATATGTTTCGCAACGAATCGTTAGTGGGAATTATAAACGGTTCATTCATTTTCTCAAATGACAGTCGTTTTCAGGACTTTGACGCAGGAACGCCGACTGCAGTTATTGATTACGGTGAGTACTGTCTCATAGTTTCGGAATACGTGAAAAGTGTATATGATAAGGGCCCGCTTGTTAATTCGATCGGACTCAACGTGGAGACCGTTTATTCCGGCTATGACGAAAACGGCAATCTTATCTTCAGGATCGGCAAGGATGCGGGAAAAAGGTGATGCGATCCGGCAGCATTGGCGCCAATGCCTACCGATCCGCAATCGACAGCACAAAAACGCCATAATTGGCATTTGTCTCTTTTTATTTCATTGCTCAAAAAATCGCTTTCCAAGCCGCTCCAATCGGCTAAAAATAGCCGATTTCTGCGTGTGCATATAAAAAGATACTGTATGCAGACCAAACAGGTGCGGCGCTGAAGGAAGACTCTTCCCGTATTCAAACGAGTACGGTCAATACGAAATATACAGTTCGTTTAACGCCCCATTGACTTTATCTTCATTTGGCAGTTTGGCGGGAGTAACGATCGCAACGCCAAGATCATTTTGCACGTAATTCAATCCGGCAATAAATGCGGCGGCATTGAGCGGAACGTACAGGACGTTGCCTTTTACGTAAGGCGCCACAGGTATCTGATAGGTATCATTGCCGCGTTTCACTTCTTTGTTGCCGTCCTCGAAAACAAAAGTCTTGTTTTTATACTTTACGGTTGCGGTACCGCCCGATACCGTGACCGTCATATCTTTGATGATGTCTAGGGAAGAGGCGGGTACAAACAGCCTGTTTTTATGCATCTCCGGCAGGACCGCCGTATCCGCACCGTAGACAGCCGCGATTTTCCCGTCAGACAAAGCGTAAGGTCTGTTCGCTGTAAACGAAGCGCCTGCGCCGACAACGGTCTTGACATTGGCGGTAAGCTTTGTTTCTTTTGCTTTTGTTCTGTACGCATAGTTGAACCGGGCATTCGGAGCGGCGTCCCCAAGGTCAAGGAACTGCATTATCTCGCCTGTGGTGGTGGAGTTGTCGGACCATTTGAAGTTAAAATCAGCGCCAAGGCCGCAGGAAGCGTCGTCGACTGCGAGCACCAGATAGTTCTCGCCTGCAAACAGTTCGCACTGACCGGTCTTCTGCATATTCCATCCGTCCGTGAACTTTTCGATAGAGCCGTTGTCGCGGTTTATGATCAGATCGTATCCGTGCCAGCCGTTGGCGGAATTGCCGTCGGTATCAATGAAAAGGTTCATCCAGTTTTCGCCTTCCCGGGGAGTCAGCGAATCCGCGCATACCGCCAGGAAGTACGTTTTTCCGTTGGCTCTTGAAACTTTCGCGCTGACGATATCGTTCCTGCCGCTGTCGTTCTTATAAGATACCAGTCCGCCGTAGCCAAGCGAATCCCTGTGGAGCGTATCGCCCGTCGTATCGCGGTATTCGGGCCATACGTCTGACCACTGGTCAAGCCCCCCGTTAAGCGATATTTCGTGCTGGCCGGAGGCTGCAGGAGCGGTACGTCCGCCCTTAAAGGTACGCAGGAATGCAGCCAGCTGATAATAATAATTATCGCCAAATCCGCCCTTCATCGGCTCGATGTCGCGGCTGAATTCCGGATCGAAGCAGTCAACGTAAAAGCTGTCGGACCATGATACGTATGTGTTGGCAATCGTGGGATGCCCCGTTCCCTCCCAGCGCCCCGCGATCCACTCGTTCCACTCGTTGATAAGAACAACATATGGATCTACCTCTTGAGCCCGTTGCATTTGCTCTTTAAACAGCAGACCCTGTCCCGTCGTTTCGAGGTTGAACTGGAAATAATCCTTCGTACCGTCAGGGAGCGTGCCGACTCCGGGCTGTTTGCCGTTTGAGAAACTTCTGCCCGTGCTCGTATTGGCAAGTATTCCTGCGGATATAGAGATCTCCTCCACCGCATTGCCTTTTTTCGAGTTATAGGACGCGACCTGAGGCGTCTCGTGCATCCAGGTCCAGAAATCCTTTCCGTCTTTTACGTTTTCCCGGAGCGCCCAGCAGCGGCGCCAGGTGAAATTCTCATTGGCGATCGCACTTGCCTCTTCAGACAGTTCCGACAAATTGCCAAGGATAAGGGGCTTTCCGTCGTACATGACGTAAAGATCACTGTACCGGCCGGTGGAATAAACGTCGTCCCAAATGTCAAGAAAAACGTTCTCCACAAGACTTGTGTTGTCGGCAATGAAGAAACAAATGTCAGGCGTATCAAGGCCCTCTTTGCGCATCTGCTCGTACTCCTTGAATATTGCGCGGTAGCTCGTGGTCTGGGAGTTGCCGTTTGTAACGTCAAGAAATATGAAATCCACGCCAATGTCCGAAAGCATTGACGCGTGCTTCCGGATTATCCATTTGTCATTGGTGAGATAATAGCCGAAATAGGGCTCTCCCCAGTAGTGGCCCCAGCCCTGCGGACCTTTATCGTAGGCCTTTTTGAGGGCTTCAAAACCGCCCTCATGATAGATCTTGTTGTGATCGTATATTTTTTGATCGGAATAGGTCACGCTCGTTGGCGTAAACCAGATCTGGTAAAACATTCCCACAAGCTTGTCGCGGGGTGCAGCGGCGCCGTCAGAAACCGTTCTGTCAAGGTCGTCAGTCGCTACCCAGGTGTCGGAGTACAGGTCGCGCAAAAGAGTAATATCCGCAGGATGGTATTGCTCCGGCAAAGCTTCTTTCCAATTGATCTCAACATTGTCAATGTATGCGCTTCCCGAATTGCCCCCGCTTGACCAGAGAGAAAAATAGCCCTTTGTGTCAATATCATAAGTGAATTTGGCTTTGATCCTGTCTTTACCGTTCACGTCCTTCACAAAAACGTTTTTCCCGTCTTCGATCACCGCAGAAAAGAGAGGCCGGAATTCACCCTCCTGCTGCACTTCAAAAGTAATGATGTTGTCAACGGTATTGTCGGTAACTCTGACGCGCTGCGTTTTTGAGAAATCGACGTCAACCTTAAACGATTTAACTGTCGGCCAGGTGTCTATTATTCCGACTTTGTTATTGTGAAACAGGAACCAGATGCCGTTGGACCCGACGGCGGCGAACTGATCATCGTATCCCGGAAGCCTCAGTCCTATGTATTCGGAAACGTTATCGGTATTGCCTTTTCTGTCCGTATTGACGTCCCATTCGGCGACAAATACATCAGTTTTTATCTTGTGTTTTGAGGCAAAATAGGCGTGATTCGTTTTGCTCTTGAACACTCCGTCCTCGAAGGTCCCCTCGGAATTTACGTACCAGTCGGGATCGTTTGCCTTTATCCTTTGGTCAAAATTCTGAGTGTACGAATAGATCTGCGGCTCCTTCGTTTCCGTGCCCGCCTGACCTCTGTCTTCTGTTATGCCGTCGTCAAAAACGTATACTCTTCCGGGGCCGTTGCCTGTCCCGTCACAGCCGTAGAGCAATATCATCACTATGCCCAACAGAATACAGAGAAACCCTCGAATCCGTTTTTTCATTGCTGCGTCCTCCAAACAAAAGTATGAAATAAGATTACTTCATAATGATTGCAATTACAATTGCAAAACCGTGAAGCGATATTGCAATAACGATACTGTTTTAATATAATCGAAGCGGGTGATGCACAATATGGAGATGTACGGATTATACACTGTTCATAAAGTCGAAAAAAGCGCTGACGGCTTTTCATATCCCGTTCACAGCCACACCTCGCATGAAATACTTGTCGTTACAAAGGGAAAATGCGGGATCGTTATCGGCGGCACGGAGTATGAACTTGGCGCCAATGACGTCGCATTCATGATTGAAAATGAATCCCACGGCCTTTTGATAAATGAAGCGCCGTTTGAATTTTTCGCTGTGCAGTTTATTCCCAAAGCCTGCAAAAATGCGGAACTCGACAATGTGCTTGCCGGCCTTGCAGATCTGTGCAAGAGCAAAAGCGGAGCTGTTCTTACGGTAGACAGCGCGATCTACCCGACAGTCGTTTCATGTATGAGCCGTATCTGCGACGAGCGTTCGGATACGAACCCGGAAATGTACTTCACGTATATTAAGGCTGTACTTTATGAACTTTGTCACAATGCGGTCCGGAAAAACGGTATTGCGTTTGAATATAAGGGCAAAAAGAACGGGGGCACAGAGCTTCTGAACGCGGTGATCGACTACATTGGCGACAATCTCAACATGATATCCGATCTGTCGTTTATCGAATCAGTGTTCCATTACAGCAACTCCCACGTGAACCGGCTTTTCCGCGATGCCCTGGGCATATCCGTTTGGCAATATATCACCGTAAAAAAGCTTGATCTGGCCTACAATCTCATATCGGAAGGCTGCAGCATTAAGACTGCGGCATCAAGGTGCGGTTTCGGGGATTACTCGGTGTTCTACAAATCCTTTGTCAAACATTTCGGAATCTCCCCCTCCTCCGTCAAGATCCGGTCGGGTCCCGTTTCCCCAACAGATGCCGGAGAGCAGTCATCAACGGCCTTTTGACTTGTGAACCTCCGGTTTTTTTATCAAAGCAAACATTGCGGCAGTTGCGGTCAGAAGTACTGCAAGAGCTGTGACGGAGGAGCCGCATCCGGTTTTTTCGGAGTCCCCGCCGGTCGTCGGAGTTTCCGCCGCAGGATCGGTCGGTTCTTCTGCGGTTGGAGTCTGAACGGGTTCCGGAGTCGGGATAAGGCTCTCGTCTATAAACGACAAAATGATTGAATTAACGACGGTCCGGGGTTTTCCGTACGTGCCGTCTTCATATTTGTCGCAGGGCACGTTGACGACTTCATAGTTTCCATCCCCGCTTTCCTTCAAAAGAGTCGAACTGCCGCCCCCGTCAACGAGAAAGCAGTTTTCATAACCGAGAGCTTTGCACAGTCCGGGCATATCGCTGATCTTGAGGCCGACCGAATAATCTTTCCGCCGCCCGTCGCACACCAGGAACATAACGTGCCCGTCAGCGGTGTTCCCGATGGCTGTTGCGGGGATCACGTCCGAATCGGTGTTTGCCACCGCTTTGCCTTTTTTCACCAATATCGTATGGCCGCCGACGCAGTTGGTCACCTGTGACCATATATCGCCGTCGTTCTTGGCGTCTGAGATCTCGAAGGACACTTCCACGTCGTCTCCGACCCTGATGTTTTTGACTTTTTGGACGTATCTTGTCCCCCTTGCAGTCACGATCAGGCGGTTTTCCTGCATTTTAGGATCTTCGTCGCCTTCTTTGCAGATGGCGGTGACCCTGCCCTTTATCGCGGCGCCGTGTTTTATCACGTAATCGTAGTCACAGTCGATCACTATCTCATAGGCGTCGTCAAGCGCAGCCGTGTCTTCCCCAACTTTGTCGGAGTAGATCATGATCGTATTCTTAGCGGGAAGCCTGTTGAGCCCCGAGATGTCGACCTCCTCAAAGCCATTAAGCGAGAGGTCGTTAAGGCGTATTTTGAGGCTTGGCGTGCCCAGAACGGTCCTGCCGTCCGGCGTAATGCCAAAGGCGTGCAGCTGCCTCTCGTAGGGGGTCTCCTTGGCGGTGTGAGGGCTGGAAACGATCTCTCCGTCATAGATATCAAGGCCCCTCGGAAGTGTCATTGCGTGGGTAACCACGGGGTCGCTGAAACCTCCGTATTCCGTTCCGCTGCCCAGTATCCTCGCATGGGCGTAAGACGTTGTCCATATATCGCCGTTGATCGCAACAACGGGGACCAGTCCTTTGTCAACGTTGGCGTCTTTGAACCTTTTGACTGTTTCCTCCACGGTCACAAGCTTCGTCGTGTACTTCCCGCCGCAGGTAACCTGCAAGTCGAAGACGGGATCTTGCGGATCGAACTCGACGACCCATATCTCCTGCCTCTTATACTTGGAACTGTCGCCAAGGGATATATGGGTGCAGACAACTCCTTTGCGAATAATTTCCGTGGTGCGGGAGATCTCGCCGTCAAGCTTTTCGTCGCTCATCCCGAAGGAACAGATCTCAGCAGCAGACATCAGGACCAGCAAGCAAATCAAAAATGCGATCAATTTCTTCATAAAAGCGCCATCTTTCCGTTTTTCGGAAACCTCTCTCAAAAGTGAACAGCATCATGCAGTGTTCATATTCTAAGAAATAATGGGTGTATTTGCAATTGCAAAAGAAGGCAAACAGTGTGCAAAAAGGAAACTGCGGAATCAATAATCAATAATGTTATCACTTTCCACAGGCCCTATGCTTTTTTGCGGGATGGTTTTATTTTGACAAACCGGAATATGTCTTTATCTATGCTTTTCTAAGCGTATAAGACCTTCTTCATCCGGTACACTAATTCCGTTTTTATATGTGTATCCCATTTTTATATAAAAGGGAGTTGCAGTGATCGAGGCAGGTATTTCAATTCTGTTCGCACGAAGGAAATATTCGTCTTTTTCCAAAGTATCTATGATCTTTCTTCCGATTCCCTGCACCTGATACTCGGGCAAAACGAAGATAGTGAAGAAACTGCTTTCGTCCACCTTGCCCCAGTACGGACCGATTGCCCCGCAGCCCACAATTCTGTCCTCATCACATACTACATAAAAATGAGTCCATTTCGCACGTTCCAGGATGTCTTTAGGCTGTAATTCCTGAACAATCTTTTCTATGTATTCGCTCGAATAGTCTTTGATGTTGACTTCTCTGAGCGTCCTGGCGATCAAAGCAGATACCTTTTCTGCATCTTCTGGCTCGATTCTTCTGATGATCATAACATCCTCACAAATCCCTGTTTATCGAACTGTTAGATTTCAAAACTATCTTACTCTAAACAACGCCAAAAATCAAACATTTCGAACAAACCAAAAAGCCGGCTGAATTTTCATCACTCAGTCGGCAACAGATCGTTGTTATTTGTCTTGATCCCGGTCTCGGATTTCCCGGAAACCGGTCGTTGATTTCGGTAAAAAATCTTTTGAAAAACCTGTAAAAAAGACTGTTTTTCAGTCTTAAAACCCGTGTTTGAAAAGCCTCAATAGCGTACGAATGCGTCGCCGCAAGAGCCGCCGACTTCGTGATCCAAGCATTTTATGAATAAATTCGCTTGAATCACTTCGTTTGCGTCTCTGCGGCTCCTTATCCCCACAAAGAATTGGCGTTATTAAAGCCTTTTCGCCAAATCTTTCGGGGGCCCCGGGTTCGAATCCCACGCTATTGTTTCAACACAGAATCAAGGGGTAACCGCGAAGGCTACCCCTTGATTCTGTGTGTGGTGTGTGGTCGATTTAGATGCAGAGGCCCGTTTTTACCCTACTGTACATCCTAAATAGATACAGTGTTCAGACCAAATAGATGCATATGAGATTGGATTATAAAAGCTCAGTCCAGGTTCACCGTTGAACGACCCCTGCGTTCCTGAGATTTTTCATATTGGTGGCATATGTCTTGTCCAATAATTCTCTGAACAGGACCATATCGCCTTTGCCAAAGGCTTCGACCAGCGGCTCTTCACATTCTATGTTTAGATTTCGTGCTATTTGTTTTTGATTTTCATACAGTTGTTTAACAAGCGCAAAATGTTTTTTGGTCAATGCTTCATCGCCGGAGAGAAATGCCTCGAGCCAAAGCCTTGAATGATCAATATTAATCTTTGGATTGTCCTTATAGAGTTTGACCAGGCGCGTTTGCATATATGCATCGTGGCATGTCGTAAGATCAACGATGCGGTCGAGCGCAGGAAAGATCAATCTTTCCAGTATGGGACGGAACTGCTGCGGGTCGTCAAAAGGCAACATTCTTTCGCATTTGCCAAGTTCAGGATTCTCCTCTTCAATGTAGAACAGACCTTTGTCGACATTACATACATACTCAAAACGAGCTTCCAGCCAGTAAAGATCATTGTCGTGATGCGGATAATACTTGTCGGAGAAGACAACCGGACAATACAGCGATTGTGCTCCGTAAAAGATCTCATACCAATCGTAATGCGAAGTGATAACAATGCTCTGCAGCACCTCGTTGCCCTCGTCGCCAACGAGCTTATGCCACCGAAGCGGAGAGTTTTTAAACCGTTGAAAGCCTTTTTCGACCAATTTGTCCGCATACTCTGTTTCCATGAAATCCGCAGCTTTTTCGAGCAACGTTTGCGGAGACCTGGCGTTGGTCCCATCTCCAGAAGGTGAAAACCATATTATCCTGTCGGCAGGCTCATCTTCAGACACATTTACAACAACCGGTGAGAAATGCATCAGCGCAGCAAGCGGTTCCAGCCCCTCTTCTGCGAAGACATAATCGCCCTCGAACACTTCACGAAACTGTTCGGCAGTGCACTTCCATTTCTTTTTACATGCTCCGGCCCACGCATTGTAATCCGGTTCACCGACGTCAACATACGGTTCTCCTAAGCAGGCGCCTGTATCGATTTCGGTAGTAGAGTCTATCAACCGGCAATAAACAAAATCACTGTCGACACAACAAAGGAAAAGCACCGGTGTATGCACTTCGCGGGAAATTGCCCTCAAAAAAGGCTCTGCTGTTTCTGCGGTGGATCCAAGCAGAGGCGACTCGATTTCGTACCACTCGCTGTCTTCATGACGCCTTATACGAACGGAAATGCCAATACCCTCCGTGCTTTCTGAATATCCGATTTCTGCAGCAGCTTTACGCATTCCGGGAACCAACGACAAGCCTGTTGTTTCCTTGTTTAGAGCAAGTATTCGTTCAAATGATTGTCCCATGAGATTTCAGCCTTTCGTGCAGTCAGTTTGAATGCGATAGCCTATTGATGATGTCTTGTATAATCTGTGAATCCTCCAACTTGGAAATAGCAAAACACTTTCCCCCGGCATCTTTAATTGAGGCTCCAATGTGATATCCTTTCCGGTGATCCAAAATTAAAAAGCGATCATGAAAAACGCTGGTATATGACACAGAGAGAGCGGGATACTGGGCATTAAATGCAGTAACTTCAGCATTAGTGAGTCGGCATCCGTGTTGCGAGGTATAAACAGAGACGCCAACGCCTGACCGTTTCTTTGAGAGCAAATCAAGGGTTCCCGTGTCTACGTATCCATCAATCAGGATAATATCTGTTGAAGCCTTCTTAATCAAACTGGAAATCAGGCTGAAAGCATCATAAATCTGCCCATTGAAAAAGACCTTCTGCGAAGCCTCTTGATGATCCGAAATATATTCAAAAACCTTCTCAAACTTTTCATCAACCTCTTTTTGGTATTCCAGTTGACGAAGTTCAACGGAACTTATTCGCTCAAACAGCAGCGCATTGCCGGAAATGAAATGTCGCAGCTCCACAAAAGCTCTCATAATCCGGATGCTTACACTAACGGCGACATCACTATGCAAAACACTTGCAAGCATCGAAATGCCTTGCTCTGTAAACACATATGGCCGAGTCCTCCTGCCGCCATATCCATTAGCTGACTCCGAACTTGCTATGCCAATTTGGCATTTCAAGATTGCATATTCTTCTATTGTAAGTTGAAAACAAAAATCCTCTGGAAATCGGCTGATGTTGCGTTTTACTGCTCTGTTGAGATATCCGGTCTCAACTTTATACAAATAAGCCAAGTCACTGTCAAGCATGACCTGTTTATCACGAAAAACGTAAATTAAGCTTTGAATATTGAGGGCATCTGTGCCCTGCTCATTGGTATTCGCGAGAATGAGTTTCGTTTTATCATTGCTCATAGCAAGGCTCCAATCTTAACTTGCTCTGCCAGTTTGGCATTTCAAATTTAGTAATGACAGTATAGCATAGATTGCGTGATTTTTAAATGGCAGAAAGTCAACCGTTACAAAACAAAGAAACATTGATTGGATGTTTGTCGGATCTAAAAAGCCGGCTGAAGTTTCATCACTCAGTCGTCAACAAACCGTTATTTCTTGTTTTAATATAGCTCTCTTTTTCCCTTAAAGACTCTTGTTGTAAGGCTTTAATAGCGTACGAATGCGTCGCCGCAAGAGACGCCGACTGCGTGTTTCAAGCATTATAAGATTGTATTCGCTTGGACCACTTCGTTTGCGTCTCTGCGGCTCCTTCTCCCCAAAAGCGCATAAATAGGCCCATCTCGCGCCACACATTGGAGCCGGAACGATTTCCGCGAAAGCGGACTAGTGACGGGCCAATGTGTGAAAGCGAGTTTCGGGGGCCCCTATGGATTCCCCTCGGGAATAGGCTTTTGCATCTTTTTATTTCGCACTAAAATTTTTGGCCTTTCGAGCCGCTCCAATCGGCTAAAAATAGCCGATTTTTGCGTGTGCATCTATTTTCGTCGCCGCGAACGCCGACGATTCCGTCTTTCAAGAAGTTTATAGATCCTCACTTGAAAGACTCCATTCCCGCCGCCCCGGCTCCTCTCCCCAAAAGCGCGAGCACTTTCGGGGACCCGGGTTCACCTTGTGGTGTGTGGTCGATTTAGATGCAGAGGGCCGTTTTTGGCCTACTGTACATCCCTAAAAGATGCACTGTACAGACTAAATAGATACAGTGTACAAGATAACATGACTTGAAAACTAAATAGAGTCGCTCTCCTACGGACCTAACTGCAGCGTTACCTTGGTGAAATATGCGTCACAGGAAGATATCAAAGCCGCCAATGCTTTTCCATACCAATCCGTGTTGATACATTGATCCCGGCACAGCAGAATATACCCATTGACATAGTAGGCAGAAAGGTTTATAATCTACCGTAATCTTTTTTCAGGGATGGTGACAAAAACTTTAAACCACTCAAAAAAGTTGAATGATCGCATTTCTTTTATAGCAATGTGTTCCGGGCAGTAAATTATTATGGGTAATAAGGTTGTTGTGGGAATGTCGGGAGGAGTCGACAGCGCCGTAGCGGCATATCTCCTAAAAAAAGAGGGATATGATGTCATTGGCGTGACCCTGAGGGTCTGGCAGACTGAAGACGGTGACGAAGGACGTTGTTGCGACATCGACGATGCAAGAGACGCCGCAAGAAGCATCGGCATACCTTATTATCCCATAAACTGTACGTCGGATTTTAGGAGACATATAGTAGAGCCTTTTGTCGGCGAATACCTTTCCGGCCGTACACCCAACCCCTGTGTTTTTTGCAATAGGTATGTTAAATGGGAGAAGCTTCTGTTTTACGCCAAGGTTTTCGGGGCAGATCATATTGCCACCGGGCACTACGCTTCTGTTGAAAAGCTTGAGAACGGAAGGTATACGGTGAAGACAGCCTGCCATACCGAAAAGGACCAGACTTACATGCTTTACAGGCTGACCCAGGAACAGCTTGCAGCGACGCTGATGCCTCTTGGCGGTTTAAGTAAAGACGAAGTCAGAAGTATCGCAAAGGAGGCGGAAATTGCCGTTGCTTCAAAGCCGGATTCTCAGGAGATTTGCTTTGTGACCGGCGGGAGCTACGGGGACTTTATTGCAGCCAAAACAGGCTGTGCAAAAGAAGGCAATTTTGTCGATCCTGACGGAAATGTGCTGGGAAGGCATAAGGGAATCATATATTACACTGTGGGCCAAAGAAAAGGGCTCGGTATTTCCCTGGGATATCCGGGCTATGTGAAGGAAATACTCCCGGAAAAAAACGAAGTCGTTATCGGAAAGAGTGACTCTCTCTACAATCGGGAAATACTTTGCAATAATCTGAACTTTATGAGTATTGAGAGCCTTGAGGACAGTAAAAAAGTAAGATGCATTGTCAAGATCAGATACGGGCACAAAGGTCAGCCCGCATTTATCGAAAAAGCGAGAAACGACACTGTAAGAGTTGAATTTGACGAGCCCGTGAGGGCTGCCGCACAGGGGCAGTCCGCCGTTTTTTATGATGAAAGAGGTTTGGTTATCGGCGGCGGAGTTATTAAAGCTGTTATAGACCGATGAGAAATGCTTTTGCGGGAAATTGATAATCAGAGTTTCATGTGCAACGATCATTCCGACAGATTCAGAATCAATATCGCCAATATTGATATCGAAGAACCTTATAAACACATATCGGGCGGGACATTGGTAAAAAACGCCGGTGCTGCTTTTTCCCCTGATCCTCTTCTGTCTTATCGCTTTGACGACGTGAGCGCAGGAAACGAGCTGCGGGTTTTCTTCGCCTATCCGGTAAAGTATGAAACGGAGGACAATAACAGTTTCCTGAACCTTGAATCGTTGCTTTCCGGTGATACAGATTTAACCGTAAAAGGCGATGGTACCGTAATGATCGACTTCGGTTCGGAATTTGCGGCGTGGCTTGAGATAATGAGTCCTGACCTTGGCGATCCGGAAAACATTGTGTTAAGCGTCAGTGAGTACACAAGTCCCGAGATCGTTAACCGGGGAGTTCAGTCATCAAAAAAGACAAGGCACCCCGTAAAAGTGTCAGATACCGTTTACAGGCTTGTTCTTAACCCGGAACTTTATGAGGGCGTGCGCTTCGGTTTCATTCATATACAAGGACTTAAAAAGGAATTTCATATCACCGGCGTAAGACTTGTCTGCCAGGTAAAACCGGTCAACTATTACGGCTCATTTGAGTGCGACAATCGGATGCTGAACCGGATCTGGTACACGGCTGCCTATGACGTTAGAGTCAATTTGAAAAAAGACTACATGTCGGCAATACTTATTGACCGCGGTGATCGCCATTCGTGGACAGGAGACGCTTACACCGCTCAGGCAGCTTCTCTTGCAGCATTTGCCAACTATGACTTTGTGCTTGAAAACCTGAAACATACTTCCGCACACCCGAACGGTATAGAAAGCTTTGAACTGTACTGGCTTCTTTCACTTGCCGACTACTATGATTTTTCCGGAGATAATGTAGGCGTATTGAGTTTGATCGACGAGGCTGTTAAAAGACTGGAACACGCCAATGAAATCTTTGACAAAAACTATCCGCTCTCATTTTTCGGCTGGGATGAACGCCTTGGCGCGGGTTTTGAAAACCCGGACATACCCGAGAACCGTCTTTCATATAAGTTTCTTTCCATTGAATGTTTCAAAAAATATGCCGATATATTCAATTTGCTCGGGCGGCAGGACTACGCCCGGCGTTGCACGAGATATGCTGAGGAAAAGGGTATTCTTTTAAGCAGCGATCCTTTATGGCACAAGTCCTGCGGCATCCATGCTTTTGCGGACTCGGTGAATGCCGGTGTCGCAGACGGAAAGGTCCGAGAAGAATTGTTCAAAAAGTTTTTTAACGACCGCACCAACCGCATATCCTATTCTCCCTTCAACGAGTTCTTTATCCTTAAGGCTCTCGCCAAAACAGGTAAATACGATGATGCTTTATCATCGATCCTTGATCTTTGGGGGTCTCAGATAGAATACGGCGGGACCTGCTTCTTTGAAGTTTTTCGTCCGGGCTGGAAAGACGAAATCGACAAGAACGGTCCCTTGCCGAACAGTCAGGCGGGATATACAAGTCTTGCTCATCCCTGGAGCGCAGGCGTCCTTGCTTTTCTAAGCACAGAAGTACTGGGTATAAAACCTGTCAAACCGGGTTTCGAGAAGTTTTCGGTTATCCCCCATTTGGGCACTCAGTTAAAAAATGTCATTGGCGATATGCCTACGCCTCACGGCACAATAAGAGCCTCGTTTGACATAAAAAAAGGAATTCATCATGTTTCGGTACCCGAAGGTACGGAAGCTCTCGTCGCCATCCCCAAGGCAGGAATGCGTATTTCAAATATAGAATTGAATGGTTCCCCTGCAACCTTTGACAAGGAAGACGATGATTTTTGTTATTATGAAAACATTTCCGCCGGGGAATACACTTTCAGCGCCGCTTATACCGGAAGGGTTAAAACGTACAGAGCACCTATGTTTTGCTACCCTGCGTCCTTCAAAGGCATCGACCGCGACGCCAATGAGAAATACGGCAGTGACGGCTTCTTTGACTGCTCTTCCATGGTTAAATCAAAGCTTCCGGAATATGTTGAAGATATCGTCCTGTCACGCGGGATTTACATCAAAAACGGCGGCTCTGAAACCTACGGCACAAATTATGATAACGTTTGCGCCCAGTCTTTCACCGCCGATATTAAGATGAAACGGAAGCAGAAATATACTGTGGCTCTCCGTTTTACTGCCAATGCTCCGGACTGCTGCCTCGCGGTAGAGATGTTTGACGCAAAAAGCTTAAACCTGATTGCTCCTGTGAAAATTTTAAAGGATTATTGCGGCGGCGCATACATGGTATATGAGTATGACCGCTCGGCGAGGTTCAGGATCGATCATGTGCGCGGAGACTATATTTCTCTTGGCTCTATCCTTTTCGGTAAACAGAAAGCGGTTGAGTGAATGTACAAAGTGTGAAATTGTTTTCAATTGTTCCTTCGATGTGAAATCCTTCAATTCATTTTTTTGCATAAAAAAAAGCCGGCTGAATATTCATCAATCAGTCGGGAACATATCGTTGTTATTCTTGATCCTGTTCTCGGATTTCCCGGAAACCGGTCATTGATTTCGGCAAAAAAATCTTTAGAAAAACCTGTAAAAAAGACTGTTTTTCAGTTTTGAAACCCGTGTTTGAAAAGCCTCAATAGCGTACGAATGCGTCGCCGCAAGAGACGCCGACTGCGTGATCTAAGCATTTTAAGAACAAATTCGCTTGAATCACTTTGTTTGCATCTCTGCGCCTCCTTTTCCCCACAAAGAATTGGCGTTATTAAAGCCTTTTCGCCAAATCTTTGCGGGGGCCCCGGTTCGAATCCCACCAGGTAGTTTCTATTACAGACACAGGGAGTAGCCGTGGAGGCTACTCCCTGCGTCTGTGTGGTGTGTGGTCGGTTTAGATGCAGTGGGCCGTTTTTACCCTACAGTGCATCCTTAATAGATGCGCTGTTCAATCCGTCACATCCGCCGACCTGTCCTTTTGAACCCTGCACGTCAATTCAGCATTATGTCGATGGCGGCGCACTCCTCGTCTGTTAGCTCTATATGTGTTGAGTGCATGATATCCTGCAAGATTTTCATGTTGGGCTCATAACAGAACCACACATCACCGTCAATGAAAAAGCATGCGTACCTGAAATACGTAACGCCCTGAAAATCGTTTTGCCTCCAATTGCCGGAAGATATTAACTCCTTCAAATAACTCTTCTCGCTCTCATCAAGTACCACCTTGCAATTTGGATCTGAAACATCGTCGATTCGGGCTGATACCGATATCCATGTGAACTGAACGTAAGGGCTGTGCATATCCATGACCCTTAGGAAAGTCTCTTCCGGTATCTCGCTGAATTCACTCACGAAACCCATTGGAGGCTGTCTGTTGGCATTGAGATTCAAGTAGTATCTGCCGTCTTTTTCAAAAAACTCCATGCTGAATGTACTGTAGCTGAAACTCATTTTAAAGAAGTCGTAATCGCTTTCAGTCAAATCGTATTTTAGTCTTTCGCCCCGGGTCTCCAGGCAAAGCAGTATGATATCCCGCAGGGCATCCATGTTGGCGACGTCATGTCCGATCCATCCCGTGCTGACCCTGTCCTCTTTGTAGGTGACATACCAGCGGTCAGTTTCCGAGAAACGGTTATTTGCGGCAATGTCGCGATAGTCGTCCCAGTAAGGGGAGTCAACCCTCTGCTCCTCAAAATCCGGAAGGTCAGGTATTTCTTCCAGTTTTCTTGTGTGGTAAAGCGTAACCTCCCTGCAGTTGTCGTCGACGGCAAGCCTGCAGCTGTTGAACACCGCATAAAGAGTCCCTTCGACGAGTACCGGATCTTTTGTTATCGGAGCAACGTCTGCAAAAGTCCATTGGCAAGCGGAGACCGAATAGCAGAGGACTCTGTTGTCCTTGGCGGAATATGCGTAAAAGTAGGCATGATCTTTGCTCCAGGCAGTAGCGCCCTCCGTATAATGATCCATGATGACCGTCTCATTTCCGGTCTCGTCGTCAATAGAAAGCACGCCGTAGGATCCGTCGTCCATCACCGCCAATGCCAACACGCCGCCGCTTCCCTTCCTCAGGAGCCCGGTCTCGACGTTATATACCGCCACTTCCACGTCCTTATGGTAGCCTCCCCACCAGTTCTTCACGGAATAAAGGAGCCCGTCAAACACGATATTGTGCTCACCGATAAGCTTGAACATTCTAGAATTGGCGGTGTTCCAGGCGTAATACCCGTCGGGAGTCGACACCTCAAGCACAGTCTCCGTCAGGAAGGTGCAGGTCAGAGACTTAAGGCCTGCGTCCTTGCCGAAGTCCTGATATTCACCTGTTCCGCTGTTAAAAATACTTATGTAGCAATCGCCAATGTCATCGCTGACGCAAAGGGCAAGCTTCCCGTTGCAGAGGCCCGGCGTATAGATCTTTATATCCTCGTAGCTGCCGCATCCCTCCGGAAGCCCCACTCTCTTTGCCAGGCGGTCGTCCATGTCAAAAAGCCACAGGTCCGTGGTGCCAAGGTCACCCGGATCAACAATCTTTATGCACATCAGATCGTCCCGCACCGTGTCCTGCTCATAATAGATGTAATAACCCTCCGGCACGGTCACGCCCGAGGCCTCCAGAAACTCGTGGTAAACGCAATATATCTCATTGGTCTCCGTGTTATAGTAGACCTTCCCGCAGTTCTCATGCTCGCCGAATACCGTTGTGGGGATAATCTTTGCGCTGACACTCCCCTCGCCAAAGGAAACGATGTTTGAGGAGCCGCCGTAGCCAAGCTTTTTGACCGTCAAATACTCCCCCTTAAGCCAGAAAGGCTCAACGTAATAAGGCTCCCGAGTCCCTTGAGGTCCATCAGGAGTCTCAGTGGGCTGAGAAATTGGCGGATTTGTGGGAGCTGAAGTCGGGTCTGCGGTCGGCGAGGACGTTGCCCCGTGGTTTGCTTTATTGCCGGGTTCTTCGGTCTTGTCAATACCTCCAGGCGAAGGAGTATTCACCAAAAGGACCTTGTCAGAAGGCCCTCCCCCGCTTATGTTTTGATTATTCGATCCGATCGTACCGATAATAACAGCGGCAATGACCGCAAAAGTCAGCACGATTGCCGCCGCGGCAGATATGATCACAATGTTTCTGAATTTACTTTTATTTTTTATCACTGCGTCGCCCGAAATTGGCGCATCGACGTCATTTCCAATCTCAGACAAAGCCTCCCTAAAGTCTTTTTCGTTCATTTTTTACCTCCTTTTTTCGCGTAAAGCACAAGCTTCTTTCTCAGTTTGGACAATCTCCACCTGACTGTAGAAACGTTCATATGCGTTTCCTCTGAGATAGCTTTGCATGTTTTCATTTCGAAGTATCGACTCATAAACAACTCGCGGTCAACGCCACCAATGCTTTGAAGGAACCCGTTCATTATCTTTTTTACCTGTTCCTTGTCACCCGGTGAACTGTCAACATCGGTAAACTCCGCAATCTCATCGCCAATGAGTTTCCTCTCAAGCGACGACGCAAAAGCGTATTTCCTATCGCTCAAAATCTCCTCCTCACTTACATTGAACAACGCAGCCATTTTCTCAACGCTCAAACTGTCCGGAATGCGTGTTCCCGCCTCCCACATTGACACGAGAGATCGTGAAACAAAAACTGCGTCAGCAAGTTCCTGCTGCGAAATGCCTCTCTCAGCTCTGAGCGCTATGATTTTTTCAGCTGTGTTCATTTGCGGAATCACCTCCCGTCTTAAAAATGCCGGCTATTTTTTACATTGCAAATTGTACCAAACTCATTTCGTCTTGTCTTGCCACAAAAAGTTTGCTTTTGCATAAAAAAGCCGGCAGAAGTTTCATCATTCAGTCGGCAACAAACCGTTATTTCTTGTTTTAATACGGTTTTCTTTTTTTCTCCTTTGTTGGAAGACTTCAATCGCTCCGCTGCGGCTCCACGTCGCCACAAGCAACGTGGACTCCGACTTTCAAGAAACTTCCTCTCTTTCTCTCTTGAAAGTCTCCGTTTGCGTCGCTGTGGCTCCTCTTCCCCGCAAAATCTAACGATTTTACGGGGACCCCATATTTAATATATCTGACGATTTTGCGGGGGCCTCGGGTTCGAATCCAACGCTATTGTTTCAAGACAGAATCAGGGGGGTAACCTCGACGGCTACCCCCCCTGATTCTGTCTTGTGGACCTAGTGGGATTCGAACCCATGACCTCTGCGTTGCGAACGCAGCGCTCTCCCAACTGAGCTATAGGCCCGTATTTTCTTCAGCCTTTGCGCAGTCTGTCGAGATAACTCCCAACCGTGCGGATGAGATGGTATCATATTGAAGCGTTTGTGTCAATGAAGAAGTTCTCTTCTTCGCTTCGCGGGAAGCATGCGCTTCCGGCGGTTTGTGAATAGTTGTTGTGAACTTTCGGTGAAATCGTTTGCGCCGCAGGCGCACACTGCGCGAAGCGCATCCCTTGCGGCAGCCCCTCTTCAGTGATACAATTGGCGTGTATTTTTCTGGGAGCTTTTCGGGAATGAATGTTGGCGTTATCTGCGAATTGAATCCTTTTCACAACGGGCACCGGGCAGTCTTTGAGTTTGCAAAGGGGCTTGGCGGGGGCGGAAACACCGTTGTCGCCGTTATGAGCGGCAATTACACCCAGCGGGGCGAGCCGGCGGTCGTTGACAAGTGGATCCGGGCCCGGATGGCGGTTATGGGAGGGGCGGATATCGTTCTTGAGATACCGTCGGTTTTTGCCCAGCAGAGCGCCCAGTTTTTTGCAGATGCGGCAGTGGACGTCCTGTGCCGGTCTGGTCTTTGCGATGCGCTTGTTTTCGGGAGCGAGTCGGGAGATCTGGCTTTTCTGCGGTCTCTTGCGGATAAAAAGCTGAGCGACGGTTTTGGCGAAGAGATCAAAAAACTCATGGACGGCGGGCTTTCCTATCCCCGTGCGCTGGCGGCTCTTTACGGATGTGAACTTGGGTCCAACGACACCCTTGGCGTCGAATATCTGGTTGCCCTTGCCAAGCGGTCCTCGCCAATACAGGTTCATTGCATGAAAAGGGTTGGACAGGCAGACCACGGGGACCCGGAGATCACGGGCGAGGGCCGGATAACGAGTGCCGCGTCTCTCAGAAGGGCGATCGCCGCCGGAAGCACTGACGAACTCAGCCAATACATGCCGGGGCCCTGCGCAGAGCTGCTTGTGGGCCTTGTTGAAAAGGGCTTTTTCGTGCCCTCGATAGAGTCATATAATTCCCTAATAATAGGAAAGATCCGGGAGATGGGACCCGAGGGTGTCGCGCGGCTTCCCTTTGCCTCGGAGGGGCTGGCTGCAAAGATCTTCGACGCCGCCTGCGGGACCTCTTCGGTGGAGAAAGTCGTTGAACTTGCCACCAGCAGGACCTTCACCTCCGGCAGGATACGCAGGATACTTCTTTCGGTCCTGACCGGTGCAGCGGCGGATATGCTTGGCGACAGACTGACGGTGCCGTACGTTAGAGTGTTGGCCGTTTCAAAGGAAAGACCGGACCTGCTTTCGACGCTTTCCGGTATTGGCGGTCCTGTGATCATTGGCAACGTTCCTAAGAATTACGCGGACGTTTTTCCCGCTGAAGTTGCAGAGATTCTCCGCCTCGAGATCCTGGCCTCCGACTATTACGTTCTCGGGATGAGATCACCCGACGTGAACGCCCATAAAGAGCTGACCACCCCTCTTATAAGGGTCTAAACTCAAAAGTCCGTCACAATTAAAAAACCTGCGCAGCCGTTTCAAGCTTCGCAGGCTTTTTCATTATGTCTTGATTCAAGTCAACGCTCTTCCCGGAAATAGGACAGGCCCAGGCTTGCGGGAGGCAGGTTTTCCCTCTTCTTTCTCGCGCTCACGGTGCACAGAACTATGATGGTGACAAGGTAGGGCAGCATGTTGATGGCTTCCTTCATCCAGCTGGTGAGGCCCGGGATGAACACGCTGAGGATGTACAGGCCGCCGAACAGGAAGGCGCTGGGGATTGCCAAGCGTGGCCGCCATATCGCGAAAATTACGATGGCGATTGCAAGCCAGCCTCTGTCGCCGAAACCGTTGTTGGTCCAGGCGCCGTCGGTGTAGTCCATGACCCAGTAGAGTCCGCCCAGGCCCGCGATCATGCCGCCGATGCAGGTTGCGAAATACTTGTACTTTGTGACGTTGATGCCTGCAGCGTCTGCCGTTGCCGGATTTTCGCCCACCGACTTAAGGTTCAGGCCGACTCTGGTCTTGTTGAATATGATGCCCGCCACCACTGCGATGATGATCGCGGTGTAAGCCAGAAAACCGTAGGAGAAGAATAGCTCGCCGACAGGACCAAGGGAGTAGGCAAAGGGCAGCGTCGTTCTGAAGGCCTTGCCGGTTTCCTTGAGGGCAATGGAGCCCGTCTCACCGAACATACTGAGGAGGGAGCCGCCGAAGAAGTTGCCGACGCCAATACCGAAGGTGGTGAGGGCAAGTCCCGTGACGTTCTGGTTCGCCCTGAGGGTGATGGTCAGAAAACTGTAGATCAGCGACATCAGCAGCGAGCCCAGCAGCGAGGAGAGCAGCGGGATCAGTACCAGCAGGAAACCGTTTGGCGTGTCCGTCGCCCTTTCGTAGAGGTAACCGCCAACGATTCCTGAGATTCCGCCAACGTACATTATTCCCGGTATGCCCAGGTTTAGGTTGCCGCTCTTTTCGGTGATTATCTCACCTGTGGCGCCGAACAGAAGGGGGATGCCCTGAACTATTGCCGCGATCAGAATATGGATTATCTTGGTCATTTCGCCGCCTCCTTTCCGGAAGAACGGAAGTTGATCTTGTATCTGATGAAGAATTCACAGCCGATTATGAAGAAAATGATTATGCCAGTGATGATCTCGCCAACGCTCTCGTTAAGCCTGCACTCCATGGCAATGCTGCTGGCGCCCTTGTCGAGGAAGACCAGCAGGAAGGAGGTGCCCACCATTATCGCGGGGTTGAACTTGGCAAGCCAGGAGACCATGATTGCCGTAAAGCCCATGCCGCCGGCAAGGTCCTTGGTTATAGTATGGCTTGCGCCGGAGACCAGCAGGAAGCCCGCAAAACCGCACATCGCACCGGAAATGAGCATCGTCCTGATGATGACCTTCTTTACGTTGATGCCGATGTACCTGGCGGTGTTCTCGCTCTCGCCAACGACTGCGATCTCGTAGCCCTGCTTGCTGTACTTCATGTAGATGAACACGAAGACCGTGAGCAGCGCCACAAAAATTATGTTCAGAATGTATTTCTGGCCAAAGAGATCCGGGAGCCAGCCCAACTTGGTGTTCAGGTTGATGACGCCCATGACGCCGGAGCCGCTGGTGGCCCAGCTGGCGATGCAAATCTGGATTATCTGCATTGCCACGTAGTTCATCATCAGGGTGAACAGGGTCTCATTGGTGTTCCAGATCGCTTTAAATATGGCCGGGATCACCGCCCAGATCATACCCACGGCAAGGGACCCAATGAACATCATCGGGATCAGCACCCCGTTGGGAAGACCGCTGCCGCCAAGGAAATACATGAGCGCCGCAGACGCCAACGCCCCCATGAGCACCTGTCCCTCGGCTCCGATGTTCCAGAATTTCATTCTGAAGGCCGGCGTCACCGCCAATGCGATGCAGAGAAGCATTGCCACGTCCTGCAGCATGTTGAGGATCTTTCTGGGGGTTCCGAAGCTGCCGTTGAACATGGCGGAGAAGATCTCCAAAGGGTTCTTCTGGGTCAGGATGACCACGAGGCCCGCCGATACCGCAAGGGCAATGGCAATGGCGATAACTCTAACCAGTATCGCCTTCCAGAGGGGCATCACGTCACGTTTGGTTATGTGGATCAGAGGTTCCTTTTTTGGTTTCGCTTCCATCATTCCTCACCTCCGGCCGATTTTGTCATAAGATATCCTATCTGTTCTTTTGTCGTGTTTCTGGCGTCAACTTCGCCTGTGATGCGGCCGCCGCCGAGAACGATGATCCTGTCGCAGAGGGCGATGAGCACGTCCAGGTCCTCGCCAACGAAAATGACCGCCGCCCTGTTCTCCTTCTGCTTGTTGAGGAGATTGTAGATGAGGTAGGAGGAGTTGATGTCAAGACCTCTCACGGGATAGGCCACCATAAGGACTGTGGGTCCCGAGGATATCTCTCTGCCCACAAGGACTTTCTGCACGTTGCCGCCGGAAAGCCTTCTCACGGGAGTGGAGATGTTTGGCGTCACCACTTCCAGCCTGTCCACTATCTGCTGTGCCAGGTCTGTAGGCTCTTTTTTCTGTAAAAATGCGGATTTTCCTTTGCTGTAGCTTCTCAGCATCATATTGTCGACAATATCCATGTTACCCACAAGACCCATGCCGAGCCTGTCCTCAGGCACGAAGGAAAGTCTGACGCCAAGGCTTCTTATCTGCATTGGGGTCATGTCTCTGAGTTTCTTTTCTTTCCCGGTTTCAGGATCGATATAGACGATGGATCCGGTGTTCACATGCTGAAGTCCGGCAATGGACTCAAGAAGCTCCCTCTGGCCGCTGCCTGCGATTCCGGCAATGCCCAGGATCTCTCCCGCTTTTGCGGTAAAGGAAATATCTTTGAGTACCTGGACGCCTTCACGGTTGATGCAGTTCAGACCGTCAATGATAAGCCTGTCCTCCGGGTTGTCAGGATCCGTGCGCTCTATGTTGAGAACGACTTTCTTGCCGACCATCATCTCCGTAAGGCTCTCGGCCGTCGCCTCCGCGGTATTGACGGAGCCGATGGTCTCGCCCTTTCTCAGCACCGTGACACGGTCGGAGACCGAAAGGACCTCGTTGAGCTTGTGGGTGATGATTATGATGGCCTTGCCGTCCTCTTTCATTTTGCGCATGACTTCGAACAGCTTTACGGTTTCCTGAGGAGTCAGCACCGCCGTGGGCTCGTCAAGGATAAGGATATTGGCGCCTCTGTAAAGCACCTTGATGATCTCAACGGTCTGCTTTTCGGAGACGGACATCTCGTATATTTTTTTGTCGGGATCAAGAATGAAGCCGTACCTGTCGCAGAGTTCCTTGACCCTTTTGGAGGCGGCTTTTATGTCGAAACGGCCCTTCTCCTCCAGACCCAGGACAATGTTTTCCGTTGCGGTAAACACGTCAATGAGTTTGAAGTGCTGGTGGATCATTCCTATTCCATGGTCAAAGGCGTCCTTTGGCGACTTGATGACCACTTCTTCCCCGTTAATAAAAATCTGTCCCGCATCGGGATAGTAGATGCCGGAGATCATGTTCATAAGCGTGGTCTTTCCGGAACCGTTCTCACCGAGCAGAGACAGTATTTCTCCGTGGTACAGTGTGAGATTCACATTGTTGTTCGCCTGTATCCGGCCGAACCGCTTGCAGATCCCTCTCAGCTCTATAGCAACACTTTCCAAAGCTCTGTTCTCCTTCGCAGTTTTCCCTGTGTAAGCCGTCAAAACAAACAGCCACGAAGCTTTGCCCCCGTGGTGGTCTCTTCTCACGGCTTTCCGCCGTATGTTTTCAATTCCGCTGCTGCGGCGTCGTTTTCGGACCGAGCCGCAGTAAGCCGATGGACCGGGTTCCGGCAGGGCGCTTTTCGTCAGCGGCACCCTGCCGGTCGTCTGGGTGCGGCTGGATCTTTAAGAGATCCGTCCGCCCTGTCGGTCAGTGATTATTGCTCTACAGTGATACCGTCAATGGTGAGATCAAAGTAAGGAGCAGATCTGAAGTCTTTTGCGTTGGACTCGTCGAAGTAACCGTCGTGGATAACGTTGGTCTCGGGAACATAGTCGCCGTTGTCGATAACGTCGGCAATGTATTCGGTAAGAGTCTTTCCTTCAACTGTGAACTTGCTGGTGTCGAAAACTTTGATCTCGCCGGAGATCAGTTTTGCTTTTGCAGCTTCGATAGCGGCTTTTGTGCCTGCTGCTGCAACGTTCTCGTGGAGTTCGGTAAGAGCAACGGAACCGGTGGAGAAGTCACCGCAGTAGTCGGTGGGGATAGCTGTGCCGTTGGCAACTGCATCGATGATGAGCTTGAAGTAAGGCTCCCAGTCGATCTTCGAGGAGATGATGGCTGTGTTGGGGCCGAGGTCGCCGGTGTCGATGTTGTAGGCAATGTTCGGAACACCTGCTTTTTCGCAAGCCTTAGGAGCACCTTCGGAGTCAGCGTGCTGGCTGATGAGGACGCAACCGTCGTTGATCAGTTTCTCAGCGGACTCTTTCTCTTTGGCGATATCGAACCAGGACATTGTGAAAACGACCTTCATTGTTGCGCTCTGGCAAACAGATCTTGCGCCGAGGAAGAAGGAGGTGTAACCGGATTTAACTTCTGCATAGGGCCATGCACCGACGTAACCGATCTTGGCCTGGTCAGCTGTGATCTTGCCGCTCTCGATCATTTCGTTGAGCTTCATGCCGGCAGCGATACCTGCGAGGTAACGGCCTTCATAGATGGAAGCGAATGCGTTGTGGAAGTTGGAAAGACCGGCTGTTTTAGCCTTGGTTCCGGTAGCGTGGCAGAACTGAACGTTCGGGAATTCCTGAGCTGCCTGGATCATGAAGTCCTCGTGACCGAAGCTGTCTGCAAAAACGATGTTGCAGCCTGCGTCGACCATCTCGGCTGCTGCGTTGTAGCAGTCGATGGACTCGTCAACGTTGGTTCTGATGATGACCTGGCTGTCAGAGAGTCCGAGAGATTTCTGGACTGCTTTGATGGCGTTGATGAAGTTGGCGTCGTAGGTGGAGTTCTCGTCGTGGAGACAGATCACACCGATTTTAACGTCATGTTTCTCTGTGGGGCCGCAGGCTGCGAAAGCGAATACGGCAATGATTGCAACGATGATCGCAATAATTCTTTTCATAATTTCCTCCAAATATTGAATATAACGTGTGTATACTGCAAACAAAAAGCAGACCTTTTAAGGGGTCTGTTTTTGCCAACACGTCCCGCTCCGGCAATTCGATCGCTTGAAACGGGGTTTCCCAATAGTCGTGACATTCGGCGTCATGGTAGAAACTATCCGGGCCGGTCGCAGCTGTCCGAAATCCGGCTGCGTTTCCCCGGAAATATATTGGCAAAATATTTGGTTTGCCGCTCCTGCCTTTTGGGCAAAAGCGATTTCAAAGATTACCGCCCCGCAGCTAAGTGCGGGTTTATGAAATCATCAAAAACAAAAAAGCGCAGCGATGCAAAGTGCATGCTACGATCTGAATCTGATGTTTTCGCCTATCATTTCGTCTATAATCGCCAGCGATTCTACACGAATTCCCCTAGCGCGCAGAGAATCTCCGCCGCCCTGGTAGCCTTTCTCTATCGCCGCACAGAATCCTGCAATTTCTGCGCCGGACTGTCTCACTATCTCAATGAGGCCTTCAGCTGCTTCGCCCGTCGCCAAAAAATCGTCGATCAGAAGGACCCGGTCCTCGGGGCTGATATAGTCGGTGTTTACGGCGATCTCGTAGTCCTTCCCGTGGGTATAGGAGTGGACCGAAGCCTTGTAAACGTCGTCTCCCAGATTTTTGGCTGTGCTCTTTTTCGCAAAGACCATGGGCACCTTGAGATAATGTGCCGCTGCAAGAGCGATGGCTATTCCGGAAGCCTCTACGGTGAGAATTTTGGTTACACGGGCAGTTTCGAAGAGCCTTGAGATCTCGCTGCCCATTTGGAAAATAAAGTCTGTGTCGATCCTTTGGTTAAGGAATCCGCCGACTTTTAAGATGTCGCCGGGACAAACCTTACCTTCCGCCAAAATTTTTTCCTCGAGTGCCTTCACGAATACCTCCGCTGAGAAAAAATAGCACAATTATTTTATCATTTCCTACCGTCTTGCGTCAAGCGTTATTTTGATTTGTTGAGACCTCTGATCTGCTCATATTTGCCGTTTCCGGGGTGTGCCTTGTTTTAAAGCGCCGCCGATACATTTGCCGTTTTTTACGAAAAAAGCGGAAACCCGGGACCGGGCCTCCGCCTTCTCACTGTCACCGCCGAATGAGCGGATGATCTGTTTTAATTATTCGATGATCGAAGCAACCGTGCCGGCTCCGACTGTTCTGCCGCCCTCGCGGATAGCGAAGCGGAGACCCTGCTCCATAGCGATAGGAGTAATGAGC
This sequence comes from uncultured Clostridia bacterium, assembly GCA_947304585.1. GTDB lineage: Bacteria > Bacillota > Clostridia > UBA1212 > UBA1212 > UBA1212. The sequence continues at coordinate 49,629 of CAMZBI010000001.1, read as the reverse complement.
TGAACTTCCATCTCGATGTTGTCGCCGGGCATAACCATCTCAACGCCCTGGGGGAGAGTGATAACGCCGGTAACGTCAGTTGTTCTGAAGTAGAACTGAGGTCTGTAGTTGGAGAAGAAGGGTTTATGACGTCCGCCCTCATCTTTGGTCAGAACGTAGACCTGACCTTTAAAGTGGGTGTGAGGATGGATCGTGCCGGGTTTTACGATAACCTGGCCGCGCTCAACGTCAGTTCTCTGAATACCACGGAGAAGAACACCGATGTTGTCGCCGGCTTCTGCCTGGTCGAGGAGTTTTCTGAACATCTCAACGCCGGTAACGACTGTGCTCATCTTCTCATCTTTAAGTCCTACGATGTCAGCTGCGTCGCCAACTCTGATGGTGCCTCTCTCAAGACGGCCTGTAGCAACTGTTCCGCGGCCTGTGATGGTGAATACGTCCTCAACAGGGAGCAGGAAGGGTTTGTCGGTCGGTCTCTCAGGAGTGGGAATGTAGGTGTCAACAGCGTCCATGAGCTCGTGGATGCATGCGTACTCGGGAGCGTTGGGGTCTGTGCTTGTGCTCTCAAGAGCTTTCAGAGCAGAACCTCTGATGATCGGAATGTCATCGCCCGGGAAGTCATACTGGTTGAGGAGTTCTCTGATCTCCATCTCGGAGAGGTCGAGGAGCTCTTCGTCGCCGGGATCGATCATGTCGCACTTGTTCATGAAAACGACAATGTAAGGAACACCGACCTGACGGGCAAGAAGGATGTGCTCTCTGGTCTGAGCCTGCGGGCCGTCGGGACCTGAAACGAGAAGGATAGCGCCGTCCATCTGAGCTGCGCCGGTGATCATGTTCTTAACATAGTCAGCGTGTCCGGGGCAGTCAACGTGAGCATAGTGTCTTTTCTCTGTCTGATACTCAACGTGAGCTGTGTTGATGGTAATACCTCTCTGTCTCTCCTCGGGAGCAGCGTCGATCTGATCGTATGCTTTAACGACGATGCTGGAGTCTGTGAAGCTGAGAACTTTGGTAATAGCAGCTGTGAGTGTTGTCTTGCCATGGTCAACGTGGCCGATGGTTCCGATGTTGACGTGGGGTTTGGTTCTTTCGAACTTTTGCTTTGCCATAGTTTGTGATTCCTCCTTTAGTAAATGAATCTGCAGCAAGATTATGGGTGCGGTTTACGCACATACTGAGTTGATTATAACAAATTGACTTGCGGTTTTCAACAATGATTTTCAGCGTCTCTGCCGAAGTCAACGGGTCCGCAGTGCAGGGGCGGAGGGCATTGGCGTTTTCGCTTTGGTTCCCCCGGTTTTCCCTGTTTTTGCGGTTTTTTAATAGGGCCGGCTTCCTTTCAGAATGTTCTCCTGGACGCTCCTGGGAACTTCCTCATAGTGGCTCGGTTCCATTGTGAATGTACCTCTTCCCTGGGTCATGGATCTCAAGGTGGTGGTGTAGCCGAACATCTCCGCCAGCGGAACTGTTGCGTTGATGTACTTCGCACCGTTGCCGGCTTCCTCGGAGCCGTCGATCCTGGCCCGTTTTGAACTGAGGCTTCCGATGACGTCTCCGAAATACTGTTCGGGAACTGTAACGACCACTTTCATGACCGGTTCCAGCAGCACGGGATCCGCTTTCTTCATGGCTTCTTTAAAGGCCATGGATCCGGCGATCTTGAACGCCATCTCGGAGGAGTCCACCTCGTGGTAGGAACCGTCGATCAGCGTGACTTTGACGTCGACAACGGGATATCCCGCCAGAACGCCGCTCATCATCGCGTCTTTGATTCCCTGGTCAACGGGGGCAATGTACTCTTTCGGGATAACGCCGCCAACGATCTTATTGACGAATTCGTAGCCCGTTCCCCGCTCCTTGGGTTCCACCACGATGACGCAGTGTCCGTATTGGCCATGGCCGCCGGTCTGGCGAACAAATTTGCCCTCCTGAGTGACCGTCTTCCGGATGCCCTCTTTGTAAGCGACCTGGGGTTTTCCCACGTTGGCCTCCACACGGTACTCGCGAAGCAGCCTGTCCACGATAATGTCCAGGTGAAGCTCGCCCATGCCCGAGATGACCGTCTGTCCCGTCTCCACATTGGAGGTGACCCGGAACGTCGGATCCTCTTCCGCAAGCTTCTGAAGGGCGATGCTCATTTTTTCCTGGCCGGCCTTTGTCTTTGGCTCCACGGCAACCGAAATGACCGGCTCCGGGAATTCCATCGACTCAAGGATTATCGGCTTTGCGGGGTCGCACAGAGTGTTGCCCGTGGTGGTTTCCTTCAGTCCTATAACAGCGGCAATGTCTCCCGCATATACTTCCTCCACCTCGGTCTTCTGGTCCGCGTGCATGAGCACGATCCGGCCCACTCTCTCCCGTTTGTCTTTCGACGCGTTGAGAACGTAGGAGCCGACCTTCAGCACACCGGAGTAAACTCTTATGAAGCAGAGCTTTCCGTACTGATCGGAGACGATCTTAAATGCCAATGCCGAGAAGGGCTCGTCATCTCTCGGGTGTCTCTCCGCATCCTCTCCGTTGGGTTTTTGCCCTTTGATTGCGGGAATATCCAACGGCGAAGGCAGGAAGTCCACCACCGCGTCCAAAAGCTGCTGGACCCCTTTGTTCTTATAGGAGGATCCGCAGGTCACCGGAACGAGATGGAGCGCAAGGGTTCCCTTTCTGATAGCCTTTTTAATGTCGCCAACGGAAAGTTCCTCGCCCTCAAGGTACTTCATCATCACATCATCGTCTTCCTCGACAATGGTCTCGAGCATCTCCGCCCTGTAGCGTTCGGCCAGTTCGACCATATCCTCAGGTATCGGAGCGATCTCAACAACGTTGCCTTCGGGATCGCGATAGATGTGTGCTTCCATTTTAACCAGGTCAATGACGCCGATAAACGAGTCCTCTTTTCCTATAGGAAGCTGGATCGGAACCGCATTGGCGCCAAGTCTGGCCTTTATCATGTCGACTACCCGGTAAAAATCGGCGCCCATGATGTCCATTTTGTTAACGTGGGCGATCCTGGGAACTCCGTAGCGGTCTGCCTGACGCCAAACAGTCTCGGACTGGGGCTCAACGCCTCCCTTGGCGCAAAACAGCGTCACAGAGCCGTCAAGCACTCTCAGCGAACGCTCGACTTCCACCGTGAAATCAACGTGTCCGGGGGTATCGATAATGTTTATCCTGGTGTCTTTGCTTGTTCCGTCTTCATCGGTGGTACGCCAATGCACAGTAGTCGCAGCAGACGCGATGGTAATGCCGCGCTCCTGCTCCTGCTCCATTGAATCCATGGTGGCCGTGCCGTCGTGGACCTCGCCCGCCTTGTGTATCCTTCCGGTGTAGAGAAGGATCCTCTCGGTGGTGGTGGTCTTTCCGGCGTCGATGTGGGCCATTATGCCGATGTTTCTCGTATTCTCAAGCGAAAACTCTCTGGCCATTGATCAGATACTCCAAAAAAATTACCAACGGTAATGGGCAAAAGCTCTGTTTGCTTCCGCCATCTTGTGCATGTCTTCTTTTCTTCTGAAAGCGGCGCCGGCATTGTTGGTTGCATCGATTATCTCGCCTGCAAGTCTCTCAGCCATTGTTCTCTCGCTGCGCTTTCTGGAAAATGTTACAAGCCATCTCAGGCCTAACGCCTGCCTTCTTGCGGGTCTGACCTCCATCGGGACCTGGTATGTGGATCCACCGACTCTTCTGGCCTTGACCTCGAGCTGAGGCATTACGTTATTGAGCGCCTGGTTGAAAACTTCCAGTGCGTCTCTGCCTGTCTTTTCTTTTACAATATCAAATGCGGCGTAGCAAATTTTCTGGGCTGTACCCTTTTTGCCGTCGAGCATGATATTGTTGATCAGTTTTGTTACGATCACGTCATTGTAGACCGGATCCGGCAAAACTTCACGTTTCGCAATATAACCTTTTCTCGGCACTTTTCTTCCCTCCTTTGATTATTTTTAATCAATCGGCACAAAACCTTGTGCCAACGGTACTCTGCACTTGCCGTGTGCAGTCTGTGCTGGATTACTTAAAAGAAATATCGCCGCATAATTTCTCAGGAAATCATTTTGACGTTAAATATTCGATTACGTAACCGGCACTCTTAGCCGGACCTGTTCCGGCTAACCGCTGCTCTTCGGACTTCAGCCCGTCCTGCAGCTTGCCAAACTAATTTCGTAAGAAATCACCGGCAACAATAATCGTTCATACGGGTATTGCCCACAGCCGCCCCGACCGTATCGTACAGCAGCTTTATGAACGATTATTTCTTTGCCTTCGGCACTTTCGCGCCGTACTTGGATCTGCCCTGCATTCTGTTTGTAACACCGGCTGTATCAAGAGAACCTCTGATAATGTGGTATCTTACACCAGGGAGATCTTTAACCCTGCCGCCTCTGATAAGCACTACGCTGTGCTCCTGCAGATTGTGGCCGATTCCGGGAATGTAAGCTGTGACTTCCATACCGTTTGTCAGTCTTACCCTTGCGATCTTTCTGAGCGCGGAGTTCGGCTTCTTCGGTGTAGTTGTTCTTACGTTTGTGCAAACGCCTCTTTTCTGAGGGCTGCTGATGTCGGTGCTCTTCTTTCTAAGAGAGTTAAATCCCTTCTGAAGCGCCGGAGCCGTAGACTTGTAAGTCACCATTTCTCTTCCCTTGCGAACCAATTGGTTAAATGTTGGCATCTATCGATTCACCTCCTTTTAAAACGTCCCGCCGTGATCTTTTGCCTTGTTTTTCGCTTCCGGAGCACTTCGCTGACCTCCCGCGCAAGCGGTCCGGACCGTGCTTTTGATTCCGCAAACAAGCAACACCGCAAAAGGCGGCAAGCTTAGGGATTATAATTCAGCGCCAAATCCTTTGTCAAGCGTTTTTTTCAATTATTTCCTTTTTATTTTATAAATAAAGCCGTTCTGCCGCCAACACCGTCGCTCCTGCCGTAATCCCCGACGTTGCTCCGCAATGCATAGCCGCACTTTTGGGGGGCGGTTTTTGATGCCTGCTGCGAACTTTTGTGTCTTTTTTATTGACTAGTACGAGCCGGACCGCACCAATCGGAAAAAGTGCAGAAAATCGAAGAAAAATCCGTGGAAAAGTGTAAATTTTCTTTGGGTTTTATGTGGATTTGTGCTGTGCGGCGTAATTTTCACTGACATCTGTGGATCTCCATTGGCAATTTCCGTCTTCGCGAGCGTTGCGTGCAAACGAAATCCGAGCGAAATTGATTTGTATTTATGCGAAATCGAGCGAAATTTCATTGATTGATTTCGCTCGATGTGCTAAAATCGGATGGCAGAAACCGTTAGGGAGGTTCGCCATGAACTTTATTTCAGTTGCCGATGCGGCAAACGAATTGAATATCACCTCAAGAAGAATTCAGCAAATGTGCGCCTCAGGCGAGATCCGCGGCGCCAGAAAAGAAGGACGACATTGGCGTATCCCTTCCGATGCCATTGGCGATATCGGCGGCTCCAAAAAGCCGCTTCCTGTGGGCATTTCCGATTACAGAATTGCGACGTCGGACTACTACTACGTTGACAAGACCATGCTGATCAAGGACTTTCTTGACAAAAAGCCGCTGGTCTCCCTTTTCTTGCGTCCGCGCAGGTTCGGCAAAACCTTGAACATGGACATGCTGCGCGTGTTTTTTGAAAAAACGGACGAAGATACTTCAAAATACTTTAGCGATAAAGCCATATGGTCATACGGCAAGGCATACACAGGCTATCAGGGCCAATACCCTGTGATCTTCCTGTCATTTAAGGACGTAAAATGTTCAAATTGGCGGGAAACCTATGAAATGCTCGCAAAGTTGGTCTCCGCAGAATTCAGGCGGCACCCGGAACTCGAAAAAAGCGACCGGCTAAGTGATTATGAAAAGGCACAGTATGCCGACCTGTCAACGGGCAAAGCAGATTCGACCGAGTATCAGCTTTCGCTCAAGACCCTGTCTCTGTTTCTTCACAGGCATTACGGCAAGCAGACCATTATAATAATTGACGAGTACGACACTCCTATCCAGCAGGGGCATACAGAGGGCTTCTACAAGGACGTTATAGATTTTATGCGCAACTTCTTCTCCGGCGGGCTCAAGGACAATTCCCACCTTGCGTACGGGTTCCTGACCGGCATTCTTCGGGTTGCAAAAGAAAGCATTTTCAGCGGACTGAACAACTTGTCGGTCAATTCCATTCTCGACGAGCAGTACAGTTCTTACTTCGGCTTTACAAAAGAGGAAGTCCGCCGGATGCTTGAATACTACGGGTGCGGCGACAAGTTCGACGAGGTGTGCGACTGGTATGATGGATATATGTTCGGCACCACGGAGATATTCAACCCCTGGTCGGTCATCAACTACGTTGCCGAAAACTGCTTTGCCAAGGCGTTTTGGCAATCCACCGGGAGCAATGACATTATTGGCGAGATCGTCGGCGCCGCAAACGATGAGATTACAGAGGCTTTGTATAAACTGATGTCCGGCGAGACCGTCACATCCTATATCGACACAGGCGTCATATATCCGGAAGTGCAGAACAATCCGTACAGCATTTACAGTTTTCTGCTTGTCGCCGGGTATCTCAAGGTCGCCAAGATCTACCCGCAGCACGACGGAAACTATATGTGCGACGTGGCGGTCCCGAACAAGGAAATTGCCTTTGTTTACGGGAAAGAAATCCTGAACAAAACCGGAAGAACAAATGCTGCGATCAATATTCGGCAAGCCCTCTTTTCCAACGACGCATCCAAGCTTCAAAAACTGCTTGAAGATTTTATGCTCAGTTCGGTCTCTGTTTTCGACGGAACAGGCGAGAGTTTTTATCACGGCATGATGCTTGGGCTTTGTGCGGTCCTAAGCCCCCAATACAGGATCAAGTCAAATGCGGAATCCGGATACGGTCGGTTTGATATTGCACTCATACCGGAAAACAAAACAGACCCCTGCTTTATATTTGAATTCAAATATGCCGGCAAAGACACCGATGATCTTGAATCACTTGCCAATGCGGCTCTCGCGCAGATCGAAGAAAAGAAATATGAATCCGACCTGCTTGATCAGGGCATGTCCGGAATCATCAGGGTCGGCATAGCCTTCAAGGGTAAAAAAGCGGTCGTAAGGCAGAAATAACCGCGGTCAAATACTCATACTTTTTTATTCCGAATAATGTCATAATTACGTCTCAGAAAAAGGCCAGGCCGGTGCAAATCTGTCTGTTAATCTTGTGTCATCCGACACGCTCGAAAACTTGCTGTCGACATTTGCGGATAACAAGTTTTGTTAACGTTACGGCACTATTGCCCGCAGGCAGCTTGACTACTTTGGATATTTACGAAAATGAAGCCAATGGATGAAACAGGACAAATACTATGCAGAATCCAGGCGAAACTGTTTGTATCATCAATCGATTTGACGAATTGCAGTTCTGCGGTTTTCCTGCGCCGTTTTATGAATTCTTCTGCTGCGAAAAGAATCGACAACGGCAGCTTTTTGTTTGAATCAAGCACCAACGAATCTGTTATTGCAGAGATCGAAGAAGCGTTTGGAAAGAGCAGTTACGGCAAAGTGAAGTACTCTGAAAATGAATTGTACTGGATGGGTTACCTTTACCGATATTGGTGTTATACCTATGAAAAGACGAGCCGGCAAGTCTACCGAATCATAAAGCCGGTCGAGCTCAGAGAACTATTCTATCCTTACCACTCTCTTGACAACGCCGCTGCCATTGAACGCATTCTGGAAGCGAAAAATTGCCGGGAAGAAGACATGATACAACGGGGAGTTGAGATCCTTCGCCGGTTAACAAAAAAACAATAATTGTAATGATCTGCGGTTACTTGCCAAACGTCAAGCAGCCGCTTTTTTTCTGAGTTTATTCTGTCATAGAACGTATTTCCCCGAAATCTGATTCAATCTGAACATGATACAGGTTTCAACCTGCGGCGGAACGATTATTGGCGGCTGTCCCTTTGCTGTCAGGCTGTTTGTTGTGTCGGATCGTGTTTGTTGGCGTTTTCTAATTTTGTCGAAATTTGTCGGATTTTGTCGGGAATTTTTTCTTTTTTTATCTATGTTTTTTTATATCTTGAATTTTTTTCTATTTTTTCATTTTTTCTCTTGTTTTTTATTTCACATAGTGTATAATTATTCATTATTCCGGCTTATTGCCGTACGGGAGGTTAATAATGAACGCTACAAAAGAGAAAAGAAACGAATCGGATGAATTGCCGGTGTCACGAAAACATGAAACCTCTTCCTTCAGTGAGCAAAGGAAGATCTTCAGTCAGATCGTTAACAGAAGCGGGGACGGGCCGGTCTCCTGCCGCATTGACGTATTGCCTCTTGGCGAGGTCTTTTTGCCGGGAGGAATGGCTCTCGAACAGTATTTCGACCTTGTGGGTCCCGTCGCGCAGACTTCGATTCGAACTCCTATTGCTGTCGTGCTTTGGGAAGGTCCCGGGAAGTACCGCATGATCAGGCCTGTTGACGGCGCCGTACCTGTCCTCCATTCGCCGAAGTCCGGTGATTTCGTAAAAGCCGTCATTTACGAAATCGACAGCGACCTGATCAAGGACGTCCTTGCCTGCGTCACCGCCTGCAACAACCCCGTCGCAGATTTTTTCGAGATCTCAAACGGTTTTCATTTTCTTAACTCAAAAGTTCAACTGACCCAAAAGGACCTGATCGCCTGGTTCGGCGTCGCTCAGCCCACAATTGCCAATAAACTCCGCCTGGCAAGCCTGAGCCCTGCGGTCCAGAAAGCCGCCCTGGCCTCAGGTCTCTCTGAAAGGCATTGCAGAGCGCTCCTCAGCATTGAGACCGAGGAAATGCAGCTATACACCGCTAAACTGATAGTTCGCAGGAGGATAGGTTCGAAAAGAGTCGAGCAGCTGGGGAAAATACTAAAAAACGTATCTCTGTCTGAACTGGGCAAGGAGGCATACGTCGACCTGATTAACAAGTCCCTGAAAGACCTGAATTTCGCCATTGACAAGGAACGGAGCCTGCTGATAAAGACCCTCCAGTCCAACGTCAACAGAATTAAAAGCAGCGGCATCCCCGCAACCATCGAGAGGACCGAAACGGATAATGCGATCGAGATCATCATCAAAATTGCCAAGTGAACGCGCCTGCGGCGCGAGTGGTCAGTTAACAGTTGTGCTGCGCCTGCGGCGCCGCAGACGAAAGCAGCCTTCCCGCAAAGGCTTTTGCGGGAAGGCTGCTTTTACCTTTTTATAGCAAATTATTACGATCAGGCCTTTTCAATCTTTTCCATGCCGCCCATGTACTTTCTAAGGGCTTCGGGGATTATTACGCTGCCGTCTGCCTGCTGGTAGTTCTCCAGGATCGCAGCGGTTGTTCTTCCGACTGCAAGGCCCGACCCGTTGAGAGTGTGGACAAGCTTCGGTTTTCCGTCGGCGTCGCGGTATTTGATATTGGCACGTCTTGCCTGGAAGTCTTCAAAGTCGCTGCAGGAGGAGATCTCGACGTAGCGGCCGTAGCTGGGCATCCAGACTTCGATGTCGTAGGTCATTGCCGAGGAGAAGCCAAGGTCGCCGCTGCAGAGGCGGACAACGCGGTAGGGCAGGCCCAGGATCTTGAGGACGTCCTCTGCGTCATTGGTGAGGGTCTCCAGCTCTGCGTAAGAGGTTTCCGGCGTTGTGAACTTTACCAGTTCCACCTTGTTGAACTGGTGCTGTCTGATGAGGCCTCTGGTGTCGCGGCCGGCGGAACCGGCTTCGGACCTGAAGCAGGCCGAGTATGCGCAGTATTTGATGGGGAGCTTGCTTCCGTCAAGGATCTCGTCCCTGTGGAGGTTCGTTACCGGAACTTCCGCCGTGGGGATGAGGAAGAAGTCTTTTTCGTCCTCTGCGGCTTCGCTGTCCATGTTCTTGATCTTGAATGCGCCGTTTTCGAACTTCGGAAGCTGGCCGGTGCCTGTCATGCTGGCCCGGTTGACCATGTAGGGCGGGAATATCTCGGTGTAGCCGTGCTTTTCCACGTGGAGGTCAAGCATGAAATTGTAGATGGCGCGCTCAAGTCTGGCCCCTGCACCGCGGTAGACCGTGAATCTGGCTCCGGTGATCTTGGCGGCTCTTTCCGCGTCAAGAATATTCAAATCGGTTCCGATGTCCCAGTGAGCCTTGGGCTGGAAGTCAAATTTTGTGGGCTCGCCGAACTTCCTCATCTCGAAATTGTCCCTGTCGTCAACGCCGTAGGGCACTTTCTCGTTGGGAATATTGGGGAAATTAAGCATCAGAGTTCTAATCTTGGCTTCAACTACCTTGAGCTCTGCGTCGAGATCTTTGACCTTGGCGGAGATCTCCTTCATCTCGTCCATGAGAGGCGCCACGTCTTTTCCCTCTTTTTTGTATGCAGGGATGAGTTTTGAGGCGTCGTTCTGCCTTTTCTTCAGCTGCTCCACAGTCACCAGTATCTCCCGGCGACGTTCGTCCGCGGCAATGACTTCGTCGAGGGTAAGCGACGAATTTCTCTTTTTCAGTGCTTCTCTTACGAGATCAGGATTCTGTCTGATAAGTTTTATATCTAACAATTAAATCAACTCCCCGAAATCTGTTTTTCCCGCAAAACTGCGGGTCTGTTGTTTGTATGAAAGTCCGGACGCCAATGATCCGCAGTCCGTCGGCTTTTTCAGAACGGCCTTCAGCCGCGTTTGATGGCGCAGTCCTCTGCTGCGGTCAAAGGAGTTTTGCTTAATCCTCCCTTGACGGATTTCACCACGAGAGACGTGGCTCCGTCCGCAGTTTCGGTGCCTGTCAGCACGATACCGTCTCTGTCCTGATTGGTAATACCGATAGAGTATGAAACGGTCTCCGTTCCGTCAGGCAGAGTTGAACTATACCGCACAACTTTAATTTTGTCAAAGCTCTTTCGCTGATTTTTGGCGATGAGGTCTGTTTTTTCCTTAAGGGCGTCGATTTCAGCCTCAACAGCCTCATTAAACGCCTGCTGTTCCTCGGGAAGGACCGTCGCCGTTGCTTCAGTTGCGGCCTCGTTTTTATCTGCATTCTTCTCCGGGGCATCTTCTGCCGGCCGGTCGTCTGCCTCTTTCTCCGGTGATTGTCCTGCTTCCGGCAAATCTTCGGTCTCGTCTTCCTCAATTTTTTCCGGAATCACCTTCTCCTCAGGCGCCTCTTGTTCCGCGTCAACAGAGATCTCACCGGCAACCGGCTGTTCACCGGCGGCCTCCTGAACTGCATTGGCGGTTTTTTTGACCTTTGCCAATGCCTTTCTCATCCCTTTGACCTCTTCGGCAAGCTTTTTGTTCTTTACGCCGACAACTACCAGCAGGATGAAGCAAAGCAGAAGCAGGAGAAAAAAGACTCCCATGATGATGTAGATCTGCGTTTGAAAATCCATAAAATTCGACAGTTTATCAAAAAATTCTTTCATCTTCGTCTCCTTTCCCCGTTATCAAGGCTCAATCTTCGCCGAGAAGCATCTCTATCAGCCGCTCTCTCTCGTCTGCGGAATAGTAAAAGATCTGGATCTTGCCTTTTCCGTTTTTGGCTTTCTCCACCAGGGATATCTTTGTCCCCAGTTTTTTCTTCAGTTTTGACTCAACGCTCTTCTTTGAAATGGTAAACTCGTCGCTTCCGGCTTCCGCTTTTTTCGGCTCGGAGCCGCTCTTCAGCGCATTGTATCTGCTGACAAGTTTTTCCGCCTGCCGGACGCTGATGCTCTCCTCCGCCATGGCCTTGGCAACTTTTACCGCATCAATGGAACCGTTCAGTCCCAGAAGGGCTTTCCCGTGACCCTTTGTGAGCTGACCTGCTGCGATCATGGCCTTGATCTCGGGGTCAAGGGAGAGCAGGCGGATCGAATTGGTTATGTCGGTCCTGCTTTTGGAAATAGTGGACGCCAACGTCTCCTGGGTCATGCCGAAATCGTTGATCAGTCTGTCAAAGGCCTCCGCCTCTTCAATCGGGTTCAGGTCCTCCCGCTGGATGTTTTCGATCAGGGCGATCTCCAGAACTTCCCGTTCGGTTACCGACTTCTCAATGACCGGCACAGTCTCAAGACCGGCGATCCTGGCCGCCCGCCACCGGCGCTCGCCCGCAATAATTTTATAGACCGGGCCTTCGCTTCTCACAATAAGCGGCTGGATAACGCCGTGGGCTTTTATGGACTCCGCCAGCTCGTTGATCTTCTCGAAATCAAAATTTTTACGGGGCTGACTCTCGTCCGGCTCAATGTCGCTGATCTTCACTTCCAGTACTGAGCCTGTGACCGGCAAAGATCCTTCCCGGTCTGTTGTGCTTTGGAACAGTGCGTCAATGCCCAGTCCCAAACCGCTGTTTCTTTTCCTGGCCATTCAAGCCGCCTCCTTTAATACCGGATTTAATACGATTTTCGCCTCTCCTGCAATCCATTTGAATGTGATCCTGTAGAATGCGATTCGGTTGAACTATTTGTCAAGAACTTCTCTTGCAAGGGAAAGGTAGGCCTCTGCCCCCTTTGATTTGCTGTCATACTGGATTATAGACTGTCCGTAGCTCGGCGCCTCGCCCAGCCGTATGTTCCGGGGGATCAATGTGGAGTAGACCTTGTCCCCGAAATATTTTCTCACCTCATCGACAACTTCCGCCGAAAGATTTGTCCTGACGTCGAACATGGTCATAACTACGCCCTCCACAGTCAGTCTGCGGTTCAGGTACTTCTGAACTTTTTTAACAGTGTCCAGAAGCTGGGACAGTCCCTCAAGGGCGTAGAACTCACATTGGATGGGCACAAGCACCGTATCCGCGGCGGTCAGCGCGTTGAGCGTCAGAAGCCCCAGCGCCGGCGGGCAGTCGATAAATACGTAGTCATAGTCGTCCCGGATCTCGTCAAGGGCCAGTTTCAGTTTGCTCTCCCTCGACATAAGGCTGACCAGTTCCACTTCCGCTCCCGCCAGGGAAATGTTTGACGGCATGAGATACAGATTCTCCTGGGACGTCTTTATGATAATGTCCGAAGCGGGTTCGTCATTGATCACGGCGTCATAGGAAGACTTTTCCAGGTTTTTCTTGTTTATGCCAAGACCCGTAGTGGCGTTTCCCTGGGGATCCAGATCCACAAGGAGCACCCTCTTCCCGTAATAGGCAACGGAAGCGGAGAGGTTGATCGCAGTCGTTGTCTTTCCCACTCCGCCTTTTTGGTTTGCAATAGCAATGATCTTAACAGCCATTTTTTACTTCCGTTCTCCGGCCCGCATCAACGTCTTCCGCAGGGTCCGGGGTCAGATAATCAAGATTCTTTCGGGGTCTTGCGACTCCCTCCGCCTCTTTGGGGAGTAAATCGTCAAACGTCTAAATTTACGACAAATTTGGCGTTTTTACTGATGAATTCCTTTCTGGGTTCCACCTTTTCTCCCATGAGGTCCGAGAAGATCTCATTGGCGGTGGCTGCATCCTTCAGAGTTACCTGGAGGAGAACTCTGGACTGGGGATTCATGGTGGTGTCGAAGAGTTCCTGGGGGCTCATCTCGCCGAGACCTTTGAAACGCTGTTTGACAACTTTTTCATCGCCCTTCCAGCCCTTTTCCGTGATCCTGGCCTCGTACTCCTCGTCGCTCAGCACGTAGAAAAACTCTTTGCCCTTTGAGACTTTGTAGAGGGGCGGCTGGGCGAGGTACAGATAGCCCTGTTCTATGAGCGGCCTCATGTACCTGAAGAAGAAGGTCATGAGCAGCATTCTTATGTGTGATCCGTCGACGTCGGCATCGGCCATGATTATGATTTTGTGATACCTTAGCTTTTCCACGTTGAAATCCGGTCCGATTCCTGCGCCGAGGGACGCGATCACAGGCTGGAGTTTGTCGTTGCCGTAGACCTTGTCGATTCTGGACTTCTCAACGTTCAGCATCTTTCCCCAAAGGGCCAATATTGCCTGGGTCTCTCTGTCACGGCCACCCTTGGCGGAACCGGCAGCGGAGTCTCCCTCCACCAGGAACAGCTCGCAGATCTCCGGGTTCTTTTCGGAACAGTCCGAAAGCTTTCCGGGCAGCGAGGTGCTGTCGAAGGCGGTCTTTCTTCTTGTGAGTTCTCTGGCTTTTCTGGCAGCTTCTCTCGCCCGCTGGGCCGTCAGGCACTTGTCGAAAATGACCTTGGCGATCTGGGGATTCTCCTCAAGATATTCCTTGAGTTTGTCGCCGAGCATGCCCTCCATGTAACCCCGTACCTCGGAATTGCCCAGTTTCTCCTTGGTCTGTCCCTCGAACTGGGGCTCGTGAAGTTTTACGCTGATGATGGCGGTCATTCCCTCCCGGATATCCTCTCCGGCAAGGTTTGCGTCCTGCTCCTTCAGAATGTTGAACCTTCTGGCGTAGTCGTTAAAGACCTTGTTGAGTGCGGATCTGAAGCCCGTCAAATGGGTGCCGCCTTCGTGGGTGCAGATGTTATTGGCGTATGAATAGATGTTTTCGGTATATGAACTGTTGTACTGAATGGCCACTTCCATCAGGGTGCCGTCCCGCTCGCCGGAAACGTAAATGACCTCGGGATTGATGACGTCCTCTTTTCTGTTAAGGTACTGCACGTACTCCACGATGCCGCCCTTGTAGTAGAAAATATCTTCCCTGGGCTCCTCGCCTCTGTCGTCTCTAAAATCGATCCTTATTCCGGCGTTCAGGAAAGCCATCTCCCTGAATCTGGTGGCAAGGGTGTCGTAGTCAAAGACCACTTCCTCGAAAATGGTGCCGTCGGGCTTGAAAGTGGTGGTGGTGCCTGTTCCGTTGGTATCGCCAATGATCTTAAGCGGAGAAACCGTCTTTCCCCTTTCGTATCTCTGGTAGAAAACGTGGCCGTCCCTGCTGACTTCAACTTCAAGATAGTCTGAAAGCGCGTTGACGACTGATGCGCCGACGCCGTGAAGACCGCCCGAAACGGTATAACCGTGTCCGCCGAACTTTCCGCCGGCGTGGAGCACTGTGTGGACCACTTCCACTGTGGGAAGGCCCATTTTTTCGTTTATTCCCACGGGAATGCCTGCGCCGTTGTCGGAAACTGTCACGGAATTATCGCTGTGGATAGTCACTTCTATCTTGTCGCATCTCCCCGCCAGGGCCTCGTCGATACTGTTGTCAACTATCTCGTAGACCAGGTGGTGAAGACCTCTCAGCGACGTGCTGCCGATGTACATTCCCGGCCTTTTTCTTACAGCCTCAAGCCCTTCCAGGACCTGAATGTCACTGTCGGTATAGGTATTTTCAGCTGTGTTGTTTCTTTTTTCCTCGTCCATCATTTACCCCTTTGTAAATTACTCTTCTGTAAAACTCCGCCTTCCAGCCTTTCCCTTATGGAAAGGACTGTTATTGACGATATGTATATGTCGTCTCCCGCCGCACCTTCGGCTAAAACGAAGGATTTCGGCATCTTCGGGGAGGCGTACGTGATCCTGTTTCTATTCTCTTCCTCTTTCAAAAAGACCCGCGTCGCCTCCGACACCGTCGTGTTTTCGATGTCGAAAACCCCGATTATTCTGTCGGATCTTACGCAGACGTTGTCGCCGATGTGGAGGTACATTTTCTGCTCCCGGGATGTGTAAATATACACATTTATTTTATCATTTTTACCTCAGTTTTTCAACATCAATAAAGTTCACCGGCGCCCCTCCGGCAACAGCCGCACCCATCATCTCTTTCTCCGTGCAGGTGTAAAACGTTTGTATTTTTCCGGTCATTTCGATGATTTTTCTTTTTCTGGAGCTGTCCAGTTCGGAGAGCACGTCGTCAAGGAAAAGCACGGGTGTCCTGCCCGATTTCTGCCTCAAAATCTCCAGTTCCGCCAATGTGATCGCAATGGCAAAACTTCTCTTCTGCCCCTGAGAGCCGAAATTTCTCAGACTGTTTCCGCCGAGAAACATGCCGATGTCGTCCCTTTGGATGCCGATCAGATTCTTTCTGAATTCCCTTTCCCTCTTCATCAGCCTTTCGTCAGAGAGTTCCTTCAGAAATTCCTCTTTGACCCTTTCCGTCACGGACCGGTTTTCATTTTCAAGGCCTTCGTTAACCGCTCCGGAGAACGAGTGGATGAAAGGCTCGTATCGCATGGTGACTGTCTCCCTTTCACCTGCGATTTCGGAATAGTATTTCCCGGCAAGCTCATTCAGCTGCGCAACGAAATTTTTTCTGTCGACTGCGATACTTGCTCCGTACAGTGCAATATTTTCGTTTAACGACTCCATTTCAATGGGATCGGCAGCCGTTCCCTGTTCGAGAAGCTTTCCCTTCTCTTCGCAGAACCGGTTGTACATCATCAAGCTGTAGTAGTAGTCCTTTTTTATTTGGCAAAGGGCAATGTCAAGAAGCCTTCTCCTGTAGGCCGGGCCGTCAGTAACTACTCTAACAGATTCCGGAGAAAAGACAAGGCCGATGAGATTGCCGAAAAGCATCCTCAGCTTCTCAATGTAGGCTCCGTCTATTTCAACGTATTTTGACTTGTTTCTCTCATAAAAAACACTTATACTCTTGCAGATGTTATTGTCGATACGGGTCTTGACCTTATAACTGTCTTTCCCGTACTGTATAAGATCCGTGTCTTTTACGGACTTAAAGGATTTTCCGACGCAGCATAAAAACATAGCCTCAAGCAAATTGGTTTTCCCGTAACCGTTTTTCCCGTAGATAACGTTAATGGACGGGGAAAAATCAACCGTGAGGCTGTTGTAATTTCTGAAATTGTGAAGTTCTAACCCTTTAATTATCACCTTTTCACCTGGATTTGTGTTTGACAGGCATCAGCAGAATGAAATACGAGTTGTCTTCGTCCGCCGCAATGACGCAGGGTCCTTTTTCAGAAGAAAAATTAACCGTAACGATCTCTTTGTCGATGGCTCTCAAACATTCGGTAAGTATCTTTTCGTTGAACGAGATCAGTATCTCCTGTCCCGATATATCCGCCGCAACCGTCTCGTGGGATCTTCCGTTTTCGCCTGCTGCGCAGATAAACACCTGATCCGGATACGTGGTCAGATCGACAAACCACTTTTTATCGTCGTTAATGACAAGAGATACTCTTTCGATAGTGTCCACAAAGACCTGATTTTTGACCTTCATGACGCACATATAGCTCTTCGGAATGAGCATCTTGTAGTCCGGAAAATCTCCTTTTAAAAGATTCGAGATCAGCGAGAAGCTTCCGTTGTAGAACATTACCTGATTGTCACTGAAACAGAATCTGACGGATTTTTCGCTTTTCTCAATGATCTTAACAAGTTCGCTTAGCACCTTTGCAGGAATAACTATTCGGAAATCCTCTTCGTAATCGCTGGGATATGACTTGTATGCCATCCTGTAGCCGTCTATTGCCACAAATCTGAGTTCGTTCCCGGAGTTTTCAGCCAGAACTCCTCTCAGGATCATTTTCGCATTGTCAACACTGGCTGCAAAAACCGTCTGTTTGATCAGATTTTTAAGGGTCTCTGCGGGAAGTTCAAGGGCGTTCTCCGAGTCCGTCAGAAAACTGATCTTCGGATACTGCTCCGGATTAATGGTGGGCAGTTCAAAGTGGGAATTTCCGCAGTTTACCACCAGCGTACCGTTATCGGCGGTTTCTATCGTAACAAAAATGTCCGGCAGTTTTCTCACTATATCGCAGAACACTTTTGCATTGACCAATGTCTGTCCGATCTCTTCGATTATCATGACAGGAACCTGATAAGTTATACTGAGATCCGTGTCAGAGCCGGTTAAAATGAGGTCCTCGCTGACATCGATCAACACACATTCAAGAGCAGGATAATTAGACTTATTCGGAATGGCCTTCTGGACTATGGAGAGTCCTTCGGCAAGTAAATCTCTGTTGCAAGTAAACTTCATATTTACCTCCCTTTTTTCCGGATCTTTTCTCTCGATCGGAATATAGAGATTATAACATATTTTGACTTTTCTGTAAAGCAAAACGGCCTTTCTGAAAAGGGCTGAAACTTAAATTGTACGATATGAAAAAACGGCTCACGGAGAGAGCTTTCCTCTCTTTTTATTAATGGTTTTTATAGATGTAATAATAGAGATTGTGGGTTTGTGGGAAACCTTATTAATACGCTAAAAATAGCCAAAACCATATGTGGGTTTTATGTGGGGAACGCAGTCGGTTTCCGACAATCCGGCGATTCTTCTGTGGGTATCCGTTGATGATATAAAAAAAGGGGGAGTTTATCCCCCGAAAAGCAGCTGTTATTTGCTTAAGAAATGAGCTTTTTGATCTCGTCAACGTAGGCCTTGACATCCTCGTCGGTATGGTATCGTTCCTGAACGTTTTTGCAGCCGTCGAGAACTGAGGAGTGGTTCAGACCTCCGAAATCGTCGGCGATCTTTTGATACGAATATCCGAGAATAGTTCTGCAGAGATACATGGCGATGTGGCGTGCTTTTACAAGATCTCTGGATCTGCTCCTTGAGGTGATGTCTTCAACTTTAACGTTGAAATATCTGGAGACCACGTCGAGGATCAGTTCGGTATTGACTTCCTTTATTTCTGAAATATTCAAATGACTGAGGGCTTTTCTGGCGGCTTCCATGGTGATCTTTTCTCCGTGGGATGCCAGCAGCTTGAACTGGTTCAGGATGCCTTCTATTTCACGGACGTTGGTAAGGTCAGACTGGGCAAGGGAATCAAGAATCTCCCGGGAAATGTCCATATCCATATCGTCGCTCTTCTTAAGCATGATCGCATAGCGGACCTCATAGTCAGGCGCGGCGATGGAAGTCTGGAAACCGTTCTCAAACCTTGTCTTTAAACGCTCCGCAAGGGCATTGATCTCGGATATTCTGCAGTCGCTGGAGATGACTATCTGCTTGTCGTGGGCATAGAGCTCGTTGAAGGTGTTGAAAAACTCCTCCTGGGTGCCGGATTTATTGGCAATAAACTGAATATCGTCGATAAGAAGAACGTCAACAGATCTGTACTTCATCCGGAATTCGCTCATTTTGTTGTTCTGAATGGATGAAATATAGTCGGTGGTGAAGGTTTCCGTGGGCACGTACAGAATGCGCTTTTTGGGATCGTTCTTTTTTATTTCATTGCCAATGGCATGGAGAAGGTGGGTCTTTCCGAGGCCGGAACTGGCATAAATAAAAACAGGGTTGTAGAGAACGCCGGGATTTGCCGCGATCTGGGTGGCTACGCTGTAAGCCTGGCGGCAGTTGTCGCCGACAACGAAATTGTCAAAAGTATACTTGGAAATTAGGTTTGAAGAGTTTTCATCGCCAAAAAGAGTCACTACAGCGCTGCCAACGGCATTTTTAGTGTCAATGATATCGGAAACATTGGCGTCGCCGTCGGGAGAGAGGGACTTGAAGCGGGCGATCTCGTCTTTGTCAGAAGTAAAAACAAGGGTGCACTCATGGCCGAGGACCTGCGTGAAAACAGAATTCACCGACTCGTAGCGCTTTGTAAAAAACTTCTCGGCAAGAGAATTTTCGCATGCAATAACTACAGTCTCCCCGTCATAGTATGCGATGGAAGAGGGTTCGATATATGTTGAAAAGAAAATGGCAGACCCGAGAACCGATCTGTATTCGCTTGTAAAACTATCCCAGATAGAGGAATATCCATCCAAAAAATTCATGGAGTGCTCCTTAGCGAGAATGGTGAACAAAAACCAATTGTCCAATTCTCATCGTTGAAATCATATAATCAATTTATCATTAGTAAGAGGGTTTCAAGAGTATAACAAACGGAAAATAATTATGCAACAAGGAAAATACAAGAAAAAAAATGAAAAAAACAACACTTAAACCCGCAAAACACAACATATAGAAACATGTAGGCGTTAAACTACAAGAAATTGTAATAAATAAAATTTCACGAAAAAAGTAAAATTTAACCGAGTTGAAAGAAGAGGAAAAAAATAGTAAAATCAAATGACCGTGTGATCTTGAAAATGAGATCAAAAACGAACAACAGTCGGAGGATTATCATGGGTTCTGCAGATGTAGCTTTTATTGAAACTTGTAAGAATATTCTTGAAAACGGCTCCTGGGTGAGAGATGAAAAAGTCAGACCGAAATGGCCCGACGGAACGCCGGCATATACAAAAAAACTGTTTTGCGTAGTGAACAGGTACGATCTTTCAAAAGAGTTTCCGCTTATAACGCTGAGACCGATCTCGCTGAAGCTTGCAGTTGACGAGATACTGTGGATATATCAGAAGAAGTCAAATAATATTCACGATCTGGGAAGCCATATCTGGGACAGCTGGGCGGACGAAAACGGAACTATTGGCAAGGCCTACGGATACCAGGCCGGAGTCAAGCATCACTATAAAGAGGGTGACTTCGACATGGTGGACAAGGTTCTCTATGACCTTAAAAACACTCCCTGCAGCAGACGCATAATGACGAACCTCTACAATTTTGCCGATCTGAGCGAAATGGCCCTGTATCCCTGCGCCTATAGCATGACTTTTAACGTTACAGACGGAAAACTCTGCGCCATCCTGAACCAGAGATCCCAGGACATGCTTGCCGCCAACGGCTGGAACGTGGCCCAATATGCGGCATTGGTCATGATGATCGCCCAGGCCTCCGGGCTGGAGCCGGGAGAGTTCGTCCACGTTATTGCGGACTGCCATATCTATGACAGGCACATTCCTATCATCGAAGAGCTGATAAAGAGACCTGTGTACGATTCGCCGAAGGTAACACTGGATCCGACCATAACCGATTTTTACAAGTTCACTCCGGAAAGCTTCAAAGTCGAAAACTACGTACACGGTGACAAGATCCCGAGATTTGAAGTAGCAATATAAGTTTTATCGAAAAAATAGGTAAATTTTAACAGGAGCAGCATATGGCGGCAGGACTTACTGACAAGCGTAGAGCCGGGGTATTGCTCAGCGTTTCTTCACTGCCCGGACCTTTCGGAATCGGTGTTTTCGGAGAAGAAGCCAAGCGGTTCGTTGACAGGATCAGGAAAATGGGTTTTTCCTATTGGCAGGTGCTGCCGCTGGGCCCCGTCGATCACGGCAATTCTCCCTACTGCGGAGAGAGCGCCTTTGCAGGGAATGGACTCTATATTGATCCCAGGGGACTTGAAAGAGCAGGTCTTGTAACTCCGGATGACGTGGCGGAGTGTTACTATCCGGGAACGCCCCACACCGCAGACTACGCTTTTGCCAAAGAAAAGAAAAAGCAGCTGCTTCTTAAGGCTTACGAGAACTTTTTCAGGCTTCCGTTCGATAGTGATTTTTTAGGTAAATATAGGGATTTTCTTTATGATCAGAAGTGGGTGTCAGGCTACGGGCGGTTTATGGCCCTTAAAGAACTGAGCGGCACTGCCGCCTGGAACACCTGGAAGTCTGAACTGTCGGAAGACGGAAATGCGGACCGGCTTGCTGATTTTTACTGTTTTGTCCAGTTTCTTTTCTTCAGCCAGTGGGCGGAGATCAGAAAATACGCCAATGATTCCGGTATTTCCATTATCGGAGACATGCCTCTTTATATATCTTATGAAAGCGCCGACGTGAGCGAAAACATTACGGACTTTCAAATAGATCCTCTGACATTGAAACCGTTTAAAGTGGCCGGTGTGCCTCCGGACTATTTTTCTGAAACAGGTCAGCTCTGGGGAAACCCGCTGTACGACTGGGAAAAGATGCGGAAAAACGGCTTTTCCTGGTGGAAGGCCAGGCTGAAGACGGCTCTTGACCTTTACGACGTGGTCAGGATAGACCATTTCAGGGGATTGGCGTCCTACTGGGCAATTCCTGCAGACTCGGATGACGCAAGGACCGGCGCCTGGGAAAAGGGGCCGGGAAAAGACCTGTTTGACGCATTTGAAAGCATTCCGGGTTATACAAAGGACAGACTTATCGCGGAGGACCTTGGCGTTTTCGGAGAAGACGTGGAGGAACTGCTGAGGACTGTGGGGCTTCCCGGAATGAAGGTCATACAGTTCGCCTTCGATGATTCTTTTGAAAGTTCAAATTTGCCCCACAATTACGGGAAAAATACGATTGCATACGTGGGGACCCACGACAACAACACCATCCTCGGATGGCTCTGGGAGGCCTTGCCGCAAGAGAGAGATTTTGCTCTGAGATACTGCGGATTTCAGGGCGATGACTGGAGCAGCGGCGGGTACAAATCCGCTTCCTGCAGAGCCCTGACCGAGGCAGTCTGGAAGTCCCACGCAAAGCTTGCGGTGGTCTCTGTTCAGGACATGTGCGGTTTCGGCAAGGACTGCAGGATGAACATACCCGGAGAGCCGGAGGGCAACTGGCGGTTCAGGATCACCGACGAGGCGCTGGATAATATCGATTTTGCCTATTATAAGGAAGTTAACAAAATTTTCGGAAGGAACTGAGAGGCCGGAGGTCTTATGAATATTATCGTTGCTGTGGATAAGGAGTGGGGGATCGGGAACAAAAACAGTCTCCTTATAAGTATCCGGGAAGACCTGAGGCAGTTTGCGAGACTTACCAAAGGCAAGACCGTCATTTACGGGTCAAAGACACTGGAGACCTTCCCCGGGAAAGTGCCTCTCAAGGGGCGCCGGAATATTATTTTGTCCGGAAAACTTGAAGGGGTTGAAAACGCGGAGATCGCAAGGTCCGTTGAGGATGCATTGGCAATGGTATCCGGCGAAGACCCCGAAAACGTTTTTGTGATCGGCGGCGGGAGCGTTTACAGACAGTTTCTGCCCTATTGCGACTGCTGCTACGTCACGAAGATACTTGAGATCTTTGAAAAAGACGTTTATTTTCCGGACCTTGAGGTGTCAGAAGACTGGGAACCGGTATACAGGAGCAGTCTGAGACATTCCTATGCCGGGACTGACGGAACAGGCGGAATAGGGTATTTTTTCACTAAATACAGGAGAAAAGATAAATGAGAGACACTAAAAAAGCGGAAGAATCCTATACCGAACAGGTCCAGATACTGACACAGGAGCATATGAACGGCTACGGCAGGCTTTTTGGCGGTACTCTTATGTCCTGGATCGACGTCGTTGCCGCGGTGGTGGCCAGAAGGCATTCAGGCGCCAACGTTACCACTGCCTATGTTTCGGAACTTGTTTTTAAGGCGCCTGCCTTTGCCAATGACACGATCCTGCTGTGCGGACATGTGTCTTACGTTGGCAAGACGTCCATGGAGATCTGCGTTGAGTCCTTTGTGGAAAACCTTGACGGCACCAGAAAACAGATCAATAAGGCTTACGTGACCATGGTGGCACTGGATCAGAACAATATTCCCTGCGCGGTCCCTCTTTTGGAGATAGAGACCGAAGAACAGAGAGCCGAGTTTGAAGAAGGACTCAGGCGAAGGAAAAAGCGAGAAGAGAAGGCAAAATAACAAGGACTTAATTAAAAAACAAGAGCTTCGGGCTGTTTCGATCAACCTGGATCGACACCGTGAAGCTCTTTTTTTGTATGACGCTGATATAATATGTTCGGACAGCTGAAGTCTTGCAGTTATTGACGGGATACCGTTCCGAAGGAATAGGCGGTGGTGCTTCTGTATTCCTCCCCGGGGAAAAGAGACACTGACGGGAAAGATTTCTTGTTGACAGCATCCGGGAAGGACTGGGTCTCAAGGCAAAAACCGTAGCGGTGACCGTAAACTGCGCCGTCCTTGCCCTCTGAAGGGGTCAAAAAGTTGCCGCTGTAGAATTGAACACAGGGAAGGTCAGTTTGAACGACCATCCCAATCCCCGAATCAGTACTGAACGCATAGCCTGCTACCGGCAGCGACACCGGCAGCGAGATATTTCTCATGAAATCAGGCAGTTTTCCGTTGCCAAAGGCGTCAATAACATAGTTTATATCATATCCACCGGCCAAAAGAAGCTGGGAATCGTCTTTGTCTATATCTTCGCCAATGGATTTTAGCCCTGTGAAGTCAAAAGAGGTTCCGTCCACCGGTCTTATTTCTCCTGTCGGAGTAAAATCCGGCCCGAGAGGCGTGACATAGGGGGCGTTGAGGTGCAAATAAGTATCCAGAATGTTTCTGCCGGAGTTCTGACCGCTCAGATTGAAATAACTGTGGTTCGTGGGACTGAAAACAGTCCTTTTATTGCAGGTCCCCGAATAGTCTATGATGAGCGATGAAGTGTCGGTAAAAGTATACGTAACCGTAAGATCAAGCTTGCCCGGATAACCTTCGTCTTTGTCCTCGGATGTGAGACCAAGGGAAATACAGTTAGAATCTGAGTCGGAGAAGATCAGACGAAACCGTCTGTTGTTGAATCCAACTTTGCCGCCGTGGAGAGATACGCCTCCGCCGCTGTTGTAAAGATGAAAAGACCTGCCTTCGAAGGAAAAAGAACAGCGGGATACCCTGTTGGCGATTCGACCGATGACTGCGCCGAAGTATGTGCCGGTATTGTTGTAGAGACGTGGGTCCTCATAGCCGAGAACCACGTCGACAGGGTTTCCCGAACTGTCTTTTATTACCAATTTTTGAACAACGGCTCCGTAGTCAAGTATGTCGACATACTCGCCTTTGGCGTTGGTCAGGCGGTAAGCGGTGACAGGAAAGAGAGGATCTTTGGAGAAGTCAAAGGATCGAATCATAGCTCAAGCAGCGTCCTCCTTGAAAATGTGAGTTTTTACGCAAAAATAGGGAGTTATACTAAACCCTAAAATTCTGCGTTTTCAAAATGTTCCACGTGGAACATTTTTGTTTTTAATCTAAAAATAGGCAAAAATAAAGGGCGGTATTTGGTCATCTGGTAGATGCGGAAATATAACGCCAGAATCGTTAAAAGGCTTTGACTGAGGTTTATTCACCGGAAATAGTTATCCCGTCAAAACTCATATACGGAACCAGGTCAACTCCGTTTTCTTCCCGCTCTTCAGAGATATCAACGATGTTGTTCAGAAGATCCAGCAGATTGCCGGAAATCATCGTCTCCGCAAGAGGCACAGTCAGTTTGCCGTTCTCGATAAGGAAGCTGTTTTTGGCAACTCCGGAGAAGTCACCGTTGACCGACGGCTCTCCGCCTGAAAAGCGGACCGTATAGATGCCAAAAGGAGTCTCTTTTATCATCTGTTCGATACTTTTGGTGCCATTGGCGATGATTACGTTGTCACCTGCATTAGGCGCCCTGCGGAATCCGGTCTTGTTGGCGGTGTAGGTGGAGATGTTGAAATTTGTGAGAACTCCCTTGTCGATGATGTTGTAGTCCTTCGCAGGGAAACCCTCATCGGTAAAGGTCTGGCCTCCAATAACACGGGGGTCCGACACAGTGCAGGTGACCGTGAGCTGCTCATCAGTCACTTTTTTGCCGATTTTATCGATCCAAAGCGATGTTCCGTCAAGTATCACGTCGTCCTCGGCAACGTTTGCCAACGCGTCCGCAATAAGATCCAGTGTCAGACTCGGCCCTGTTATCAGTCTTCCGACCCTTTTCCCCTTATAAGGCACCGTATAGATCTGCTTTTCGGTGTTTTCGAGGGTTTTGGCGAAAAGACCGAGGTCGAGGAAGGGCTTGTCAAGAGAAGAAAGCACAAAATCGTTGCCGACAAAGGAGGATCCGTTGTCGCCGTCGTGAGCGGAATACATGAAATCAACGTTGTATGCGCCGGAAACTGTGACAAACTCGGTTCCCGAGGAATTGAAATACAGGCTAATGTCCTTGGCGTGGCTGGTGACCGCCTGCTCGATCATTATCAGCGGATATCTGGTGTTTATTGTCTCAACCGCCTCCGCAAGGCGGAAAAACATGGCGTCTTTGTCAAAAACCGGGTTGCCTTTGAGAATTATCATGGATTCTTCCCTCGGGGCCACGGTCCAAGCGGGGTCGGGCTCGGCTGCAAGAGCGGAAGCGGCGGCGTCTTTGACGGCGGATGTCACCGTATTCGGGTTTTCAAGACTTGAACTGACTGATGCAGTGCCTCTCCGGTCGCCAATATAACAGGTCAGCGCGAGCCTGTCCGAAAACTGAGTCCTGAAAAGGCTGAATTTGCCGCTGTCCACGTTGAATTCGTTGGAAGCAGTCCTTGAAACAGACCCGGCATACCGGGTGGCACCTGCATTGGCCAGTTCCTCCCGGCATTGTTTGGCAATGAAACGCAGAAAATCAACGGTTTCAAGGTCCTGCGGGTCATTAATTTGATCTATCGTAATTACTGAATAACTCATATTACCTCCCGCCGATATTGACCCGGCACCTTACGGAAGGACCGCCCATTCCCACCGGCATGGGCTGTTTTTTTCCGCAAAAACCGCAGCTTTGCCATTCCATTTCGTTGGAAACCATGTCCACCGTCTTCAGCATGTCGAAGGCGACCCCTGAGATAGTGGTGTCTTTAATGGCTCTTCCCAGTTTCCCGTGCTTGATCTCATAGCCAATGGTAACTCCGAACATGAATTCGCCGGTGGTGTCCGCCTGGCCGTTGCTTGAGTCTAAAAGATAGTACCCGTCGTCAACGGAAGCGATCATATCCTTCAGCGAATCGGTGCCCGGCAGCACGGCGGTATTGCGCATGCGGATCAGCGGCTCATCGTAATAGCCGTAGGCCCTGGCGTTGCCCAAAGGCTTCATATTGAACAGTTCTGCGGTCTCCCGGCTGTTCATGTAGCCCACAAGGACTCCTTTGTCGATCAAAAGAGCATCCTCGGCCTTTGTTCCCTCGTCGTCTACGTAGACCGGAAGGGGAACCGGCGCGCCTCTGAAGTTGTTGGCGAAGTCCACCATTGTAATTTTCTCTGATGCAACGGTCTTTCCCAGGTTGGGCCCTGCAACGGATCCGCCAAGGACGATATCCGCCTCCACGGTATGGCCAACGGCTTCATGGGCAAGCATTCCCGTCATCATAGGGCCCAAAATACAGGTTTTGAAGCCTGCAGATGCAAAAACGGCCTCTATTTTGTCCGTCAAAGTGGCGTATAGATCGTCTATCCGGGGGAAAAGCAGGGCTGGATCCTTAAAATTGGCGTCAAAAGCGCCGTAACCGCCGAAGGGATAGAACACCTCCACGGGCTGTCCCTCCCGATCCTCCGCAGTAAGAAGAACATACACGTAGCTTCGGGGCATAATCGAATGGGAATCGAAGCCGTTGGATACGTGGAGAAGCTTTTCCATGGAATCCGCATAGGCTGTGACTTCCCGGCTGCTGAGATCGGGGTATGTGTTGGCAATGTAATTGTCGACTTCCCGGATAAAATCAATGTAGTATTTCTGCTCGGGATCGGTGACGTCCTCTTTTATCTTTACAGAACCGTTCTCAAGGGGCCTCAGTGAGGGTTTGTCGGAGGTCAGATGCTTTGCAAAGTAGTCCGCATTGGCGGTGGCGGCGTTGAGAACCGTGAGACATGAGGCCGGTGTGCAGGACGCAGACGATGAAAAGCCGTAAAAACCGTTTTTGTAGACCCTGGCGCTGATTCCGGAGGCTTCCGCCCGGGAATTTGTGGTCAGATATCCGCCGAGAAGACAGGCGCGCCTGGTTTTGTTTGTCTGGATACGCAGCTCGGTGTGGGAGCCGGGCTCAAAATTTGAAGAAAGATCAGAATAAATATCTGTCAACAATACTGTTTCCTCCCGTTATGGTCGCTTGCAGGCGTCGTCAAAGTGGTTTTTTCGACGGAATGCCTGCTTTTCTGGGAAATGCCGGAGGTGTCGGGGCGGCCTTTCTGAAAACATAGATGATTCGTTCGGATGACGAAAAACTGCCGTCCTCTTCGGCGGTGTCTATAGTGAATCTGTCGGTCTTTTCCAGTTTGCAGCAAAGTTTTCCTGCAGCTCCTGCAAAAGGTCCCTCGTCTCTGCCGCCTTTCATAGCAAGAAAGAGGCCGCCGGGCTTAAGGGCCGGTGTGCAAAGTTCAAGTAAAACGTTCATCGGCGCCACTGCTCTGGCTGTGGAAAAGTCGAATTTGTTTCGGAATGCGGAATCTCTGCCGAAATCCTCGGCCCTCATATGGACTGTTTCTATCCCTTTCAGGCCCAAAGCCCGTATCACCTCGTCAAGAAACAGTAAACGCTTGTTGAGGGAATCCACGAGGCAAACGTTCAGCTCGGGCATGAGTATCTTAACGGGTATGCCGGGAAAACCTGCCCCTGTTCCGATGTCGCAAAGGCGCAGTACCTTCTGAGAGTCTCCGGCAGCCTCGCGGATATGAGGCACGATGGACAGACAGTCCACAAAATGTTTTGTGATGATCCCCGGGTCTTCCGTTATGGAAGTCAGGTTGATACGGCTGTTCCAGTCCTGCAGAAGTCGCATATATTTATAAAAGCAGGCCCACTGCTCCTCTGACACCTCTACGCCAAACCGGGAGGCGCCGGACCTTAGAAGTTCATATCCCTCTGCAAATTCCATATAAAGGATCCTTTCTGACAGTGCGCACACCCTGAAAGCGTGTGCGCAGTAAAACTTCAGTGAAGAGTTTTTAGATAAACCAGCAGGGCGGCAATGTCTCCGGGTGTAACTCCGCTGATCCGCCCGGCCTGGCCAAGGGATTCAGGGGCCACAGCCGCAAGCTTCTCTCTGGCCTCAAGGCTTAAAGTGGGTATGTTTCGGTAATCAAGATCTTTCGGAAGCCTGGTGGTCTCCAGCTTTTTAAACTTCTCGACCTGGGCCTCCTGCCTCTTTATGTAGCCGTCGTACTTTACGGAGATCTCGATCTCCTCGCAGACGGAACGACGTACAGTTTCCGAAAGACCGGCAAAGCTGTCTCCGAGCAGTTCGCACAGAAGGGCAAAGGGATCGTCTGGCTTCAAAGAGTCTTTCAGCGAGTAGAGCGCAAGCACGTCATATATGCCAAGTTCCGGCCTTCTCAGAAGTTCTCCCATTGTCGCTCCGGACCTTAAAGGCGTGCTGCCGTGGGTCTCAAGGTATTCGTTGACTCCCGCAGCAGGGGGAACGACTGTGCTTTCAATGAAGGCAACGCCCTGCTCGATAGCGGCTTTCTTGCCTAAAAATGCGGCAAAACGCTCGTCTGATATCAACCCGGCAGCGTGTCCCTTTTCGGTCAGTCTCAGGTCCGCATTGTCGTGCCTCAGAAGAAGTCTGTATTCCGCCCTTGCGGTCATCATTCTGTAGGGCTCTTTGGTGCCCAGGGTGACCAGGTCGTCGATCAGGACGCCAATGTAGGCCTCGTCCCTGCCCAGCACCAGGGGTTCTCTGTTCCTCAAAAGATTTGCGGCGTTGATGCCCGCCATAAGGCCCTGGGCCGCCGCTTCTTCGTATCCGGAAGAGCCGTTGATCTGCCCCGCGCAAAACAACCCGGAGACAAGCTTGCTCTCAAGAGACAGTTTCAGTTGCCTGGCGTCAATGGCGTCGTACTCAATGGCGTAGGCGGGCCTTGATACCACCGCCTGTTCCATGCCGGGAATCGACCGGATAAAGGCCAGCTGCACGTCCTCGGGAAGGCTTGACGAAAGCCCCTGGAGGTACATCTCCTCCGTATCCCGTCCCATCGGCTCGATGAAGGTCTGGTGCCGCTCTTTATCGGCAAAACGCATGATCTTGTCCTCGATGGAAGGGCAGTATCTGGGGCCAACGCCTTCGATGGAGCCGTTGAACAGCGGTGATCTGTGGATATTGGCGGTTATTATCTCTTTTGTCTTATCTGTGGTATGGGTGAGGTATACGGGCAGCTCGTCGACATGGAAGTCCTCTGTCTCGAAAGAGAAGGGAGTTGGCGTCTCGTCGCCGGGCTGGGGAGTCATTGTCGAAAAGTCAATGCTCCTGCGAAGCACCCGGGCGGGTGTACCGGTCTTCAGCCTCATCACGGTAAAACCGAGATCCAAAAGCCTTGCAGTGAGTTTGTTCGCCGGGAAAAGCCCATCGGGGCCGCCGGAATAGGACACGTCGCCAATTATAATGCGCCCTTTAAGATAAGTGCCGGTGCAGAGGATAACCGCCTTGCAGGAATAGACCGCGCCCGTGTGGGAAACCACCCCCGTGACCCGGGGAACGGCCGCGCCATCGTCTTTTTCGCACAGAATATCAACGATCTCGCACTGCTTGACGTCAAGGTTCTCCGTGAGCTCAAGCCGGTGCTTCATAAGCGTCTGGTAGCGCCGCCTGTCGATCTGGGCCCGCAGTGAATAAACCGCAGGTCCTTTAGTCCTGTTGAGGATCTTCGACTGCAGCGTTGCCCGGTCGGCCATCCTTCCCATCTCTCCGCCAAGAGCATCGATCTCCCTCACCAGCTGTCCCTTGGAAGTTCCGCCGATATTGGGGTTGCAGGGCATATTGCCAATGCTGTCAAGATTGATGGCAAACACCGCGGTGCGGAAGCCCAGCCTGGCAGCCGCCAATGCGGCCTCGCATCCGGCATGCCCGGCGCCAACCACGCAAATATCATATTCACCAGCCGCAAAGCTCATAAATACCTCAAAAATTTAATAAAAATAACTTTACAGTAACAATAACTATTTCCCGACGCAAAAGCGCGAGAAAATATTGTCGATTACTTCATCGGAGATATTCCTGCCGAGTATCTCGCAGAGACTGTCCGTTGCAAGCTTAAGATCCTCCGCAACAAGATCCAGGGGCAACCCGTTGTTTTTACTCTCAACGCATTTTTTCAGAAGCTCGCAGGCCTGATCGATAAGCTGCTTGTGCCTGGAGGAGGTAATGACTGCCTGGCTTGTGAAATCAAAACTACCGAGGAGAAACATCTCCTTGATCAGCCCGAAAAGCCTGTCGATACCGTCCCCCGTGAGGGCGGAAATGCAGACGCAGGGGACGTCAGAGGGAAGGCCTTTGATAATGGCAGACACGTCTTCCGCAACGTCGGTTTTGTTGATAATATAGATCTTTTTCGACTCTGCAGAATTGCTGACAAAGTCCTCTGTGACCGGGTCGCTTCCGTCGATCACGTAAAGAAGCAAATCGGCACCCGAGACCGCATCCCGGGCCCTGTCAACACCGATCTTTTCCACCACGTCGGAGGTGTTTCTTATGCCCGCTGTGTCGGTGACGGTGACCGGGAACCCGAAAAGCTGGATCTGTTCCTCGATAAGGTCTCTTGTGGTACCCGGCACATCGGTGACGATGGACCGGTCTGAACCGCAGAAAAGGTTCATCAGGGTGGATTTGCCCGCATTGGGGCTGCCGGCGATAACGATCTTGATGCCTTCCCTGGCGATCCTGCCCTGGGAATAGGTGTCGCTGAGGGCTCTAAGCCTTGCGAGGCTCCCGTCGATGGCGACAAGTGCCTTTTCCCCTACTTCTTCGTCAAAGTCGTACTCAGGATATTCGATGGACACTTCAATTCCGCTGAGAACTTCCGTGAGTGCGGCGCATATGCCGAGGATCTCCTTGCCAACCCTGCCGGAAAGGCCTGAAATTGCGGCTCTTCTGCCGTTTTCGGTCTTGGCGTTGATCACGTCCATCACCGCCTCCGCGCTGGAAAGATCTATCCTGCCGCCAAGGAACGCCCTTTTTGTAAATTCGCCGGGCTCCGCAGCCCTGGCACCGGCCGAAAGAAGCAGTTCCAGGGTCTTGTTGACAACGGAAAGGCCGCCGTGGGAGTTGATCTCCACAATATTTTCAGTAGTATAGGTCTTGGGAGCCTCCATTTTGCTGACAAGACATTCGTCTATAAGCTCCGGCGTCTCTTTGCCAAAGTCAAAAACGTACCCGTGGGCAATGGTGTGGTCCCCCATTGAGGACACAAAAGCAGACAAGACGCCACTCTTGCTGCCGCTGATGATCTTGTCAGCAATGTTGAAAGCGTCTTGTCCGCTAAGTCTTATTATTGATATGCCGCCGCTGCCCGCAGGGGTCGATATGGCGGCAACGGTGTCGTTGTCGTTGTAAAGCACAGTCAGATCACCTTGGTGTAGGGTCTCAGCCTGATCACAACACAGCGCTGGGGCTCCACGCCAAAGCTCTCGGTCTCCACCATGCGGTTGGACTGGAGTGCGGTGTGAATGATCCTGCGCTCGGCGGCAGGCATTGGCGGAAGCTGGATCGGCCTGCGGTATTTGCAGACCCGTGCGGCTGTACTGTTGGCGAGATCGATGAGTTTCTTCTCTTTGTTTGCCCTGTAGTTTTCGCAGTCAACAATAACTCTCTTGAAAACGGTTTTGTCCTTGTTCACGATGATATTGGCGAGATAGGAAACGGCGTACACAACGTCGCCTCTTTTGCCGATCATGCTGCTGATGTTGTCGCCGGCAATGTCGATCTTAATGGTCTCTTCGTCCGGATAGGAAAAGGAAGGCTCTCCTTCAACTCCCAGATATGACATAACTTCTTTGAGAAAAACGGAGATCTTTGTTTCGTCGGAAATATGTTCGGTGACTTTGACAACAGAAAACTCGTCCTCGTTGCCGAGGACCTCAACATCAGCGTTTTCTATGTCAAGCTGCAGTTCGGTCAAAGCGAGAGAAATAGCCTCTTCGACCGTCTTGCCCTTTTTAATAATAGTTCTTGCCATTTTATACCTCTTTCTCGTTCCTTTTAATAAAGAACGTATTGATCAGGAAGGTTTGGAGGAGCGTCAGCAGGTTGCTCACCGTCCAGTAAAAACCGAGGCCGGCGGGGGTGCTGATCGCAATTCCGAAGGTGAGCAGGGGCATCAGCTTCAGCATCAGGTTCATCGTCCTGGACGTGGGGTCGGAATTCTTGTTCTTCTTCTTTCCCCTGGTGGGAGAGCTGTACCACTGTACTATATACTGAGTCGCCAGAACCAAAAGAGGAATAATGAGAAGCGGTGCAAGGGCCCAGGATTTTTCGGTAAAACAACTGAAGGGCGCTGTGCCCAGGTCGAGTCCGAGGAACTTCATGTTTACGAAAGAGTGATCGCCAATCAGAGTCTTGACCTCTTCGGTGATCGCTTCGGGGTTGTTCAAAAAGTAGGAATTGACCTTAAGCTGGTCCACCGTTTTTGCGGTGCTGTCCATTATCTCGGAAAGTCTCGTAACAACCTCGGAACTGAGCCCGGCAATATAGGTCAGAGGCGACCTGATAATGTTGTACACAATAATTATGACCGGGAACATGATGAGGGTCGGAAGACAGCCGGCCATAGGGTTGACGTTGTACTTCTGGTACAGCTTCTGCTGCTCCTGCATGAGGGTCTGCCGGTCATTGGCGTAGGCCTGGTTCAGGGCGTCAAGCTCGGGCTGGATGGACTGGGTCCTGATGGTGGAGAGCTGCTGCTTCAGCGTGAGAGGAAACAGCAGAATTTTCACAAAAATAGTGAAAAAGATTATCGTCAATCCGTAATTTCCGAATGCCAGAAAATCCGATATGTACTTCAGTAGTATTCCAAAGGGTTGTGCGAAAAAATCCATCGGTGATCCTTTCCGGAGAGATCCGGCCGGGAGCGGCCAAAGCCGGCTCTGATGATCGTCGGTCGTTATTTTACAGGGTCGTAGCCGCCCTTGCCAAAGGGATTGCACCTTAATATGCGCCAGGCGGCAAGCCCGGTCCCCTTAACCGCGCCGTGTTTCTTTATTGCGTCCACCGCGTATTGAGAGCAAGTGGGGTAAAAGCGGCAGCAGGGGGGCTTGAGAGGGGATATGAAGCGCCTGTAAAGGTTGATCGCACCGATCAGAAGGGCTCTGAAAAAAGCAGAAATCTTAGAGATCACATTTTTCATAACGGTCAAACAGCACAGGCTAAGCTTTCATTTTTTACAGCCGCCGTCCTCCTGATCGTCCCCTGAGGGATCGCCGGAAGAGGGGGCCTCATTATACGACAAAAGGCCGAGGGTTCGTAAGATCTTTAAGAGATCGCGGTGAACCTCGGATGAAGAAGGAACGTATACTGCGCGAAGCTTTCGCTGGGGATTTGCCGCCGCCCGTTCCGAAACCCGGGCGGTAACAATAATATCGTAATCCCCTTTGAGATCGCCGCGAAGGGCGCGGAAGCTTTCCCGGACTAAACGCTTAAAACGGTTTCGCTGGACACTGTTTCCGAATTTTTTGCCAACGGTAATACCGAGACGGGACTGACCGCGGGAATTCCTGAGGGCGTTGACAGTCAGAAAGCGTCCTCCCTTTCGCAGGCCTTTGTTATAGGCCCGGCGGAATTCAAATTGATTTTTTACGGAAAAACTGTCCTTCATAAGCTGCCACCTTTAACTGCTTTGGAGATCAAAACAAATTATCGCCGGTCGGCAGTCGGCAAAGCGGATCCGCAGACGGTTGCGAGAATCAGGCGGAGAGAACTTTTCTGCCTTTTGCTCTTCTTCTGGCGAGAACTTTTCTGCCGTTCGCGGTAGACATTCTTGCTCTGAATCCGTGAACCTTACTTCTCTGTCTTGTGTTCGGTTGGAACGGTCTGATCATTTCTAATGGCACCTCCCGTAGAATGAATGGGTGTAGACCTCGAAAAAGTATACAACCCGAAAGCCCTTGTGTCAAGCAAAGACCGCAAGGGAAATAATTCTACAACAAACGGGAAGAGGATTTCAACCACTTTTTTCGGAACGTGGCAAATGACCTTCACTCCGCGTGTGCGGAGGAAAGTATTGAAGAAGCCCCGGAAAAAGGGGTATAATTAAGCAAACCGCGGCCCGGAGAAAAGGGCGAAGAAGCGGGAAGGAAATTGGCGTCAAGGCGTAACGTAATGAAAAAGATCAAAGGCAGCCGGTATATCTCCCACAGCACAAAGGACAGTTTTTTCGTGGAAGAAAAGAAAAAACATCCCATTGTGCCTCTTATTATTATCGCTGTTTTGCTGACGGGGATCGTTGCCTTCGCCATTGCGGGCCTCCGATACGGGGGAAAGATCGTCGTCACCTCCGCAACTGTTGAAAGCGACCGGATACCGGAATCCTTTGACGGGTTCAGGATACTTCAGATAACCGACCTTCACGGGAAGGAGTTCGGCGACAGGCAGCAGAATCTGAAACAGGTCATCGACGGTCTGGAGTATGATATTGTGGTTTTGACCGGGGATTACATTGGCGAGGACAACGACCCGGATTACTGGATCGTGCGGGACCTGATCGCCTGCTTTAAGGAGGGGACTCCGGTCTACTATATCCTTGGCGACTGCGACTACACACCGGCCAATGTGGGCAGCGGCAGCGAAAAGTGGAAAATGTGCATCGTGCCGGAAAATGAAACGCCGATCATGTCGGTCTTCAGAGACTGCGGCGCGGAATTTGTGTATCCCGCAAAAAAAATCACCAATGGCGCCGGGGATTCCATCTATCTTACGGGCATTTCCTACGACAAAGAGCTGATGAACCGGATGGAATTTGACCAGGATACGGATTTCAGCATCTGCATTACCCACAAGCCGATCAACTACAACGTGACCAGAAGGCTCAAGGACGTGAACAAGAGGACCATTACGGAGATCGACTATGACCTCTGCCTCTCCGGCCACACAATGGGCGGGCAGTACAGGGTGCCGGTGCTTGGTGCTCTTTATTCGGACGACGAGGGGCTGTTCCCCCAGGAAAAATCCCTGAAGGGGCTCAGCGTTGACGACGGAGGCAGGTACACGTTTATAAGCGGAGGCCTTGGCGTGGAGACCGGGTTCAGATTTTTCAGCAACCCGGAGATATCCCTGATCGAACTGAAATACGCTGCGGACGGAGAATGAGGATAAAACCGGACAGGATCTGAGTACTAAAGGATGAAAACAAAACGAATCGTTAACAGGATATTATGGGTGCTGATAGGCGTCATGGTGGCAGCTACCGTGGCTTTTTTTGCGTGGGTGGTGCTGGACGGCATCAACACGAGTTTTACGGCGGAAAAGCCGGGAGGACCCACGGAAATTCAGGAGAGTCCTGCCGAGAAGACCCCTGATATGCAGGAGGAGACCCCTTCTCCGGAACCGACCGCTATTGAGGAGACTCCGCAGCCTACGCCGGAGCCCACTCCCACGCCCGAGCCCACGCCGGAACCTGTGACTTTTGAGGATATCGACGTTGTTGCCGTTGGCGACGTGATCATCTACGAGTCCATGTGGGTCAGCGCGAAGCAGTACGGCGGCGGGGAGTACGATTTTTCCGAGATAACAAGGTACATAAAGCCTCTCGCCGAAAGGGCCGACCTGGCAATTTTCAACTACGAAGGGACCTGCGCAGGAGAGGCCGCCAAATACAGTGCCTATCCCCAGTTCAACGCACCGGACAACATCCTGACCACCATGAAAAACAGCGGCTTTGACGTCTCTGTTTTTGCCAACAATCACACCTACGACAAGGGCCACAACGGCTTCCACCGAACCCAGCAGGTGATGAAGGACAACGGACTCACCATCTACGGCACGAGAACGTCCGAGAACAAAAAGAGCTACGGCATATACGAGGTCAAAGGCATAAAGATCGGCTTCCTGAACTACACCTACGAGTCGGGCCCCTCGGAATACCGCAGCGACAGAACCAGAAAGTTCTTAAACTACAACGAGCTTGCATCCGAAGACGTGCCCCTCGTGGACTCCTTCAACTACGAGGCAATGGATCTTTTCTACAGCAGCGTTGAGGAGCGGATCGCCGAAATGAAGGCGGGCGGCGCAGACTTTATACTGTTCATCATCCACTGGGGCGAGGAGTACAAGGAAAACGCCAACAGCACCCAGAAGACCATCGCCCAGAACCTCTGCGACCTTGGCGTCAACGCCCTCATCGGCATGCATCCCCACGTGGTGCAGCCCGTTGACACTTTTGTCGCAAAAGACGGCAAAAACAGGATGATCTGCTACTACTCCCTGGGCAATTTCGCCAGCGCCCAAAACCGCACCACCTTCCAGGACAAGCCGGACTACGCCTGGCTCACTGAAAACGAACTCATGGCCAAGCTGACCATAAGAAAATATTCCACCGGGGAGACGCTTATCGTCAATGCAGGATACGAGCCCCTCTGGAGCCACCGGCACACCTACGACGGCAGAGTTGTGACCAATATCATTCCACTAAGTTATGCATTGGCGGACGATGAGACGATGGAGTCCTACGGACTGAAAGAGAGTTCTTTTGGCGTCGGACACGCAGGAACTGCCAAGACATACATAGAGTCACAGGTTGCGGCGGGCATCGAGGCCTTCAACAACGGGATCGTATTGCCGGAATACGATTGATAAATGACTGAAATGAAACACAATTACCACACCCACACGCCAAGGTGCAACCACGCCCTTGGCAATGAACGGGAATACGTTGAGGCGGCCATTGCCGCAGGATTTGAGACCCTTGGTTTTTCCGACCACAGCCCTTATCTTTTCCCCGAAGAAGCAGGCACTTACTATTCTTCCTTCAGAATGAGACCTGAGCAGCTCAGGGATTACGTTGAGTCCGTTGAGCGCCTGAAAAAGGAGTATGCAGGAAAGATCCGCATATTCACGGGGGTTGAGATCGAGTATTACCCCAAGTGCTTCGACAAAACCGAGAAGTTTTTGAAGGATGCGGGCGTTGAGTATATGATCATTGGGCAGCACGTATACGGCAATGAATTTGACGAAGGGTCTGTTGCCGTTGCAGGCGCCGTGAATGCGCCGGACGAGACTTTTGTCCGCTATACGGACCTTCTGATCGACTGCATAAAGAGCAAAAAATTCCTATATATAGGACATCCGGACATGTACAGGTTCGGCGGCGATATCGGGTTTTACAGAAAACAGGTGGAAAGACTTTGTGAGGCGTCAAAAGAGTACAACGTGCCTCTCGAGGTCAATCTGCTTGGCTATGGTGAAAAAAGGTGGTATCCCAGAAAAGAGTTCTGGCTGGTGGCAGGAGAGGTGGGCTGCCCTGTGATATTCGGCGTCGACGCCCACAGGCCATCGTCGATCCTCAGTGCGGAGGCTCACATAGAAGAATTCAAGAAGGAATACGAAGGGGCGGGCCTCAAATTCGTTGAGGACAACAAACTACTTTAAGGCCGGGCCGATAAAGGGTAAAAGAAAACTGCGCGGGAGATCCGGAAACGGAAGTCCTGCGCAGTTCTTGCATAAGACGGCGTATATTTATTTTTTGCCACGGGCAACCGAAATTCTGGCAAGGGCTCGCATAAGTTTTGCCTGGGCCTTGGCGGTGTGTTCCTTGTCGGCGCTTTCTTTCAGAAGCTGTTCCGCCTTTTCCTTGGCCAGAAGGGCTCTTTCAAGATCGATCTCGTCCGCAAATTCAAAGGTGTTTACCACCAGCTTGACGTTGTTTTTTTTGACCGACAGGAAGCAGCCGGATACGGAGGCCACCCGGGCCTTGCCGTCGGCGGTGATCTTTGCTTTTCCGGTGTCTATGGTGGCGAGATAGTCGGTGTGATTGCTGAGAATCTCGATGTAGCCCTCGGTGGTCTTGACCAGCAGCCTTTCGGCCTCGCCGCAGAAGGGGGTGCGGTCGGGGGCCACAACTTCAAGATGAAAAGTATTCATATTCGATTCGCTCTGCCTCCTTCCGCTTTATGTAACAAATTACTGGTTCGCGCCGAGCTTCCGGGCCTTTTCCACCACTTCGTCAATGGTTCCCACGAACAGGAAGGCGGATTCCGGCAGATCGTCGTGCTTGCCGTCAAGAATTTCTTTGAAGCCCCGGAGGGTCTCCTTCAGGGGCACGTAGCGGCCTTCGATGCCGGTGTACTGCTCCGCAACGAAGAAAGGCTGGGACAGGAACCTCTGGATCTTCCGGGCCCTGCTGACGGTGAGCTTGTCCTCTTCGGACAGCTCGTCCATGCCCATGATGGCAATGATATCCTGCAGTTCTTTGTAGCGCTGAAGGATCTTCTGAACGCCTTTGGCGATTTCGTAATGCTCGATACCAACCACGTCCGGCGACAGTATCCTTGAAGTGGAGTCAAGGGGATCCACCGCGGGATAGATGCCAAGGGATGCGATGCTTCTTGAGAGCACCGTTGTAGCGTCAAGGTGGGCAAAGGTCGTGGCGGGAGCCGGGTCTGTCAGGTCGTCCGCAGGCACGTAAACCGCCTGGACCGAGGTGATGGAACCGCTCTTTGTGGAAGTGATGCGCTCCTGGAGTTCGCCCATTTCGGTGGCAAGGGTGGGCTGGTAGCCGACTGCGGAGGGCATTCTGCCGAGAAGTGCGGAAACCTCCGAACCCGCCTGGGTAAAACGGAAGATATTGTCGATGAAGAGCAACACGTCCTGACCTTCTCTGTCCCTGAAATACTCAGCCATGGTGAGTCCGGAAAGACCGACCCTCATTCTGGCTCCGGGGGGCTCGTTCATCTGACCGTAAACAAGGGCTGTCTTTGAGAGAACGCCGGATTCCTTCATCTCGTAGTAAAGGTCGTTGCCCTCTCTGGTGCGCTCGCCAACGCCGGTGAACACGGAAATGCCGCCGTGCTCCTTGGCAATGTTGTGGATAAACTCCATGATCAAAACGGTCTTGCCAACGCCTGCACCGCCGAAAAGACCTATTTTACCGCCTTTTGCGTAGGGGGCAATGAGATCCACGACTTTGATGCCGGTCTCAAGGATCTCCGCCGTACCCTCCTGTTCCGAATAGGACGGGGGATCCCGGTGGATCGGCCAGCGCTCTGCGGCAATGACCTCGGGACCGTTGTCCACAGGCTCTCCGAGAAGGTTGAAAATCCTTCCCAGGGTCTCCTTGCCAACGGGAACACTGATGCCCGCGCCGGTGTCAACGGCCTCTTCGCCTCTTGACATTCCGTCGGTGGAGGACATGGCGATACATCTCACGACGTCGTCGCCAAGCTGCTGGGCAACTTCGCAAACGATCTTTTTCCCCTCATGGTCGATCTCGATCGCGTTCAAAAGGTCCGGGATATGGCCGTTTTCAAAACGGATGTCAAGGACAGGACCAATTATCTGAACCACTTTTCCAACGTTTTTTTCCATTTTTCAATTCCTTCCTGTGAGGATCTTGTCTTCCTGTGAGTGTCTTTTTTAGAAGCCACAAACGCCTTGGCTTAGAAGGCTTCGGTTTGAGCCGGAAATCCTTCCGGTTTAGAGGGCGTCGGCGCCGGATACTATCTCCGTTATTTCCTGGGTGATGACCGCCTGCCGCGCTCTGTTGAAGCGCACCGACAGGTCGTTCAGCATTTCCTCCGCATTTTTATTGGCGGAATTCATGGCCGTTCTTCTCGCACCGCACTCGGCGGCAAAGGATTCGCAGAGGGCGATGTAGATAGTGCCGCCGAGGTAGTCCGGAACGATCCTTTTCAGCATCTCCTCCGGAGGGCTTTCGTAGATGGGATCGTCAAAGGTTTCGGCATCCCGGACATCCTTTTTTTCACCTTCGGAGGTATCCCTTTCAGAGAAATCTACCGCTTTTTCATCCGTGGGGACAGGCTCGTCTTCCAGCGGGGAGAGGGGCAGCAAGGTGCTGTAGGTCGGAACCTGGGAAAGAATGGACACAAATTCCGTGTACACTATGACAGCCCGGTCGATCTTGCCCTCCAGAAAATAATTGGCAATCGTCCGTCCCAGCGCCAGGGATTTGCTGACGCCAAAACTGCTCACGTTGACGAATTCGTCGGTGATGATCTCCTTTTTCTCGTAGGCAAACCGCTCTATGGCTTTCTTACCCACGGGCAGGTAGCAACAGGGGCCCTCGCACTGGCGGGCCAATGCTGCGGTGAGCTTGAAAATATTGTTGTTAAAACCTCCTGCAAGGCCTCTTTCACCGGCGACCACTATAAAACAGGTCTTCGGGTTTTCTCTGCGCTCGGCAAAGGAGGTCTCCAAGGTGGATTCGTACCGGCAGATGGTGGAGATGGCTTCTTCAAGGGCCTTGTGGTAAGGCCTGGTCTGCTCCGCCCTCTCCTTTGCCCGGCGGAGTTTGGAGGTCGCAACCAGTTCCATGGCCTTGGTGATCTGCATGGTGCTCTTTACGCTTTTAATATTGCTTTTAATTTCCAGAAGTGAAGCCGAACCCAAAGCTTTTGCGCCTCCTTTCTAAAGTATTTTCATGATTAAACGACGGCCCTCATTGGCCAACATCTCTTTCCCGCCAATGCGCCTCAGACCGCTGCAGAGCTTAAAAAGTCGGATTTTAAGGCAATTATCGCATCCGACAGTTCCTTTTCCTCTTCGGCTCCCAGGACGCCGGTCTCCCGGATCTTTTTCAGAAGTTCGTCGTGGGTGGCGTTCAGGGATTCAAACAGAGCCTCCTCGAAAGCGTGGACTTTTTCCACAGGGATCTCCTTCAGCAGGTCGTTGACCACCGCATAAATGATGGCTACCTGAAGCTCCGTGGGAACCGGGGAATTTCTGCCCTGCTTGAGGACCTCCACAATGCGTTTGCCCTGCTCAAGCCTTGACGTGGTATCCTCGTCAAGGTCAGATCCGAACTGTGCAAAGCTTGCCAATTCCCTGTACTGGGAATAAAGCAGCTTCATCCTGCCGGAGACCTTCTTCATGGCCTTGGTCTGTGCCGCACCGCCAACACGGGAAACGGAAATACCGGGGTTGACCGCCGGCATAATGCCCTCGTGGAAAAGCTCGGTCTCCAGGAATATCTGGCCGTCCGTGATTGAAATAACGTTTGTGGGAATGTATGCGGAAACGTCTCCCGCCTGGGTCTCGATTATGGGAAGAGCCGTCATGGATCCGCCGCCGCACTCGGGGGAAAGCCTTGCCGCCCTCTCCAGAAGTCTTGAATGGAGGTAGAACACGTCTCCCGGATATGCCTCACGTCCCGGAGGCCTTCTGATCAGCAGCGAAAGGGCTCTGTAGGCAACGGCGTGCTTGGAAAGATCGTCGTAGATGATCAGCACGTCCTGGCCTTTGTCCATAAAATACTCGCCAATGGTGCAGCCCGCATAAGGAGCGATGTACTGGAGAGGCGCAGCCTCGGAGGCAGACGCGGAGACCACAACGGTGTAGTCCATTGCCCCGTTTCTTGCCAATGTCTCCACCACGTTTGTAACGGTGGACTGCTTTTGGCCGATGGCAACGTAGACGCAAATAACGCCCTTGCCCCGCTGGTTGATGATGGTGTCGGTGGCAATGACGGTCTTTCCGGTCTGACGGTCGCCTATAATGAGCTCACGCTGGCCTCTTCCGATGGGTATCATGGAGTCGATGGCCTTGATCCCCGTTTCAAGAGGCACGGACACGGATTTTCTCTCAATTATTCCGTAGGCCTTGCGCTCCACCGGGTGGTAAGCCTCGGGAGAGAGGGGCCCCTTGCCGTCGATGGGCTGGCCAAGGGCGTTCAGAACACGGCCTATTGTCGTCTCACCCACAGGGACCGAAACGACTCTGCCGGTGCGCTTTACAACGCTGCCCTCGTCGATTCCCACGTCGGTGCCCAAAAGCACTGCGCTGACAAGCTTTTCCTCCAGGTTGAGGGCCATGCCGAAAGAGCCGTTGCTGAATTCCAGCAGCTCGTTGGCCTTGCACTTGTCAAGTCCGTGGATCTTCGAGATGCCGTCGCCGACGGAGATC
The DNA here is from genome assembly GCA_947304585.1 of uncultured Clostridia bacterium. Taxonomy (GTDB): domain Bacteria; phylum Bacillota; class Clostridia; order UBA1212; family UBA1212; genus UBA1212. The sequence goes on along the minus strand of CAMZBI010000001.1, from coordinate 7,422 downwards.
ACGTAACCTATCTCGTCCTGGTCAACGGTACTGGAATAGTTTCGTATTTGTTCTCTTATGATCTTACTGATATCGTCAATGCGAGATTTCATATAATCACCAATTTACCTCACAGGGGCAGTCAGAGCTTCAGCTCCGTCAGCCTCTTTTCCATGGCGTCAAGATTGGCGCGAAGTGTGCCGTCCAGCTGGACGCCCGCATACCTTAGCCTCACGCCGCCGATGACCTTGGGGTCAACAATATTGTCTACGACCACGGTCTTGCCTGTTTTGCGTTCCAGTTTTTCCCTGAGAGACGCCTTCTGCTCCGGAGTCATGGGAACGGCGGTCACCGCAGAGACCCGCAGCCGGCCTATGGATTCGTCGTAATACCCGGAAAAACTGTCGCAGATCGCCGGGACCTTGTAAAATTCCCTCTTTTCGCAGAGTATCTTCAGCAGATTCAGCAGATATTCGTCAAAACCGCCGAAGGCCTCGTCCACGAGCCCCATCCGAAGCGAGGACGGAAGCGCAGGGGTGTCCGCAAGATCGGTGTACTTTGGATTTTCCTTCAGGGCGTTTTTTACGACCGTCAGTTCCTCCAGAACCTTTTCCGCAGAACCCTTTTCCAGGGAAAGCATCAGAAGAGCCTTTCCGTATTCGTTTGCGTCGGCCATAAAAACACCTCCTCCCGTTGGGCTCAAAAATCAGTTACCGTCCTCGTCAAGGCCGTTTATGAACGAATCGATAAACTCCTTGTGCTCCTCGGGATCCACGTCCCTGGAGATAATGGCAGAAGCCAGTTCCACGGCAAGGCCGGAAACCTCGTTCTTTATATCGTTGACGGCCTGGGCCTTTTCAAGTTCGATCTGCTCCTCAGCCCGTGCAAGTATCCGGGACGCCTTTGATTCGGCCTCTTTTATGATGCCCTCTTCCCTCAGCTGTGCTTTCCGCACCGCGTCCTTGAGGATCTGCTCGCTCTCTTCGGTGGCCTTGGCAAGCTTTTGCTCATAGTCCGCTTTCATCTGATTGGCGTCTTCCTCGGCTTCCGCGGCGTTGGAATACATATCGTCAACTTCCTTTTGACGGGAATCGATCATTTTTTTCACCGGCTTGAAAAGGAACTTGCGCAGGATGAGAAACATGATGAGGATGTTTATCCAGGCAAAGATCATTGTCCAGAAATTGGTGCCGATGATCTGTTCAAATTGATCTGTAAAAAACTGAAAATCCATAGCTACACTTCTTTTGTTTGCCAATTTACTCCTGACCGGGACAGCCGCCAATATTCCTTCCGCCGCGAATGCATGACGTCAAAAACAGGATCGAAAAGGCAGGCGTGTCGTCAGGCGAAACGACTGAAAAGATCGATCAAAGTGCGAAGAGTATAAGCATTGCGATGAGCAATGAATAAATACCGGTACTCTCGGTAATAGCGCAGCCCAGGATCATTGTCGAACGAAGATCGGAAGAGGCTTCAGGCTGGCGTGCAATTCCTTCGAGGGCCTTGCAGACGGCGTTTCCTTCGCCGAGAGCAGGAGCGATCGAACCGATTGCCATAACGAGAGCGGCGCCCAGCGCCTTGGCGAGTAGTGTGATTGCGGTTGGCATATCCATAATGTTACCTCCAAAAAATGTATAACTAAGACTGATGCGGCTTTGCGTCAGCCTGCGGTATCGGTTGGGAAACGGCCTTTGTCTTTTTGGTCTTTTTCACCCTTGTCTCGGCCCCGGGGATCGGAGCGGGGTTGGCCTGGGCAATGTAGACCATTGTCAAAAGCGAGAACACAAAGGCCTGCATGAGACCCGAAAACAGGTCAAAATACAGGGAAAGCACCGCCGGAATGCCCACCTGGAAGATGGGAGGCATTGCCGCGGCAATGGAAGCCGGCAGCCACTTGAAGACAAAGCCGGAAAGTGACGCTAAAAAAGCGTAGACGATGGACATCAGGATCCCGCCGCCGGTGATATTGCCGAAGTGACGGAAGGTCATGGACATGGGCTGTGCGACCTCGCTGATCAAGTTGATCGGGGTGATGAACACCACAGGCTCGGTGTAGCTCTTGAGCCAGCCGAAGAAGCCTTTGTTCCGGATGCCCTCGTACCAGCAAAGCCCTGACGTGACAAGAGCCCAGCCGAGGATGACCATAAGGTCTGCGGTGGTGGATCTGAAAACTTTGGTCAGTCCGATGAGAGATCCCAGCAGTGAGGAAAGCAGAAGAGTGCCTATATATGGGGCATATTTCAGGTTGTGCCTCCCCATGGTGGTCTCCACCAGGTCATAAAGCATCATGACCAGCTTTTCCACCAGAGCCTGTTTTCTTCCCGGTTTTTTCGTCAGCCCCTTGCCAAGGACGATGGCCAGAATGATTGTTATCAGCGTAACGACAAACAGCGAGACCGTGGTCTGGGTTATATCTATGGTGACAGCCCCGTTAAAAAGCGTGATCCTGAAAAAGATCTTCGCACCGCGGCTTAAACTTTCACCATCCACAGGGCAGTCACTCCTTTCTTCTTAAGATTTCTTCTTTTTGTTTGAGACGAAGCCCAACGCCATGATCAGAAACTGCATTGCGACCACCGCAATGGCCAATGCAAGCAGATCAAAAGCAGGCTTGAGCAAAGCCGCGCCAAGTATGATCAGCGCCAGCAGCGGAAGCCTGACCGCATAGGAAAGCTTGATCGAGTTGTTCATGTCTCTGTTGGCCTTGGCGGTGAACTCGGCGATCTGCTCCTCGGTCATCTCCTCTTCGCCCCTGGCTTTGACCGCTTTGTCAAAAGCCCTAGAGACAGAAATAATAAGGATCAGCTGGTTTGCGAGGGCCGCAAGGGCACCCAGCAGAGATCCCGTGATCACGTTCCAATGGAAACGTCCGATTATCGCATAAACGCCAACGATCGCCCCGGGGATCACCAAGGCGCCAATGACAAGAGGGAGAATCTGACCCAAAAGACTCTTTTTTGCGGTTTCAGTCATCAGTGTCTTTCTCCTTTTTTGATCTTGAGGTTTGGCTGCCGGCAGTCTCCGCAGCCTCTTCTTCACTTTGGGCCTCGCGCATTGCTTTTTCGTAATTTGCGGTCTTCACAAGAAAGCCTATCATCGAAATGAAACCCACAAGGACGCCAAGTGTTATAAGCACCGCATATATCCAGGGCCTGGTCAGCCCGTTGCTTGTGAGCAGCCACGCGATCAATGCGCCGAAAGCGGCGGGGGATATCAGGCAGGAAATGGCCTGAAAGACGGAATTAACGCTGAGTATAGTGTTAAACAGTCTTTTTTTCATGGATTCCTCCGGCCGGCCTCTTCTTTGCCAACACACTTTTATTCTACAACATTTTTAAGCAAATGACAAGGCGGCTCAAGCGCTGCATTCGGGACTTGTCGGCGCCAATGGTATTTTTGCTTTTTCCCCTGAATCTTTGCACCAGATGCCTTGACAGGAACGAAAAGTGGTGCTAAAATAAAGTGTACTTTAAATCTGCACCACAGGAGGCAGGCTATGGAATATATAAAACGGGATCTGGAACGCAAATTTCTACACATGAGCGCCGCTTTCAAGGCGGTCATGGTCGTTGGCGCAAGGCAGGTTGGCAAGTCCACAATGCTGAAACATCTTGCAAAGGATCAAAACCGGACTTACGCGACGATGGACGACCCTCAGCTTCGCAATTTTGCCCGGACCGACCCAAAACTGTTTTTGCAAGCGTATCGGCCGCCGATCCTCATCGACGAGGTGCAGAAAGCGCCGGAACTTTTTGAAGAGATCAAGATTATTTGCGACGAAAGCGACGAGCGCGGGCAGTTCTGGCTCTCCGGGGCCCAAAGCAGGAAGCTGGTTAAGAAAGCGGGTGACTCTCTCGCAGGACGGCTTTGTATTCTGAAAATGTTCAGTCTGTCCGCAAGGGAAAAGCTTGGCGTTGAACCTGATGGCGACCTTGTTTTCACTCTGCAATCCCTGACAGCGCGTAAAAATCTTTTCGGACAGAACAACATTCTTGAAACCTTTGACAATATCTGGCGCGGCGGCCTTCCCGACGTGCAGGAAAAGGACGCTGAGCAGCTCAGAGAGTATTTTAACTCGTATATAGAGACCTACCTGATGAGGGATGCGGTCGACGATTACGGAATCACCGATACCGAGGGCTTTCGCAAATTCCTTCGAGCCTGTGCAGCTTTTGCCGGCCAAATCGTCAACTACAACGATCTCGGTGTTTCAGCGGGGGTTTCAGGCGTAACTGCCAAGGATTGGGTGAATGTATTACAGTCTATGGGTATCGTTTTCCTGTTGGAGCCCTATGCCTCGAACGAATTGAAGCGATTGACCAAGACGCCGAAGCTGTATTTCTGCGATACCGGCTTTTGTGCATATCTGTCCTCCTGGACGACCCGGGACGTACTGATGAACGGCGCTGCGAGCGGACATTATTACGAGAATTACGTGATAGCCGAGCTGCTCCGCCATTACTCCTACGGAAAAAACAAGGTCAACCTGAATTATTACCGCGACAACAAAATGAAGGAAATCGACCTGATCATCGAGGAGGACGGCGTTCTCCATCCGGTGGAGATCAAAAAAACGAGTGCTCCGGATAAAAGTGCGGCGAGCTCCTTCTCTGTGCTGAAAAGCGCCTCCCGCACTGTTGGCACCGGGGCTGTGATCTGCATGTCGGACAGAGTGCTTCCCCTTGACGAGAACACGCTGATCGTCCCGTCGAATCTGATCTGACCGATTTATACAGGCAGCGACAGGAAATCATTGGCCCGCCTTTTTTTACCTGCCAACAACCGTTGGCGCCGATGTTTTCAGTGTCTGGTTTTACCGCGGAAAGCCCCTCCTGCGGGGGTGTTCTCTATTGAAAAAAGAGGTGTAATAATTTAAAATTAAAACCCGAGAGATACCGGCCGGAAGACATGGTCGATAGACGGAGGCAACTTATGAAAATTGGTTTCGACAACGATAAGTATGTAGAATTGCAAAGCGGAAAGATCCGTGAACGCATCGGCATGTTCGGCAGCAAGCTCTATCTCGAGTTTGGCGGCAAACTTTTCGATGACTTTCACGCGTCACGGGTACTGCCGGGCTTTTTGCCGGACTCAAAGATCAAGATGCTTTTGAGTCTGAAAGAGGAGGCGGAGGTAATCATTGCGATTAACGCCGACGCCATCGAAAAGAACAAAAAGCGGGGAGATTTCAACATTTCATACGACCTCGACGTGCTGAGGCTGATCGACGCGGCAAGGGCCGTCGGGCTTTACGTTGGCGGCGTTGTCATCACCCAGTATTCCGGAGAGGCTCACGCGGACAAGTTTATCGAGAGGCTCAAATCCCTTGGCGTAAGAGTTTACAAGCACTACCCCATCGCCGGATATCCCAGCAACACGAACTTTATCGTCAGCAAGGACGGTTTTGGCAAGAACGAATTTGTGGAGACCACCAGAAAACTTGTCGTCGTCACGGCACCTGGTCCCGGTTCGGGCAAAATGGCTGTCTGCCTCTCCCAGCTTTACGGAGAACAGCAGCGGGGCGTCAAGGCGGGATACGCCAAGTTCGAGACCTTCCCCATCTGGAATCTGCCTCTTAACCATCCGGTGAACATCGCCTACGAAGCCGCAACCGCCGACCTCAACGACGTCAACATGATCGACCCCTTCCACCTGGAGGCCTACCAGAAGATCTGCGTCAACTACAACCGCGACATAGAAATATTCCCGGTCCTCAACGCAATGCTCACCAGCATCAGCGGTGAGTCCCCCTACAAGAGCCCCACGGACATGGGCGTGAACATGGCGGGTTTCTGCATAACCGACAATGACGTTGTCGTCAAGGCAGCCCGTGAAGAAATTATAAGGCGTGTGCTCAAGGCCCGCTGCTCCGCAAAGCAGGGTTTCTCCAGCAACGCGGAAGTCGAAAAAATAGAAGCCATAATGGCAAAAGCCGGCATCTCGGTGGATGAGCGCAAGGTCGTTCCCGCAGCGGTGCAAAGAGCCGAGGAAACGAACGGACCCGCCGTTGCCATCGAACTTGCCGACGGAAGAATAGTCACCGGAAAAACGTCGTCCCTGCTTGGCGCATCGGCTGCGGCGCTGATAAACGCGATAAAGACATTGGCGGGCATCGACCACGATACAAAGATAATCCCTCCTGAAGTAATTGGTCCCGTTCAGGAACTGAAAATCAAATACATGGGCAATCACAACCCGAGGCTGCATACCGACGAGGTGCTGATTGCGCTCTCCTTCAGTGCAATAACCAACAAAGACGCAGCAAAGGCTTTTGAAATGTTGCCGCTACTGAAGAACTGTGATGCTCATGCCACTGTAATTTTGTCCCATGTTGACGAGAACGTGTTTTCAAAACTAGGCGTCCGCGTGACCTGTGAACCCACCTACCAGACAAAGAAGTTATACCACGCAGTTTGACCGGAGACGGCCCGTAATTGCTCAGACCGGAGAAATGATCAGCCCTTGACGAATCACTTTTGACTTGTGATTGCCCTGTATATTATTTTTCTTCAAAGGAGAGAATGATATGACAGACAGTCGCAAAGTCAAAACCTACCAGGCAATCAACCTGGCTATCTCGACCCAAAAAACGCCAATGATCATCGCCGAGATCCTTCTGGCCAACGGCTTCAAGGCGGGGCAGTACAATTTCGCCAATATGGTGATCGCAGTCATGATAATAATGAACTGCATGTACTATGGGCGCAATGCAAAACGGATCTACAGAAAGACCGCCGAGTTTCTGGGCAACGCCAATTCCGAAGACACCCTTGAGCGCTCGATCCGTTCGGCGATCCAGACGGCCTACAACCGGGCAGGCAGTCTTTGCGGGGTCGGCAGTCCCGACGAAAATCCGGAAACTGCGATCCTCCGGAGGGACAGGGCCATTCCCTCGTCAACGTCCCTTCTGAACTCGGTTGCCGCCCTCGCAATGAGAAGGCTGACCCTTCAGGGGGAGATTAAGGATGAAGATCTTGTCATAAGGATCGACACATAATAATTCTAAAGTCTGCGTCAATGCTGCAAAAGCCTGCTGCCGCGGCGCGCCGTTTACGGCGCGTTGCGGCGATTGTTTTATTTATGTTCCTGTTTTATTTGTATTCCCGTTTTATTTACGGCTCTTTTAATTTAAGGCCCCGGGCATGCGGCAACTGCACGCACGTAATCCACCTGTCTTCAGACAACACCCGTTCTGCGATTGCTATATAGAGCTTAAATGACGGAACTGATACCGGAGTATTTGAACAAAGTGCCGCCCCTTTCAGCGCATTGCAACAACTGTTTTCCTAAATATAGGAAACTTTTAGGTGTTAAAAAATATTTGAAAAAAATTTGAGAAAAATCAAAAAAAGTGCTTGACAGGGTTGGCCAATGGTGGTATCATTGTCGGGCGCCTCAAAAAAGGGGTGCATGCGGACCTTGAAAACTGAACAGCAAACA